>NZ_JBIUVQ010000001.1:0-873249 GCF_044743035.1 Streptomyces sp. NPDC087787
GCCTGCTGCGGTTGCTCTTGCTTCCCACCTGGCACTACTTCCTCTGGAACCTCACGTCCCAGTCTCCAGGTGTCCAACATCAAGGGGAAGCTTCAGGGTGGCCCGGCTGGGAACACGGCGGTTCCCGGTGCCTGATGGTACCGGGGCCGTCGTGCTGCGTATCTGCCCTGGGACAAACAGAGTTGATGATCCGTTATCTAGATCAGGGCAGAGGTGGGCAAGGTGACTGGCTCGGGTGAGAGCTGGCTGAACGATGGCCTCGATGACGTGATGGGCGTCGACCACGGCCTGTGGGTGCCAGGGGTCGACTACGTGGGGGGCTGGCGGGAGGCTCGGGAGGGTGCCGACCGGCTGAACCGGGCGCTCCTCGGCGCGGGCTTCGAGCTGTCCGCCGTGCGGGCGGTCGCCTCGACGGGTGAGGACGGGCGCGGGCTCGTGCGCCTGGCGGGCAGGTTGGACACCGTGGACCGGCTCGCCGGGCTCCTGGAGCAGCTCGCTGGCAGTGGCGGCGGTGCGGCATGAGTGGCCCTTTCGCTGGTGAGCGCGGTATGTGGGCACGTCGCTGGCTGGAGAGACTTTGGGCAGTAGCTGCCATGGGGCGAGTGAACAGGGGGCCTTACGCTGGCCCGGCGAATCGGGCAGGTACTGGACCTGCCCGCGGTTGTGCCCGATGGGCCCCCTGTTCTTCGAGGCTCGCCCCATGGGAGCTGCCTAAAGTCTCGGAGGTCGGCGACCCCCAGCCCTCCACGCCCCTGCCTGCGACGGCCGGTCGACGCTGCGACTTCTCCGGCCGGCTGCGGTGGGGGGCGTCCGGCGACCGGACGGGACCGGCGGCCACGCCGCACGCCCGGCCGGGGCGGCCGGGCGGCCCGGCGCGCCGCAGGCGCGCCCTTGAGGAAGTGAAGGCGGTTTCGACCGATGCCGGTTACTCAGGCGCGGGCGCGTCGGGCGGGCTGTTTGTCGGCGGTGATCCGGTAGGAGAGTTCGGCACGGTCCGCGCCGATGCGCAGCTCTTCGAGGATCAGGGGGCGGTCGTCGGTTCCGTGGGTGACGCGGGCCATGTGCAGGATCGGGGTCGCGTCGGGGAGCTGGAGCGTGGCGCGCTCGTCGGGCAGCGGCATGCGGGCGCGTACGGTCTCGGTCCACGACAGCTTGTGTCCGGCCTGGGTGAGTACCCAGTAGATCGCTGCCGGAGGCTTGCACGGCTCCTTGCCGAGCAGCGGGACAGCCTCGGCGATCTCGAAGGGGATCAGGGTGCGGTGCATGGCGCGCGTCCCGGTGCCTGGGTCGGTGAGCAGTCGATCGCAGCCGAACAGTGCTTCTTCCTCGCCGAGTTGAAGCAGTCGGCTGGTGTCCTTGGCGGTGTGGGTGCGGTAGGTGCTCGGCTCCTCGGTCTCCTGCCAGACGTCGCCATTGGGCATGACGAACTTGCCCTCGGCGGTGCGGCCGATGCGTCGCTCGAGGGTGAGGACGGGCTGTCCGCTGGAGCGTACGAAGCTGCCCTTGCCGTGCCGGACATCGATCAGCCCTTCCGCGCGCAGGGCGGCGATCGCGTTGCGGACCGTGGGGCGGGAGACGCCGTAGCGGGCCATGAGCTGGGCCTCGGACGGAAGCAGGGAGTCGGGGGCGAACTCGCCCGTGAGGATCGCTTCCCTGATCGCGGCGGCCACCTGCTGGTAGAGGGCTCCGGGGCGTTGGATCTCGGTCATCTCGGCTTCTCCGGGTCGGGGTCGTAGGCACGTCGCACGCGCGACATCACTCGTCAGCATAAGTAGTTGCACCCTCGCCGTACAGGACTCCATAGTCGTAACTCGTAAGGACAAGTGACGTCAGTACATCGCTGGCGTCTTGACTGGCCAGGGAGGCCAAAGAAATGCAGTCCATTCCCGTGGACACGGCGCGGCTGGGCGTACTGCGGTGCGCCATCGCGCCGGAAGCGAAGATCAGCAACCCCGAGACACAGGAGGTGAAGAAGGACCGGGACGGCAACCCCGTCTACACCGTTGCGGTCACCGTGCGGCAGGACCGGCGGCGGATCTCCGTCATCGAGATCGCCGTGACCGGTGAACCGAAGGGCATCGAGGAAGGGCAGATCGTCAAGGTCACCGGCCTGACGGCGTTCATGTGGGCCATGGGCGACCGGCACGGCGTCAGCTTCCGTGCCGACGCCATCACGCCCGTGCCCAGCCCGGCGGCGGCACCTGGGAAGGGCGGTGGCGCCTGATGAGGCCGATCCTCCTCGCCTTCGGCCTGGCCGTGCTGGCCTGGGTGCTGGTGGTCGGTGACCTGGTGCGCCGGCACCGTCCGGCCTGGCACTGGTACCTGGTGGGCTACCCGGCCGCCGCGTGCCGGGTGGTGTTCACCTGGCGCAAGGTCGCCATGCTCAACGACCTCGCCGTCTCCCGCCGCCCGCCGCGCGGCCTGCTCGGGGACCTGGTGGTCAAGGGTGATCCGCTGCGGCCGGTGGCTCCGCGCATCTCCTTCCCGCGCGCCACCCGCCTGGGCCTGACCGTGATCGTGCGCCTGCACGCGGGCCAGACCCCGGCGACGTACCTGAAGGCGGCGGACGCGTTCGTGCACGCGTGGAAGGTGCACGCCGTTCGGGTCACCTCGCCGGAACGCGGGCTCGTCCTGCTGACGGCGACGGCCACGGATCCATTGGAGCGGCCTGGCTTAGCCACGGCTCCGGCCGAACTCCTCTCCGTGCTGATAGGCGTACTGGAGTCCGGTGGGGCGTGGGTGATGAACTTGCGGCTCGTGCCGCACTGGCTCATCGCCGGGGCCACCCGCTCGGGCAAGTCCACCCTGCTGGCCCGGCTCATCACTCAGTTGGCAACTCAGCCCGTAGCCCTGGTCGGCATCGACTGCAAGGGCGGCATGGAACTGGGCCTGTTCGCCGGACGGCTCAGCGCGCTGGCGACCTGCCGCAGGGAAGCGGTCGCCGTGCTCTCCGCGCTCGTGGTCGACATGCAGGACCGAATGAGCGCCTGCCGGTCCGCCGGTGTCCGCTCGATCTGGGAACTACCGGAGAAGCTGCGGCCGGTGCCGGTCGTCGTGATCGTCGACGAGATCGCCGAACTGTACCTGTCCGACGGCACCCGCGAGAGCAAGGCGGAAGCAGACCAGTGCTCCACGCTGCTGCTCCGCCTGGCCCAGCTCGGGGCCGCGCTCGGCCTGCACCTGGTCGTCGCCGGCCAACGCGTCGGCTCCGACCTCGGCCCCGGCGTCACGGCGCTGCGGGCTCAGCTCGGTGGCCGGATCTGCCACCGCGTCAACGACCCCGGCACCGCAGAGATGACCCTCGGCGACCTGAACAAGGACGCCGTGGCCGTCGCCCAGTCGATCACAGCGGAAGAACGCGGCGTGGCCGTGTGCACAGGGCCGGACGGCGGCTGGAGCCGCGCCCGCTCCCACCTCACCCCCACGCAAGAGGCCGTGGCGACCGCGAGGAAGTACGCGGCGACCACGCCCGAACTGCCCGGCCTGACACGCGCCCTTGAGGCGCTGAAAGGAGACGACAGGTGATCGGCGAAGGTACGGCGTTCACGTTCGCGGTGATCTTCGGGATCATCACCGTCCTCCTCGTCCGCTCCCGCGACGTCCGCGCCTGGGAAGCGGTCTGCGTCGGCCTCTTCGGCGTCTACCTCGGCCAGACCCCCGTGATCTACACCGTGCATGGCCTCGTCACCTGGGTCATCAGCGGCTTCTCCCACACCTGAGCAGAGAGGACACACCACCATGCCCATGCCTCGCGTGAGGTGCCCCCAGTGCAAGGGCGACGGAGCCCGCCGCACCTGGACCGGACGACAGCGGCGCTGCCGCGTCTGCCGCGGCACCGGAACCATCCGCTGACCGACGACCACGGCGACTGACCACACCCGTAAGGAGCTCGGCCCATGGACGAGAGCGCGCCACCAACCACCATCCGTGCCGCTTCGGCGGCCCACCCAGGAAGGTCACCACCATCACCCCGCAGATCACCCCGGCTGACCGGCGCGCCGCCCTCGACCACGCGGCGCGCCTGCGTCAGCTCCCCGAAGCGGACCGCGACGCCATCCGCCTCGCCCAAGACCCCAAGTTCCCCCGCTGGCTGGAGCAGATCACCGCCACCGGCGGCTGCACTCACCCTGTCTACCTGTCAGGCTCCACCAGCATCCTCGACGGTGCGACTGGTGAGATCCTTCACCACTACGACACCCTCAACGAGCCCGGTGAGCGGCTCCTCGTCCGCTGCCGCAACCGGCGCGCGACCGTCTGCCCGGCCTGCTCCCGCCTCCGCGCCGCAGACACCTACCACCTCGTCCGCGCCGGCCTCCTCGGCGGCAAGAACGTCCCCGCTACCGTTCGCCACCGCCCCCGCCTCTTCGTCACCCTCACCGCCCCGTCCTTCGGCCCCGTGCACCGGGCTGAGGAGTTGTGCCGCCCCCGTCGCGACGGCGGAACCTGCGAACACCGTCGTCCCCTCGGTTGCGGCGCCGCCCACGCCTCGGACGCGCCGGTCGTCGGCCAACCCCTCTGCCTCGACTGCTACGACTACACGGGCCACGTGCTGTGGCACGCACACGCCTCCAAACTGTGGGACCGGTTCGTCATCGACGTCCGGCGGCGCCTCGCCTCCGCCGTCGGCCTCGTACAGTCCCACTTCGCCTACCACGCCCGGCTGTCCTTCGCCCGCGTCGCCGAGTACCAGAAGCGGGCGGCTGTCCACGTGCACGCCGTCGTCCGCCTCGACGGACCGAACGGACCCAACGACGAACCCCCCGCCTGGAGCACTCCAGACCTGCTCATCGACGCCGTACGTGCTTCCGCCCGGCGGGTCCTGGTCCGCACCCCCTACAGCCCGGCCGTGGGCGAACTGGCCTTGCGGTGGGGCGTCCAGGTCGACGTCCGGCCCCTGCATGCCGACAGCGGCGGACCCGACGATGACGCGGTCGCCGCATACGTGGCCAAGTACGTCACCAAGGGCGCGAGCGAGACAGGCGCCGGCATCGACCACCCGGTTACCACCTGGGCGGACATCGAGTCGGCACCGGTCAGCGAACACGTTCGGATCCTCATGCGCACCTGCTGGCGTCTTGGCGGCCTTCCCGAGTACGCCCACCTCCGCCTCCGGGACTGGACCCACACGCTCGGCTACCGGGGTCACATCCTGACCAAGTCCCGTGCTTACTCGACGACGTACGCGGCACTCCGCGCCGAGCGCGCCGACCACTTGGGCCACGCGGACCTGCCCGACATGGTCACCGAGCGGCAATGGCGCTACGTCGGCTCGGGCCACACACCCGGCGCTGCCCTCATCGCGGCCGGAATCGCCGAGGACCTTGCTGAGTCCCGACGGCTCGGCCTGGAAGCAAGGCAAGAGGGGGAGTGGTGTCGATAACTGCCCTGCCCGAACGCGAACTTCAGCAGCCTGGGCGCTCGCCGCTGCCCCGGACGTCCAACAACAGGACCATGAGCCTGATTGAGAGCGAGATCGTGATCATTGACGATGACGGCACTGAAGAGCCGTTTGACCCCGCGTCTTGGTTCTCGTGAAAAGGGAAGCCGCCTCCCCGTGTGCCTCGGGAAGGCGGCTGCACTGGTCCGTCGCCTGTGCTGTGTCAGAAAGCTTCGGCGAAGTCGTCCTCCCGGATCACGAGCCGCTCGCGTACGTCCCTCGGGATCAGTAGGCGGAGGTGCACCTTCGGGGCTCGCACCTTCGGCACCTTCGTGCGGGTGACCTCGCACCGGATGCCGACTCGGTACAGGTCTGCGGCCATGGCTTCCATGCCGCCTTCCTGCCAGTGCTCGCGGAAGGTCTTACCGCCGTGGACGTTGACCCATCGGTCCTTCGCCGTCTCGGGGTCGATGGCTTCCAACTCCCCGATGAGTTTGTCGAGCGTCGCCTCTGCCTGCTCCTTTGTGAACCGGGTCTTCGTGTACCGGCCCCCTGGTTCGAGCTCCTTCATGTAGAGAGCGATGGACTCTTGAAGGCGCTTGATCTCCCGCCGTGCCTCGGCGCCCTCGGCGTACTGGCGAACCTGTACGGGGAAGTCACCGAGGACCTTGAGCACGTCCTCCACGAGCCGCTCGTAGACCTGGTCGGGGTCGGGTGCGCCGAGTCCGCCGCTCTTGCAGTTGCGGCACCGAAGGTAGTGATAGATCCCGAACTTGTTGTTCGTGATCTTCACGGTCATGTTCGTCTTGCAGTCGGCGCACAGGAGGACGCCGAGGAACTGAGTCGCTCCGCCGACACGGCGCGGAGGCTGGTTCTTCTTGCGCTTGTCGAGAGCGGCGCCGAGGGTCTCGAACTCCTCCTCGGTGAAGATCGGGGGAGCGACCTTGATCGGCCTGCCATCCTTGCCGAGGATCGCTTTCGATCGCCGTTGCCCTCCTTGTTTGTCCTCCTCCACCCGGTAGCCGAGAAGCGCAGGGTTACGGAGGCGGCGGTGGAGCGTCGCCACGGTGAGCCCCTGGCTCATGAGCCCGGACCGCTTCAGGCAGCGCACCATGAACCGGGCGGAACGTCCTCGAAGCGCCATGCGACGAGCCCAGTGCAGTGCCTTGTGGGCCGCGGGGTCGATGACGAGACCGAACTTCCCTGCGTCGTCCTCACCCGTGACGTAGCCGTACGCCGGCTTGCCGATGATCCACTCTTCCTGGGTCTTCGCGTAGTCCCACAGGCTCGTGACCCGGGTAGAGGTGTTGGCCGCTTCGATCTCGGCGATGCCGCCGATGATCGTGACCATGATCTTCCCGGCGGTCGTCGTGAGATCAAGGCTGTCGTTCTTCGAGACCAGGTTCTTCCCGCGCTTCAGGCTCCACTCGATCATCGTCGAGAGATCAGAGAGGCGGCGTACGAAGCGGTCGAGCTTCCAGAACAGGAGCTCATCGAACTCGGGGGAGCGGTTGTTCAGCCAGTCGCCGAGTTCCTTCCTCTTCCACGGCGGAACCTTCGTTGCCGACACGTTCAGGTCCGAAGCGACGCCGACGACTCGGCAGCCTCGCTCCCTCGCCAGGATGCGAAGGTCGAGCTCCTGCCGCACCGGCGACGTGGTTTCGTCCGTCAGTACAGACAGGCGGACGGATAAGAGAGCCCGAGGAGCATCCTCGGGGAGTAGGGCCTCAGCCTGCTTCAACTCCTCCAGGAGCGCGAGATCCGCGTCAGTCCACTCGGCCTCGACCGAGTACTGCCTCTGGTCGGCTGCTGTGCGCTTCCGTGTTCGTGTACCCATGCATGCGACCGTAGAGCTGGTTTTACACCTGTGTCCATATGCCCGCAGATGGACACATCCATCCAAATCGGCCCGACCGGCAAGAAGTTGCTGCCCCTGACCGTCAAGAACGCGGCTCCGACGCCGGCTTCGAGCGGTCACGCGCACTGAGGTGGGCGCCGGCGGGGGCGAGTGAGGGCGAGGTGGCCGCTGTGTCCGTCCCGCTCTCCTGCGCGTCCGCGCGGCCGGCCGAGCCCCTTCCCTGTACCGGGAAGGGGCTCGTCGCGATTCGGGTGCTCTGCCTCGCTGTCTAGGCGTTCGGAGCGGCCACCGGCTCCGTCTCCGGGGCCTCAGTGATGGCCGGGGCGTCGCTCAGACCGAGGCGGAGGTGTTCGACGTGGTAAAGGGCCTGGTCGAGAAGTTCGGCCACGTGGTTGTCGTAGAGGGAGTACACCACCGAACGGCCCTTACGGGTGCCGACGACGAGATCGAGGTTCCGCAGCAGCCGGAGTTGATGGGAGCAGGCGGACTGTTCCATGCCGACTTCCGCCGCCAGTTCGGTCGCCGGCAGGGGACCCTCGCGCAGCCGCGCCAGGATGAGCAGCCTTGAGGGAGTGGCCAGGGCCTGGAGGGTCGTGGCGACCTTGGCGGCACTGGCGGCATCCAGACGTGCTCGGGGAACGCTTCCGGCTGGCTGTGCGGCTCCATGACCCATGTGCTCATGCTACGGCACCACACATGAACGCATGAATGGCTATTCATTCATTCCTGTTACGGTAGTGGGGTCGACCTGTCGCGTCCCGATCTGCGAAGGACCCCACGCCCATGTCCTCCACTCTCACCCGCCCGGCCGAGACCGGAGCCTCCCGCGAGACGGTGGCACCCCGGCGGCGCACGCGGATCTTCGCGCTGTCCGAGGCCCGGTGGGCGGCGGCCGCCCTGGTGCTGTTCCTGGTCGCCCTGCCACTGAATCTGACCGGGGCACCTTCGTGGTCGTGGGGGCCGTTGTTCGCGGCTGTCTACGTCACCGGTGGCTGGGAGCCCGGCTGGGCCGGTCTGCAGGCGCTGAAGGACAGGACCCTGGACGTGGATCTGCTCATGGTCGTTGCCGCGCTCGGAGCGGCGGCGATCGGGCAGGTGCTGGACGGGGCGCTGCTGATCGTCATCTTCGCCACCTCCGGCGCGCTGGAGGCGATCGCCACCGCCCGCACCGCGGATTCGGTGCGCGGTCTGCTCGACCTCGCCCCCGCTACCGCCTCGCGTCTGACGGACGGCGGCGGCGAGGAGAGCGTGCGCCCGGAGGAGCTGCACGCGGGTGACACGATCCTGGTGCGTCCCGGTGAGCGGATCGGTGCCGATGGGCGAGTGCTGGACGGAACCAGTGAGGTCGACCAGGCCACCATCACCGGTGAACCGCTGCCCGTGGCCAAGGAAGTTGGAGACGAGGTGTTCGCCGGCACCCTGAACGGCACCGGGGCGTTGCGGGTGAAGGTCGAGCGGGACCCGTCCGACTCGGTGATCGCACGGATCGTGGCGATGGTCGAGGAAGCCTCCGAGACCAAGGCGCCGACCCAGCTCTTCATCGAGAAGGTCGAACAGCGCTACTCGCTCGGCATGGTCGCGGCCACAGTGGCACTTTTCGTACTGCCGCTGCTGTTCGGCGCCGATCTGCGATCCACGCTGCTCCGCGCGATGACGTTCATGATCGTCGCCTCTCCGTGTGCCGTGGTCCTCGCCACCATGCCGCCCCTGCTGTCGGCGATCGCCAATGCCGGACGTCACGGTGTGCTGGTGAAGTCGGCCGTGGTCATGGAGAGGCTCGGCCAGGTGGACGCGGTGGCGCTGGACAAGACAGGCACCCTGACCGAGGGCACTCCACGCGTCACCGACATCCGCCCGCTTGCCCGTCCCGGCATGAGTGAGCAGGAGCTTCTGCGGCTGGCGGCGGCGGCCGAGCACCCCAGCGAGCACCCGCTGGCCCGCGCGATCGTGGACGCCGCACGCATCCGCAACCTGGACATCCCGCTGGTGGAGGACTTCGCATCCACTCCTGGCGACGGCGTGAGCGCAAAGGTGGACGGCCGCACCGTCGCGGTCGGCAGTCCTACCCGCGTCTTGGCTGACGACACCGGCCACCCGGTCATCGCCGTGACCGCCGGCCTGGAGCAGGAGGGCCGCACCGCCGTGCTGGTCACCCTCGACGGCGCCCCGGTGGGGGTTCTTGGCATCGCGGATCGGCTGCGCGAGGAGGCTGCCGCCACCGTTGCCGCCCTGGGCGAGCTGACCGGCACAGCCGCAGTGCTGGTGACCGGTGACAATCCCCGTGCGGCGACCCGGCTCGCCGCAGAGGTCGGCATCACCGATGTCCGCGCAGGTCTCCTCCCACAGGGCAAGGTCACTGCCGTGCAGGAGATGGAACGGGAAGGCCGAAAGGTGCTCGTGGTCGGCGACGGCGTGAATGACGCGCCGGCGCTCGCTGCGGCCCACACCGGCGTTGCCATGGGGCGAGCCGGCTCGGACCTCGCCCTGGAGACCGCTGACGCGGTCGTGGTGCGCGATGAGCTGGCCACCATCCCCGCCGTCGTACGCCTCTCCCGCCGGGCACGCCTCCTGGTCGTGCAGAACCTGATCATCGCCGCAACGTTCATCACCGGCCTGGTCATCTGGGACCTGGTCGGCACCCTGCCCCTCCCGCTCGGTGTCGCAGGACACGAAGGCTCCACCGTCATCGTCGGCCTCAACGGCCTGCGTCTGCTGGCTGATGCCGCCTGGAAGCGGGCCCGGCTGACGGGGGACCAGCGGCAGTGACGACCGCGGAACACCACCCCGCCCCTCCTGCCGCCGTGCGCGTGACCGGCCAGGGGAGGCGCCCTCCGTCGCGAGGCTCGCAGGTGTCTGGCGGCGTGCGACGGCGTGGTGGGCGCTCTACGCGACCGCAGGGCTGCGGCGTTCGATGAGCACGACGTCGCGCCATACGCCGTGATGCCGGCCGATGCGTTCGCGCGTGCCGATGATGCGGAAGCCCGCCCTCCGGTGCAGGGCGAGGCTGCTGGTGTTCTCGGGGAAGATGCCCGACTGGATGGTCCAGATGCCCGCTGCTTCGGTCGAGGCGATCAACGCGTTCAGCAACGCCGTGCCGACTCCTCGGCTGCGGGCGTCGGGGTGGACGTACACCGAGTGTTCGACCACGCCGGCATAGACGCACCGGTCGGACACCGGCACCGCCGCAACCCAGCCCAGCACCTTGCCGCCCTGGTCCACGGCGACGTGCCGGTGGTCGGACAGCTTGGTGGCGTTGAATCGTTCCCAGGTGGGCGCGGCGGTCTCGAAGGTGGCGTTGCCCTCGTCGATGCCGAGTCGGTAGATCCTCAGAACCTCGTCGGCGTGCTCGGGGCCCATGGCCACGACGCGAACTCCGGTCGCGGCACTCACGCTTGGCTCGTCGGGGCGATCTCGTCGAGCAGGCCGCGGATGCGCTTCTCGATCTCGTCGCGGATGGGGCGGACGGCGTCGACGCCCTGACCGGCCGGGTCGGTGAGCTCCCAGTCGAGGTAGCGCTTGCCGGGGAAGACGGGGCAGGCGTCGCCGCAGCCCATGGTGATGACCACGTCGGAGGCCTGGACGGCTTCGACCGTGAGCACCTTGGGCACCTCGGCGGAGATGTCGATGCCTGCCTCCGACATCGCTTCGACGACGGCCGGGTTGACCGTGTCGGCGGGCGCGGACCCGGCGGAGCGGACCTGTACGCGGTCGCCCGCGAGGTGGGTGAGGAACGCTGCGGCCATTTGGGAGCGCCCGGCGTTGTGGACGCAGACGAACAGCACGGAGGGACGTTCAGCGGAGGTGTTCATGGCCGGTGTGTCTTTCTGGGCGGAGGCCGGTCAGGGGAGTTCGGGAGCGGCGAGTTCGGGTTCGCCCGGGAGAGGGACGGCTGCGGTCCGTGCGGGTGCTGGGCGTCCGAAGACCGCAAGCACCAGCCCCAGCCCCAGTGCTGCACCCACCAGTTGGGCCACGATGAAGGGGCCCAGCGAGCCGGGGGCGATGCCGGCGAAGGTGTCGGTGAAGGCCCGGCCGATGGTGACCGCCGGGTTCGCGAACGAGGTGGAGGACGTGAACCAGTACGCCGCTCCGATGTACGACGCCACGGCCACCGGGCCGTAGTGGGCACGGCCGGAGCGGGCCAAGCCGAAGATCAGCAGGACGAGTCCGGCGGTCGCGACCACCTCGCCCAGCCACAGGTGACCGGCGGAGCGGTCATGGGTGGACCACTGGACGAGCGGTTTGCCGAACATGGCGTCGGCCACGACGGCACCGGCGACGGCTCCCATGATCTGGGCCGGGATGTAGGCGGCGACGTCCCGCGTGGTCAGCGCATCCTCGCTGCGGCGGCCGGTGAGCCAGGCGGCGAGGGTGACGACGGGGTTGAAGTGTGCGCCGGAGACCGGCCCCAGAAGCGCGATGAGCACGCCAAGGCCGAAGACCGTGGCCAGCGAGTCGGCCAGCAGTTGCACGCCGGCATCCCTGGTCAGCTCGGTGGCCTGGATGCCGGAGCCGACCACCACCGCGACCAGGGCGGCCGACCCCAGAGCTTCGGCGGCGGCCCGGCGGACCAGCGGGGCGCTCACGCGGTTGACTCGGCCGTCTGCGATGTCTTCAGGAAGGCGGCGAGCCGGTCGAGGGTGGCGGGCAGCGCCCAGTAGTAGACCCACGTGCCGCGACGCTCGCAGTCGATCAGACCGGCCTGCCGCAGCAGCTTGAGGTGATGCGAGATCGTCGGCTGGGACAGGTCGAAAGCCGGGGTCAGGTCACAGACGCAGACCTCACCGCCCGCCCGTGAGGCGATCATCGACAGCAGGCGCAGGCGTACCGGGTCGCCCAGCGCCTTGAACGGCTTCGCCAGCTCCGCCGCCTGGTCCTCGTCCAGGGGAGCGGTCACCAGCCCGGGGCAGCACGCGCCGTTCTCGTCGCTCTCTCCGAGCACCACAAGCTCCTGATTCGACATGCGCCTATGTTGACAGTCTTCGATCCAAGTCGCAATCTGGCATCGACAGACATCAATGCAAGCCGATGGGAGCCCTGCCATGTCCCGTGCTCAGCTCGCTCTTCGTGTCAGCGACCTGGAGGCGTCGATCACCTTCTACTCGAAACTGTTCGGCACCGAACCGGCCAAGCGACGCGAGGGCTACGCCAACTTCGCCATCGCCGAGCCCCCGCTCAAGCTCGTCCTTATCGAGGGCGAGCCCGGCAAGGAGACCCGCCTCGACCACCTCGGCGTCGAGGTCGAGTCCACCGACCAGGTCGACGCCGCCACCACCCGGCTCAAGGACGCCGGCCTGGCCGTCTTCGAGGAGAACGACACTTCCTGCTGCTACGCCCTCCAGGACAAGGTCTGGGTGCACGGCCCCGGCAAGGAGCCCTGGGAGGTCTACGTCGTCAAGTCCGACGCCGACACCCTCGGCAAGAGCGCCGCCCCCAACGCGACCGGCGACGGCTGCTGCACCACCCGGACCACCGAACCGGTGGCCTGAGAAGCGCTCAGGTGGACGATGGGCGTCGTCACCGTCGCACCTGTGTGGTCACAGCACTAGACGTTCGCAGCCGCCACCGGCTCCGTTTGCGCGTCCTTCGGCGCCTTCGTCCAGTTCACGGACGAGGTCGCGGGTCTCGTCCGGCAGCGCGCCCCCTCGAATGCGTCGTTGAGGTATCCGGTGCAGGCTGGTCGGGGGGCATGGGCGTGCCGCGAAGCGGTCCGGGCCGGGGTGCCTGCCGTGCTCGGCGGGCGGCCGCGGGAAGGAGGCGCGATGGAGATCGAAGGATCGATTGCCCTGGTGACAGGGGCCAATCGTGGCATCGGTCACGCATTCGCTCGCGCACTGATCGAGCGGGGAGCCGCCAAGGTCTACGCCGGTGTCCGCGATCCGGCGAGCGTCGGTGACGAGCAGCTCTCCGCGTTGCGTCTGGACGTCACCGAGCCGGAGGAGGTCGCCGCGGCGGCCGAGGCCGCCGGTGACGTCAGCATCGTCGTCAACAACGCGGGCGTCGGAGGGTTCGGGACCAAGCTGCTGACGGGCTCCTTCGACGGTGCGCGCGAGGCGATGGAGATCAACTACTTCGGCACCTGGGCCGTTTCCCGTGCCTTTGCCCCGGTCCTGGCGCGCAACGGCGGCGGCGCGCTGGTGAACATGCTGTCGGCTGCCTCCTGGATCTCCCGGCCGGAGTATCCCGGATACGCGGCCTCCAAGGCGGCCCAGTGGTCGTTGACGGGCGCGCTCCGGGAAGGCCTGCGCGAGCAGGGAACGCTGGTGATCGGCGTCCACGCCGGTTTCGTGGAGACGGATCTCAGCTCCTTCACGGACGCACCGAAGATCAGCGCGGCGGACGTGGCGGAGCAGACCATGGACGCCCTGGCGAACGACCGGGTCGAGGTCCTCGCCGACGAGCGGACCAGGCAGATCAAGCACGCCCTGGCGCAACCGCTGGATCAGTGAGATCGGCATCCACCGCCGCCGGGAACCCGACGTGGCCGAAACGCGTACTCTAGAGGGAAGGACCGGGCGCGAAGTCTCCCCGCCGAGGCGGGGGTGATCCGGACGGGACGGCACCGGAGAGGTGCCGGACCGGACGCTCTCCACGACGAGGGTCGGCGCCACGGACCGCCCGCCGTACACGAGGAGAAGTTCCACTGGGCAAGCGACAGCCCGAAGGCCCACCGCCCGCACCCGCGGTGCAGCGCATCCGACTGCGCTACACCAAGCGAGGCCGCCTCCGGTTCACCAGCCACCGTGACTTCCAGCGCGCCTTCGAGCGTGCGCTGCGCCGTGCCGAGGTGCCGATGGCGTACTCGGCGGGGTTCACGCCGCACCCGAAGGTCTCCTATGCCAATGCCGCACCCACCGGCACGGGCAGTGAGGCGGAGTACCTGGAGATCGCGCTCACCGCGCCCCGCGACCCGGAGCGTCTGCGTGAGCTTCTCGACGAGTCCTTGCCCGCCGGGCTGGATGTCGTCGAGGCGGTCGAGGCCCGTACGTCGGGGCTCGCCGACCGGCTGACCGCTTCCGTGTGGGAGCTGCGGCTGGACGGCGTGGACCCGGCCGAGGCCGAGAACGCGGTCGCGGCCTTCAACGGGGCCGAGACCGTGGAAGTGCAGCGCCTGGCCAAGAACGGCATGCGCACCTTCGACACCCGGTCCGCCGTGGTGGACCTGCAGAGTATGGAAACGCACGGTTCGGCGGCTGATGGGCCGACCGGCCAGCCTTGTGCGATACTGCGGCTGGTTGTTCGGCACGTGACGCCTGCCGTACGACCCGACGACGTCCTGTCCGGTCTCCGCGCCGTGGCCGACCTGGCGCCGCCGGTCCCCGCTGCGGTGACCAGGCTGGCGCAGGGGCTGCTCGATGAAGAGACCGGCACGGTGACCGACCCGCTCGCGCCCGACCGCGAGGCAGACCTGGCCGCCCCGGCCGATTCAGTGGGGGCCGCCGTTCCTGCCGCCGCGAAGGCGCCCGCGTAGGGACGGTTCCGCACCGGGACGGACGTCGAAAGCGCCGCCCTCGTACTCGGGAGCCACCTGGGTCGGGCAGCGCACCGACCAGAAGACTTTCGCCAGGCCGTGCACAACAAGGCGTACGGAACCGGCGAGACAGGACACAGAGAGCTCCCGTGCGGCGCATGCGCCCCGGACGGCGGCCGACGCGCACCGCGCGGCCGCGGACGTCAACGGTGCCGATCGACGTGATCGGCGCCGGACCGGGCGCGGCGCCCGGGGGCCTGACGGGAGATACGCCCGCATGCTCGAACCGACCGAACCCATCGAGGGTTCCGAAGAACTGAACACTCCCAGCGACACCCTGCCGCCGCGTCGTCGGCGCCGTGCCGCGTCCCGCCCGGCGGGTCCGCCCGCCGCCGCGTCCTTCGAGGCCGCGGCCGAGATCACCGCTCCGGCCGTACCGGCCGCCGCGTCCGCGGAACTCGCGGAGCAGGTGGAGGAGCAGGAGAGTCCCGGGACCGAGGAGGCCGCCGAGGCCGCGGCCCCGGTCACTGGCGAGGAGACGGAGGAAGCGGCCGAAGAGGCGGCGCCCGCGCGCCGTACGCGCCGTCGTGCCTCCGCGCCCGCCGGGACGCCCAAGGCCACGGAGGGCGAGGCCGCGGCCGAGACCGTCGTTCCGGCGGCCGTCGCCGAGACGCCGGCCACCGAGTCCGGTGCCGTCGAGACGCCCGCCGGGTCCGTGGAGGCCGGCGAGGCCGCCGCTCCGCGGCGTACCCGCCGGCGTGCCACGCGCAGCGTGTCCACGCCCGCCGCGTCCACGGAGGCGGTCGAGACCGCCGCCCCCGCAACGGCCGCCGAGAGTTCCGAGGCTGTCGCCGATTCGGCGGAGGCGCCCGCCCCCGCCGCTCGTACGCGTCGCCGCGCCACCCGGCGCGCGTCCGCGCCCGCCGGTGCCCCCGCGCCGGCCGAGGCCGCCGAGATCCCCGCGGTGAGTTCCGCTCCCGAGGTCACGGCCGTCGCGGCCACGGCTGAGTCCGGAAGCTCCGGCTCGGCCGAGGAGACGGCGCCGCAGGCCGCCGAGGCCACGGAGGACGCGGCTCCGCGGCGTACCCGTCGGCGTGCCACGCGCCGTGTCTCCGAGCCCGCCGCTCAGACCGCCGCCGTCAGCGAGGCCCCCGCGGCCCAGCCCGCCGAGGTTCCCGGCGAGACCGAGGCCCCCGCCGAAGCCACCCCCGCCGCCGAGGCCGCCGAGCGTGAGCCCGCCGCCGAGGTCGCGGAGGACGCGGCTCCGCGGCGTACTCGTCGGCGTGCCACGCGTCGCGTTTCCGAGCCCGCCGCTCAGCCCGCCGCCGAGGCTCCCGCCGCGGAAGCCCCCGCGGCCCAGCCCGCCGAGGCGCCCCACGAGGACGAGGCCCCCTCCGACACGGCTCCCGCCGCCGAGGAGTCCGGGACGCGGCGGAGCCGTCGTCGGGTCGTCCGGCGTGCCGCGACCGGGTTCTCCGAGCCCGCCGCCGAGTCCACCGCCGGTGACGGCGAGTCGACGCGCAGGCCCGCGCGGCCCGCTGTCGCCGTGTTCCAGGCGCCCGTCTTCACCCAGCCGATGTTCCAGACCCCGGAGCGTGCCGCCGCCGCGGCGGCGGCCGAGGCCGCGGAGAGCGAGGAGCTCCCGGAGGAGCAGGACGAGCCGGTCGAGCAGGCCGAGCACTCCGACCAGGGCTCGCGCCGCCGTCGTCGTCGCAGGGGCTCCGGTGGTGAGGAGTCCGAGACCCGGACGGCCGTGCCCGCGGACGGGTCCGCCGTGTCCGCCGAGACCGCCGAGTCCGCCGAGGACACAGAGGAGTTCGCCGAGTCGGCCGAGGAAGCCGCCGAGGGCGAGGACGGCGAGGAGTCCGGTTCCCGCCGACGCCGCCGCCGCGGTGGCCGCCGTCGTCGCCGGGGCGAGTCCGCCGAGGCCGGCGAGGACGCGGAGGAGAGCGACGAGCTCGCCGCCGAGCAGGCCGCACAGGACGCCGAGGACACCGCCGAGGAGCTCGACGAGGACGACGAGGACGCGGCCGGCGCCGAGGACTCGGGCGATGAGGACGAGGGCCGGCAGGGAGGCGGTGGCTCCAGCAGCAGCCGCCGTCGCCGCCGTCGCCGCCGCCGGGCCGGTGACGGCGCCGGGGAGGGCGAGCCGTCCGCCGACGACCCCGAGCGCACCGTGGTCAAGGTGCGCGAGCCCCGCAAGGCGGCCGAGCCGTCCGACGAGGTGCAGTCCATCAAGGGCTCGACCCGTCTGGAGGCCAAGAAGCAGCGCCGCCGCGAGGGCCGCGAGCAGGGCCGCCGCCGGGTGCCGATCATCACCGAGGCCGAGTTCCTGGCGCGCCGTGAGGCCGTCGAGCGCGTGATGGCCGTCCGGCAGCACGGCGACCGTACGCAGATCGGCGTCCTGGAGGACGGCGTGCTCGTCGAGCACTACGTCAACAAGGAGCAGTCGACCTCGTACGTCGGCAACGTCTACCTGGGCAAGGTGCAGAACGTGCTGCCCTCGATGGAGGCCGCCTTCATCGACATCGGCAAGGGCCGCAACGCCGTCCTGTACGCGGGCGAGGTCAACTTCGAGGCGCTCGGGATGGCCAACGGCCCCCGCCGTATCGAGTCCGCGCTGAAGTCCGGGCAGTCCGTCCTCGTGCAGGTCACCAAGGACCCCATCGGGCACAAGGGCGCCCGCCTGACCAGCCAGGTCTCCCTCCCGGGCCGCTACCTCGTGTACGTCCCCGAGGGCTCGATGACCGGCATCAGCCGCAAGCTGCCCGACACCGAGCGGGCCCGGCTGAAGACGATCCTCAAGAAGATCGTCCCCGAGGATGCGGGCGTCATCGTGCGCACCGCCGCCGAGGGCGCGAGCGAGGACGAGCTGCGCCGCGACGTCGAGCGGCTCCAGGCGCAGTGGGAGGACATCAAGAAGAAGGCCAAGGGCGGCGGTTCAAGCGCACCGTCTCTGCTGTACGGCGAGCCGGACATGACCGTCCGGGTCGTGCGCGACATCTTCAACGAGGACTTCTCCAAGGTCATCGTCAGCGGTGACGAGGCGTGGGAGACGATCCACGGCTACGTCTCGCACGTCGCCCCGGACCTCGCGCCGCGTCTGCAGCGCTGGACCAGCGAGGTCGACGTCTTCGCCACGTACCGGATCGACGAGCAGCTCGCCAAGGCGCTGGACCGCAAGGTCTGGCTGCCCAGCGGCGGTTCGCTGGTGATCGACCGGACCGAGGCGATGGTCGTCATCGACGTCAACACCGGCAAGTTCACCGGCCAGGGCGGCAACCTGGAGGAGACGGTCACCAGGAACAACCTGGAGGCGGCCGAGGAGATCGTGCGCCAGCTGCGGCTGCGCGACCTCGGCGGCATCATCGTGATCGACTTCATCGACATGGTCCTGGAGTCCAACCGCGACCTGGTGCTGCGCCGCCTGCTGGAGTGCCTGGGCCGCGACCGTACGAAGCACCAGGTGGCCGAGGTGACCTCGCTGGGCCTGGTGCAGATGACCCGCAAGCGGGTGGGCCAGGGCCTCCTCGAGTCCTTCTCCGAGACCTGCGTGCACTGCAACGGCCGCGGTGTCATCGTCCATCTGGAGCAGGCGAGCGTCGCCGGTGGCGGCGGGAGCAAGCGCCGCAAGCGCGCCCGCGCCGGTGCCGAGCAGCCGCACGAGCACGAGGCCGTGGCCGTCGAGGCGGTCGCCCCGACCGCCGAGGAGGAGGCGGAGGCCGAGACGGAGACCGCCGAGCCCATCGCGCTGCCCACGCTGGAGATGGCCCCGGACGAGGAGCTGTACAGCAGCGTCGCCGAGGCGGAGGCCGCGGCGAGCCGTGGCCGTACGCGGCGCCGCGCGAGCCGGCGGGTGTCCGCGCCCGCGGGCGCCCCGAAGGCCCACGCCGACGGTGGCGCTCGGGTTCCCACGGCGCAGGACGTCACGGCGGCCGAGGAGGCCGCGCGCCCGGTGGTCCCGGAGCCGGCCGAGCAGGCTCAGGCCGAGCCCGTGGCCGTGGAGGATCCGACGGTCCCGGCCGTGGCCGAGGAGGCCGCCCCGAAGGGCCGTACGCGTCGTCGCGCGACCCGCAAGGTGTCGGCGCCGGCCGGGTCCCCGACGGGTGCCGAGGCGTCCGTGGTGACGGTGGCGGAGGCCGCCCCGGCGGTGTCCGCCGAGTCGCGGGACACCGACGCGGCCGAGGTTCCGGCGGAGCAGCCGGAGGCTCCGGCCGAGTCCGCCGCCCCGGCCCGTCCGCGCCGCCGTGCCGTGCGCAAGGCCACCGCGCCGACCGCGCCCGAGGACACGGCCGTCGTGGTCGTCCCGTCGGCCGCGGTGGAGGAGGCCGCCACCGAGTCCGGTGCGCCGGCCGAGGCCGCCGAACAGGCCGCCGCCGACACCGAGCCGGCCGGGACCGCCGCCGACGACGAGGCCGTTCCGGCCAAGAAGACGGCCCGCAAGGTCGCCAAGAAGGCCACGGCGAAGAAGGCCGTCACGAAGAAGGCGGTGGCCAAGAAGACGACGGCCAAGAAGACCGCCGCGAAGAAGGCCACGGCCAAGAAGGCGGCGAAGACCGTCAAGTCGGCCACGGCCGCGAAGAAGGCCGCGTCGAAGAAGACCGCGGCGGCCGAGCAGTCGTCGCCGTCCGTCTCGGCCTCGACGGAGGACTGACCGACTCGCACGGCGCGGGGCGGCGACGGACCACCGGTCCGTCGCCGCCCCGCGTTCGTGTGTCGTGCGTCAGCTGCTTCGTTGCGCGAAGGAAAGACGGACCGGAAGGGCTAAGGTGTGAGCCACTGACTCCAAAAGGACATATGGGGATTCTGTTCCCAACCCATTCACAGTATGGGGGCGCAATACGTGAAGGCTCTCGTGCTCTCCGGGGGGTCGGGCACCTGTCCCCGGCAGAGCGACCTGGCACTCGTCGGCGTCTATCTGTTCACCCCGGCCATACATGAGGCCGTCCGCGCCATCGCGCACAGAGGCGGGCGCCACGGTCAGCGGCAGCCGGATCGCCGGACCCGCGATCACAGGTGCCGGCTCGGTGGTCGACGACGCGTACATCGGCCCCTTCACCTCGGTCTCCGGGGACTGCCGGATCGTCGGCAGCGAAATCGAGTGCTCCATCCTGCTGCGAGGTTCGTCCGTGACCGGCGTGCGCCGGGTGGAGGCCTCGCTCATCGGGCGCGACGTCGAAGTGACGCCCGCACCCCGGAACCCCTCGGCCACCGGCTCCTGCTCGGTGATCACAGCAAGGTGCAGATCTCCTCATGACGACCAGGATCCTGGTGACCGGCGGCGCCGGCTTCATCGGCTCGCACTACGTCCGTACGCTGCTCGGTCCGCAGGGCCCCGGTGATGTCGCGATCACCGTCCTGGACAAGCTGACGTACGCGGGCAACCCGGCCAACCTCGACGAGGTGCGCGCGCACCCGGGGTTCGCCTTCGTGCAGGGCGACATCTGCGACCCCGAACTCGTGGGCAAGCTGATGGCCGAGCACGACGAGGTCGTGCACTTCGCCGCCGAGTCGCATGTCGACCGCTCCATCGACGGCGGCGCGGAGTTCGTCCGCACGAACGTCGTCGGCACGCACACGCTCGTCGACGCGGCGCACCGGGCCGGCATCAAGACCTTCGTGCACATCTCCACCGACGAGGTCTACGGCTCGATCGACGAGGGCTCCTGGCCCGAGACCCACCCGCTGGCGCCCAACTCGCCCTACTCCTCGGCGAAGGCCTCCAGCGACCTGATCGCGCTGTCCTACCACCGCACCCACGGCCTGGACGTCCGGGTCACCCGCTGCTCCAACAACTACGGGCACCACCACTTCCCCGAGAAGGTCATTCCGCTCTTCGTCACCAACCTTCTCGACGGCAGGAAGGTCCCGCTGTACGGCGACGGCGGCAACGTCCGCGACTGGCTGCACATCGACGACCACGTCCAGGGCATCGACCTGGTCCGCACCAAGGGCCGCGCGGGGGAGGTCTACAACATCGGCGGCGGCACGGAGCTCTCCAACAAGGAGCTCACGGCGCTGCTGCTCGAGGCGTGCGGAGCCGACTGGGAGACCAGCGTCGAGTACGTCGACGACCGCAAGGGCCACGACCGCCGCTACTCCGTCGACTGCACGAAGATCCGCGAGGAACTCGGCTACGAGCCCCGCAAGGACTTCCGCACGGGCCTCGCCGAGACGGTGCGGTGGTACCGCGACAACCGCGCCTGGTGGGAGCCGCTGAAGGAGCGCGCGGCCCTGAACTGACGCGCCGCCCATCTCGCCGGGACCGTTCAGGCATTCCGGGTGCGCCCGGGGGCGCCGGCGTGGGGCCGCCCCACCCCGCACGAGGACGAGAAGAGGCATGAACCCGACACACGAAGAGGCAAGTGCCGCGGCCGGCTGGCTGGTCACCGGAGCGGGCGGCATGCTCGGTCAGGACGTGCTGGCCGCGCTGGCCGCCGAGGGCGAGCGGTCCGTCGCGCTGGACCGCGCGGCCCTGGACCTCACCGACCCCGCGGCCGTGCGGCGGGAGCTGGAGCGTCACCGCCCCGCCGTGGTCGTCAACTGCGCGGCCTGGACGGCCGTGGACGACGCGGAGACCCACGAGGCCGAGGCGCTCCGCGTCAACGGTGACGGCCCGGCCCACCTCGCCGCCGCCTGCGCCCGTACCGGCGCCGTCCTGCTCCACGTCTCCACCGACTACGTCTTCGCCGGCGACGCCACCACCCCGTACGCCGAGGACGCCCCCACCGCTCCGCGCAGTGCCTACGGGCGTACCAAGCTCGCCGGTGAGCAGACCGTCCTGAAGACCCTCCCGGACCGCGGCTATGTGATCCGCACCGCCTGGCTGTACGGCGCCGGCGGTCCCAACTTCGTCCGCACCATGATCCGCCTGGCGGGCGAGCGCGAGACGCTGGACGTCGTGGACGACCAGCGCGGCCAGCCCACCTGGAGTGCCGACCTGGCCGGTCTGCTGTTGGCCCTGGGGCGCGGAGCCCTGGCCGGCACCGCCCCGGCCGGGGTCTACCACGGCACCAGCTCCGGCGAGACCACCTGGTACGGCTTCACCCGCGAGATCTTCCGCCTGCTCGGGGCCGACCCGGACCGGGTCCGCCCCACGACCAGCGAGGCGTTCACCCGCCCCGCCCCCCGCCCGGCCTACAGCGTCCTCGGCCACGGCCGCCTCCGCCCGGCCGGTGTCGAGCCGCTGCGCGACTGGCGCGCGGCGCTCACCCGGGCTTTCCCAGAGATCCACCGGGCGAGCCCCGACGGACCGACAGAAGCAGAGCCGAGGCAAGAACCGAGGACTGTGTGATGCGACCCCTTTCGATTTCCGGCGCCTGGGTGCACGAGCCGAAGGTCTTCCCCGACAGCCGGGGCAGCTTCCACGAGTGGTTCAAGGCGCCCCTCTTCACCGAGGCCGCCGGCCATCCGCTCACCCTGGCCCAGGCCAACATGTCGGTCTCCAGCCGTGGCACCCTGCGCGGAATCCACTTCGCGGACGTGCCGCCCGGCCAGGCCAAGTACGTCAAGTGCGTGCGCGGCGCGGTCCTCGACGTGATCGTGGACATCCGGACCGGCTCGCCCACCTTCGGCCAGTGGGAGGCGGTGCGCCTCGACGACCGCGACCACCACGCGGTCCACCTCTCCGAGGGCCTCGGCCACGGCTTCATGGCACTCACCGAGGACGCCACCGTCATCTACCTCTGCTCCGAGGGCTACGCCCCCGAGCGGGAGCACGGCGTCCACCCGCTGGACCCGGCCCTCGGCATCGGCTGGCCCGCGGACATCACCCCACTGCTCTCCGGCAAGGACGACCGGGCGCCCACCCTGGCCCAGGCCCGGGAGCACGGCCTGCTGCCCTCCTACGAGGAGTGCGTGGCCCACCGGGAGAGCCTCGGCGGCTGAGCCGTCCCCGGCCCGGTTTGACCGGCCGGTGGAGGCACCGTAACCTTGACCGTCGGCGTGGCCTCTGTGCCTGCCACATCCCCGTAAACCTCATCCTCCCGGACACAGGCCGTGACTGGGAGAGGTCGTCCGCTGTGCCGGTTGGCTGGCCTGCGGGGGTGCCGTCCCGAGCGAGAGAGTGAGATCCGCGTGTACGCCATCGTGCGCAGCGGTGGTCGCCAGCACAAGGTTGCTGTCGGCGACATCGTTGAGGTTGACAAGATTTCCACCGCCAAGGTTGGCGACACGGTCGAGCTTTCGACCCTGCTCGTCGTCGACGGCGACTCCGTGACCAGCGACCCGTGGGTGCTGGCCGGCATCAAGGTCCAGGCCGAGGTCGTGGACCACCACAAGGGCCAGAAGATCGACATTCTGCGCTACAAGAACAAGACCGGCTACCGTCGTCGGCAGGGCCACCGCCAGCAGTACACGGCGATCAAGGTCACGTCGATCCCCGCGGCTGCGAAGTAAGGGACTGAGGAGACATGGCACACAAGAAGGGCGCATCGTCCACCCGGAACGGTCGCGACTCCAATGCCCAGCGGCTCGGCGTGAAGCGCTTCGGCGGTCAGGTCGTCAACGCGGGTGAGATCCTGGTCCGCCAGCGCGGCACCCACTTCCACCCGGGCGCCGGTGTCGGCCGCGGCGGCGACGACACGCTGTTCGCGCTGCAGGCCGGTGCGGTGGAGTTCGGCACCAGCCGTGGCCGCAAGGTCGTGAACATCGTTCCGGTCGCCTGATCGGAAGCTTTCGCGAGGCGGACCTCACTTCCCCGGCGGGAAGGCGGGTCCGCCTTTCGCGTGTTACGCAGTCACCACATCCGTACGTTTCACAGTGCTGGAGGCACCACCATGACCACCTTCGTGGACCGCGTCGAACTCCATGTCGCCGCGGGTAACGGAGGCCACGGCTGTGCCTCCGTGCATCGTGAGAAGTTCAAGCCGCTGGGCGGCCCGGACGGCGGCAACGGGGGTCGCGGCGGGGACGTGATTCTCACCGTCGACCAGTCCGTCACCACGCTGCTCGAGTACCACCACTCGCCGCACCGCAAGGCCACCAACGGCAAGCCCGGCGAGGGCGGCAACCGCAGCGGCAAGGACGGGCAGGACCTCGTCCTCGCCGTGCCCGACGGCACCGTCGTGCTCGACAAGGCCGGCAACGTCCTCGCCGACCTCGTCGGAAACGGGACCTCGTACATCGCCGCGCAGGGCGGCCGGGGCGGCCTCGGCAACGCGGCGCTGGCCTCCGCCCGGCGCAAGGCGCCCGGCTTCGCGCTGCTGGGCGTGCCGGGTGACGTGCAGGACATCGTCCTGGAGCTGAAGACCGTCGCCGATGTGGCGCTGGTCGGGTACCCGAGTGCCGGCAAGTCCTCCCTCATCTCCGTCCTCTCCGCGGCCAAGCCGAAGATCGCGGACTATCCGTTCACCACCCTCGTGCCCAACCTGGGCGTGGTGACGGCCGGTTCGACCGTCTACACCGTCGCCGACGTGCCGGGTCTCATCCCCGGCGCCAGCCAGGGCAAGGGGCTCGGCCTGGAGTTCCTGCGCCATGTGGAGCGGTGCAGCGTGCTCGTGCACGTACTGGACACGGCCACCCTTGAGTCCGACCGCGACCCGGTCTCCGACCTCGACGTCATCGAGGAGGAGCTGCGGCAGTACGGCGGCCTCGGCAACCGTCCCCGCATCGTCGTCCTGAACAAGACCGACGTCCCCGACGGCAAGGACCTCGCCGAGATGGTCCGCCCCGACCTCCAGGCGCGCGGCTACCGCGTCTTCGAGGTGTCGGCGGTCGCGCACATCGGGCTCAAGGAGCTGTCGTACGCGCTGGCCGACCTGGTCGCCACGGCGCGTGCCGCCCGGCCGAAGGAGGAGGCGACCCGTATCGTCATCCGGCCGAAGGCGGTCGACGACGCGGGCTTCACCGTCGTCCGCGAGGACGACGGCCTCTTCCGCGTGCGCGGCGAGAAGCCCGAACGCTGGGTGCGGCAGACCGACTTCAACAACGACGAGGCCGTCGGTTACCTCGCCGACCGCCTCAACCGCCTCGGTGTCGAGGAGCAGTTGATGAAGGCCGGCGCCCGGGCCGGTGACGGTGTCGCCATCGGACCCGAGGAGAACGCCGTCGTCTTCGACTGGGAGCCGTCGGTCACGGCGGGCGCGGAGATGCTCGGCCGCCGCGGCGAGGACCACCGGTTCGAGGCGCCGCGCCCGGCTGCCCAGCGCCGCCGCGACCGCCAGGCGGAACGCGACGACGCCCAGGACGAGTACGACGACTTCGAGCCCTTCTAGAAGCGGGCGTTGACACATCCGGACCACGTGAGGCTCAGGTGTTCAGCGCCAAATGCTTTCGATCCGGAGGCCGACGCGGTCGTCGACAACCAGTTGATCAGATGAATTCTCGCTAATAGGGACATCTGGTAGCTTGAGCGCGAACCTACAGGCTGGAACGGAGGTGCGAGGGGCTGGTCCGACCCGACCCGGTCGAGGGCACACCCTCAGACGCGATGCTGCAACTGCACAAGCTCGAGCGTTACAAGGACGACCAGGGAAATCGGATCGTCTATGACGGCGAGGTCCGTGAGGACAAGATCGATATCCGGTTCAAGGGGTCGAACAACACACTCATCATCAGCCCCAAGGCCGATATCAAGGATCTGCTCATCACCTTCTCCGGGGACAACGGGCAGATCGAGATCGGCCCGACCACGAAGAAGCGCGCGGGCCTCCGCTTCGAACTGCGCTGCGGACACGAGTCCCGGATCCTGATCGGCGAGAACGTGGGCTGCGCCGGCCGCACCTTCATCTCCGCCGTCGAAGGCGTGTCGGTGTCGATCGGTGACGACGTGATGTTCGCCAAGAACATCGAGGTGCGGGGCGACGACACCCACCCGATCTTCGACGTGCGCACCGAGAAGCGCGTGAACCCGTCCCAGTCGATCGTCGTGGGCGAGCACGTCTGGATCGCGAAGCACGCGGTCGTGATGGGCGGCGTCACCATCGGCAATGGCTCGGTGATCGGCTTCCGCTCCATCGTCACCTCGTCCATTCCGAACAACTGCGTCGCGGTGGGAGCACCGGCGCGCGTGGTACGGCGGGACATCGCCTGGGAGCGCCCGGAGGTCGTGCCGCGCCGCCCGAACGAGGAGTATCCGCGCAAGGGGGAGAAGTCCCCGAAGTACTGGAACCTCACCGATGACGCGGCGGTCCCGGAGAAGCCGGTGGTGCGGCCGCGGGCCGTGCGGCCGCGGGCCGGGGCGAAGCGGCGGCTGGCCCTGATGCTCCCGGCACCGGTGCGGCGGCTGGTCCGGAAACTTTCGTACCCCTCATAGGCCTGACAGCGGATCACCCCGGCACTGACAAAGGTCAGTGCCGGGGTGATCCGCTGTCAGGGGTCTGCTAGAGCGCTTCGACGGTCGACTCCAGATGGGTCACCATACGGTTCAGCCCGACCGGCAGGTCGACCATCGGACGCCAGCCGAGGGCCGCCAGGCGCGTGCTGTCCAGGCCCTGCTTCTTGGTCAGGCTGTAGGCGCGCGCGTCGGACTCATTGCTGAACCGCAGTCGGAGCCCGCGCTCCGGGCGCACCTCGGTGAACAGCTCCGCCAGCCGCCGGATGGAGACCAGACCGGACGGGTCGGCGACGTTGTAGGCCGTCTGGTCACCGCGGAGCAGCGTGTAGAACAGTCCCGCGATGGCGTCGGCCACATAGGTGTAGGTCCGTACGCCGGAACCGTCGCTGTTGAGCACGATGTCCTTGCCGGCCACCACGTTCGCCGCGAAGTCGGCCTGCACCCGCCCGTCGTCGAGCGCCATCCCCGGCCCGTAGATGTGACCGAACCTGACGACACGGCAGTCGATTCCGTACTGCGCCTCGTAGCTCGCGCAGATCGTCTCCGCGGCGCGCTTGCCTTCGGCATAGCAGGCCCGCGGGTTGAGGATGTCGAAGCCGCCGTAGCTCTGCTCGTCGATGAGCTCGGTCTCCGGCGGCTGGGCGCCGTAGACCTCCGCGGAGGACATCAGCACGAATCCGCGGCCGGCCTTCTCCACACACAGGTCGAGCAGGTTGAAGGTGCCCAGCAGATTCGCCTTGATCGTCATGACGGGCTGGCTGCCGTGCAGGGCGGGCCGCGCGGCGCTCGCCCCGTGGATCACGTAGTCGACGGGGCCGGGCAGCTCGAGCGGCGCCGACACGTCCTGGACGACGAGGTGGAAGTCGGGACGGTCGAGCACATCGGCGAGCAGTCGCCTGGCCTTGTCCTCGTTCCGCACCAGGCCGTGGACGGAGATCCCCAGCCCGTGCCGGTCGTTCAGTGCGAGCAGGGTGTAGACGACGTACGACGGCAGCATGCCGCTTGCACCGGTGACCAGCACCGTGCTGCCGGAAAGCTCGCTCCACGGCAGGTCACGGTCGAGGATCTCATCGAGGTCGTGCGCCACGACCGGACTGGAGACGGTAGTCACTGGATTCACGTACCTACGATCTGCTGGTTCTCGATGATCTCGAAGAACGTCCGGCACAGGTAGAAGTCCTCGGACGTCGTGATCTTTATGTTCGAGCGGGGGCCGACCACACGGTAGATCTTCTCGCCGTACCGGTGCATGAGGGAGCACGAGTCGATGGTGTCGTGCTCGTCCTCGGCCACCGCCCGGTCGTACAGCGAGAGGATCTGGCCGAGCCGGAAGCTCTGCGGGGCTTGAGCGGCGTAGATGTGGTCGCGCGGGATCACGTCGTCGATGTGCTCGTGCTCGCTCGACACCACGGTCTCGTTGAACTTGGTGCAGGTGATCGCGGAGCCGTGTTCCCGGACGGTCTCGATGTTGGCGCTGATCAGCTTCGCGTCGATCAGCGGCCGCACGCCGTCGTGAATCAGCACGACGGTGTCCTCGGGGCAGTCCGCGGCGACCGTCTTGAGCGCGTTGTGCCGCGACTCCTGGCCGGTCCTGCCGCCGTCGACGACCCATCTGACCTTCTCGATCTCATACCGCTTGAGCAGCTTCATCAGGTGCTGGCGGTATTCGGGAAGGATCGCGATGGCGATGCCGTCGATATCGGGGTGCGCCTCGAAGTGCTCGAGGGTGTGGATGATGATCGGCTTGCCGTGGATCTCCAGGAACTGCTTCGGGAGAGCACGGGAGTTCATCCTCGTCCCGATGCCGCCGGCGAAAAGCAACGCAACGTTCACAGCTCATGCCTCCGACTGGTCGCTGAGCGGTTGGTCGCCAACCGCCGTGTCGTCAGGGGCGAGATCGAGCCACCGGCGATCGCCGCCCGTCTTTCTGTCATGGGGGTCGCCGAGCACAAGCCAGTCGATCACCCGGTCCGCCGAGTTGGTGTCGACGAAGTCGAAGTTCTCCTGCCGGAACTGCTCCACCTTCGAGGTGTCGTAGTCCTCGTCCTGAAGGGCCTTGAGCAGCTCGTCGAAGGTCACGCAGATCTTGCCGGGAGCGACGGAGTCGTAGTCGCGGTGGAATCCGCGGATCACCGAGTAGGTGTCCTTGTCGTACGCGTAGAACAGGATCGGCCTGTCGAGCAGCGTGTACTCGTAGATGACGGAGGAGTAGTCGGTGACGAGTACGTCGGTGACGTGCAGCAGGTCGTTGGTGTCCGGGAACGACGCGAAGTCCAGCAGCCGGTCCGAGTATTCCGCCGGAATCGGCACGGGATCCGTTATAAAGTGGTGCATCCGGAAGAGCACGACGTACTTGTCCCCGCAGACCTCGTGGAGCTTCGCGAAGTCGATGCGGTTGTAGTCGTAGTGCGCGTCGTCGATGTTCTTCCCGCGGAAGGTCGGCGCGAACAGCACGATCTTCTTGCCCTTGAGCTTCGGGTTGGCGGTGAAGAAGTCCTCGGTGACCTTGCGAGAGCGTTCCTTGTCGAGGAACGTGTCGATGCGCGGCAGACCCGTCGGCACGACCGCCGACTCCTCGATGCCGAACGCTTCGGCGTACACCGGCACAAGGTGCTGGGAGCCGGTGATCACGTAGGTGTACTTGCGGTGGGCGTTGGACAGCTTCGGCGAACCGTATCGTCCGAATCGGCTGTAGCCGACCGACTTGAACCCGCTTCCGGCGTGCCAGAGCTGGATGATCTTGGTGTCCGGGGAGATGCCCAACTGGGCGAGAAGCCCGAAGTAGTCGTCCATCATCACGATGTCCGACGTAGCCAGCAAGTAGATGAGACGGATCGTGCTCCACTTGTTGGCGGTGCTGGGTATTCGGAACGAATAGCGGAACGAGTACTTCTTGTCGAGATCCCGTTCGATCATCCGGTCATGGACGCGTGCCAGGTTGCCGCCGAGGCCGGTGCGCATCTCGGAGGCGAACAGGATCCGGTTGCCGCGCGACCGGTACAGGCGGTGCGAGACCGAGTAGATGCGGTTGGCGAGCTTGCGGCGCCGGGCGCGCGGGAAGAACCACAGTCCGATCCGCTGGCCGAGCGGCTTCTTCGGAGCCTTCGGACCCTTCGGGCCCGACTTGCCCGGCTTGCTCGGTCCGGCGCTGCGGAACAACTGGTACGTCCGCATGAGGAACTCGGGGTTGTCCTCGTCATCCGAGATCCCGAAAGCGATCACGTACGCGGAGCGGTTGCGGTCGTAGAGGAAGGTGCGGGAGTCCACGTCGAGGCGGTCCGTGGCCGTGAGGTCGAAGCCGGCGGCCGGCAGTCGCGTCTCCCCGGCCACCGGGACGATCCGCCAGGAGCCGTTGGGCACCTGACGCCGGTCCTGGAAGTTGGTGACGTTGATCTCCAAGCGGTGCTGTTCGGCGTCAATTTGCCGAGAATTCACCGGGAACTCGCGCTCACCATCGACAATCAGGAAACGGAGCGTACTAGGATCCCCAGTGAAGTCCGAGACGGCCGCAGTGAGATTGAGGTGTACGCGCTCCCAGGAAATCGCTGCTATCGAGCAACGTGGCATCGTCATCCTTCCGTCCGTGAAACCGCCGCGCATCTACGAGGCCTGCGCGACGGCGACGACGCCTGCCCGCGCCAGGTGGGGCGACCGTGGGAGCATAGCGCACCGAGTCAGCGCAACCATAAGCCGTGACAGGGGCCACCATCGCGGCGTGAGCTGCGGATCCGGGCGTCAATGGCCCCAATGGCTGTGACGCGGTCAACTTCTGCCCAGCGCTCCGCGCTTCTCCGTCACCGCGCGGGCGCGAACCGTGCCACCAGCAGCCCGCGGATTCGGTATGTGGGCATCGCCATGCAGCCGGACGGGCGCGAGGAGACGGACAACAAGGTAACAGGGGAGGGGCGGTCGTGTGCGAGGTGGGTTCCTCGTCCTGACCGCCGGTGCCGGTGGTCAGGACGTCGACGGAACGGACGTGCTCGGCAGGAGCCCGAAGGACGGCGTCGCCTGCAGGGCCCCGGTCGAGGGCGGCGGACGGAAGGAGATCGTCCTCGTCTCCTCCGGTGCCATCGCCGCCGCCCCCGCGGCCTCGCCCGCCGGCAGGCCGCGGCCGGTGTCGGCCGGGTCCCGCTGGCCGGCTGCCGTGGTTGCGGCACGTCCCAGTCTCACAGGGCTCGCTCTCCCTCGAGGACGACGCGGCGTGCGCGGTGCCGTTCCATCTGCGGGCTCGTCCGTGAACTCAGCAGCGTCTCGTCGTTGTCGCGCAGCGACGAGCAGTCGAGGTTGTGCGAGCCGGTGAAGGTCCACTTCGTGCCGACGTGACCGGCGTAGGTGCCCTCGATCAGCAGACAATTCGAGTGCACGAGACAGCCGTCGTGCATTTGCGCCCGGTTATTCATATTTATTGTTCGGCAATGTCGCGGCGGCGATCCGTGACTGCCCGCCCGGACGTGGCCGTCCGTCGGGTGTCCGACGGTTGGAATGCGAAGCCGACTCCCGTTCCGGTACACGTAGATTGAGGGCACCCGGTAAGGAAGTGGGGAAGGTACGTGACAGGGGCAAGGCAGGCCGTGCGCGAGGCCCGCAGGATCGTCGTCAAGGTGGGTTCCTCTTCGCTGACCACCGCGTCGGGCGGCCTGGACGCCGACCGCGTGGACGCGCTCGTGGACGTGCTCGGCAAGAGCCTCAAGGACGGCGCCGCCCGAGGGACCCCGCCCGAGGGCGGCGGGGAACGGACGAGCGGGGGAGGCAAGGAGATCGTCCTCGTCTCCTCCGGCGCCATCGCCGCCGGCCTCGCCCCGCTGGGCCTGCGCCGCCGACCCCGCGACCTCGCCCGCCAGCAGGCCGCGGCCAGCGTCGGCCAGGGCCTGCTCGTGGCCCGCTACACCGCCTCCTTCGCCCGCTACGGCATCCGTGTAGGTCAGGTCCTGCTGACCGGCGACGACACCAGCCGCCGCGCCCACCACCGCAACGCCTCCCGCACCCTCGACAAGCTCCTTGCGATGGGGGCCCTTCCGGTGGTGAACGAGAACGACACCGTCGCCACCGACGAGATCCGCTTCGGCGACAACGACCGGCTCGCCGCGCTCGTCGCCCACCTGGTCCGCGCCGACCTGCTGGTGCTGCTGTCCGACGTGGACGGCCTCTACGACGGCGACCCGAGCAGGCCGGGCACGTCCCGGCTGGCGGAGGTGCGGGGCCCGGCCGACCTGGCGGGCATCGAGATCGGCAGCGCCGGCAAGGCCGGCGTCGGCACCGGCGGCATGGTGACCAAAGTGGAGGCGGCCCGGATCGCGGCCGCCGCCGGCATCCCCGTGGTGCTGACCAGTGCCGCCCACGCCGCCGACGCCCTGTCCGGCGGCGACACCGGCACCTACTTCCACCCCACCGGAAAGCGCTCCGCCGACCGGCTGCTGTGGCTGCAGCACGCCTCCGCCCCGCAGGGCGCGCTCACCCTCGACGACGGTGCGGTCCGGGCTGTCGTCGAGGGCCGCAAGTCGCTGCTGCCCGCCGGTATCGCCGCCGTGGAGGGCGAGTTCACCGCCGGCGACCCGGTCGAGCTGCGCGACGGCACCGGGCGCGCGGTGGCCCGCGGGCTCGTCAATTTCGACGCCAAGGAGATTCCCCGGCTGATCGGCCACTCCACCCGAGAACTCGCCCGCGAGCTGGGACCGGCGTACGAACGCGAGGTCGTACACAGGGACGATCTGGTGCTCCTGCAGCCGTAATGGTCCGAAACGTCCGGCCACCCGGGTGCCGAAGGTGGGGGACGTTCCGTAAAACCGCCCCGCGGAGCCGTGCGGCCTGCTCCACTTTGAGGCAGGGACGCATTCCGCATGAGCGGGACCAGCGGTGGAGCGATGCCAGCGATGCGAGCGAGCGCTGCGCGAAGGAGGACGTCGTGAGACGAGTGCGCCCCGGGGCGGCGGCGTCCCGCGGTGGCCTGACGAGCGTGGCGAGCGGAGACGGCTGCGCCGCGCCGCCGGACCTGCCCCGGCTGTGGCACGTCACGCTCAGCGTCTCCGGCGCCCAGGCCCCGCTGAAGGAGGTGCGGCGCGGCCTCGAGCAGCTCGCCCACGACCACCCCTTCCTGCTGACCAGCCGGTACGCGGGCGACCACGCCGAGATCCGCTACTGGGAGGAGGCCCGCGACCTCCACGACGCGGCCGCCGTCGCCCTGCGGCTGTGGGGCGAGCACCGGCAGAGCGCCCAGCTCCCGCCCTGGGAGATCGTCGGACTCGAGGTCGTCGACCGCGAGACCTACCACCAGCGCCTCGCCGAGGGGTACGGGGCGCCGCCGGCGACACCGGTCGGGGTCCATCCCTTTTGACCCGTCTCGCGGTGTGGGACGACCGGTGGCCGCCCCGCACGCCGCACTACCCTTCCTTCATGACCATGCTCTCGCCGTACGACTCGATGTCCCCGGTCACCCAGGCCGCGTACCGCGCCAAGGCCGCCGCCGCCGACCTCGCGCCGCTGCCGCGGGTGGCGAAGGACGACGCCCTGCTGGCCATCGCGGACGCCCTGGAGGTCCGTACCGGCGAGATCCTCGAGGCGAACGCCAAGGACGTCGCCAAGGCCCGCGAGGCCGGTACCAGCGACGCCATCGTCGACCGGCTCACGCTCACCCCCGAGCGGGTGCGCGCCATCGCCGCCGACGTGCGGAACGTGGCGGGGCTGCCCGACCCGGTCGGCGAGGTCGTCCGCGGCAACACGCTGCCGAACGGGCTCGACCTGCGCCAGGTCCGCGTCCCGCTCGGCGTGGTCGGGATCATCTACGAGGCCCGCCCGAACGTCACCGTGGACGCCGCCGCCCTCTGCCTGAAGTCGGGCAACGCGGTGCTGCTGCGCGGCTCGGCCTCCGCCTACGAGTCGAACACCGCGCTGGTCCGGGTCGTCCGCGACGCCGTGGGCGGGGCGGGGCTGCCCGCCGACGCCGTGCAGCTGGTGCCCGGCGAGAGCCGCGAGAGCGTGCGCGAGCTGATGCGCGCCCGCGGCCTGGTCGACGTGCTGATCCCGCGCGGCGGCGCCTCGCTGATCCGGACCGTGGTGAACGAGTCCACCGTCCCGGTGATCGAGACCGGCACCGGCAACTGCCACGTCTACGTCGACGCGCAGGCCGACGTCGACACGGCCGTCGACATCCTGATCAACTCAAAGGCGCAGCGGCCCAGCGTCTGCAACGCCGCCGAGACGCTGCTGGTCCACCAGGACATCGCCGCCGAGTTCCTGCCCCGCGCCCTGGACGCGCTCGCCGAGGCCGGGGTCACCGTCCACGCCGACGAGCGGGTCATGGCCCACGCCAAGGACTCCCGGGCCACGGTCGTCGAGGCCACCGCGGAGGACTGGGAGACCGAGTACCTGTCGTACGACATCGCCGCCGCCGTGGTCGACTCCCTCGACCGGGCCGTCGCGCACATCCGGCTGTGGAGCTCCGGGCACACCGAGGCGATCGTCACCACCTCGCAGCAGGCCGCCCGCCGGTTCACCCAGCTGGTCGACTCCACGACCGTCGCCGTCAACGCCTCCACCCGCTTCACCGACGGCGGCCAGTTCGGCTTCGGCGCCGAGATCGGCATCTCCACGCAGAAGCTGCACGCCCGCGGCCCGATGGGCCTGCCCGAGCTGACCAGCACCAAGTACATCCTCACGGGGGACGGGCACACCCGGCGCTGACGCGGTCCGGCCCGTGGCGGGGCGTCTCAGCAGACGGATGAATTTCCATACCGTCTGCCCAAATTGACCCCTCAGGTCTACTCTGGATCCGTGCCGGAGGACGTGGGGGGCACGCCGTTCCCTGACGGCTGGGAGCCCGACGACGACCACGACCACGGGGTGCCGGACGAAGAGTTCGCCTCCGTGGTCTTCGACGAGGCCTTCGTACGCGCGGCCGTGATCCACGAGCCGACCGCGGTCGAACGCCTACTGGCCGCCGCGCAGGCCAGAGCCGAGGCCTCCGAGGCGGAGGCCCGCCGCGCCCACGCCAGAGGCGAGCGCTACGAGGAGGGGTACGGCCTCGGCCCCGACCCCTACGGCGACCCGGACGACCCCGACGCCGACGTTCTCGAAGGCCGGCCCGGCGCCCCGGGGACCTTCGGCAAGCACGTCCGCTGGCACCGCCCCGTCGCCTGGGTGCTCGCCCTCGTCATGGGCATCGGCATGGTCGCCCTCGCCTTCGCGGCGGTCTACCGGGGCGGCTCCTCGGGCAGCCGGGACCAGGTACCGCCGCCCGCCTCGACCGGACTGGAACAGGGCAGCGCGGCGGCGCCCTCCGCGTCCGCCGAGTACTCCCAGCCCGCCGTCCCCGCGGTCCCGCGCACGCCCTGACGGCGGCGCGGCGGTTCTGGTGAGAACCTGTCAGAACTTGTCGCACATCAGGGCGTTTACCAGGGCTTGCGGAGACCTACCCTGAAGATATGGGAGGGCCTGGAGAGCCACCTGAGGGGACACCCGAAGGCGTCCCTGGAGGTGCGGAGGACGAATACCGGTCCGTCGTCTTCGACGAGTCGTTCGTTCGGGCTGCCCGCCTCCAGGAATACTCCGCACTCGAACGGATGACCGACCACACCCCCGCCGTGCGCCGCCGCCCGCCGGCCCGCCGCGGGCTGTCACGGCAGGCACTGCTGCTGGTCCTGCTGATCCTCGTCGCCTTCGGCACCGCGATCTACATGGGCGTACGGCACCCCTACCAGAGCGCACAGGCCCAGCGGGCCGTGGAGCCGCTGCGGATGACCGTCGTCCCGCTCGCTCCGCAGGGCAAGGTGCCCGGCGCGGCCGACCCCGCTCACCTGTACGCGCACAGCCCGGCCGCCCAGTTCTCCGTCGGCGCGGAGGGCGTACCGCTGCCCACCGTACGGCGCACCGCGCACTTCTCCGACAGCCAGGTCGTCGCCGCCCTGACCATCGCGAAGGAGTACATCGTCGCGTCCTCCCTCTACCCGGAGGTGCTCACCGGCGGTCGGACCGACCCCGTGCGGGCGCTGCTCGACGCCAGTCAGCTCGACCAGTTCGACCAGAGCTTCGACCGGCCCGCCGCCGACGGGCGGCACGCGGCCACCGGCTGGCTCGTCCGCTTCGACCCGGCCCGCGTCGAGCTGGCCGGACGCGAGATACGGGCCCAGGGCAGCCTCCAGGCCGCCGAGACCGACTCCTCCACCCTGGAGGTGGGCGCGGACCACACCTTCGTATACGCCCTGAAGCCGGCCGGCTCCGGGACGCACGCGCCGTCCTCGCTGTTCACCGTCCGGCGCGAGCTGCAGTTCCGCTTCACCCCGGACGACCTGCGGCTGCACCAGGTGCAGATCGTCGTCTCCTACACGCAGGCCGGCCCGCTCTCCTGCGCCGGGGACTCCGCACGGCAGTTCGAGCCGCTGCTGGCCGGCCAGACCGCCAAGGCGGGCGGCCCGCCCGGCACGGACCCGTACGCCACGGACACCGCGGCGGCCGTCTGCGGTTCCCTGGCGCACAGCGCGGAGCCGACGGTGGGGTAGGTCAGTCCTCGTCGCGGGGCGGGGTGTCGCTGGACGGCTGGTCCTTGGCCCCGCCCTTGGGCGGAGCCGATCCCGTGAAGCCGCCGAAGCCGCGCCGCACCCGGTCGCCCAGATCGCCGGCGCCGCCCGCCAGATCGCTGACCAGCTTCATCAGCGGGTCCTTCGAGCTCTTGACGTGGCTGGCGTAGTGGGCCGCCGACTCGCGGAAGGAGTCGCTGACCGAGGTGTCCTTGTCCTCGGAGCGGCGCGGGTAGTGGCCGTCCATGATCCGCTGGTGGTCGCGGGACTCCGCCCACTTCTTCAGCTCGGCCGCCCGCACGGTGGTGAAGGGGTGCGAACGCGGCAGGACGTTGAGGATCTTCAGCACGGAGTCGCGCAGGTCGCCCCCGGCCTCGTACTCCTCGGCCTGCTTGAGGAACGCGTCCACGTTCATCTGGTGCAGGTGGTTGCCGCCCGCGATCTTCATCAGACCCCGCATGGAGGCCTTCAGGTCCTGGCCGACGAGCAGACCGGCCCGGTCCGCGGACAGCTCCGACTTGCGGAACCACTCGCGCAGCCCGGTGACGATCGCCATGATCGCGAGGTTGCCCAGCGGGATCCAGGCGACCCGGACGGCCAGGCTCGTCAGGAACAGCAGGATCGTGCGGTACACGGCGTGCCCGGACAGGGCGTGGCCCACCTCGTGGCCGACGACCGCCCGCATCTCCTCCTCGTCGAGCAGCTCGACCAGGCCGGTGGTGACCACGATGATCGGCTCGTCCAGGCCGATGCACATCGCGTTGGGCTGAGGGTCCTGGGTCACGTACATCGGCGGGACCTTCTCCAGGTCCAGGATGTAGCAGGCGTCCCGCAGCATGTCGTTCAAATGGGCGAACTGCTGGTCGGAGACGCGTACGGAGTCGGACAGGAACAGCAGCCGGAGGCTGCGCTCGGGCAGCAGGCCGCTGAGGGCCTTGAACACCGTGTCGAAGCCGCTCAGCTTGCGCAGCGCGACCAGGGCGGAGCGGTCGGCCGGGTGCTCGTACGCGCGCGAGGAGATCTCCGGGAAGCGCCTGCGCTGCCGGCTCGGCACCTGCTCCCGCCCGTCCTGTTCGCGGCCGTCGTCGGACATGTGGTCCCCCATGTCTGTCAGTGTCCCGATGTGCCCCCGAGGCAGGGCCCAGCCTAGGCGGAGATACCGTGGACGGGCAGTACGACGAAGGAGTCCACGTCATGGAGCACCACCCCGCAGCCGCCCGGCTCACCGAGGCCGCGAGCGCCGCCGCCCAGCACCAGGGGGCGGGTTACCTGCTCCGGGTCGTCCTGATCGTGATGGTCGTGGGCTGCGTACTCACCGGCTGGTTCCTCCTCCGCGGCTACAAGCGGAACGACGACTGACAGCGCGGAAAGGTTCCCGGGGGCTCCCGCGGCCGTGGCGCCCGCCCCCGCGGGTGCCGGCGGGGTGGGCGTGCCCGCGGCGCCAAGAGTGGAGTCGGGGTGAGCGCTGCGTCGGGGGTTGCTTACGATGGGCCGACATCCTTGTCCCGCCCACTCCCGGATAGGTCCTGCCAAAGATGAGCTTCCCCAGCACCGCTGCCCAGTTGGCCACCCTCGCCGAGGCCGAGGGCGGCAACCACGAGAGCCTCAGCCCCTTCCTCACCGGCGGCGGCGCGCTGTTCATCCTGCTGCTCCTGCTGTGGATCACCACGCGTTTCAACCGCGACCGCTGAACCCCGCCCGGCCCGTACCCGGGAACTGGATCATGGAGTCCTCAGGCCGGGCCGGTAGGGTCTGCACGCATGGGAGAGCAGGACATGCCTACCGGTCCGGCGAGTGACACGGTGAAACCCCTCGAACACCGGCCCGGCGGCGGGACTTCGGCGTCGGGCAAGCGGCGCCTCGGCGTCATGGGCGGGACGTTCGACCCGATCCACCACGGGCACCTCGTGGCGGCCAGCGAGGTCGCCGCGCAGTTCCACCTGGACGAAGTGGTGTTCGTACCCACGGGACAGCCCTGGCAGAAGTCCCACCGCCATGTCTCCCCGGCGGAGGACCGCTATCTGATGACGGTCATCGCGACCGCCGAGAACCCGCAGTTCTCCGTGAGCCGCATCGACATCGACCGCGGCGGTCCCACCTACACCGTGGACACCCTGCGCGACCTGCGCGCGCTCAACCCGGACACGGACCTGTTCTTCATCACCGGCGCCGACGCGCTCGGCCAGATCCTCACCTGGCGGGACTCCGAGGAACTGTTCTCCCTCGCGCACTTCATCGGCGTCACCCGGCCCGGCCACCATCTGACCGACCCCGGCCTGCCGGAAGGCGGTGTCTCGCTCGTCGAGGTCCCCGCCCTCGCCATCTCCTCCACGGACTGCCGGGCAAGAGTCGCCAAGGGCGACCCGGTCTGGTATCTGGTGCCTGACGGAGTCGTGCGCTACATCGCCAAACGCCAGCTGTACCGAGGCGAGTAAGCCGAGAGGGGCACCGGTGAACGACCGATACGACGCTGGTCACGGGGGCGACCAGTACGAACTCGTCGGCTACGACGAGTACGGCCGGCCTGTGTACCGGCCGATCCCCGTCCAGCAGACTCCGCAGCAGACCTACGACGCGTACGGGCAGCAGGGCTACGGCTACGACCCCTACGCGACCGGCGGGCAGCAGCACCTCGATCCCACGGCCTACCAGGGCGGCGCCTACCAGTCCGGCCAGGACGGCGCCTACCGGGGCGGCTACGGCACCGGCTACGACGGCGGTCACGACCAGGGCCGGCAGGCGCCCGGTCCCGCCGCCCAGGGCGCCCACGGCTCCTACGACCCGTACGGCTCCGGCCCGGCCGCGGCCCCCCACGACCCGTACGGCGCGGCCGCGACCAGCGGACAGCAGCCCCGGGTCGCCGAGCAGACCGCCCACATCCCGCAGCAGACCGGCCCGGCGGACGCCGACCGGGCGGAGCGGGGACCGGACCGGGACGGCGCGGACGAACGCGACTACCGAACCGAGCAGTTCGCCTTCGTCGAGGAGCCGAGCGACGACTCCGAGGACGTCATCGACTGGCTGAAGTTCACCGAGAACCGCACGGAGCGCCGCGAGGAGGCCCGCCGCCGCGCCCGCAGCCGCATCATCGCCCTGACCGTCGTGCTGGCCCTGGTCGCCGTGGGCGGCGTCGGCTACCTCTGGTACGCCGGGAAGCTGCCCGGCCTGTCGTCCCCCGGCTCGGAGAGCGGCACCACGACCGCGTCCGGCGCCCAGAAGCGCGACGTGATCGTCGTCCACCTGCACGACACCGCCCGGGGCGGCACGTCCACGGCCCTGCTCGTCGGCAACACCACCACCAAGCAGGGCACCACCGTCCTGCTGCCCAACACCCTCGCCCTGACGGGCGACGACGGCAGCGTCACGACCCTCGCCAAGTCGGTCAAGGGCGACGGCTCCTCGGGAACCCGCGACCAGCTCGACACGGTGCTCGGCACCGACATCGAGGGCACCTGGCGCCTGGACACCCCCTACCTCCAGAACCTCGTCGACTCGGTCGGCAACGTCGACGTCGACACCAACGCCGACGTACCCGACCCGGACAGCAAGAAGAAGGACACCTCGCCCCTGGTCCGCAAGGGCAAGTCGCAGACCCTCAGCGGCAAGATGGCCGTCGCCTACGCCACCTACCACGCCTCTGGCGAGGAGGAGAACGCCCAGCTCGAACGGTTCGGGCAGGTGATGCAGAGCGTGCTGCGCAAGCTCTCCTCCGACGCCCGGGGTGCCACGACGACAGTGCAGACGCTCCAGCAGATCCTCGACCCCTCGCTCACCGACGAGGACCTCGGCACGTTCCTCGCCAAGCTGGCCGCGTTCGCCAAGGGCGGCGACTACAAGACGGCGCTGCTGCCCGTGCAGGCGGACGGCACGCTGAGCGCCGAGACCAGCGAGAGCGTGGTCAAGGACGTTCTCGGCGGCACCGCGAAGAGCCCCGACCAGTCGTCCGCCGTCCGGGTCTCCGTGCGGAACGCCACCGGCGCCAAGGCCGACACCGAGAAGGCCCGGGTCGCCCTCCTGGGCGGCGGCTTCACCTTCCTGGAGGGCGGCACCTCGTCCGCCGTCCGCTCGGCGTCCGAGGTCGTCTACGCCGACGCCGCGGACAAGCAGAAGGCCACCGACGTCGCCAGGACCCTGGGACTGCCCGACACGGCGGTGACGAAGGGCACGGTCACCTCCAACGCCGACGTCTCGGTCGTCCTCGGCCAGGACTACCGGGGCCCGTCGGCGCAGTGATCCCCCGAAACGCGTGAGGCGTCCTCGGCGGTCCGTGAGACCCTTGGTGTCAAGTGACCGCCGAAGGAAAGCCTCGTAGTGACCGCGACCGACCGCTCTCTCGACCTCATCAACACCGCCGCCCAGGCGGCCGCCGACAAGCTCGCGCACGACGTCATCGCGTATGACGTCAGCGACGTGCTGTCGATCACGGACGCCTTCCTGCTGGCGTCCGCGCCCAACGACCGCCAGGTCAAGTCGATCGTCGACGAGATCGAAGAGCGGCTGCTCAAGGAACTCGGCGCCAAGCCGGTGCGCCGCGAAGGCGACCGCGAGGCCCGCTGGGTCCTGCTCGACTACGTCGACATCGTCGTGCACGTCCAGCACAGCGAGGAGCGGGTCTTCTACGCCCTGGAGCGGCTGTGGAAGGACTGCCCCGAGCTCGAACTGCCCGCCGACGCCAAGGCCACCCGTGGCCGGGCCGAGGAGCACGCCAAGCAGCAGGCCGACGAGGAGACGGACGAGCCCGGCGGTGAGTGGCGGTGAGTGGCGCCGCCGAGGCGTCCGGCCGCACCACGGGCCGGGGCCGCCGCATCATCCTGTGGCGGCACGGCCAGACCTCCTGGAACGTGGAGCGCCGCTTCCAGGGCAGTACCGACGTCGAGCTGACCGGGACCGGGGTCGGCCAGGCCCGCCGTGCCGCCCGTCTGCTGGCCTCCCTGCGGCCCGACGCGATCGTCTCCTCCGATCTCGTGCGGGCCACCCGCACGGCCGCCGAGCTGGCCGAGCTGACCGGCCTGGAGGTCGCCAGGGACGAGGGCCTGCGCGAGACCTACGCGGGCGTCTGGCAGGGCCTGACGCACGAGGAGATCATCGACCGGTACGGCCAGGAGTACACCGCGTGGAAGCGCGGTGAGCCGGTGCGCCGCGGCGGCGGCGAGCTGGAGACCGAGGTCGCCGACCGCGCCGCCCCCGTCGTGCTGCGGTACCTGGAGAAGGTCCCCGAGGACGGCACGCTCGTGGTGGTCAGCCACGGCGGCACCATCCGCACCACCCTCGGCCGGCTCCTCGGCCTGGAGCCCCACCACTGGGAGAGCCTGGGCGGCCTGTCCAACTGCTGCTGGTCGGTCCTCGGCCAGGGCGCCCGGGGCTGGCGGCTGATGGAGCACAACGCAGGCACCCTGCCCGAGCCGGTCCTCGGCGACGACGACTGAGCAGCCCCCGGCCCCGCGCGACCCGGATTTCACTTTCTGGCAGGTCGCAGGCTAAAGTTCTTCTTGTTCGCCCCGCCGAGCGGAGCGGAACACCACGCGGCAGGTTCGCGTGGCGGCAAGGGGCTATAGCTCAGTTGGTAGAGCGCCTGCATGGCATGCAGGAGGTCAGGAGTTCAATTCTCCTTAGCTCCACAAACCGGTACTCCGTCGAGTAGCCGAAGATCGTTCGGAAGGATCCCGTCCCTCTCAGGGGCGGGATTTTCTGTGTTCCCGCGCCCCGGCTTGAGTCACTCGGGCCCCGGGGGCGTATATCTGTGCGAGCGCGCTCTCGGGTGTGGCCCGCGACGCAGGTCGTGGCCGTACTGGTACCGAGGCGTCGCTGACCGTATCGGCCCGGCCGTGGCAGAATCAAACGGCCGGAGGGGGCGCGGCCCGACGGGAGGGAGTAGCGATGCCTGCCTGCATCCTCGAGGAGGTCCACCTCCTCGGTGCGGCGTTGATACGAGACACGGGCACCCGCCTCGTCTGCCCCTCCTGCGGCTCCCTCCATGTGGCCCAAGTCCTCGGTGACAACGGGGGGATCTCGTACGTGTGCACGGCCTGCGGCCACAGCTGGAGCTGACCCATGGGTGCACACAGGCGGAAGTGCGACTGGTGCGGCGGCGGCACCCCGATCGTCCGCGACATGGAGCCGATCAACCCCGACTACCAGTACTGGTGCGAGGAGTGCGCGCGGGCGCTGATCATAAAAGGCGACCCGATCGAGACCTACCGCGAGCTGGAGGGCGAGCCGATCTACGGCCGGCTCCTGGAGGAGCACTGCACGCTGAAGCGGTTCTATTCGTTCGTGACGGCGTGACCCCGGCCCGCCGTCCGGCGGGCGTGCGGGGCACAGCGAAACCGATTTGGTGTTCCACCCCCTGGACCGTGTAATGTTGGCGTCGCCGCCGGGGAAACCGGGCGACACGGTCAAGAACGCGGCTGGTCCGCGTGGCCACGAGGGGCTATAGCTCAGTTGGTAGAGCGCCTGCATGGCATGCAGGAGGTCAGGAGTTCAATTCTCCTTAGCTCCACAGAAAATGAGGGCGAGTCATCCATCGGATGGCTCGCCCTCGACGTATGCCCGGACGCGTACACGGTGGCAATGCGACGGCGGGCCGCCCCCGAGGGGGCAGCCCGCCGTCGCGTGCGTTCAGCGGCCCAGGGCGCGGCGGCCGCGGCCCTGGGAGAGGACCGGCAGGTTGCGGGCCGGGGCCTGCGAGCGGGTGTCCTCCTCGAGGCGCAGGGCCAGCGCGGGACAGCGGCGCACGGCGCGCAGGGCCTTGGCCTCCGCGTAGCGCGGGACCTTCGCCTGGGCGACGGTCGGGAAGCCGTCGGCGCCCAGTTCGAAGACCTCCGGGAGGATGTCCGCGCACAGGCCGTGGCCCCGGCACAGCGTCCAGTCGACGTAGATCTTCTGGCGGCTGGAGCCGGACTCCTCGGCCTCGGCGCCGCCGGGGATGCCGGTGGGGGCCCTGCCGCCCTCGAAGAGCGGCAGGACGCCCTCCACGGGGCGTCCGCAGCCGTTGCCGAGGACGTGCGCGGCCAGGTCGTCCGTGAACGCCTTGATGGTGGACTCGAGGAACATCGCCGAGCCGTCGGGGTGCGAGCACGCGCCGCGCCGCTTGACGTTCTTGGCGACCTGCTTGAGGGCCTCGAGGGCGGCCGGGCCGCCGCCGTTCAGGATGTCCTCCATGCCGCGCGCCGCGGCCGGCAGACCGAGATAGCAGGGACCGCACTGGCCCGCGCTCTCCTCCGCCAGCCACTTGGCGACCTGGAGCGACTCGCCCAGCGGGCAGGTCTCCTGACTGATCGGCAGAATCGCCCCGGCGCCCATCGCACCGCCCACCGCGTCCAGGGAGTTGCGCGAGACGATCGCCTCGTTGACGGTCGCCGCGTCGATCCACTTGCCGTGGTAGCCGCCGGTCAGCACGCCCTGCGGCACCGGCGGCGCGCCCGCGAGCTGGAGGACGTAGCGCAGCGGCACACCGGTGGGCGCCTCGACCACCATGGGGCGGGCGACGGCGCCGGAGATGGTCAGCATCACGGTGCCCGGCTCGTCGTACAGGCCGGTGTTGCCGTAGCGCTCCGGGCCGATGCGGGCGGCGATCGCCAGCTGCGCGAAGGTCTCCGCGTTGGACAGCAGGGTGGGAACGCCGCCCACGCCGTTCTGCGAGGCGCTGGTCTTGCGGCCCGGCGGGATCGCCGGACCGCCGTCGATGGAACGGATCAGCGAGGCGGCCGCGCCCGTGACCATGCGCACCGGGTTGCGCTGGACGCTCGCGCGCAGCGCCGACCTGCGGCTGTTGCTCAGTCCGCGTTCGGCGAGCGCCGCCTCCATGGAGCGCTGGGTGGACTCCCGGGTGACGCCCACCACGAGTGTGCGGGCACCGAGGGCCTCGGCGACCAGCAGGGCCCCGTCCAGGATGAGGTGCGGGGCACGGTTGATCAGGACGGTGTCCTTGCGGCAGGCCGGCTCGTCCTCACTGCCGTTGACGACGACGACCGGCCGTACGCCGCGTTTGATCGCGGCCTCGGCGACCGAGCGCAGCTTCTTGTGGAAGGGGAAGCCCGCGCCGCCGCGGCCCTTCAGGTTGATGGCCTCGGAGAGCTTCGCGAGCTGCTCGCCGCCCAAGGGTTCGAGCGGCCCGTGCACCTTCAGGTGCATGGGCAGATCGAGTCGTTCGACAAGGTCGAAGCCCGACGTGAGCTGGGGAAGCCCGACCACACGGACTTCCGGGACGTCGGGCAGGGCCTCGTTCACCTGTAGCCTCCGGAAGGCGTGTTCCAAGGTTCGCCCGAACCCGGCGCGTCGTAGGAGGCGCCGGGGGGTGTTTCATTGGCGGGACCGCTGTTGTACGTGTCGTTGGGGTTGTACGCGCCGTAGGGGGCGTTCGTCTCACCGGTGTTGTACACATCACGTCCGCCGTACGCGGGAGTGCCCGCGGCGGCGCCCTGATTGTTGTAGGCGGGGATGTTGTACCCCGTGTCGTTCAGCGGGTCGTAGGCCGACGGGGGCGCCTCACCGACCGGCGGCGGCGAGGGGATCGGCCAGCTGCCCGAGGTGCTGCCGGGGCCGTCCACGCGCGGTGCCGCCCCCGCGGTCTGCGCGTCGAACGGAACGTTCATGCGCGCGGTCTGGTCGGCCGCGAAGGACTGCCCGGGCGGCGGCGTCGCGACGGTCCGGTAGGCGGCCGCGAAGCCGGGCTGGGGCTCCGCGGCGGGCGCGGGGGTGTCGTACAGCGGGGAGGCGGGGCGCGGTCCGCGCGGCGCGGTCCTCGTCGCGTCGGCGCGCGGGGGCGTCGCGCCGCGTGCGTTGTCGTAGCCCGCCAGTCCGGACTCCGAGACCCTGGCCCGGCTCGCGTCCAGGTCGTCCAGCTCCGGACGCTCGCCGCCGCCCAGCACCGCCATCAGCTGCTCGGCGAGCCTGCGCTTGACCGGACGCGGCGCCGCGCGCACGGCCAGGGCCACGATGACGCCCAGCAGGGACAGGCCGTAGAGGATGACGAAGATCGGCTTGGCCTCCCGGCCCGCGTACAGGCCGTGGATCAGCGCCGCGCACCAGGCCGGGTAGGCCAGCATGTGCATCGCCCGCCAGCGCGCCGCGACCGGGGCGGGGGTGGCGAAGTTGCTGCGCAGCGCGCCGGTGATGCCGACGAAGATCATCAGCAGGCCGGCCAGGGAGCCGAGGCCCACCAGGCCCTCGATCCCGGTGAGACCGAGCGAGAACGGGACGACCGCGGCGATCAGCTGGGTGTGCCCCAGCACGATCTTGGTGGTGATGTGCACCAGGAGGAACGCGATCGAGGCGACCGCGGTGGTCCGGTGCACCGCCTGGCCCACGATCCGCTGGCGCGTGTTGAGGATGATCCGGTCCTGGGCGACCAGGCCCCAGATCACCGAGCAGCTGAGCGAGACGAGGGAGAGCACGCCCGCGCCGAAGTTCAGGAACTCGCGGAACTGGCTGCCTCCGGCCAGCACGACCACGGGTATGAGGAGCAGGACGACAGCCGACGCCACCCCATAGGCCGAGCGGCCGGGTTTGGGGAGCGAGCTGTTACTGCGACGAGGGTTCATGGGGGCGACTCCGAGCGGTTCGGGAAAGCGGTCCCGAGCACGAACTCTAAGTGGCTCCAAACCGAGCAGTACGCCGTTTGAGTTATTGCGTTGTTATCAACGCCACAGCTGAGGCTCATGTTGTCCCCATAGGCTCCGTTACGCCGGGTTAACTTTGAACGATGTTCAGTTTTTCTGAACCTTCACCGGCGGCCCCCCGGTCCCTCACGGTTCGCCGGGGACCGCGTCCCGTCCCGTGGACGCTCGTCGCCCCGGGCTCGACGCCTGCGGTACCCTGACGCCATGCGTGCCGTACGCCTTCTGCTTAGCGAGCCGCGCTGATCAGTCCCGACCGCCGGACCAACAGGACGGTCGGCATCGGCGCGGCGTCCCCTCCTGTGCGAGGGGATTTTTCGTTTCTGAAAGTCGCAGCCGTGGGCAGAGACGATCGATGGAGCTTTGAGGACCATGAGCGAGACGAACCCCGCTGCCCCCTCCGAGGTGGCAGCGCCGCACCGCTACACGGCCGCCGTGGCGGCCGACATCGAGGCACGCTGGCAGGACTTCTGGGACGCCGAGGGCACCTACGCGGCGCCGAACCCCAAGGGTGACCTGGCGGGCGACCCCGACCTGGCCGCCCGGCCCAAGAAGTTCATCATGGACATGTTCCCGTACCCGTCCGGTGCGGGTCTGCACGTCGGCCACCCGCTCGGGTACATCGCCACCGATGTGTACGCCCGCTTCCAGCGGATGACCGGCCACAACGTCCTGCACACCCTGGGCTTCGACGCCTTCGGCCTGCCCGCCGAGCAGTACGCCGTGCAGACAGGCACGCACCCGCGCGTGTCCACCGAGGCCAACATCGAGAACATGAAGGCGCAGCTGCGCCGGCTGGGCCTGGGCCACGACAAGCGCCGGTCGTTCGCCACGATCGACCCGGACTACTACAAGTGGACCCAGTGGATCTTCCTGCAGATCTTCAACTCCTGGTACGACGACGAGGCCGGCAAGGCCCGCCCCATCTCGCAGCTGATCGCCCAGTTCGAGTCCGGTGAGCGGACCGTTCCGGGGCACACGCGCGCGTGGCCCGAGCTGAGCGCCGCGGAGCGCGCCGAGGTCCTGGGCGGGTTCCGCCTGGCCTACGCCTCCGACGCGCCCGTCAACTGGTGCCCCGGCCTGGGCACCGTGCTGGCCAACGAGGAGGTCACCGCCGAGGGCCGCTCCGAGCGCGGCAACTTCCCCGTCTTCAAGGCCAAGCTGCGCCAGTGGAACATGCGCATCACCGCCTACGCCGACCGGCTCCTTGACGACCTGGAGGAGCTGGACTGGCCCGAGGCCATCAAGCTCCAGCAGCGCAACTGGATCGGCCGCTCCGAGGGCGCCCGCGTCGACTTCCCGATCGACGGCGAGAAGATCACGATCTTCACCACCCGCCAGGACACCCTGTTCGGCGCCACCTACATGGTGCTGGCGCCCGAGCACCCGCTGGTGGAGAAGTTCACCCCGGCCGCCTGGCCGGAGGGCACCCACGACGTGTGGACCGGCGGCCACGCCACCCCGGCCGAGGCCGTCGCCGCCTACCGCGCCCAGGCCGCCTCGAAGTCGGACGTCGAGCGCCAGGCCGAGGCCAAGGACAAGACCGGCGTCTTCACCGGCGCGTTCGCCGTCAACCCGGTCAACGGCGAGAAGATCCCGGTCTTCATCGCCGACTACGTCCTGATGGGCTACGGCACCGGCGCGATCATGGCCGTCCCCGCTCACGACAGCCGCGACTTCGCCTTCGCGCGCGCCTTCGAACTGCCGATGCGCTGCGTCGTCGAGCCGGCCGACGACCGTGGCACGGACACCGCGACCTGGGACGACGCCTTCGCCTCGTACGACGCGAAGATCGTGAACTCCGCCGGCGACGACGTGAAGCTGGACGGCCTGGGCGTCGTCGACGCCAAGGCGCGCATCACCGAGTGGCTGGAGCGCAAGGGCATCGGTGAGGGCACCGTCAACTTCCGCCTGCGCGACTGGCTGTTCAGCCGCCAGCGCTACTGGGGCGAGCCCTTCCCGATCGTCTACGACGAGGACGGCGTGGCCCACGCGCTGCCCGAGTCGATGCTGCCGCTGGAGCTGCCCGAGGTCGAGGACTACTCGCCGCGCACCTTCGACCCGGACGACGCCGACACCCAGCCCGAGACGCCGCTGTCACGCAACGAGGACTGGGTCCACGTCACCCTGGACCTGGGCGACGGGCCGAAGAAGTACCGCCGCGAGACCAACACCATGCCCAACTGGGCCGGTTCCTGCTGGTACGAGTTCCGCTACCTGGACCCGCACAACGACCGGCAGCTGGTCGACCCGGAGATCGAGCGCTACTGGATGGGCCCGCGCGAGGGCATGCCCCACGGCGGCGTCGACCTGTACGTCGGCGGCGCCGAGCACGCCGTGCTGCACCTGCTGTACGCCCGTTTCTGGTCCAAGGTCCTGTACGACCTGGGGCACGTCTCCTCCGTGGAGCCGTTCCACAAGCTGTTCAACCAGGGCATGATCCAGGCCTACGTCTACCGGGACGCCCGCGGCATCGCGGTGCCGGCCGCCGAGGTGGAGGAGCGCGACGGCGCCTACTACTACCAGGGCGAGAAGGTCTCCCGGCTGCTGGGCAAGATGGGCAAGTCCCTGAAGAACGCGGTCACTCCGGACGAGATCTGCGCCGAGTACGGGGCCGACACGCTGCGCCTGTACGAGATGGCGATGGGCCCGCTGGACGTCTCCCGGCCGTGGGACACGCGCGCGGTGGTGGGCCAGTTCCGGCTGCTGCAGCGGCTGTGGCGCAACGTCGTCGACGAGTCGACCGGCGAGGTCACCGTCGTTGAAGCAGAGAACGCGGACGTCGACGTGGAGACGCTGCGTGCCCTGCACAAGGCGATCGACGGTGTCCGCCAGGACCTGGAGGGCCTGCGCTTCAACACCGCCATCGCCAAGGTGACGGAGCTGAACAACCACCTGACCAAGACGGGCCGGCCCGTGCCGCGCCCGGTCGCCGAGGCACTGGTGCTGATGGTCGCCCCGCTGGCCCCGCACATCGCCGAGGAGCTCTGGCACAAGCTGGGCCGCGCCGGCTCGGTCGTCCACCAGGACTTCCCCGTCGCCGACCCGGCGTACGTGGTCGACGAGACGGTGACCTGCGTGGTCCAGATCAAGGGCAAGGTCAAGGCGCGTCTGGAGGTGTCGCCGGCCATCTCCGAGGAGGAGCTGGAGAAGGTGGCGCTGGCCGACGAGAAGGTCGTCGCGGCGCTGGAGGGCGCGGGCATCCGCAAGGTGATCGTGCGGGCGCCGAAGCTGGTCAACATCGTTCCGGCGTGAGCGTTCGTTCGTGGCGGGCGCGTGACGGCCGGGGCGTGAGCGCCTCGGGGTAGTCCCCTACGGGCAGGTTCGGGGTTCCCGCGGAACCCGGGACCTGCCCCTTGCGTTTACCGTTGAAGGGCGGCGCGACCTGTGCCGCGCCAGCCTGAGGAGGAGCGCCGTGGAAACAGTCGTCACCGTCCTCGTCCTCCTCTTCGTGGTCTTCGTGGCGCTCGGCGTCTTCGCCGCGGTGAAGGTGGTCGGGGCCGCCAAGCGCAGTGTGGACCGCACCATCACCCAGGCCCGCCGCACGGTCGAGGACCACACGCTGCGGGCCAAGTCCTTCACCCAGCCCGGCCCGGCGGGCGAACTGGCCCAGCTCCGGCTCACCCTGCGCACCTCGATGCGCGCCACTCAGGACGCCCTGCACGCGGGTGTGCGCGAGGACGAGTCCCTCAAGGAGTCCATCGCCCTGTTCGAGCGGCTCAGCGCGCACGGGCGCGAGCTGGACACGGACCTCAAGCGCCTGGAGGCCGACCCGGACCGGGCGACGCTCAGCGAGCGGCTTCCGGTCCTGCGCGAACGCACCCGGCGCATCACGGAGTCGGCCGAGTCGCTGCGCTGGGCGGCCCGCGACCGCGCCCGCCGCTTCGCCGACGACGACCTGGACACACTGAGCGCCCAGATCGACGTGGAGGCCGGCGCGCTGCGCCACTGGACCACGGTCGAGCCGACGACCGAGCACACGACCGGGGCGGCCGGACCGGCGGCCGGGCGGACGGCCGCGTCCCCGGCCCCCGGAGCGGATTCGCCCACCTGGTCCGGGGCCCCGCGGCAGGCCTCCGCCGAGGAGCCGGCCCGGCCGGCCATCACCCCGTCGGGCCGTCGCCCCGCCCACCCGTGGCAGAAGAAGCCCCGCCCCGAGAGCACGACTTGATTCAGGGCCCCGATCCGGCCACACCTGACCCGGTGAGAGGGGCTGGGCTGCCGTCGGGGCACTACGGCAGGTAACCTCCAGCTCATGTCCCGCCATGTCGCGATCGTCACCGATTCAACGGCCTACCTGCCGCCGTGGACGATGGAGCGCCACGGCATCACCGCGGTTCCGCTGACCGTGGTCCTCGGCGACCAGGCGCTCGAAGAGGGCACCGAGATCTCGACGCGTTCCCTCGCGCAGGCGCTGCAGAAGCGGCGGTTCGTCACCACCTCGCGCCCCAGCCCCCAGCAGTTCGCCGAGACCTACCGCACAGTCGCGGAGTCCGGCGCGAGCGGCATCGTCTCCCTGCATCTGTCCGCGGAACTCTCCGGCACGTACGACGCCGCGGTGCTGGCCGCGCGTGAGGCGCCGGTGCCGGTACGGGTGGTGGACACCGGGATGGTCGCGATGGCGCTCGGCTTCTGCGCCCTGGCCGCGGCCGAGACCGCGGAGGCCGGCGGCACGGTGGACGAGGCGGTCGCCGCCGCCGAGAAGCGCGCCGCGGGCACCTCCGCCTTCTTCTACGTCGACACCCTCGACTATTTGCGCCGTGGCGGCCGCATCGGCGCGGCGCAGGCGCTGCTGGGTTCCGCGCTCGCCGTGAAACCGCTGCTCCAGTTGCAGGACGGCCGTATCGAGCTCCTGGAGAAGGTGCGTACCGCATCAAGGGCGATCGCCCGCCTCGAGGAGATCGTGGCCGAGCGCGCCGGCGGGGCGGACGTCGATGTCGCCGTCCACCATCTCGCCGCCCCCGAACGGGCGTCGGCCCTCGCGGACCGGCTGCGCACCCGGGTGTCCGGCCTGGCCGACCTGCATGTCAGCGAGGTCGGGGCGGTGATCGGCGCGCACACCGGACCGGGGCTGCTGGCGGTCGTGGTCTCGCCCCGCTGATCCGTACGGGTGAGTGAGTTGTCCACAACTGGGGGGTAGTCCCCGGAAATCGAGCAAGATCATCGCGTGTGTGCCGGGTTGCCGGATGCTCCTGGCATGGCACTTCGATCACGCTCACGCACAGCGGCGGCGACCAGCGGCCCTGGCCGCGCCCCCGATTCGGACGGCCGCACCCGCCACCGCCGCCCGCCGGCCCCCCGGGGCTCTCAGGCCTCGGCGGAGGACCTGCACCGGCGCGCGCGGACGCTGTTCGCCGAACGCGCCGCGCGGACCGGGGAACCGGGCAGCGGCTTCCAGGGAGCGGCGCACAGGTACACGAACGGCCGTGACGGTTCTGACGGCCCTGAGGACCCTGACGGCCTTGAGAGCTCTGACGGCCTTGACCTGATGCCGCCGACGGGGCCGCTGCGGCCCAGGCCGTCCTGGGCCGCAGCGCCTTTGAACCGGACCGGCCGCCCACCGGAGGAGGCACACCCGCCACCGAAGCACCACCGAGCCGAGGCACTCGGGTCGCCGAGCCGCCGCCGGACGGAGGCGTGCGCGCCGCCGGAGGCACTCGGGCCGCCGAGCCGGGGGGCCGCGGGACGGCTTGCGGTGGGCGGCAACGAGTCGGCCGGCACGGCGGATGCGGGCCTTGGCGTGGTGCGGAAGTCAGGCGCGGCCGGCGCGGGTCTGCTTGCCGTGGGCGACAAGGCTTCGACTGCCTTGGACGACGGGGGCTTTGCCGCCGTGCGTGAGGGCGGCCCTGCTGGCGCGGGCCCGCTCGCGGTGAGCGATACGGCCCCGGCTTTCCCGGCCGACGCTGCTACTGCCGTGAGTGAGCCGAGTGCGGCGGCCGCGGGTCCGCCCGTGATGGACGGCGCGGCTTCGACTGGCGTGGACGAAGCGGGTTTTCTCGCCGCGCGGGCGGTGGGCCCGCCTGCGGTGGCCGATGGCGGGCTGGTACGCGCGAGCAGGGCAGTCGCGGCCCGAGCCGCCGGTGCGGGCTCGGTTGCGATTGACAGAGGGGTGGCCGGCGTGGTCGGCGCCGGCTCGGTCGTGGTGGCCGACGGGGGTTCGGCAGACGCGAGTCCGGTCGTTCCGGGCCGCGCGAACTCCGGCGCGGTGAGGGAAGTGTCCTGCTCGGCCACGGCACTTGGGGTGGGCCCGGTGGCGGCGGGCCGGACGAGCGCGGTGGGCGTGGCTGTGCGGGGCGCCGTGGAGGCGGGCGTACGCAGCGCCCCGGAGCTGGACCTCCGGGCTGCCCCGGAGGCGGACGGCGGCGCCGAGGTGGGGCTCGTGGGTCCTGCCGTGGTGCCGGACTGGCGGGAGCGGGCCGGGGCCGCGGTGCGCGAGCGGATGCCGTTGTGGTTGCAGACGCGGTGCGGGCTGGAGCGCAGGAACGTGGTCGCGCTCACCGTACTGTTCGCCGTCGCCGCGCTCTTCGCCGTGCAGCACTTCTGGAGCGGCCGTACGCAGACGGTCCAGGCACCCGAGGTGATGCGTGCCGTGGCTCCCCACGAGGAGCAGGGACGGGACAAGGCCGCCCCGGCCGGAGCCCCGGTCACCGCGCGGCGCCCCGCGGCGTCCCCCGGCACGGAGATCGTGGTGGACGTCAGCGGCAAGGTCAGGCGCCCCGGTCTCCAGCACCTGCCGGCCGGCTCGCGGGTCGCCGACGCGCTCCAGGCGGCCGGTGGGGTGCGCCCTGGCACCAACACCGACGGCCTCAACCGGGCCCGCTTCCTCGTGGACGGCGAACACGTCGTCGTCGGCGGCCCGGCCCCCGGCGCCGCACCGGATGCCGCCGGGCCGGGCCCAGCCGGAGCGCCCGGTACGGATACGGCGGGCACGTCCACCGCGCCGGTGGCCCTCAACACGGCCAGCGCGGAACAGTTGCAGACCCTGCCCGGTGTCGGTCCGGTGCTGGCCCGGCGCATCATCGACTACCGCACGCAGCACGGCGGCTTCCGCTCGGTGGACCAACTGCGTGAGGTCAGCGGCATCGGCACCCGCCGCTTCGCCGATCTGCGTGACCTGGTCAGCCCATGAGCTCCCACACCGCCCCGCACCCCGGTGCCGGGCGAGAGCCCGCGCTTCCCGGCCGCACGACCCCCGCCGAGCCCGCGCCCGACCCGTCCCACACCCGCCCGGAGGTGCACGCCGCCTCCGGCAAGCGGCTGGGAGCCGCCCACCCCCGGCAGGAAGGACCGGTGGACCTCCGGCTCGTCCCGCCCGCCCTCGCGGCCTGGGCGACGGCGGCGGTGGCGCTGGACGCCTCTCCGGGCCGGGTGACCGGCTTCGTGGTCGTCTGCCTCGCCGTCGCCGTACTCCTGCTCTGCCGACGCGGCGGAAGACGGAGGACACCCGCGACGGGGCAGTCGCCCGCCCCAGTTGCCGGGCGGCCCCGGTCGCATGCCTCGTGGACGCGTACCTCCGCCGCCGCAGCGCTGCTCGCCGCCGCCGCGGCAGCCGTGTCCGCCGGGCTCCACGGGGCGGACGTGCGGCGGGGTCCGGTGCCCGCTCTGGCACGGCAGTTCGCCACGGTGACCGCCGAGGTGGAACTGACCTCCGACCCCCGGCTCACCCGCCCCCGGATCCGCGGCGACCGCCAGGCACCCGCCTCCGTACGGATGGACGCCGAGGTGCTGCGCGTCGACAGTCCAGGTCCGGCGGCGGCCGTGGCGACCCGGACTCCGGTACTGATCCTCGTCAACACCGGTTCACAGGCGGCGGCCCGCGCCGAGAGCCCGTCAGGGGGCCACGCTCCGGGCGGGCACGGCGGCCGCCCCGCGGAACAGGCGCAGCGCTCGCCCTGGCTCGGGCTGCTGCCGTCCACGCGGCTGAGGGTGACCGCGCGGCTGGAGCCCCCGATGACGGGCGGCGACCGGATCGCGGCGGTCCTCCGGGTCCGGGACCGGGCGGCGCCCGAGGTGGTGGCCGAGCCGTCCGCGCCGCAGCGGCTGGCGGGCCGGCTGCGCGCCGGGCTGCGCGCGGCGACCGACGGCCTGCCGGCGGACGCGCGGGCCCTGCTGCCGGGACTGGTCGTCGGAGACACCTCGCGGATCACCCTCGAACTCGACGAGGCGTTCAAGGCCACGGACCTCACCCACCTCCTGGCCGTCTCCGGGAGCAACCTCACCATCCTCCTCGTCCTGCTCCTGGGGCCACCGGGCCTGGCCCAGCGAGTGGAGCGCCGCGGCCTGGCGCCGCGGCTCGGCCTCACCCTCCGCGGCACCGCGCTGCTCGGAGCCGCGCTCACCCTGGGGTTCGTCGTCGTGTGCCGGCCCGACCCGAGTGTGCTGCGGGCCGCGGCCTGCGGAGCGGTGGCACTGCTCGCCCTCGCGACCGGGCGCCGCAGATCGCTGCTCCCCGCCCTGGCGACGGCCGTCCTGCTGCTGGTGCTCTACGACCCGTGGCTGTCGCGCAGTTACGGCTTCCTGCTGTCGGTGCTGGCCACCGGGGCCCTGCTCACCCTGGCGCCCCGCTGGAGCGCGGCGTTGCGCCGGCGTCGGGTGCCCGCCCGGGCGGCCGAGGCGCTGGCCGCGGCGGCCGCGGCGCAGGCGCTGTGCGCGCCCGTCGTCGTCGTGTTGTCGGCCCGGGTGAGCCTGGTGGCGGTGCCGTGCAACCTGCTCGCGGAGGCCGCCGTCGCGCCCGCCACGGTGCTGGGTTTCGCGGCGCTGGCGACGGCGACGCTCGCGATGCCGGTGGCGAAGGCGCTCGCCTGGTGCGCGAGTTGGCCGGCCGGGTGGATCGCGGACGTGGCCAGGACCGGGGCGGCCCAGCCCGGCGGGGGAGTGGACTGGCCCGACAGCTGGACCGGTGCGCTGTTGCTGGCCCTCGTCACGGCGGCGGCCGTGCTCGTGGGCCGACGGCTGCTGAGACACCCCTGGGTCTGCGCGGTCTGCGGGGTGGTGCTCCTGCTGGTGGTCGTACAGCCGCCGCCGCTCACCCGGGTGATCACCGGCTGGCCGCCGCCGGGCTGGCGGTTCGCGATGTGCGACGTGGGGCAGGGCGACGCGACGGTGCTCGCGGCGGGGCACGGAGCGGGTGTGGTGGTGGACGCCGGACCCGACCCGACGCTGGTGGACCACTGCTTGCGCAAGCTCGGCGTCACCAGGGTCCCGCTGGTCGTGCTGACCCACTTCCACGCCGACCACGTGGCCGGCCTGCCCGGCGTACTGCGCGGACGGGCGGTGGGCGCGATCGAGACGACCGGGTACGAAGAACCCGCGCAGCAGGCCGAGTTCGTACGGCGGGAGGCAGCCCGCCGCGGCATTCCGCTCACCCACGCCGGCGCCGGCGAACAGCGCGGCACCGGCGACCTGACCTGGCAGGTCCTGTGGCCGCCACCGTCCCCCGCCCCGGACCCGGACGGACCCAACGACGCCAGCGTCACACTGCTCGTCCGCTCCGGCGGACTGCGGCTGCTGCTCCTGGGCGACCTCGAACCCCCGGCCCAGCAGGCGCTGTTGGACTCACCGATGAGCGCGCGACTGGCGGGCGTTGACGTGCTCAAGGTCGCCCATCACGGCTCGGCGTTCCAGAGCCCGGACCTGATACGTGTGGCGGCCCCGCGCCTGGCCCTGATCTCCTGCGGCGCGGACAACCCCTACGGGCACCCGGCTGCTCCCACCGTCGCGGTGCTGCGGGCGCTGGGCGCGGTGGTGCTGCGCACGGACCGGGACGGGGCGCTCGCGGTGACCGGGGCGGGTGCGGGAATGCGGGTGGCGCGGGACTGAACGCCGGGCGGGTACAGGCCGCACCGCGCGATTCGTCCTGGGCTCGGCAACGGCATCGAGGGCGAGGTGCGGGCGGCCTGCCTGGCCACCACCGAGCTGCACCGGGACGACTACACGGTGATCTGGCAGACGATGCTGGCGCGGGGGATCGCCGTGGTCGGGCCGACCATCGAGGTCACCCTCGACGTGCAGCTCGTCCCCGAGGCCTGACGGCCGGCCGGGCACGGCGGCCGTCACGGACGCCGGCGGCCGCGGTCACATCGGGTACCGGACAATGGCCCCGTGAGCGATGTGAGACACGTACTGGTGCTGCCCGACCGCGATGCCGCGGAGGAGGCGGCGCAGGCGCTCGCGGAGCGGTTCGCGGTCGACGAGGAACCGCGGATCGTCCGCGACGCGCTGGCCGGTGAGGACGACGCCGAGGACGCGCAGTGGCTCGTCGTCCTCCGGGACGAGGGGGAACGGCTCGATCCGGCGGAGCTGGACGCGTTCGCCGGGGAGTGGGAGGGCTGGCGGGAGGAGCCCTAGCCTTCCTGCACCCTCCTCGCGGCCCCGCGCCGGGGGCGTTGTCGGTGGTCCGTGGGATGCTTGTCGCGATGGCCAGGAAGACTGCGAACGACGACCTTCTCGCCCCGGTGACGCTAGCCGTGGGGCAGGAGGACCTCCTGCTCGACCGTGCCGTGCGGGAGGTGGTGGCCGCCGCCAGGGCCGCCGACGCCGACACGGACGTGCGGGACCTCACCCCGGACCAGTTGCAGCCCGGCACGCTCGCCGAGCTGACCAGTCCGTCGCTCTTCGCCGAGCGCAAGGTCGTGGTCGTGCGCAACGCGCAGGACCTGTCGGCCGACACCGTCAAGGACGTCAAGGCGTACCTGGGGTCGCCCGCCGAGGAGATCACGCTGGTGCTGCTGCACGCGGGCGGCGCCAAGGGCAAGGGTCTGCTCGACGCCGCGCGCAAGATCGGCGCGCGCGAGGTGGCCTGCCCGAAGATGACCAAGCCGGCCGACCGTCTCGCCTTCGTGCGGGGCGAGTTCCGCGGGCTCGGGCGCTCGGCCACACCGGAGGCGTGCCAGGCGCTGGTCGACGCGATCGGCAGCGATCTGCGGGAGCTGGCGTCCGCGGTGGCGCAGTTGGCCGCCGACGTCGAGGGAACGATCGACGAGGCCGTCGTGGGCCGCTACTACACCGGGCGGGCCGAGGCGTCCAGCTTCACGGTCGCCGACCGGGCCGTCGAGGGACGGGCTGCGGAGGCGCTGGAGGCGCTGCGGTGGTCGCTGGCCACCGGGGTGGCCCCGGTGATGATCACCAGCGCGCTCGCCCAGGGTGTGCGGGCGATCGGGAAGCTGTCGTCCGCGCGTGGCGGCCGTCCGGCCGACCTGGCACGGGAACTGGGCATGCCGCCGTGGAAGATCGACCGCGTCCGGCAGCAGATGCGCGGCTGGACCCCGGACGGCGTGGCCGTCGCCCTGCGCGCCGTCGCCGAGGCCGACGCGGGCGTCAAGGGCGGCGGCGACGACCCCGAGTACGCCCTGGAGAAGGCGGTCGTCACCATCGCCCGGGCGGCCCGCTCCAGAGGACGCGCCTGAGAAGCCCCGCACCACCGGCTCAGACGCCCCGCGCTGCCACGCCTCGCGCCGCCCCGTCTCGGGTCACTCTGGTGCGCCGCCCCGCACCGCCCGTCTCGGTTCATCCACGGCGTGCCGCGAGCCGCGCCGCCTGTCTCGGGTCGCCCATGGTGTGCCGCGCCCCGCGCCGCCCCGCTCGGCGCAATCCCATGGCGTCCCGCCCCGCGCCGTCCCACCCCGCGCAACCCATGACCTGGCGCCCCCACGTCAAGCGACGAAGGCCCCTTCACGCTTCCGAGACCCTCGGGCCCCGCGGCCTCACACGTTCGCGTTCCTCGCGCATCCGTGCCCCTGACGCTCCCCCGACACGCCGAGGACCCCGTCGCTCTCCCTGGGGAAAGGGAGTGCGACGGGGTCCTCGGGTCACGCCGTTCGGTTCCGCGCCCGCGTGGCGAACGCAGGCCGCGCGCGGAGCCGGGGGGCCGGTCGGGGGCGGATGAGAGAGGGCCCGCCCTGGGTCCTTCCGGCCACTCGGATCCCTGGGGATCCGTTCAGATCAGGGAAGGATCAGCCCTTGAGGGTCGTCACCTTGGTGGCCAGCGCCGACTTCTTGTTGGCGGCCGCGTTCTTGTGGATGACGCCCTTCGAGACGGCCTTGTCGAGCTGACGCGCGGCAGCGCGCTGCAGCTCGGTGGCCTTCTCGACGTCACCCGCGGCAACGGCCTCGCGGGCCTTGCGGATCGCGGTCTTCAGAGAGGACTTGACGGCCTTGTTGCGCAGCCGGGCCTTCTCGTTGGTCTTGTTCCGCTTGATCTGGGACTTGATGTTCGCCACGAATGAGCCTTTTCAGGTTCTGGCACGGGGCCGCACGGGTCCCGTACCGGTGATTTCTTGAGTTGTGCCTCGCGCGAAGAGGGCATGAGACACAGTCGCCCAGGCTACCAGCGGCCCGCTGGGCGGCCCAAACCGGTCCCCGGTCCGCGCCCGTGGGACCATGGAAGCTACGTATCGTTCCGACCCGAGGCATAAGGCGCCTCAAGAAACAGGACCCTGCGTGCCCGCGACCCCTGACAACGTGCCCGAGCCGAGCCGTACCGCCCCGGCTCTGATCCGCAATTTCTGCATCATCGCGCACATCGACCACGGCAAGTCCACGCTCGCCGACCGGATGCTCCAGCTGACCGGGGTGGTCGAGCAGCGGCAGATGCGCGCCCAGTACCTCGACCGCATGGACATCGAGCGCGAGCGCGGCATCACGATCAAGTCCCAGGCGGTGCGCCTGCCGTGGGCCCCGACCCACGACCCCGGCAACACGCACATCCTCAACATGATCGACACCCCGGGGCACGTCGACTTCACCTACGAGGTCTCGCGGTCGCTCGCCGCCTGCGAGGGGACCATCCTGCTCGTCGATGCGGCCCAGGGCATCGAGGCCCAGACCCTCGCCAACCTCTACCTGGCGATGGAGAACGACCTCACGATCATCCCGGTCCTCAACAAGATCGACCTGCCGGCCGCCCAGCCGGAGAAGTTCGCCGAGGAGCTGGCCAACCTCGTCGGCTGCGACCCCGACGACGTGCTGAAGGTCTCCGCCAAGACCGGCCTCGGCGTCGAGGCGCTGCTCGACCGGGTGGTCAAGGAGATCCCGGCCCCCGTCGGCGTCGCCGACGCCCCCGCCCGCGCGATGATCTTCGACTCCGTCTACGACTCCTACCGCGGTGTCGTGACCTACGTCCGTGTCATCGACGGCCAGCTCGGCAAGCGCGAGCGGATCCGGATGATGTCCACCGGCGCCACCCACGAGCTGCTGGAGATCGGCACCAACTCCCCGGAGATGCTGCCGGCCGACGGCCTCGGCGTGGGCGAGGTGGGCTATCTGATCACCGGTGTGAAGGACGTCCGGCAGTCCAAGGTCGGTGACACCGTCACCAGCCAGCACAAGGGCGCCGAGGAGGCGCTCGGCGGCTACAAGGACCCGAAGCCGATGGTCTTCTCCGGTCTGTATCCGCTGGACGGCTCCGACTACCCCGAGCTGCGCGAGGCGCTGGACAAGCTCCAGCTCAACGACGCAGCCCTGGTCTACGAGCCGGAGACCTCCGCCGCCCTCGGCTTCGGCTTCCGCGTCGGCTTCCTCGGCCTGCTCCACCTGGACGTGATCCGCGAGCGTCTGGAGCGCGAGTTCGGTCTCGACCTGATCGCCACCGCCCCCAACGTGGTCTACCGCGTGCTGATGGAGGACGGCACCGAGCACACGGTGACCAACCCCAGCGAGTTCCCCGAGGGGAAGATCGACGAGGTGTACGAGCCGGTCGTACGGGCCACGATCCTCGCGCCGACCGAGTTCATCGGCTCGATCATGGAGCTGTGCCAGACCCGCCGCGGCACCCTGCTCGGCATGGACTACCTCTCCGAGGACCGCGTCGAGATCCGCTACACGCTCCCGCTCGCCGAGATCGTCTTCGACTTCTTCGACCAGCTCAAGTCCAAGACCCGCGGCTACGCCTCCCTCGACTACGAGCCCACCGGCGAGCAGAGCAGCTCCCTGGTCAAGGTCGACATCCTCCTGCACGGCGACAAGGTGGACGCCTTCTCGGCGATCACCCACAAGGACCAGGCGTACGCGTACGGCGTGCGGCTCGTGGCCAAGCTCAGGGAACTCATCCCGCGGCAGAGCTTCGAGGTGCCCGTCCAGGCGGCCATCGGCTCCCGGGTGATCGCCCGCGAGACCATCCGCGCCATCCGCAAGGACGTCCTCGCCAAGTGCTACGGCGGTGACATCTCCCGCAAGCGGAAGCTGCTCGAGAAGCAGAAGGAAGGCAAGAAGCGCATGAAGATGGTGGGTTCCGTGGAGGTTCCGCAGGAGGCCTTCATCGCGGTGCTCTCCAGCGACGAGAGCGCGGGATCGGCCAAGGGCAAGAAGTGACCGTCCAGTAGTCCGGAGCGAGCGGACGCGACCCGGTGAACCGGGTGTAAAAGGGGCTCGTCGCGCGAAAGCGCGGCGGGCCCCTGCGCATCCGCCCGGTAGCTCTCCGTGGGAAGTGTCCGGGCGCGGCCCCTTACGCGGTGGCCGGTCGCGCCTTAGTCTGATCCCGCCTGTTAGTTACTCGTGAGTTAAACAACAGTCCGAACCACCACCCGTGAGTCACCCAGCCGCAAAGAGCCGACCGCACCGCCGCGGGCCCCGGAGGATGTCGTGAGCGACGCACAGAACCTGATCGAGAACCGTCCGCCCTCCGTGGCGGCCCTCTTCCTGGAGCGCGTGGCGGCCACACCGGGCGCCGAGGCCTACCGCTACCCCGTACCCGCGGCCTCCGGCGAGGGCCCGGACGAATGGAGGTCGCTGAGCTGGGCGCAGTCCGCCGAGCGGGTCTACGCGATCGCGGCCGGACTCATCGAACTGGGCGTGCGGCCGGAGGAGCGCGTCGCGCTCGCCTCCTCCACCCGTGTGGAGTGGCCGCTGGCCGACCTCGGCATCATGTGCGCGGGCGCGGCCACGACGACGGTCTATCCGCAGACCAACGCCGACGAGGCGGCCTTCATCCTGTCCGACTCCCAGAGCAGGGTGCTCATCGCGGAGAACGCCGAGCAGGCGGCCAAGGCCGAGGAGAAGCGCGCCGAGCTGCCCGAACTGCACCATGTCGTGGTCATCGACCCTGAAGGCGTCGAGACCGGCGACCGGGTGATCGGCCTGGCCGAGCTGGAGCGGCGGGGCGCCGCGTATCTGGCGGAGCACCCCGAGCTGATCAAGGAGCGGGTCGGCGCGATCACCAGGGACCAGCTCGCCACCCTCATCTACACCTCCGGCACCACCGGCCGCCCCAAGGGCGTCCGGCTGCCGCACGACAACTGGTCGTACATGGCCAAGGCCATCGCCGCCACCGGCCTGGTCGGTGCCGACGACGTGCAGTACCTGTGGCTGCCGCTGGCGCACGTGTTCGGCAAGGTCCTCACCTCCGGCCAGATCGAGGTCGGGCACGTCACCGCCGTGGACGGCCGCGTGGACCGGATCATCGAGAACCTGCCGGTCGTCCGGCCCACCTACATGGCGGCCGTCCCGCGCATCTTCGAGAAGGTCTACAACGGCGTCGCCGCCAAGGCCCGCGCCGGCGGCCCCGCCAAGTACAAGATCTTCCAGTGGGCCGCGGAGGTCGCCCGCGAGTACGCCAAGGTCACCCAGGACAACTTCAAGCGCACCGGCACCCGGTCCGCGCCCTTCGCTCTGGCCGCCAAGCACAAGGTCGCCGACGCGCTCGTCTACGCCAAGATCCGCGAGGCCTTCGGCGGCCGGCTGCGCGCCTGTGTCTCGGGCAGCGCCGCGCTCGCCCCGGAGATCGGCTACTTCTTCGCCGGCGCCGGCATCCACATCCTGGAGGGCTACGGCCTCACCGAGTCCTCCGCCGCCTCCTTCGTCAACCCGGGTGAGGCCTACCGCACCGGCACGGTCGGCAAGCCGCTGCCCGGCACCGAGGTGCGCATCGCGGACGACGGCGAGATCCTGCTGCGCGGCCCCGGCATCATGGAGGGCTACCACAAGCTGCCCCAGCAGACCGCAGAGGTGCTGGAGGCCGACGGCTGGTTCCACACCGGCGACATCGGCGAGCTCTCCCCGGACGGCTATCTGCGCATCACCGACCGCAAGAAGGACCTGATCAAGACGTCCGGCGGCAAGTACATCGCGCCCGCCGAGGTCGAGGGCCAGTTCAAGGCGGTCTGCCCGTACGTCTCCAACATCCTCGTGCACGGCGCCGACCGGAACTTCTGCACCGCTCTGATCGCCCTCGACGAGCCCGCGATCCTGGAGTGGGCCAAGGAGAACGGCCTGGAGGGCAAGCCGTACGCCGAGGTCGTCGCCGCGCCCCGGACCGTCGAGATGGTCGACGGCTACGTCAGGCAGCTCAACGAGGGCCTGCAGCGCTGGCAGGCCATCAAAAAGTTCCGCCTTCTGCCGCGCGACCTCGACGTCGAGCACGGCGAGATCACCCCGAGCCTGAAGCTGAAGCGGCCCGTGGTGGAGCGGGAGTACAAGCATCTGATCGACGAGATGTACGCAGGCGCGCGTGAGGCCTGATCACTGAGTCCGGACCGCCGGTGAACTCCCCGCGCGCCTCGGGAGCGCGGGGAACGATCACCGAAAACGTTCGCGGGTGCTCAGGACTGTCCGTTTTTGATCACTCCGGTGGTGCAGTTTTCGGCCAAGGCGGCTCACTTCGGTAACTCCTCGCTTATGGGCACGGTCGGTCTGTCACCCTGTCGGCATTGACCGAACCGATCCGTCAGGACCGCCCGGGGAGCCGCAGATGGGGGCCATTCCCACGCAGCGGGAGACCGTCTCCCGTACCTCCGAGGTGCCCGCGCACTGCACGGCGGCGTGCCCTCAGGCGCACGCGACACTGCCCCAGGGCTCCCTGGCACCGGGCGCCGCCCGCGCGCTGCTGCGCGCGGCGCTGGCCGAGTGGACGGACCTCGGGTTCGAGATCGGCGAGCGGCTGGCCGACGACACCCTGATCGTGGTCAGCGAACTGGTCACCAACGCCGTCGTGCACGCGGGCACCGACGTCGAGCTGACCTGCCGGCTGGAACCGGAGACCGGCGCCTGCGTGGTCGAGGTGTGCGACCACCACCCCTCGCGCGCTCCCCGCGACCACGGTTCCGGGGCGCCGCACGAGACCCCGGATTACGGCCGCGGCCTGCGGCTGATCGCGACGCTCTGCGAGGCCTGGGGCGTCACCTACCGGACCGGCGCCAAGACGGTGTGGGCGCGGCTGCCCGCCGAGGCCCCACCGGCGGGGGAGGACGAGGAGGCGTACGGGGCGGAACGCGGCCTCGGCATCGCCGAGGTCCTCGCGCCCGAGCCGCAGCGGGCCGGACGGGACTGGCTGGGGCGCGGCGCCCTGTCCTTCCTCGCCGAGGCCTCCGACCTGCTCGCCGGACAGCTCGACGAGGATCTGGTCGCCTCGCTCACCGGGCAGTTGCTCGTGCCCCGGCTGGCCGACTGGTGCGCGGTGTGGCTGGAGGACGAGTCCACCGGCCGGTGGGGGACCTCCCGCTGGAGCGAGGGCGGCGGGGGCTGGAGCGACGTCACCGGCGCGGCCGGGCCGCGGCTCGCCCGGGTCTGGCACGGCAGCGAGAGCCGCATCGAGGAACTGCGCCGGGCCCTGGAGAAGGACCCGCCGCGCCCCACCGACGGCCTGCGGTCCGGGCCCGCCCCCTACCCCTGGCCAGGGGAGGCCCTCGGGCCGCACGCGGCCCACGGCGCGGCGCTGGCGTACCGCCTGATCGCGGGCGGCCGCCCACTGGGCACGCTGGTCATCGGGCGGACCGGGCTGCTCCGCTTCCCCGACGAGGTCACCGGGCTTGTCGAGGACCTCAGCCGCCGGGTCGCCCTCGCCATCGGCGCGGCCCGTCAGTACGCCCGCCAGGCCACCATCAGCGCGGTGCTCCAGCGCGGCCTGCTGCCCGGCGCGGTCGCCGAGATCCCAGGACTGCGCAGCGCGCTGGTGTACGAGCCGTGCGACAAGGGTGGCCCGAGCGGCGACTTCTACGACCTCTTCCCGGCCGGTGACGGCCGCTGGTGCTTCGCCGTCGGGGACGTGCAGGGCAAGGGCCCCGAGGCCGCCGTCGTCATCGGGCTCGCCCGCCCCTGGCTGCGGCTGCTGGCCCGCGAGGGCTACGGTGTCGCCGACGTCCTGGACCGCCTCAACCAGCTCCTCCTCGACGACGCCACCGAGGCCGCCGACGCCGCCGCGCGCGTCCTCGTGGCGGCCGGCGGACGCACCCCGCTCCCCGGGGACACCCAGACCCGCTTCCTGTCCCTGCTGTACGGCGAGCTGGTCCCCTTCGACGGCGGCGTGCACTGCACCCTCGCCTCCGCCGGGCACCCGCTGCCGCTGGTCCTCGGACTCGAGGGCGGCGTCCGTACGGTGGCCCGGCCACAGGCGCTGCTCGGCGTGATCGAGGACGAGACGTACGACTGCGAGACCTTCGAGCTGGGGCCCGGCGACACCCTGCTGTGCGTCACCGACGGCGTCACCGAGCGACGCTCCGGCTCCCGCCAGTTCGACGACGGCGACGGCCTCGCCACGGCCCTCGCCGACTGCGCCGGCCTCGACGCCGAACCGATCGCCGAGCGGATCCGCCACCTCGTCCACGACTTCGGCGCGGGCCCCCCGGAGGACGACCTGGCCCTCCTGGTGCTCCAGGCCGAACGGGACTGACGAACCACCCAGCCGGGACCAGCCCGCGTGTGCTGGACAATGGAAGACATGCCTTCCGCACTTCCCGACGGTGAGTCCGTTCCCGATGACGGTGCGCTGCCCGCGCAGGCCCTTGCCGGGGCCGCCGAGCGGGCCCTCGGGTTCTATCTGCACGTGCCCTACTGCGCGACCCGCTGCGGGTACTGCGACTTCAACACCTACACCGCCACCGAGCTGCGCGGCACCGGCGGGGTGCTCGCCTCGCGGGACAACTACGCCGGGACGCTGACCGACGAGGTGCGCCTCGCCCGCAAGGTGCTCGGCGACGATCCGCGCGAGGTCCGCACGGTCTTCGTCGGCGGCGGCACGCCCACGCTGCTGCCCGCCGAGGACCTGGTGCGGATGCTGGCGGCGATCCGCGACGAGTTCGGTCTCGCGGCCGACGCGGAGATCACGACGGAGGCCAACCCGGAGTCGGTCGACCCGGCCTACCTGGCCGCGCTGCGCGAGGGCGGCTTCAACCGGATCTCCTTCGGCATGCAGAGCGCCCGGCAGCATGTCCTGAAGATCCTCGACCGCACCCACACGCCCGGCCGCCCCGAGGCCTGTGTGGCCGAGGCCCGCGCCGCCGGCTTCGAGCACGTCAACCTCGACCTGATCTACGGCACCCCCGGCGAGTCGGACGACGACTGGCGCGCCTCGCTGGACGCGGCCCTCGGCGCCGGCCCCGACCACGTCTCGGCGTACGCCCTGATCGTGGAGGAGGGCACGCAGCTCGCCCGCCGGATCCGGCGCGGGGAGATCCCGATGACGGACGACGACGTGCACGCCGACCGCTATCTGATCGCCGAGCAGACGCTGTCCGCGGCGGGCTTCGAGTGGTACGAGGTGTCCAACTGGGCCACCTCGGAAGCCGGCCGCTGCCTGCACAACGAGCTGTACTGGCGCGGCGCCGACTGGTGGGGCGCCGGACCCGGCGCGCACAGCCACGTCGGGGGCGTGCGCTGGTGGAACGTGAAGCATCCGGGCGCGTACGCGGCGGCCCTCGCGGCCGGCCGCTCACCGGGAGCCGGGCGGGAACTCCTCACCGAGGAGGACCGCCGGGTGGAGCGGATCCTGCTGGAGCTGCGGCTGCGCGAGGGCGTCCCGCTGGACCTGCTGCGCCCGGACGGCCTGGCCGCGTCCCGGCGGGGACTGTCCGACGGGCTGCTCCAGGAGGAGCCGTACGAGGCGGGGCGGGCCGTGCTCACCCTGCGGGGCCGGCTGCTGGCGGACGCGGTGGTGCGGGACCTGGTGGACTGAGCCGCCCGGAGCGGGCGGTCCCTGGGGACGCGGGCCCGGCCCGGCTACTCGGGCTGGGCGGTGACGAAATCGATCAGTTGCTCGACCCGGCCCAGCAGCTCCGGTTGCAGGTCCTTGTAGGACCGCACATGGGACAGGATCCGCTGCCAGGCCGCGCCCGTGTTCTCCGGCCAGCCCAGGGCGCGGCACACGCCCGTCTTCCAGTCCTGGCCGCGGGGGACGCGGGGCCAGGACTCGATCCCGAGCGAGGAGGGCTTCACGGCCTCCCAGACGTCGATGTACGGGTGGCCGACCACCAGCGCGTGCTTGCTGGTCACCGACTCGGCGATGCGCCACTCCTTGCTGCCGGGCACCAGATGGTCCACGAGGACGCCGAGACGGGCGTCCGGGCCGGGTGCGAACGCCTCGACGATCGACGGCAGGTCGTCGACGCCCTCCAGGTACTCCACGACCACGCCCTCGACGCGCAGGTCGTCGCCCCACACCTTCTCGACCAGTTCGGCGTCGTGCCGGCCCTCGACGTAGATGCGCCCGGCCCGGGCCACACGCGCGCGTGCCCCGGGCACGGCGACCGAACCGGATGCCGTACGGGTGGGCCGTACCGGACCGGACGACGGCTTCACCAGGGTGACCGCCCGCCCCTCCAGCAGGAAGGCGCCGGGCGCGAGCGGGAACGCCCTGTGTTTGCCGAAGCGGTCCTCCAGCGTCACCGTGCCCGCCTCGCAGCGGATCACCGCCCCGCAGAAGCCGGTCCCGGGCTCCTCCACCACCAGACCCGGTTCGGCGGGAACCTCCGGCACGGTCCGCGGCTTCTTCCACGGGGGAGTGAGGTCGGGCGAGTACACGCGGGGGCGCGGGCCCGAAGGGCCCTCACCGGAAGGGCGGTGGCGGGAGACGGGTGGGCGCATTCGAGTGACGATAGGGACGGGGCCGTGTCCCCTCAGCGCGACACGCCGAAGCGCGTGGCCAGGGCGTCCCGCTGGGCGCGGACGAAGGCGGCGTCCACCACCGCTCCGTGACCGGGGACGTACAGCGCGTCCTCGCCGCCGAGCGCCAGCAGCCGGTCGAGCGCGGCGGGCCACCGGGACGGCACGGCGTCCGGGCCCGCCTGGGGTTCGCCGGACTCCTCGACGAGGTCCCCGCAGAACACCACGGTCGGGTCGCCGGGCACCACCACCGCGAGATCGTGCGTGGAGTGCGCCGGGCCCATGTTCGCCAGCAGCACCTCCCGCCCGCCCCCGAGCCGGACGGTGAGCCGGTCGCGGACCTCGCGGCCGGGCCGTACCAGGGCGTCCGCCGCCTCCTCGGCCGCCTTGGCGTCCAGGCCCTGGCGTACCGCGTCCTCGCGCAGTTCCGCGCGCTCACCGCTGTCACCGAACACCGCGTCCGCGCCCTCGGCGGCGAAGATCTCCGCGCCGTCGAACACCGCCGCCCCGAAGATGTGGTCGAAGTGGGGGTGGGTGAGCGCGAGATGTGTCACATCACCACCGGCGCGCGCCCGCGCCCAGGCACGCAACCGCGCGCCCTCCGCGTGGCTCGAACCCGCGTCGACCATCAGCGCGGCGCCCTCCCCGACGACCAGCCCGGTCGTGCAGTCCCATCCGGGCAGGCGGCACCGCCCCACACCGTCCGCCAGCCGTTCCCATTCCAGTTCTCCCCGGGCTTCGTCCCGAGGGGTTTCCCGCGCATCCGTCATGGGGCGACGCTAGCGGTGATGCCCGCCGGGTACGACATCCCGGCCGATCCCGGGTGATCCCGGTCCCGACCTCGCAGGCAGTCGTGGCCCGGCCTTGCCGGGGGCGTACCCGGCGGCCGTACACTGGGCCGGGTAGAGCTGGCACTCCTATGCGCAGAGTGCCAGGCGGGTGGCCGAGGAACGACCCTGGAGGTGTGCGCGATGCTCAGCGAGCGGCGGCTTCAGGTGCTGCGCGCCATCGTCCAGGACTACGTCGGCACCGAGGAGCCGGTCGGCTCCAAGGCCCTCACCGAGCGGCACAGCCTGGGCGTCTCACCGGCCACGGTCCGCAACGACATGGCGGCCCTGGAGGACGAGGGCTACATCGCCCAGCCGCACACCAGCGCCGGCCGCATCCCCACCGACAAGGGCTACCGCCTGTTCGTCGACAAGCTCGCCGAGGTCAAGCCGATGACCGCGCCCGAACGGCGCGCCATCCACCACTTCCTCGACGGCGCCGTCGACCTCGACGACGTGGTGGCCCGCACGGTGCGGCTGCTCGCCCAGCTGACCCGGCAGGTCGCCGTGGTGCAGTATCCGTCGCTGACCCGTTCGACCGTGCGGCACGTGGAGCTGCTGTCCCTCGCGCCCGCGCGCGTGATGCTCGTGCTGATCACGGACACCGGCCGGGTCGAGCAGCGGATGGTCGACTGCCCGGTGCCCTTCGGGGAGACCTCGCTGGCCGATCTGAGGGCGCGGCTGAACAGCCGGGTCGCGGGCCGCCGCTTCACGGACGTCCCGCAGCTCGTGGAGGACCTGCCCGACGCCTTCGACGTCGAGGACCGGGGTACGGTCTCGACCGTGCTGTCCACTCTGCTGGAGACGCTCGTCGAGGAGAACGAGGAGCGGCTGGTCATCGGCGGCACCGCCAACCTCACCCGCTTCCCGCACGACTTCCCGCTCACCATCAGGCCCGTTCTGGAGGCGCTGGAGGAGCAGGTCGTGCTGCTGAGGCTGCTCGGTGAGACGCAGAATGCGGGCATGACCGTGCGCATCGGTCACGAGAACGCCCACGAAGGACTCAACTCCACGTCCATCGTGTCGGTCGGCTACGGTTCGGGCGGCGAGGCAGTGGCCAAGCTCGGCGTGGTCGGACCGACCCGCATGGATTACCCGGGAACGATGGGAGCGGTACGCGCAGTGGCACGGTACGTCGGACAGATCCTGGCGGAGTCGTAGGTGGCCACGGACTACTACGCCGTTCTCGGCGTGCGCCGTGACGCGTCGCAGGAAGAGATCAAGAAGGCCTTCCGGCGGCTCGCACGCGAGCTGCACCCGGACGTCAACCCGGATCCGAAGACCCAGGAGCGGTTCAAGGAGATCAACGCCGCCTACGAGGTGCTCTCGGACCCGCAGAAGAAGCAGGTCTACGATCTCGGCGGCGACCCCCTCTCGCAGTCCGGCGGGGCCGGCGCGAGCGGCTTCGGGGCCGGCGGTTCCTTCGGGAACTTCTCCGACATCATGGACGCCTTCTTCGGCACGGCGTCGCAGCGCGGACCGCGCTCCCGCACGCGCCGGGGCCAGGACGCGATGATCCGGCTCGAGGTCGAGCTGGACGAGGCGGCCTTCGGCACCACGAAGGACATCCAGGTCGACACGGCCGTCGTCTGCAACACGTGCAGCGGCGAGGGAGCGGCCCCCGGCACCACGGCGCAGACGTGTGACATGTGCCGCGGCCGGGGTGAGGTCTCGCAGGTCACCCGGTCCTTCCTGGGCCAGGTCATGACCTCGCGTCCGTGCCCCCAGTGCCAGGGCTTCGGCACGGTGGTGCCCACCCCGTGCCCGGAGTGCGCCGGCGACGGCCGCATCCGCGCCCGCCGCACCCTGACCGTGAAGATCCCGGCCGGTGTCGACAACGGCACGCGCATCCAGCTCGCGGGCGAGGGCGAGGTCGGCCCCGGCGGCGGTCCGGCCGGCGACCTGTACGTCGAGATCCACGAGCTGCCGCACTCGACGTTCCAGCGGCGCGGCGACGACCTGCACTGCACGGTCACCATCCCGATGACCGCGGCGGCCCTCGGCACCAAGGTGCCGCTGGAGACCCTGGACGGCCTTGAGGAGGTCGACATCCGCCCGGGCACCCAGTCCGGCCAGTCGATCCCGCTGCACGGCCGGGGCGTCACGCATCTGCGCGGCGGCGGCCGGGGCGACCTCATCGTCCACGTCGAGGTCCAGACCCCGACCAAGCTCGACCCGGAGCAGGAGCGCCTGCTGCGCGAACTGTCCAAGCTGCGCGGCGAGGAACGCCCCCAGGGGCAGTTCCAGCCGGGGCAGCAGGGCTTGTTCTCGCGGTTGAAGGACGCTTTCAACGGCCGCTGAGGGGGGCTGGGGTCGGCCGGGGGTCCGGGGGTTGTCCCCCGGGCAGGCACGGTCAGCCGGGGCAGCAGGGCTTGTTCTCGCGGTTGAAGGACGCTTTCAACGGCCGCTGAGGCGGGGCTGGGGTCGGCCGGGGGCCCGGGGGTTGTCCCCCGGGCAGTCACAGCCAACGGTCGCTGACGCCTGACTGGGGTGGGAAGGGGGATTCCTCCGGCATATGCCGGAGGTCGCCCGGATTCGGACTCGTCCGGAGGACGTGACAACATGCCGTCATGTCCTCCGCACTGACCGATCTCTTCCCGCACCCGATCGTGCAGGCGCCGATGGCGGGCGGTCCCGCGGTGCCGCCGCTCGCCGCGGCGGTGTCCGACGCCGGCGGGCTGGGATTCCTCGCGGCCGGATACAAGACCGCCGACGGCATGTACCAGGAGATCAAGCAGCTTCGCGGACTGACCGGCCGCGCCTTCGGCGTCAACGTGTTCATGCCGCAGCCGGAGAGCGCCGAGACCGGCGCCGTCGACCTCTACGCCCACCAGCTCGCCGGCGAGCCCGGCTGGTACGAGACCGAACTCGGCGACCCGGAGTCCGGACGCGACGACGGCTACGACGCCAAGCTCGCCGTGCTCCTCGAGGACCCGGTGCCGGTGGTCTCCTTCCACTTCGGTGTGCCCGCCCGGGAGGTCGTGGACTCCCTGCACCGGGTCGGCACCTTCGTCCTCGCCACCGCCACCACCACCGAGGAGGCCCTCGCCGTGGACCGGTCGGGCGCGGACGCGGTGATCGCCCAGGGCGTGGAGGCCGGTGGCCACCAGGGCACCCACCGCGACCTGCCGGAGCAGGACGGCGCCGGGATCGGCTTGCTCTCACTCGTCGCGCAGATCCGTGAGACGGTCGCCCTGCCGATCATCGCCACGGGCGGCATCATGCGCGGCAGCCAGATCGCCGCCGTGCTCGCGGCGGGCGCCAGTGCCGCCCAGCTCGGCACGGCCTTCCTCGCCACCCCCGAGTCCGGCGCGCACAAGCTGCACAAGGAGGCCCTCACCGACCCGGTGTTCCCGCGTACGGAGCTGACCCGGGCGTTCTCCGGGCGGCCGGCCCGCGGACTGGTCAACCGCTTCATGCGGGAGCACGGCCCCTACGCGCCCGCCGCCTACCCGGAGGTCCACCACCTCACCGCGCCGCTGCGCAAGGCGGCCGCCAAGGCGAAGGACGCGCAGGGCATGGCGCTGTGGGCGGGCCAGGGCCACCGGATGGCCCGCGTACTGCCCGCCGGTCGGCTCGTGGAGGTACTGCTCGCCGAACTCGACGCGGCACGCACGGCGTTGGCGGCCGGCCCGGCGGCAGGAGGTGACGCGCGATGACCGCGCCGGTGTTCGTCGTCGACGAACTGAACCTGGTCGGCACGGAGTTCGTGCTGGACGGCCCCGAGGGGCGGCACGCGGTCTCGGTCAAGCGGCTGCGGCCGGGCGAGGACGTGGTGCTCACCGACGGCCGCGGGCGCTGGACCGAGGGCGTGGTCAAGGCGGCCGAGGGCAAGGACCGGCTGGTGATCGCGGACTTGGCGGCCCTCGTCGAGGAACCGCCGGAGTCCCCCCGTATCACCGTCGTCCAGGCGCTGCCCAAGGGCGACCGCGGTGAACTCGCCGTGGAGACCATGACCGAGGTCGGCGTGGACGCGATCGTGCCGTGGTCCGCCTCCCGCTGCATCACGCAGTGGAAGGGCGACCGGGGTCTCAAGGCGCTCGGCAAATGGCGCGCCACCGCCCGCGAGGCCGGCAAGCAGTCCCGTCGGGTGCGCTTCCCCGAGGTCGCGGACGCGGCGACGACCAAACAGGTTGCCGCACTTCTGGCCGGAGCCGACTTCGCCGCCGTGCTCCACGAGAGCGGCGAGGAACGCCTGGCCACCGCCGAACTCCCCGCCCGGGGCGAGATCGTGCTGGTCGTCGGCCCTGAAGGCGGGGTGTCCCCCGAGGAGTTGGCACAGTTCCGGGACGCGGGCGCGAAGCCGTACGTGCTCGGGCCCACCGTGCTGCGCACCTCGACCGCCGGCACGGCGGCGACCGCCCTGCTGCTGGGCCGTACCGGCCGCTGGTCCTGATCAGCCGCTCGCCCCGACCGGCCCGGCACGTCCCGAGGCCGGCCGGATGAGCGCGGGCGTGCGCGGCGCGCGCGTGGCCATATGCGCTCTACCGTCCCGGGCGCGGCGGTGGCAGGCTGCCGTACATGGGGGCATTGAGGCGGATTCGGCGCCTGCCGCACGGGCGGCGGGTGAGGGCCGTGACGGTGCTCGCGGTGGTCGCCGCGGGCGGCGCCGTCGCCTGCGATCCCGGCGGGCTCAGCGCGGCCTCGGCGGCGCACACGACCGACAGGACGGCGACGGCGGAACTGAACCGGCGGCATGCATCCGTGAGTTGGCTCAGCTGCACGGGCAGGGACGACGACGGAGGCCGGACACGCGCTGCGGGGAGTCCGGCGCCTTCGGCGTCCGAGATCACCATGGTCTCCGTGGACTGCAAGGGCGAGACGAAGGACGGCCGGAGGATCACCGTCACCGGGAAGGTCACCCGGGCCGTCGACGGAGCCTGCGTGCGCGGGGACCTGACCGCCACGGTGGGCGGCAAGGAGTGGTTCCACGTACGCGGCCTCGGCGACTGCGACGCCACGACCGGGCCGACGTACCGGCCTCCCGTCACCTACCGGCCCCCCCAGGGGCAGCCGCAGCCGGGGGTCACGGTGACCGTCACGCGGACGATCTGGTGCCAGGGCGATCCCACCTGCTGGCCCGTGCGCGGCAAGTGAGACCGCACGGCCGCCGGTTCGCGCGCGCGGGGAGGCCGTTCGCCCCCTGTCCGTGGCCGCCGCCCCTGCGTAGGGTGATCACGTGACTCAGCCCACATCGTCGCCCGCGTCCGTGTCGTCCGTGTCGTCTGCCTCGTCCGCCTCGTCTTCGTATCTCCGGTTCCCGCACCTGCGGGGCGAGTTGGTCGCCTTCACCGCCGAGGACGACGTGTGGCTCGCGCCGCTGGACGGCGGCCGGGCCTGGCGGGTCAGCGCGGACAACGTGCCGGTGAACCACCCCCGCATCTCGCCCGACGGCGCCTTCGTCGCCTGGACCTCCACCCGCGACGGCGCACCCGAGGCGCACATCGCCCCGGTCGACGGCGGCCCCGCCAGACGCCTGACGTACTGGGGGAGTACGAGGACACAGGTGCGCGGCTGGACCCCGGACGGCGAGGTCCTCGCGCTCAGCACCCAGGGCCAGGCCAGCCTCCGCCGCACCTGGGCACGCGCCGTCCCGCTCGATGGCGGACCGGCCACCACCCTGCCGTACGGGCCCGTCGGCGATGTCGCCCACGGCCCGCACACCGTGCTGCTGTCCGCGCCGATGGGCCGCGAGGCGGCCTGGTGGAAGCGGTACCGGGGCGGCGCGGCGGGCAAGCTGTGGATCGACCGTGAGAACACGGGGGAGTTCGTCCGGCTGCACGAGGCGCTGGACGGCAACCTCGAATACCCGCTGTGGGTGGGAGACAGGATCGCGTTCCTCTCCGACCACGAGGGCACCGGAGCGCTGTACTCCTCCCTCGCCGACGGCTCGGACCTGCGCAGGCACACCCCCCTGGAGGGGTTCTACGCGCGACACGCGGCCACCGACGGCACCCGGGTCGTCTACTCCAGCGCCGGTGAACTGTGGCTCCTCGACGACCTGGACGGCGCCGAGCCGCGCCGGATCGACGTCCGGCTCGGCGGGCCGCGCGTGGACCTGCAGCCCTATCCGCTGAGCGCCTCCCACTGGTTCGGCTCGGCGTCCCCCGACCACACCGCGCGCGGCAGCGCGGTCGCCGTGCGCGGTGCCGTCCACTGGGTCACCCACCGCTTTGGTCCCGCCCGCGCGCTCGCCGCCGAGCCCGGCGTACGCACCCGGCTGCCGCGTACCTTCCGCGCGGAGGGCGAGGAGTGGGTGGTGTGGGTGACGGACGCGGAGGGCGACGACGCCCTGGAGTTCGCGCCCGCCACCGGACTCGCGCCCGGCGCGACCCCGCGCCGGCTGGGCGCCGGGCAACTGGGCCGCGTCCTGGAACTCGTCACCGCCCCCGACGGCAGCCGCGTCGCCGTCGCCTCCCACGACGGCCGGCTACTGCTCGTCGAACGCGAGAGCGGCGAGGTGCGCGAGGTCGACCGCAGCGAGCACGGGGACGTGTGCGACCTCGCCTTCTCCCCCGACTCCGCCTGGCTGGCCTGGTCGCACCCCGGCCCGCGCCCCCTCAGCCAGCTCCGCCTCGCCAACACCACCGACCTGTCGGTCACCGACGCCACCCCGCTGCGCTTCCGGGACCACGCGCCCGCGTTCACCCTCGACGGCAAGCACCTCGCGTTCCTCTCCCACCGCTCCTTCGACCCGGTCTACGACGAGCACGTCTTCGACCTGGCGTTCGTCGAGAGCTCCCGCCCGCACCTGATCACGCTCGCCGCGGCGACCCCCTCGCCGTTCGGCCCGCAGCGGCACGGCCGGCCCTTCGAGACGCCCGACAAGGAGGAGACCCCGGACAGCGAGGGCGTCCCGGCGACCCGGATCGACCTGGAGGGCCTGGCCGACCGCATCGTGCCCTTCCCGGTCGAGGCCGCCCGCTACTCCGACCTGCGCGCCGCCAAGGACGGAGTGCTCTGGCTCAGGCACCCGGTGCGCGGAGTCCTCGGTGCCTCCCGCGCCACGCCCGACGACCCCGACCCGAAGACCGAGCTGGAGCGCTACGACCTCCTCCAGCAGCGCATCGAGCACCTCGCCGCCGACGCCGACCACTTCGCGGTCAGCGGCGACGGCAAGCGGGTCCTGCTGTGGACGGACGGCAAGCTGAAGGTCGTGCCCAGCGACCGGCGCGCCTCCGGCGACGAGGACAGCGACTCCAACATCACCGTCGACCTCGGCCGCGTCCGGCAGACCGTCGACCCGGCCGCCGAGTGGCGGCAGATGTACGAGGAGACCGGCCGCGTCATGCGGGACCACTTCTGGCGGCCGGACATGGGCGGCGTCGACTGGGACGGCGTCCTCGACCGCTACCGGCCCGTCCTGGACCGGATCGCCACCCACGACGACCTGGTCGACCTGCTGTGGGAGGTGCACGGCGAGCTGGGCACCTCGCACGCCTACGTCATACCGGCCGGCGGCTACGGGCACGGCGCCCGGCAGGGGCTGCTCGGCGCGGACATCTCCCGTCACGAGGACGGCAGTTGGCGCATCGACCGGATCCTGCCCTCGGAGACCTCCGACCCGCACGCGCGCAGCCCGCTCTCCGCGCCCGGTGTCGCGGTGCGCGCCGGGGACGCGATCGTCGCGGTCGGCGGGCGGCCGGTCGACCCGGTGTCCGGACCCGGCCCGCTGCTGGTCGGCACGGCGGACAAGCCGGTCGAGCTGACCGTCCTGCCGGCCGGCGGGGGCGACCCGCGGCACGCGGTCGTGGTCCCCGTCGCCGACGAGGAGCCCCTGCGCTACCACGCGTGGGTGGCCGACCGCCGGGCCCATGTCCACGAGCGGTCCGGCGGCCGCCTCGGCTATCTGCACGTGCCGGACATGCAGGCCCTCGGCTGGGCGCAGATCCACCGCGATCTGCGCGTGGAGGTGGCCCGCGAGGGACTCGTCGTCGACGTCCGCGAGAACCGCGGCGGCCACACCTCCCAGCTCGTGGTGGAGAAACTGGCCCGGCGGATCGTCGGCTGGGACCTGCCGCGCGGCATGCGGCCGGAGAGCTACCCGCAGGACGCGCCCCGCGGTCCGGTCGTCGCCGTCGCCAACGAGTTCTCCGGCTCCGACGGCGACATCGTCAACGCGGCGATCAAGGCGCTCGGCATCGGACCGGTCGTCGGCACCCGCACCTGGGGCGGCGTGATCGGCATCGACAGCCGCTACCGCCTGGTGGACGGCACGCTGATCACCCAGCCCAAGTACGCCTTCTGGCTGGAGGGTCAGGGGTGGGGCGTGGAGAATTACGGCGTGGATCCGGACATCGAGGTGGCCCAGCGCCCGCAGGACCACGCGGCGGCCCTCGACGCCCCCCTGGACGAGGCGATCCGCGTCGCGCTGGAGGCCCTGGAGACAACACCGGCGAAGACTCCGCCCGGTCTGCCATAAGCCGCGGGCACAAGTGCCTACCCCCGCAGGGGGACCCCCAGGGCGGCACGGGCGGGCGCGGGCGGCACTCCGCAAGCGCCGGGCTGCGCGCCCGCCCCCACCGGGGAAACACCGGGCAACCCGGAAAGCGGCGCTCGGTAACATGCCCGTACTGGATCAGACCGAGGAGGCACCGCATGGCAGGGGAACCCCAGGACGACTGTCTGTTCTGCAAGATCGTCGCGGGACACGTCCCGGCCACGATCGTCCGCGAGACGGAGACGACCATCGCCTTCCGCGACATCAACCCCCAGGCACCCACCCACGTCCTGGTGATCCCCAAGGCGCACTACAAGGACGCGGCGGCCCTCGCCGCCGAGGCCCCCGCCCTCGCCGCGGACGTGCTGCGCGAGACGCAGACGATCGCCGACGAGGACAAGCTGGACAGCTACCGCATCGTGTTCAACACCGGCTCCGGCGCGGGCCAGACCGTCTGGCACGCCCACGCCCACGTCCTCGGCGGCCGCGGCCTTCAGTGGCCCCCCGGGTAGGCCGTCGTGTCCGTACGTGAACTGGTCGTCCTCGGCACCGCGAGCCAGGTGCCCACCCGCCACCGCAACCACAACGGCTACCTGCTGCGCTGGGACGGCGAGGGCATCCTGTTCGACCCCGGCGAGGGCACCCAGCGCCAGATGCTGCGCGCCGGGGTCGCGGCGCACGACCTGAACCGGATCTGCGTCACCCACTTCCACGGCGACCACAGCCTCGGCCTGGCCGGGGTGATCCAGCGGATCAACCTCGACCGGGTGCCGCACGAGATCACCGCCCACTACCCGCGTTCGGGCAAGCGCTTCTTCGACCGCCTGCGCTACGCCACCGCCTACCGCGAGACGGTCGGGCTCACCGAGGTCCCGGTCGACGCCGACGGCGTCCTCGCGACCACCCCGGCGTACACCTTCGAGGCCCGCCGGCTCTCCCACCCGGTGGAGTCCTTCGGCTACCGGCTGGTCGAGCCGGACGGGCGTCGCATGCTGCCCGAGCGGCTCGCCGCGCACGGGATCAAGGGCCCGGACGTGGGCCGCATCCAGCGCGACGGCTCCCTGGCCGGGGTCCCGCTGGAGGCCGTCAGCGAGGTGCGGCCGGGACAGCGCTTCGCGTTCGTCATGGACACCCGGCTGTGCGAGGGCGTGCACGCGCTCGCCGAGGGCTGCGACCTGCTGGTCATCGAGTCGACCTTCCTCGACGAGGACGAGCCGCTGGCCGTCGAGCACGGCCACCTGACGGCCGGTCAGGCGGCGCGGGTGGCGCGGGACGCCGGTGTGCGGCATCTGGTCCTCACCCACTTCAGCCAGCGGTACACCGGGCCCGAGGAGTTCGAGCGGCAGGCACGCGCGGCAGGGTTCGACGGCGAGCTGACCGTGGCGTACGACCTGCTCAGAGTGCCGGTCCCGAAACGGCGCTGACCAGGGACGTACGATGTTCCGATGCCTCTGCCGAAAGCCGAACTGCACCTGCACATCGAAGGCACCCTGGAGCCGGAGCTCGCGTTCGAGCTGGCCGCGCGCAACGGCGTCGAACTGCCGTACGCGGACACCGAAGCGCTCCGTGAGGCCTACCGGTTCGAGGACCTCCAGTCCTTCCTGAACCTGTACTACGAGCTCATGGCCGTCCTGCGCACCGAGCGGGACTTCGAGGACCTGGCCGACGCCTATCTCGCGCGGGCCGCCGCGCAGGGCGTGCGGCACGCGGAGATCTTCTTCGACCCGCAGGCCCATCTCTCCCGCGGCGTCGACATGGGCACGGTCGTCGACGGGCTGTGGCGGGCGCTGGGCCGGTGGGGGTCCCCCCGCTCGAGCGAAGCCGAGAGCGGGGGAGAGGAGCAACACGGCGTCTCCACCCAACTGATCATGTGCTTCCTGCGCGACGAGTCCGCCGAGTCGGCCATGGAGACCCTGGACGCCGCCAAGCCGTACCTCGACCGGATCACCGGGATCGGCCTCGACTCGGCCGAGGCGGGTCACCCGCCGGCGAAGTTCCGCGAGGTGTACGAGGCCGCCGCCGCCCTCGGGCTGCGGCGCGTGGCGCACGCCGGCGAGGAGGGCCCGCCGGAGTACATCGCGCAGGCCCTCGACGTGCTCGGCGTCGAGCGCGTCGACCACGGGCTGCGCTGCATGGAGGACCCGGAGCTGGTCGCCCGCCTGGTGCGCGACCGGATCCCGCTGACGGTGTGCCCCCTGTCGAACGTCCGCCTCCGCGCGGTCGACACGCTGGCCGACCACCCGCTGCCCGCCATGCTGGACGCCGGCCTGCTGTGCACGCTCAACTCCGACGACCCGGCCTACTTCGGCGGCTACGTCGGCGACAACTTCCACGCCGTGCGCGACACCCTGGCCCTGGGCAAGGACCGGCTGCGCGAACTGGCCCGCAACTCCTTCCTGGCCTCCTTCCTGGAACACGACGAGGAGCGGCGCCGCCGGTACCTCGCCGAGGTCGAGGCGTACGAGTTCCCTTAGGTCCTCCGCCAACGACCCCTCCGCGCATGCCCGTTGACGCAGCATGTTCGCGTTTCTAAACTCCGTTCCCATACGTGGATGGCGTCTATGTGGGGAGATGGCCAGGGTGAGTCCGGAGACGAACACCGCGGGTCCGTCCGATGTGGTGCGCAGACTGCGGGACGGGATGGCGCACGGCGTGCTGTCCTTCCCACTGACGGCGTTCCACGACGACGGCTCGCTCGACCCCGACGGCTGCCGCGCCTACCTGGCCGCCCAGCTCGCCACCGCACCCGGCGCCCTCTTCCCGGCCTGCGGCACCGGCGAGTTCTTCTCCCTGGACGAGGACGAGTACCGCCGGGTCGTCACGATCGCCGTCGAGGAGGCGGCGGGCCGGATGCCCGTGGTGGCGGGCACCGGCTACGGCTGGGCGCAGGCCACGCGGTTTTCGCGCATCGCCGAGGAGGCCGGCGCCGACGCGCTCCTCGTCCTGCCGCACTACCTCGTCGCCGCCCCGCAGGACGGACTGGCCGCCCAGCTCGAACAGCTCGCCGCCCGCACCCGGCTGCCGCTCATCGCCTACCAGCGCGGACAGGTGGCGTACGGCCTGGAGACGTTCCGGCGCATCGTGCGGATCCCCTCGGTCATCGGCCTCAAGGACGGCCGCTGCGACCTCGACGCCCTCCAGCGGCTCACCCTCGCCGCCCCCGAGGGCTTCCTGTTCTTCAACGGCGCCCCCACCGCCGAGATGCAGGCCCGCGCCTACGCCACCGTCGGCGTGGCCGCCTACTCCTCCGCCGTGCACGCCTTCGCCCCCGAGATCGCGAACGCCTTCTTCGCCGCGCTGCGGTCCGGCGACGCCGGCTCCGCGGACAGACTGCTGCGCGACTTCTACGTCCCCTTCGTCGAACTGCGCGACCGGGTGCCCGGATACTCCGTGTCCCTGGTGAAGGCGGCCGCCCGGCTGCGCGGCCGCCCCGTCGGACCCGTGAGGGCCCCGCTCACCGAACCCTCGCCCGCCGACCTGGCCGACCTGCGGGAACTGCTCTCCGCGGGACTCGACATGGTGGGAGCCGCCCTGTGACCGGCGACCTGACCGTCACCGAGGTACGGCTGACCCCGATCCTGGTCGCCGACCCGCCGCTGCTGAACACCCAGGGCGTCCACCAGCCGTACACCCCCCGCCTGATCGTGGAAGTGGTGACGGCGGACGGCATCACCGGATACGGCGAGACCTACGGCGACACCAAGTACCTGGAGCTGGCCCGCCCGCTCGCCGACCGGCTGACGGGACGCCGGGTCACCGACCTGAACGGTCTGTTCGGCCTCGATCTCGCCGTGGACGCCTCCCGGGTGGAGAACGCCGTCGACGTCGGCGGGCTGCGCGGCGTCCAGACCGCGGACAAACTGCGCCTGTCCGTCCTGTCCGGCTTCGAGGTCGCCTGCCTGGACGCCCTCGGCAAGGCGCTCGGCCTGCCCGTGCACGCGCTGCTCGGCGGCAAGGTGCGCGACTCCGTCGAGTACAGCGCCTACCTCTTCTACAAGTGGGCCGGGCATCCGGAGGGCGTCGCCTGCGAGAAGGACGACTGGGGCGCCGCGCTCGACCCGGCGGGGGTGGTCGAGCAGGCGCGCGCGTTCACCGAGCGCCACGGCTTCACCTCCTTCAAGCTCAAGGGCGGCGTCTTCCCGCCCGAGGAGGAGATCGCCGCCGTACGGGCCCTCGCGGAGGCCTTCCCCGGGCACCCGCTGCGGCTGGACCCCAACGGCGCCTGGTCGGTGGAGACCTCCGTGGAGGTGGCCCGGCAGCTCGGGGACGTCCTCGAGTACCTGGAGGACCCCGCCCTCGGCACGCCCGCCATGGCCGAGGTGGCCGCCCGGACCGGCGTGCCGCTGGCCACCAACATGTGCGTGACGACGTTCGCCGAGATCAAGGAGGCGTTCACCTCGAACGCGGTGCAGGTGCTCCTCTCCGACCACCACTACTGGGGCGGCCTGCGCAACACCCAGCAACTCGCGGCCCTGTGCGCCGCCTTCGGCGTCGGCGTGTCGATGCACTCCAACACCCACCTGGGGATCAGCCTCGCCGCCATGACCCACGTGGCGTCCACCGTGCCCGGCCTGCACCACGCCTGCGACACCCACTACCCCTGGCAGTCGGAGGACGTCCTGACCGAGCGGCTCACCTTCGACGGCGGCCGGGTCGCCGTCCCCGACGGCCCCGGTCTCGGCGTCGAACTCGACCGGGACAGGCTGGCCTTCCTGCACCGCCGCTGGGCCGAGGACGACGGCCGGCTGCGCGACCGCGACGACGCGGCGGCGATGCGCGTCGCCGAACCGGGCTGGACCGCCCCGGCGACCCCCCGCTGGTAGGCGCGGCGGACCTCCCCGGCGCGAGCGCCGACGTGTCGTCGGCGCTCTGGTGCACACTGGCCGGACCAGCACCACGTCAGGGAGCGCACCGTGACCGCGTCCAACACGTCCGCCGGAGCGGGACCGGAGTACCCGGAGGACCGGGACGGCCGGGAGGACCGGGACGGCCGGGAGTACATCGTCGGGGCGCCGCACGCCCACGTCGATCACCCGGTCGACCCGCTGGCCGGACTGCGCTCGGCGGACGACCCGCCCTGGGACGTGTACCTCACGGGCACCGTCTTCCTCGACATCGTCTTCACCGGACTCGAATCCGCCCCGGTGCGCGGGACCGAGTCCTGGGCGCGCGGGATGGGTTCGAGCCCCGGCGGGGTCGCCAACATGGCGACCGCGCTGGCCCGTCTGGGACTGCGGACGTCCCTGGCGGCGGCCTTCGGCGACGACCACTACGGCGACTACTGCTGGGACGCGCTGGAACAGGGCGAGGGCATCGACCTGTCCCCGTCCGGCACCGTGCCCGGCTGGCACTCGCCGGTCACCGTCTCCATGGCGTACGAGGGCGAGCGCACCATGGTCTCGCACGGCCACGAGCCGCCCCCGGAGGCCGTGTTCCTCCAGGAGGGCGCCCCGGCGTGCCGGCCCCGCGCGCGGGCCGCGGTGTCCTCCCTGACGCCGGGCCGGCGTTCCCCGTGGATCGCCCAGGCCGCGGCCGAGGGCACGCGCATCTTCGGTGACGTCGGCTGGGACGACAGCGGCGCCTGGGACCTGGCGGGTCTGCCCGACCTGGAGCACTGCGAGGCGTTCCTGCCCAACGCCGAGGAGGCCATGCGCTACACGGGCACCGACTGTCCGCGCGCCGCCGCGCACGCGCTCACCGCGTACGTACCGCTCGCGGTGGTCACCCTCGGCTCCGAGGGCGCCTACGCGGTCGACCGGCGCACGGGGGAGAGCGCCGAGGTGCCCGCCATCGCGGTGGAGGCCCTCGACCCGACCGGCGCGGGCGACGTCTTCGTCGCCGGCTTCGTCACCGGCACCCTGGCCGGCTGGCCGCTGGCCGACCGGCTCGCCTTCGCAGGCCTCACCGCCGCCCTGTCCGTGCAGGAGTTCGGCGGCTCCCTGTCGGCCCCCGGCTGGTCCGAGATCGCCGCCTGGTGGCGCCGGGTGCAGTCGGTCGAGGGCCAGGACCCGGCGGCCCTGCGGCGGTACGCGTTCCTCGAGGCCCTGATTCCCGAGGCGAGCGTCGAGCCGTGGCCACGGCGCCGGGCCGTGCCGACGATCGGGTTCCGCAGGCCGGCGTGACCGGTGTGACCGGCCCGACCGGCGCGGTCGCGTGTCGGTCAGGTCGCGTGCCGAGCCGCCCACGACATGGCCGGGAAGGTCGTTGACAGGTGACGTCCGCCGCCCGATCATCGGCGCGACCGAGCACGGTGAGGCAAGCAGCTCCGGCCTCCTGACTCCCACCGCCGAAGGACACGCGTCGTGCGCAGACCCTCACGCAGCCCCGGAGTACTCCTCGCCGTCCTCGGCCTTGTCCTCGCGCTGCCCGTCGCGTTGACCGCGCCGGAACCGGCCCGGGCGCGGACGCTGACCGGGACCGCCGCCGACCGGTCCGCGCCCCGGCTCACCCACTCCGCGGACCAGCTCACCCTGACCGTACCGGCGGACCGCACCACCCCTGGTTACGCATTACGGGTGACGAGGAATCAACTCGCCCTGACGACCAGCCGTTCGGGCGGCACGGTTCTGGCCACCGCAGGCGGCGACACCGGAGCACTGCGCTTCCGGACCGCCGGCACATGGCGGCACGCCACCCGCGTCACCGACTGGACCTGGAAGAACGGCACGCTCACCCTCACCGCCGCCACGACGGCGCCCGGCGTCACCGTACGGGCCCACGTCACCCCGTCCGCCGACCGCTACCGGCTCGACTGGCAGGTCGTCGGCGCCGCCCCCGAACGCCTCGGCCTCGCCTACGACTTGTCCTCCGCCGGCCACTGGTACGGCCACGGCGAGACCCGGACCCCGCACGGCGGCCCCGCCACCGACCAGCCCTGGCCGCTCGACAGCGGACAGGTCGCCGACCCGGCCTTCGGGCCCGCCTCCTACTACATGGTCGACCCGTTCTGGTACACGTCCTCCGCGGCCGGACTGCACGTGGACACCGGGCACGTCATGAACGTGGCCATCAACCAGGACGAGGACGGCCTCGGCCGCTTCGACATCGAGTCCGCGGACCCCTACCGGGCCACGGTCTTCGTCGAGTCCACGCCGCTGGACGTCTACCGCGACTACGTCGGCGTCGTCGGCAGGCCGGACAAGAGCGACGCCACCCCGCGGCAGTACGCCGAGCCGGTGTGGAACTCCTGGGCGCAGTTCTACACCCACGTCGACCAGGCGAAGCTCCTCGGCTACGCCCAGGACCTGCACGACCACGGGATCACCGGGCACACGCTCCAGCTCGACGACAAATGGGAGTCCGACTACGGGAACATGACCTTCGACCCGAAGGCCTACCCGGACCCCGGGGCGATGTCCCGCCGGATCCACGGCCTCGGCTTCGACTTCGGCCTCTGGGTGACGCTGTGGATCAACCTGGACTCCGACCAGTACCGGTACGCGGCCGACCACGGCTATCTGCTGGGCACCGCCGCCGATCCCGCCGAGCCGTGCCGGGCCACCTGGTGGAACGGCACCGCCGGGATCGTCGACCTCGCCAACCCGGAGGCCAGGGCCTGGTACGAGGGCCGGCTCCGCGGCCTGATGAGCACCTACGGCGTCGACGGGCTGAAGTTCGACACCCGCTTCTTCGACGAGCGGTGCGTTCCCCGCGCCGGTTACCAGCCCACCGACTACCAGCGCCTCGGCGCGCGGCTCGCCGACGAGTTCGATCTCCAGGGCGTCGGCATCCGCGTCCACTGGGACACCACCGCGCACCGGGCCGGGTTCGTCACCCGCCAACTGGACAAGGGCACCGGGTGGAACTCCCTGCGGGCCGCCGTGACGCAGAACCTCGCCATCTCCACCATCGGCTACCCCTTCGTGACCACCGACATGATCGGCGGCTCCAGCGGTCAGCCCGCCCCCACCGGTGAGGTCCTGGTCCGCTGGGCCCAGGCCGCGTCGCTGATGCCGCTCATGTACTCCTCCACGTCACCCGTCGGCACCGTCGATGTGACGACCGGCCGGAAGGTGGTGTACGACGCGCGGACCACCGGCCTCTACCGCGAGGCCATCGCCCGCCACGGCCGCCTCGCCCCCTACATCCGCGACCAGGTCGGGGACACGCTGCGCACCGGCGACCCGATCATGCGCCCGCTCTTCTTCGACTTCCCGCACGACGAGCGGGCGTACACGGTCACCGACGAGTGGATGCTGGGCCCCGCGATCCTGGCGGCCCCCCAGTTGACCGACGCCCCCAGCCGCCCGGTCCACCTGCCCCCGGGCACCTGGTACGACGTGACCCACGCCCGCACCGTCCAGGGCCCCCGCACCCTCCCGGCCTACACGACCCCCCTGAACACGACCCCGGTCTTCATCAACCTGAAGGCGAAGGCCGCGAAGAAGGCCCTGAAGGCCCTGCGTTGAGGGGGATCGCCCCCCTCGCAGGGAGCCTGGGCAGAGTCCTGGGGCGGCTGGAGCCGGGGGTGCAGGGGGCGAAGCCCCCGCCGGGGTCCGGGGCGGAGCCCCAGGACGGGACCCCTCACCCCAGCGAGACGGGTGGGCGGGTGGGCAAGCGGGGGTGCAGGGGCGGAGCCCCTTGCCGGGGCCGGGGGCGGAGCCCCGGGGGAGAGCCCTGAGTTACCAGGGGCTCTCAGAAGCCGAGGCGGCGCAGCTGCTTGGGGTCCCGCTGCCAGTCCTTCGCGACCTTCACATGCAGGTCGAGGAACACCGGTGTCCCCAGCAACGCCTCGATGTGCTTGCGGGACTTGATCCCGACCTCCTTCAGCCGCTTGCCCTTGGGGCCGATGATGATGCCCTTCTGGCTCGGACGCTCGATGAACACGTTGGCGTGGATGTCGAGCAGCGGCTTGTCCGCGGGCCGGTCCTCACGGGGCAGCATCTCCTCCACCACCACCGCGATGGAGTGCGGAAGTTCGTCCCGCACACCCTCCAGCGCCGCCTCCCGGATCAGCTCGGCCACCATGACCTGCTCGGGCTCGTCCGTGAGGTCGCCCTCGGGGTAGAGCGCGGGCCCCTCGGGCAGCAGCGGGACGAGCAGGTCGGCCAGCAGGTCCACCTGCTTGTTCGCCGTCGCCGACACCGGCACGATCTCCGCCCAGGTGATCCCCAGTTCCTTGCCCAGCTGGTCGACCGCGATCAGCTGCTCGGCGAGCGCCTTGGAGTCCACCAGGTCCGTCTTCGTGACGATCGCGACCTTGGGCGTCTTCTTGATGCCGGCCAGTTCCTTGGCGATGAACCGGTCACCGGGGCCGATCTTCTGGTCGGCCGGCAGGCAGAAGCCGATCACGTCGACCTCGGCCCAGGTGGTCCGTACGACGTCGTTCAGCCGCTCTCCCAGCAGCGTGCGCGGCTTGTGGAGGCCCGGCGTGTCCACCAGGATCAGCTGTGCCTCCGGGCGGTGGACGATGCCCCGCACGGTGTGCCGCGTCGTCTGCGGCCGGTTCGAGGTGATCGCCACCTTCTGCCCGACCAGAGCGTTCGTGAGGGTGGACTTGCCCGCGTTGGGGCGGCCCACGAAGCAGGCGAAGCCGGCCCGATGGGAAGCCGCGACGGACTGCTCGGATGACTGGTTGCGAACGCTCATGGCGCCCATTGTCCCTGATCGACAAGCCCTGTCTGTACCACCGGTGGTACGGGCCGCCCCGGCCGGAGACCCGGCCGGGGCGGCCCGTGGTCAGTCGGCGAGGCCCAGCCGGGCACGATCCCGCTGCTGGTTGATGAAGACCATCGACAGGGCGCCCACGGCCAGCAGCAGCACGGCGGTGAGCACGAAGGCGTGGGTGAAGCCCAGCGCGCTCGTGGCCGCCGAGCCGACCAGGAAGCCGGTGACGGCGGGAGCGAACAGGCCGCCGGTGCTGAGCAGGGCGTTGGTCACCTGCAGGACGGCGCCGCGCTGGCCGACCGTGGTCATCTCGGCCGCGACCAGGTAGGTCACCGCGAACAGGGCCGGAGCGGTGCCGAATCCGAAGGTGAAGGCGACGATGCGCACGGTGTCGTCGGGGACGAGGGCGCCGAGGAGCAGGGTGAGACCACTGAAGACGGTGGCGGAGGAGAGGACGACCCCGCGCGAGACCCGGGTCGGGACACCGCGGCCGTCGAGGACCTGGGTGATCCAGCTGAGCCCGACCGTGGCGACGGTGCCCCAGAGCGCGGGGAACACGATCATCGATCCGGCCTGCTGGGTGCCGTACCCCATGACCTTCTCGTAGTACGTGGGGAGCCACGACGTGGCCAGGGCGAAGGTCCAGTAGCCGAGGAAGGAGCAGAGCACGGCGAGGAGCCACGACGGGGTGAGGAAGGAACGCCGGTACTTCACGGGCCGCGCGACGGGAGCGGTGCGGCCGGGTTCGACGGGCGCCGTCCCCTCCATCTCGTGCTCGGCCCGCTCCGAGGTGTAGGGCCCCTCCTTCCCCAGCACCAGCCACAGCGCCGCCCACACCACGCCGATGAACGCGAGGAAGACGAAGGTCGCCTGCCAGCCGTAGTCGGCCGCGATCCAGGAGAGCACGGGCGCGAAGCAGACGATGCCGAGCGTCACGCCGGAGGCGGCGAGAGCCGCGGGCGTGGCCCCCTTCTTCTTCGGGAACCACTGGTAGACGGCGTGCATCATCATCGGGGCCAGCGGGCCCTCGCCGGCGCCCAGCAGGACCCGGCTGAACCAGAGGGCGGGCAGCGACGCGAAGACGAAGACCGGCACCTGGGCGAAGGCCCAGATGAGGCACAGGGCCAGCAGGATCCACTTCGACTTCACACGGTTGGCGATGGGCGCGGCGACCAGCTGGGCGACACCGAACAGGAAGAACACCGCGCTGCCGAGCAGACCGAACTGCTCGGGGGTGATGTGCAGATCCCGCATCACCGGTACGGCGACGATGCCGAGGATGGCCTTGTCGGCCCAGCTGATCATCATCAGGACCAGCAGCAGGACGGCCGTCAGCCAGCCGTAGGACGTGCGCTTCCTGGGGGTCCAGTGGCGGGGGTCCGCGGGGTCCGGAACCGATGGGGCCGATGGCGGCGTGGCGAGGTGTTGCGTCATGGAAGCCTCCGGAGCGGAGACGGTCGCGAACGGACCGCTGGGAGCGAAGAGGGAGGGGCGGAGCCGCCGGCGGGCTGCCGACGGCTCCTGGAAGCCGTGACCCGCGCCCGTCGGCGGGCACGGGGCCGGTACGGGACGCGAGGCCTGAACCTTGGCCGGACGGGACGGAAAGGGCCGCGCGGCCGGGAGACGGCCGGACGGGGCGAGAGGGCCGGCTGGGACAGAGGGGCCGGCTGGGACAGAGGGCCGGACGAAACGGAGAAGGGGTGGCGCGGTGGTCAGGACCGCGGCGTGACCCGGACGGGCAGGGAGGCGAATCCGCGCAGGACGTTGTGGGTCAGCGGGACCGGCTCGCCGGTGAGTTCGATCGTGTCGACGCGGGCGGCGAGGGCTTTGAGTACGAGCTCGATCTCGAGCCGGGCGATGGGCTGCCCGACACACTGGTGGAGCCCCATGCCGAACGCGACGTGGCCGGACGCCTGCCGGTCCAGGTCGTACGTGTCGGCGTTCGCGCCCCACTTGCGCGGGTCGCGGTTGGCGGCGCCGATGAACAGCAGCACCTTGGCGCCCGCCGGGATGTGGACGCCGCCCAGCACGCCGGGCGCCGTGGTCGTCCGGTGGAACTTCTGGAACGGGGACTCCAGGCGCAGCGCCTCGTCCACGGCGAACTTGGCGAGGGAGGGATCCTCGCGCAGTGCCGCCCACGCCCGGGGCGTGCGCGCCAGGCAGGCGAGGGTGTTGCCGATCCCGAAGACGGTGGTGTCGACCCCCGCGGACAGTAGGGCACGCACCAGGAGCGCGGCCTGTTCGGCGGTGATCAGACCGTCCTGCACGCGGTCCCAGACGCGCGCCCCGAAGCCGGTGTCGTCGAGGTTCTCCCGGGCGCAGTTGCGCAGGATCGCGGCGCTGTGCTCGTCGGCGTGGGCGAAGGCCAGGTCGAAGATCTCGTTCTGCGGGCCGAACGCGTTGAAGACCATGTTGCCGTAGGGCAGCAGGTTCTCCCGGCCCTCCTGGGGGATGCCGACCGCGTCGGGGAAGACCCGCAGCGGATACTTCTCCGCCAGGTCCTTGACCACGTCGAACTCGCGGCGGGCGACGAGCTCGTCGGCGATCTCCTCAGCAGGTCCGGTGAAACGTTCCCGCAGCGGCCGTACCGTCGCCGGGTTGATGACGCCGGTCAGCGCGCGCCGCATGACCGTGTGGATTGGCGGGTCGGACTCCAGGATGCTCGGCGGGCGCCATCCCGCGTCCTCGCGGATGTCGCGCGGGCCGAGACCGCCGGAGGAGCAGTACGTCTCGAAGTCGGTGAGGACCTCGTAGACCTCCTCGAAGCCGGCGACCGCGTACGCGCCGCACTTCTCCAGCCAGGTCACGGGGCCGGCCTCGCGCATCCGGGTCAGCATCGGGTAGGGGTCCGCGATGTTCGCCGGGGAGAAGGGGTCGTCCGGGAGCGTGACGACGCCGTCGGCAGGTGCGATGGTCATGAAGGGAACCTCTTTCGGTGCCGGTCTGTCACAGATCGAGGACGAGTCGGCCGCAGCCCGCCGCCGCACGGGAGACGCAGATCATCATGGTCGCGCCCCCGTCCTGGTCGTCCTGGGTGAGCACCGCGTCCCGGTGCTCCGGCTCGCCCGAGACGACGGTGGTCTCGCAGGTGCCGCACAGCCCCTGCCGGCACGAGGACAGCACGCGGACACCGACGTCCTCGACCGCCTCCAGGATCGTGCGGTCGGTGGGCACCGAAACGGTCTTCCCGCTGCGTGCGAGTTCGACCTCGAACGGTTCGGCCACGGACCCGGGGCCCAGCGCGGTCGCCGCGAACCGCTCGGTGTGCAGCGAGCCGGGCGGCCATCCCATGCACAGGTCCTCGACCGCGCGCAGCATCCCGCCCGGCCCGCAGGCGTACACCAGCATGTGGGCCCGGGGCAGGGCCAGCACGCCCGCCAGGTCCATGCGGCCGCGCTCGTCCTCGGCGACGATGTCGACCCGGTCGCCGTACGTACCGACGAGCCGCTCGGCGAAGGCCATGCTGCCGCGCGACCGTCCGCCGTAGACCAGGCGCCAGTCCTTGCCCGCCTCCGCCGCCCGCTCGATCATCGGGATGATCGGGGTGATGCCGATGCCGCCGGCCAGGAAGAGGTACTTCCGGGAGTCCCTGACCGGGAAGTTGTTGCGCGGCTCGGAGATCTCCAGCGTGTCGCCGGGGCGTACGTTCCCGTGGATCCAGCGGGAGCCGCCCCGCGAGCCGGGGACGTCGAGGACGGCGACACGCAGGTGCGACAGGTCGTCGGGGGAGGAGCACAGGGAGTACTGCCGCACGTACTGGCCGCCGAGGTGGACGTCGATGTGGGCGCCGGGCTCCCACGGCTGGAAGGGCGACCCGTCCGGGGTCACGAGGACCAGGGAGACGACACCGTCGGCGATCCGGTCCACGCGTTCCGCGATCACCTCGCGGGTGCTGGGCCCGACGCCGCGGCGGTCCGCGCGCGCACTGAGTCCGCCCATCTGAAGCCTGCTTTCTCACGTGGTCCTCGGGGGCCGGGCGAACCGTGTCGCACCGGTGCGGGAATGTTAGGTAGCGCGGAGCGCCTTTCCCCGGGGCTTTCCACTCAGTAGAAACCGCTATGGGCGCCCTGGTCGACGTGTCCCTGCTCACCGCTGCTCCGACCTGCGGCTTACCGGAATTTCCCGAGGGCTTTCCTTCGCCTCCCACGGGTCGTACTGTGCGGTTTCATGAGCTCTCAGGACAAGCGGCCCACCGAGTGGGAGGCGTTGCCGGCGGGATCCGCGGAGGCGGCGCCGAAGTCCGTCGCCGCCCGTGCGCTGAGGATCCTGGACACCTTCGACTCCGAGCACTACGAGCTGTCCCTGAGCGACATCTCCCGCCGCAGCGGGCTGCCGGTGGCCACCTGCCACCGGCTCGTCCGTGAGCTCGTCGAGTGGGGCGGCCTGCTGCGGACCGGTGGCCGGTACCGCATCGGCCACAAGCTGTGGTCCCTGGGGCTGCTGTCCGAGAGCCACCACGGCCTCGCCGAACTGGCCGCCCCCTACATGCACGACGTGCTGTTCCTGACCAAGCACGTGGTCAACCTCTTCGTCCTCGACGGCGCCCACGCCCTGCTGCTCGAACGGATCTCCGGGACCCAGCCCGGTCCAGCCCTGCACCGGGTGGGCGACCGCCTCGCCCTGCACGCCAGTGCCGGAGGGAAGGCGTTCCTCGCCTACGGACCGCCGGAACTCGCGCGGGCCGCCCTGGCCAACCCGCAGCGGCTCACCCCGCACACCGTGATCGACCCGACCCGGCTGCGCCGTGAACTCGAACAGGTCCGTCGCAAGGGGTACGCCATGACCCTGGAGGAGGCGGTCGAGGGGGCGCACGGGATCGCGGTGCCGGTCACCGCAGCCGGCGGCGGAGTCATCGCGGCCCTCGGCGTGGTCACCGTCGGAACGCGCCCCAGACCGGCCGGGATCGTCCCGGTCCTGCAGATCGCCGCCCGGAGCATCGCCCGGGAGGCGGGCCGCCTGGCCGCGTAGCGCGGCGGCCGAGCGAGGCGAGGGCCCGCACCCTGCCGCCGGGTGCAGGCATGTACACGTTCGCGGTGGATTGCCTCGGCGGTGCGGCGGTTCGCCCGGGTCGGGCGCCGGTGTCCGCGTGGGATGGGCGCTTCACAGGGACGGGGGCGCGCGGCCGAGCGTCGTCGGTGCGGGCATCCGCCTGGCGTCTTGGCGTTACGGGAGTTCGTGCGGGGCAGGCATACGCCCGGGACGCGGGGCCTCGGTGGTGCGGGAGTTCGTGCGGCGCGGGCATACGCGCGGGACGCGGGCGTCGGCGGTGCGGGGGCCGGCGGTGCGGGCATCGCCCGGGTCGAGCCTCGGCGGTGCGGAGGTTCGGGCGGACCGGCGTTCGCGGCGTGGGTGCTCGCGGGGCGGGTGTCCGCGGAAGGGCGCTTGCGGTGCGGGTGTCCGCCGGGCGGGCGTCATGACGCCCGGGCGCGTGCGCCGCGGGGGCCGCGCGAGGTCGGCGATTCGCGGTACGGACCCCGGTAGGACCTCGCGGGGCCGGCACATCGCGCGCGGCTGGTGTCGTAGGGCGGCGGATCCGGCGGCGGAGCCTGCGGCTCACGCCCCGCCGGTCAGCAGCAAGGGCAGGCCGATCAGGGCCGTGGCGGCCGTCGTCGCCGCGGTCAGGGCCATCGCCGCGGGCGGCGGAGGCGCGGTCTCCCGGCGCATGCCACCGACGAGGAAGGTCACGGCCGTGGCCGTGGCCGCGCAGACCGCGGCCGCCCAGCCCAGCGGAGAGGAGCCGCTCGCCGCCGTGTGAACGAGCAGCAGCGCACCCACCGTCTGGGACATGGTCGTCCGCCGCCAGGCGAGGCGGGTGCGCTCGGGTTGCAGTCCCGGATCCCGCCGCCTCACGCGGGCCCGCCGGCCCAGACCAGCACCGTGGTGAACGACGCGATCGCCGTGATCACGGTCGCCAGCACGGGCAGCAGCCAGGAGCCGGGCAGCGGCGCGTCACGTCGGATCGCCCGCTGGACGCGCCGCCAGTGCGGATAGGCCCCACCCGTGATCACGACGGCCAGCAGCGCGCACACGACCGCGAGCAGTTCCCGCGCGTGCGGGATCGTGAAGGCCGGTACCAGCTGCCGCACCGCCACCGCCGCCGCGAGCAGGCTGACACCGGTGCGGATCCAGGCCAGGAAAGTGCGCTCGTTGGCGAGCGTGAACCGGTAGTCGGGTTCCCTCTCCCCGCCGTCCCTGCCGTCCCCGCCTTCGCGTCCCCGGCCACTGTCCGAGCCCATGCCGTTCTCCCGCTTCCTTCCCGTGCCGTTCCACACCCGTCGGCACCCGCCGACACCCACGTACGCCCGTTCAGGTCCCCGCGCGGACCGCCGGGTCCGTGGCGACGGAGAACCGCGCGCCGCTCGTGGCGACGTCGATCGGGCCGTCGTACGTCGACGCGGCCTCGGCACGCCAGTACTGGGCGTCCGCCAACCCCGCGAAGTGGGACAGCACCAGGCGCCGCGCGCCGGCGGCCTTGGCGATCCGGCCCGCCCCGGCCGGCGGGGTGTGCGAGTTCTCCTGGTGGGCCAGGAAGGCCGCGGAGAAGCCACGGCTGCGGTAGAAGCCGAGGTTGACGGCCTCGTGGACGAGGATGTCGGTGCCTTCGGCCAGCCGGGCGAGGTTCGCCGATTCGGCCGTGTCTCCGGAGAACGTGATCGACCCGTACGCGGAGTCGAACCGGTAGGCGAGGGCCGGGTGCACGGGCGGGTGGTCCACCAGGACGGCGGTCACCGTGATCCGCTCGTCGGCGTAGACCTCGAACGGCTCCCCGGCGGCCGCCGAGCCCCTGGCCGGGGCGGCCACCTCCGAGGCACGCACCAGGTCCGCCAGCGGCGGCCGGTCCTCGTCGCCCGCCCGGATGGCGATGTCGTAGGAGAACGCGTCCAGCACGGAGGCCACGAGGCGGTCCGTACCGGCGAGATGCCGGGTGCCGTCGTCCGGGTCGGGGCCGGGTCCGATGATGTCGACCGGGGTGGAGAAGCCGTTCACCGGCCGCCCCCAGTTCCACAGCAGGAACCCCGGGAGCTCGATCACGTGGTCGGAGTGCAGGTGCGTGATGAACCCCGCCCGGAACCGCTGCCCCCGCAGACCGGCCTCGCCCGCGGCGCGGGTGCAGCCGATGCCGAAGTCGACCAGGTAGAAGACGTCGTCGACGACGACCGCGCTGGCGATGCCGTGCTCGGGGCCTCGGATGGCGGGCCCGGCGGCGACGCCGAGCGTGATGAGGTCCATGCCGCGCTGTGCGGACGTGGTGTCGGTCACCGACGCTGTCCTTCCGGTACGGGAGCCGCCTCGTGCGGTGCCGGGGTGTGGTGGGGACGGGCGTTGACGGTCCGGGGTTCGAGGTACTCCTCCAGTCCCCAGCGTCCGCGCTCACGTCCGAGGCCGGAGGCCTTCCAGCCGCCGAACGGGGCGTCCGGCTCAACCTGGGTGTGCTGGTTGATCCAGACCGTGCCGGCCTCGATCTCCGCCGCCACCGCGTGGGCGCGGTCCAGGTCCGGCGACCACACCGAGGCGCCGAGCCCGAAGTCCTGTGCGTTCAGGCCGTCGATCGTCGTCCGGAGGTCGTCGTAGGCCACGACCGGCAGGGCGTTGCCGAACTGCTCGGCGTCGACGAGGTCCATGCCGACCTCGGCGTCCGTGACGATCGTCGGTTCGAGGAAGTGACCGGGCAGGTCGCAGCCGCGTCCGCCACCCGCCGCGACCCGCGCCCCGGCGGCGACGGCACCGTCGACCAGGCCGCGGACGATGCCGTGCTGGGCGGCCGAGTGCATCGGGCCCATGGTCGACCCGGCCGCCACCCCGTGGCCGATCCGGTGCCGGGCGACGGCCTCGGCCATGGCCTCGACCAGTTCGTCCCGCAGGCCGCGCGGCACGAAGACCCGCTTGACGGCCATGCACACCTGCCCCGCGTTGCGGAAGGCCGAACCGACGATGCCGGACGCGGTCGTCTCGACGTCCGCGTCCGGCAGGACGATCGCGGGGTCGTTCCCGCCGAGTTCCAGGGTGACGCGCTTGACCGTGGCGGCCGCCTGGGCGGCCACCGCGGTGCCGACCTCCGTCGACCCGGTGAACGAGATCTTCCGGACGCCGGGCAGGGCGCTCAGCGCCACGTTGACCGCGCGGCCGGGGCTGGTGCGGTACTGCAGCACACCGGCGGGCAGGACCCGGTTCATGAGGTCGACCAGCGCCATGGTGGACAGCGGTGTCGTGGCGGAGGGCTTGGCGATGACGGTGCACCCGGCGGTCAGCGCGGGGGCGAGTTTCACGCACAGCAGGGAGATGGGGAAGTTCCACGGCGTGATCGTGCCGACCACGCCCACGGGCCGGTAGTGCACCTCGACCGTGCGGTCGGCCCGGTCGGGCAGCCTCTCCACCTCGTCCCAGGCGAGTGCGGCGTAGTGGTCCAGCAGTGCGGCGCCGACCCGGAACTCGCCGACGGCCTCGGCCAGGACCTTGCCCTGTTCCAGGGACAGCAGCCGTCCGAGTTCGTCCTCGTGGGCGCGGACGAGGTCCGCGCACGCGTGCAGCGCGGCCCGCCGGGCAGAGCGGTCCGCGGCCCACGCCGGTGCGGCGGCCCGCGCGGCGGCGATCGCCTGCCGTACCTCGCCCTCGCCGTGCACCGGGGCCCGGCCGACCGGCTCCAGCGTGGCCGGGTCGTGTACGGCGTACGTCTCTTGGGCCATCGGCGTGCTCCTGGTCGGGGGAGGGGGACGGGATGTCACGATCCCCGCAGGTCACACCTTGGGCAAGCAGGTCATCCACTCAGTGGAAAGCGGACCGTGCCACGGCCGCCGGCTCACCCTCGGCGCCGCGGAGTTTTCCACAGGGTGGAAAGTGGGCTTGTCACGGACGCCGCTTCACCCGGAGGCTCGGCCCGCGGACCCCTGGTCATTCGTCATCCGTACATTCCGCCGACGAACAAGTGAGAGCCATGACGAACAACACGCAGTCGCCCGTGGTCGTGACCGGGGTCGCCTCCGGTATCGGAGCGGCGGCCGCCCGCCTGCTCGCCGGCAGGGGCCTGCCCGTCGTCGGAATCGACCGGTCGGTGCCCGAGTCCTTCGCGGGGACCTTCGTCCGGGCCGACCTGTCCACGCCCGCCGGCGCGCACACGGCCGCGGGGAGCGTACTGGCCGCCGCGCCGGACGGGCTCGCGGGGCTCGCCAACATCGCCGGGGTGCCCGGAACGGCGCCCTGGCGGACGGTGCTCGGCGTCAACGTCTTCGGCCTGCGGGAACTGACCGCCGCTCTCGCACCGGCGATCCGGGAAGGAGGCTGCGTCGTCAACCTCTCCTCGGCCGTGGCCACCGGCTGGGCGCGGAACCTGCCCGCGGTACGGGCCTTCGCCCTCGCCGCCGACACCGAGGCGGCGCTCGACGCCGTGGCCCGGGACGAGAGCGTCACCGGCCACTCCTACCGGTTCTCCAAGGAGTGCGTGCGGTACCTCACCGAACACCTCGCGGCCGAGTACCTGCCCCGCAGGGTCCGGGTGACCTCCGTCAGCCCGGGCCCCGTGGCCACCCCGATCCTCGACGACTTCAAGCGGGACCACGGCGTCGCCAAGGTCGAGGGAGCCGGCGCCCTGCTCGGACGGTTCGGGGAGCCGGCGGACATCGCCCGTGTCGTGGCCTTCCTCCTGAGCGACTCCGCGGCCTGGATCAACGGCACCGACATCCGCGTGGACGGCGGTCTGACGGCCTACCGCACCGTCCAGGAGGCCTCCGGGGCGGCCCCCACCGACTGACCCGTGCCCCGCGACCACGCGCGGCCCGCCACCGGACCCCGCCCGGCGGGCCGCAGTCGTCCTGTCCCGGCGGGCCTCAGCCGTCCTCGCCCGCGGGCCGGGTGAGCCGTACGGTGCCGTCGGGTCCGGCCAGCAGAACCGGCGTCTTCGCACCGCCCAGGTCGCGTACGGCGGCCAGGTCCTCCGGGGCGATCTCCTCCGCCTCGCCGACCACCGCCGCCGCCTCCAGCGACGTCGCCCCGGACGCGACGGCCATCGCCACCGCCGTCCGCAGGGCGCTCAGCCTCAGTGAGGCGAGGTTCACCGACCCGGCGACGTACGTACGCCCCGTCTCGTCCCGTACGGCCGCGCCCTCCGGCACACCGTTGCGGGCCCGTGCCGAACGGGCCAGAGTGACGATCTTGAGGTCCTCGGGATCAAGCGCGTTGGTCTCGGTCATGCCCCGAGCATAGGAGCAGCCCCGGCTGCCGCGGAGATCACCCCGGCAGCCATGGCGTCCCCGACGCTCACGCCCGGTCGAGCCGCAGCCGCTCCGCGCGCGGCAGCCCCGCCACCACCAGGTCGTAGGAGTCCTCGACGAGTTCGCGGACCAGCCGGTCCGGCAGCCCGGCGTCCACCGTGACCGTGTTCCAGTGGCGCTTGTGCATGTGCCAGCCGGGGACGATCAGGCCCTCGTACTCCGCGCGCAGCCGGACCGCGTCCTCCGGGTCGCACTTGAGGTTGACCTTCAGCGGCCGGGAGTCCAGGGCCGACAGCGCGAACAGCTTGCCCCGGACCCTGAAGACCGAGGTCCGCAGGTCGAAGGGGAAGTCCTCCGCCACCGCGTTGAACGACAGGCAGAGGGCGCGCAGCTCCTCGGGGCTCACTCCGGCTTCCCCTCCCCGTCCCCGGTGGGCGCCGCCGGGTCCACCGGCTCCGCGAGCACGGTCACGATCTTGTTCCGCCGTCCGGCCGCCGCCTCCGCGGTCAGCCGCAGCTCGCGGCCGTCGGGCAGCTCCACGACCGACGACGCACCCGCGATGGGCACCCGGCCCAGGGCCTTGGCGAGCAGCCCGCCGACCGTCTCCACGTCCTCGTCGTCGTACTCGTCCAGGCCGTACAGCTCGCCCAGGTCCGTGATGTCCAGGCGCGCGGTGACGCGGTAGCGGTCGTCGCCGAGCGGTTCCACCGGCGGCAGCTCGCGGTCGTACTCGTCCGTGATCTCGCCGACGATCTCCTCGAGGATGTCCTCGATGGTGACGATGCCGGCCGTGCCGCCGTACTCGTCGATGACGACGGCGACGTGGTTGCGTTCCTTCTGCATCTCGCGCAGCAGGTCGTCGGCGTTCTTCGTGTCCGGCACGAAGACGGCCGGGCGCATCGCCGTCGACACCAGTTCGCTCTCGGCGTCCCGGTTGATGTGCGTCCTGCGGACCAGGTCCTTCAGATAGACGATCCCGACGATGTCGTCCTCGCTCTCGCCGGTGACCGGAATCCGCGAGAAGCCGGAGCGCAGCGCCAGCGTGAGGGCCTGCCGGATGGTCTTGTACCGCTCGATCACCACCAGGTCGGTGCGCGGCACCATGACCTCGCGCACGAGGGTGTCGCCCAGCTCGAAGACCGAGTGCACCATGCGCCGCTCGTCGTCCTCGATCAGCGACTCCTGCTCGGCCAGGTCGACCATGGCGCGCAGTTCCGCCTCGGAGGCGAACGGGCCGCGCCGGAACCCCTTGCCGGGGGTCAGCGCGTTGCCGATGAGGATCAGCAGCGACGGGATCGGGCCGAGCACCCGCGCGAGCGGCACCAGCACGTACGCCGCCACGGTCGCCGTGTTCAGCGGGTGCTGGCGGCCGATGGTGCGCGGGGAGACCCCGACGGCCACGTACGAGACGAGCACCATGACCGCGATGGCGACGACCAGCGCCTGGGCCGTGCCGGAGAACGCCTCCAGGCACGCGTAGGTGACCAGCGCGGCGGCCGCCATCTCGCAGGTCACGCGCACCAGCAGCGCCAGGTTGAGGTAGCGGGTCGGGTCGGCGGCGATCTGGGCCAGCTTGGCGCTGCCGCGGCGGCCCGCCTTCACGGCCTCCTCGGCACGGAAGCTGGACACCCGCGCCAGGCCCGCCTCCGCGCAGGCGGCGAGCCAGGCGACGACGACGAGCGCGATCGCGCCGACGACGATCTGAGGGCTCATCGGCGGGTTACGAGACGGTGGGCGCCGGGGACGGGCCGTGCAGGCCCTGCTCGGCGCGCCAGCCGTCCACGATCGCTGCCTGAAGACCGAACATCTCGGCCTTCTCGTCCGGCTCCTCGTGGTCGTAGCCGAGCAGGTGCAGCACGCCGTGGACGGTGAGCAGCTGGAGCTCCTCGTCCATGGAGTGCCGGGTCGGGGCCTCGGCGCCCTGCTTCGCGGCGACCTCGGGACAGAGCACGATGTCGCCGAGGAGGCCCTGCGGGGGCTCGTCGTCGTCCTTCGACGGCGGCCGCAGCTCGTCCATCGGGAACGACATGACGTCCGTGGGGCCCGGCAGGTCCATCCACTGGACGTGCAGCTGCTCCATGGCGTCGGCGTCCACGACGATCACCGAGAGCTCGGAGAGCGGGTGGATGCGCATGCGGGTGAGTGCGTAGCGGGCGATGTCGAGGATCGCCCGCTCGTCGACCTCGGTTCCCGACTCGTTGTTGACGTCGATCGACATGGTGGTGCTGGTCTACTTCCCCTTGTGCCCGTGTCCGTGCGCGTGCCCGGCCCTGGCGTGGCCGCCGGACTTGTTGGGTGCGCCGTTCTCGGTGCCGTGCTTGCTGTCGTACTTCTCGTACGCGTCGACGATACGGCCCACGAGCTTGTGCCGTACGACGTCGTGCGACGACAGCCGGGAGAAGTGGACGTCCTCGACCCCCTCCAGGATCTCCTGCACCTGCCGCAGCCCGGACTTCTGGCCGTTGGGCAGGTCCACCTGCGTGACGTCTCCCGTGATCACGATCTTCGAGTCGAAGCCGAGCCGGGTGAGGAACATCTTCATCTGCTCGGGACTGGTGTTCTGGGCCTCGTCCAGGATGATGAAGGCGTCGTTGAGGGTGTTGTGCGTCAGCAGATGGTCCTGCGTGACGTACAGGGAGTCCTCGGCCGCCACCTGGATGCAGACGCACTCCTCCCGGCCCGCCGGCTCGATGCTGTCGATGAACCGCATCGGACGTCCGCCGCCACCGGCCGCCTGGTACCGGTCCCGCTTGCGGGCAAGGCGGAAGGGCTCGATGCCCTCGGGGAGACGGATGTCGACGACGTGGGCGTCGCGACGGTGGGCGACGTCCCGCCCCTCCGCGCGGCCCGGACCGCGCCCCTCGGCGGCCCTGCGACGGCTGTGGGCGACGCCGCCCAGTGACTGCACCAGAGCGATCACATCGTCACGGAGCAGGATGGATGTGGTCGTGTACTGGACGCGACAGGTGCGGTTCTTCTGGACGACGGGGCCGCCGTCGGAGTCGAGCAGCCCCTGCAGGACCGCCAGCCGTACCTCGGCCGAGTTGAAGAGGTAGTCGTCGGGGACGAAGTTGCTGTACGAGCGCGTCCGCAGCAGGTCCAGCCGGCGCAGAACGCCGGTGACCGGGTTTTCCAGGGTGACCACGTCGCCAGCGGCCTTGTCCCGGTCGAGGACGTAGTCGGGCCCGCCGCGATGCCGTACCGAGACTCCGGGAAGGGCCGATTGCAGGGCCGACGCCAGTTCCGGGTCCGCGGTGGCGAAAGAGGGGGTGGTGGAGCCGGTCAGGCATCCGTCGCCCAGCAGGAGCCCCAGCGCATAGGGGTCCATCGGTACTTCACGCTCGGGGAAGCACACCGGTGCCGTGAGCATCGGCAGCTCGTATCGGCGCGCGTGCGCGGCACGCAGGTTGCCGATCATCTCCTGGGTCTCCAGGACCCGCCACGGCTTGTCGCGGCGCTTGTCGTCGCGCGTCCTGACCGTCCACAGGTGCTCGCCGCAGCACAGGGTCCAGGAGCCGTCCTGGGCGGTGACACGGTAGATGTCCTTCTCGCCCTGCGGATAAACGCCCAGGACCGGGGTCGGCTCGCCGGCGGAGCCGATGACGAGGTCACCGACCTGAAGATCGCCGATCGGGCGCCAGCCGTCCGGCGTCAGCACGTTCGTGAAGCGCGGTTGTGCGCGGCCGCGCATGTAGGCGAGCGGTGCGACCTCGATCGTGCCCGCCGCCATCAGACGCGGGATGGAGTCCGGGTCGAGCATGTCGTGCAGCGCGTCGTACAGCGGGCGCAGGTACGGGTCGATCTTCTCGTAGAGCGTGCCGGGCAGGAAGCCGAGGCGCTCGCCGGCCTCGACCGCGGGACGGGTCAGGATGATGCGGTTGACCTGCTTGGACTGCAGCGCCTGCACCGCCTTGGCCATGGCCAGGTAGGTCTTGCCGGTGCCGGCGGGGCCGATACCGAAGACCACCGTGTGCTTGTCGATCGCGTCGACGTACCGCTTCTGGTTGAGCGTCTTGGGACGGATCGTGCGGCCGCGGGAGGACAGGATGTTCTGCGTCAGGACCTCGGCCGGGGTCTCCTGGCCGTCGCTCTCGCCGTTCTCGCTGGCCTTGAGCATGGCGATGGAGCGTTCCACAGCGTCCTCCGTCATCGGCTGCCCGGTGCGGAGCACCAGCATCATCTCGTCGAACACGCGCTGGACCAGGGCGACGTCCGCCGGATCGCCGACCGCGCTGATCTCATTGCCCCGGACATGGATGTCGGCCCCCGGGAAGGCCTTCTCGATCACGCGCAGGAGAGAGTCGCCTGACCCCAGGACGGTCACCATGGGGTGCTGGGCGGGGACGGTGAACTGTGCTCTGGCCTGCCCCTGCGCGGGGGTCTTGGCTGCGGGTGTCTGAGTCATGGGCCGGCGCTGAAGGCCTGCGGTTCCTCCTCGTCACGGCCGCACACGTCAGGGCGGCCTCGCGCTTCCCAGGGTACGACGGGGGAGTGCCGACGCCGTAGGGCTTTTCGGCGACCTGGGCGACCTGGGCGACCCCGGCGACCCTGATGGGACCGGCGACCCCGGCGGACCCGGAGCCGCGTCAGTCCGGCACGGGCGACGCGGCGGCCGCCGTCCCCGTCTCCCGCTGGGCCCGCAGCAGGTCCCGGAACCAGTGGTAGGACGCCTTCGGGGTGCGCTCCAGCGTCTCGTAGTCGACGTGCACCAGGCCGAACCGGCGGGCGTAGCCCTCCGCCCACTCCCAGTTGTCCAGCAGCGACCACACGAAGTAGCCGCGCACGTCCACGCCCGCCTCCAGGGCCCGGTGCAGGGCGCGGAGGTGTCCGTCCAGGTAGGCGATGCGGTCCTGGTCGTCCAAGCCCTCGTAGGAGCACCCGTTCTCGGTGATGACGACGGGCGGGAGCCGGTCGCCGTAGCGGTCGATCAGGCCGGTCAGCAGCTCGGTCAGCCCCTCCGGGACCACGGGCCAGCCGAAGTCCGTGACCGGGTGGCCCTCGATCTCCCGTACCGAGAAGGGCAGTTCGGCGGGCAGGGTGAGACCGCCGAACTCGATCTCCTCGCCGCGAGGGGCGCCCACCCGGCTCGGGGCGTAGTAGTTGACGCCGTACCAGTCCAGGGGCTCGGCGATGATCTCCAGATCCGAGGCCAGTTCCCCGGGGGTGCCCGGCATCAGCTCGCCCAGTCCCCCGGGGTAGCGGCCGAGCAGCAGCGGGTCGGCGAACAGGCGGTGCAGCAGCAGGTCGTAGAGGCCGGCCGCCTCGACGTCCGCCTGTTCCCCGGAGGCCGGCCGGACGGGACTGTGCGAGTTGGCGATGCCGATGTCCGCGGCCCCGGCCGCGCGCAGCGCCCGGACGGCCAGGCCGTGGGCGAGCAGTTGGTGGTGGGCGGCCGGGAGCGCGTCGAACAGCAGCCGCCCGCCCGGCGCGTGCACACCCAGGGCATGGCCGAGCAGGGTGTGCTCGGCGGGCTCGTTGAGCGTGATCCACTTCGGCACGCGGTCGCCCAGGCGCTCGGCGACCACGGACACATGGTCGGCGAACCGCGCGGCCGTGTCCCGCTCCAGCCAGTCGAGGCGGGCCGGCAGGTCCCAGTGGAACAGGGTGGGGACCGGGCGGACGCCGGCCGCGCACAGGTCGTCGACCAGGCGGTCGTAGAAGTCGAGGCCGCCGGCGGAGTCCACCCGGGGCCAGGAGACGGAGAAGCGGTACGCGCCGACGCCGAGGCCGGCCAGCAGCGCCACGTCCTCGCGGTGGCGGTGGTAGTGGTCGCAGGCCACCGCCGCCGTCGAGCCGTCCTTGATCCGTCCCGGCCCGGCCGAGAACGTGTCCCACACGGACGGCTCCCGCCGGTCGGCCGCCCCCTCGATCTGGTGGGCCGAGGTGGACACGCCCCACAGGAAGCCGGCCGGGAACCGGGGCATCGGTTTCGTCGCCATGGGCGGATCATCCTTACCGTCGGTAACGGAAGTCAACGCCCGGGTGGGGAAAAGGGCCTCACGCGCCCTCCTTGAGCACGCGGGAGATGAGCTCGCGCTGCTCCCCGGTCAGCCGGGGGTCGGCCGCGTACACCGTCCGGCCGTCCACGGTGATCTCGTAGCTGAAGCCGTCGGGCACCCCGGCCGGCGGCGCGGCCTTGCCGCCCGCCAGCGCCCGCTCGGCCAGGTCCCGCCACTGCGGGGCGTCGGGCCGCCCCGAGACGTCCACCTCGGCGCGGCGCTCGATGCCCGCGAACCCTCCTGTGCGCCTCACTCGAATCAGCATGGTCCGTGTCTAGTACGGAACTACAGCGTCCGCACCCCCACCTGCTCCCAGGCCTTGCGCATGGCCTCGAGTTCGCCGCCGTCGGAGCCGTACCGCTCCCGCGCGGCCCGCACGGTGAGCGTGGCGAAGTCCGCGAACTGCGCGTCCTCGTGCAGCTCGCCGCCGGTCAGCACGTCGTACCAGAGCTGCCCCGCCTTCTCCCAGGCGTGGCCGCCGAGCGCCGTGGCGACCAGGTAGAAGGCGTGGTTGGGGATGCCGGAGTTGATGTGGACGCCGCCGTTGTCGCTGCCGGTGTGGACGTAGTGGTCCATGGTGGCCGGCTGCGGGTCCTTGCCGAGGACGTCGTCGTCGTACGCCGTGCCGGGTGCCTTCATGGAGCGCAGCGCGGTGCCGCTGACGCCCGGGGCCAGCAGCCCCGCGCCGATCAGCCAGTCGGCCTCGGTGGCCGTCTGGCCGAGCGTGTACTGCTTGATCAGCGAGCCGAAGACGTCGGAGAGCGACTCGTTGAGCGCGCCGGACTGCCCGAAGTAGGCCAGGTTGGCGGTGTGCTGGGTGACGCCGTGGGTCAGCTCGTGGCCGATGACGTCCACCGGGATGGTGAAGTCCAGGAAGATCTCGCCGTCACCGTCGCCGAACACCATCTGCTCGCCGTTCCAGAAGGCGTTGTTGTAGTTCCTGTCGTAGTGCACGGTCGCGTCCAGCGGCAGTCCGCTGCCGTCGATCGAGTCGCGCCGGTAGGCCGTGAGGTACAGCTCGAAGGTGGCGCCGAGGCCGGCGTAGGCGCGGTTGACCGTGGCGTCCCCGCCGGGGTCCTGGCCCTCGCCGCGCACCTTTCTGCCGGGCAGTCCGGTGCCGTGCCGGGCGTCGTAGACGGTGCGGTGCGGATGCCCGTCCCGTCTGCCGGCGGGCGCGGCGACGGCGGGCGCGCCGATGACGGTGGTCAGCCGCCGCCGGGTGCGCTCGAAGGCGTCGCGCTCCAGGGTCCGGCGGGCGGGTCCGGAAAGCGCGGGGTCCTCGTTGCGGGCCAGGCGGTCGAGGACGTGCGGCGGCACGATGGTGCAGAAGACGGGCTCGAAGCCCCCGGTGGTCGTCATGTCCGGAACCATTGCACTGCGTGGCCGCGATGTCACTACCCGCAACCATGATTGGTGAAATATCGGGGCAAGGGGTCCGTCCGTCCGTCACGGAGTGATAGGTGGAGAGAGGTCGGGGCGCGTGACATCGCGCACTTTTTGCCCCGTTTGCCCCTTCGGTTTCGCATACTGGGACGGGCCCGCGCATCCGGTGCGGCTCGGCTAGGCTGCGGACCATCATGCGTTTCGGGCTGCTTCTCCTTAGCTGCCGCGGCGAGGGCCTGTAGTCGAGGCCGACCCCCTCCCCGCGGAGTTCGGCGTTGCGCCGTCGGCCGTTCTCCGGCACCCGCGGACCCGCGGATCTCACGAGGAGCCCACGCCACCATGGTCAACCGTCAGCAGCCCAGTTCCATGCCGATCCACAAGTACGGCCGCTACGAGCAGGTCGACATCCCCGACCGCACCTGGCCCGGCCGCCGGATCACCGCCGCCCCCCGCTGGCTCTCCACCGACCTGCGCGACGGCAACCAGGCCCTGATCGACCCGATGTCGCCCGAGCGCAAGCGCCGGATGTTCGACCAGCTGGTCGCGCTGGGCTACAAGGAGATCGAGGTCGGCTTCCCGGCCTCCGGCCAGACCGACTTCGACTTCGTGCGCTCGATCATCGAGGAGGAGGGCGCGATCCCCGAGGACGTCACGATCTCCGTACTGACCCAGGCCCGCGAGGACCTGATCGAGCGGACCGTGGAGTCCCTGAAGGGCGCCCGGCGCGCCACGGTCCACCTCTACAACGCCACCGCCCCGGTCTTCCGCCGGGTCGTCTTCCGCGGCTCCAGGGACGACATCAAGCAGATCGCCGTCGACGGCACCCGCCTGGTGATGGAGTACGCCGAGAAGCTGCTGGGCCCCGAGGCTGACGGCACGGCGTTCGGCTACCAGTACAGCCCCGAGATCTTCACCGACACCGAGCTGGACTTCGCCCTGGAGGTCTGCGAGGCGGTCATGGACGTGTACCAGCCGGGCCCGGGCCGCGAGATCATCCTCAACCTGCCCGCCACGGTGGAGCGTTCGACGCCGTCGACGCACGCGGACCGCTTCGAGTGGATGCACCGCAACCTGTCCCGCCGCGAGTACGTCTGCCTGTCGGTCCATCCGCACAACGACCGCGGCACGGCCGTCGCCGCCGCCGAGCTGGCGCTGATGGCCGGCGCCGACCGCGTCGAGGGCTGCCTGTTCGGCCAGGGCGAGCGCACCGGCAACGTCGACCTGGTCACCCTGGGCATGAACCTGTTCTCGCAGGGCGTCGACCCGCAGATCGACTTCTCCGACATCGACGAGATCCGCCGTACGTGGGAGTACTGCAACCAGATGGAGGTCCACCCGCGCCACCCGTACGTGGGCGACCTGGTCTACACGTCCTTCTCCGGCTCCCACCAGGACGCCATCAAGAAGGGCTTCGACGCGATGGAGGCCGACGCGAAGGCCAAGGGCGTCACGGTCGACGACATCGAGTGGGCGGTGCCGTACCTGCCCATCGACCCCAAGGACGTCGGCCGGTCCTACGAGGCCGTCATCCGCGTCAACTCGCAGTCCGGCAAGGGCGGTGTCGCCTACGTCCTGAAGAACGACCACAAGCTGGACCTGCCGCGCCGGATGCAGATCGAGTTCTCGAAGATCATCCAGGCCAAGACGGACGCCGAGGGCGGCGAGGTCACGCCGAAGGACATCTGGGCGGCCTTCCAGGACGAGTACCTGCCGAACCCGGACAACGCCTGGGGCCGCATCCAGGTCAGGACCGGCCAGTCGACGACGGACACCGACGGGGTCGACACCCTCACCGTCGAGGCCACCGTCGACGGCGAGGACACCGTCCTCACCGGCTCCGGCAACGGTCCGATCTCGGCCTTCTTCGACGCCCTGCACTCCATCGGCGTCGACGTGCGCCTGCTCGACTACCAGGAGCACACGATGAGCGAGGGCGCCTCCGCCCAGGCCGCCTCGTACATCGAATGCGCGATTGACGACAAGGTCCTGTGGGGGATCGGCATCGACGCGAACACGACACGTGCGTCGCTGAAGGCCGTCGTCTCGGCCGTCAACCGCGCGGCGCGCTGACCGCTCTGACCGGTGCTTTCGGGGCCCCGGCCGCCTGCTGAGGCGGCCGGGGCCCCGTCGTGTGCCCGGCGAGTATCGGCCAGTCGGCTACCCAGGTCACGGAAAGGTCTCGTCCAGGGTGCTGACGACACCTCGACAATGTGGCTAACATCACGCCAGCGCGGCGATGTTGCCGTGCCGTTACGGAGGTGGGACGTGCTGCCAGTACGGGGACGAAACGGCCGTGTCACCACGCTTGCCAGACTGCTGGGCACCCGCACCGCGTGGACGCCGGTCGGCGACGGCGAGTTCTTCTGCCCCGGCTGCGGCGGGGACCGCAACTACCAACGGCTGACCGGGCGTCGGCGCTTCACCGTCCTCGGTGTCCCGCTGCTGCCGCGCGGCACCGCGGGGCCCGTGGTCGAATGCGCCGCCTGCGGCGGGCACTTCGGCACGGACGTCCTGGACCATCCGACGACCAACCGCTTCTCCGCGATGCTCCGCGACGCCGTGCACACCGTCGCCCTGGCGGTGCTGTCCGCGGGCGGGACCAGCTCACGCACGGCACTGGAGACCGCCGCGGCCACGGTCCGCGCGGCCGGCCTGGCCGACTGCACCGAGGAGCAGCTGGCCGCCCTGGTGGAGGCGCTGGCCGCGGACACCGGGCGCGCCTACGAGGACCGGCCGTGCGGCGCGGGCCTGGCCATAGAGCTGCACGAGGCGCTGGACCCGCTCGCCCCCCACCTGGCCCCCGCGGGCCGGGAGTCGATCCTCCTCCAGGCCGCCCGCATCGCCCTGGCCGACGGCCCCTACACCCCCGCCGAGCACGACACCCTCGGCACCGTCGGCGCGGCCCTGACCATCTGCACCAGCGACGTGACCCGCCTCCTGACGGAGGCCCGCACCCCGTCGTAGCACCCGCTGTCCGGCTGGACCCAACCTCTCCCACAGGGGCGCGGGAGAGGGAGTTCGAGGCCACAATCGTCCTGCCGGTAGGGGTTGGCGGGCGAGGGGGAGCGTGTGAGGCTCGGCATGCGCTGGGCGCTGGCGGCGGCGCTGAACGTGATGGCATTCGCGGGGGTCTTCCTGCTTTTTTACGCGGCCGATGTGCCCTTGCTGCCGACATCCGACGACAATCGTGTGGCTGTCGGAGTCGCGGCGGCCACCGTGGCGGCGACGGTGGGCGGCACATGGGGCGCGTGGTGGGCACCGCGCATCTCCGGGACCCGGACCGGGCCGTCCCCGACCGATGAGACGGGGACCAGGACTCCCCGGACCGACGTGCGACTGGAGATGCGGCACGCGACGGTCACCGTGCACGGAGCCTCCCCCGCGGCGTCCGTCCGTCTCCCCGTTCGCATGGGCGACCTGCCCCGCGAGCCTGTCGGCTTCCAGCCCCGAGAGGACCTGGTGGCGGAGCTCGCCCGCGTCGCCGAGGGGAACGGGCTGACCGTCGTCCACGCTGTCACCGGAGCCCGCGGCGTCGGCAAGACCCAGCTCGCCGCCGCGTACGCCCGGCGCCGCATCGAGGAGGGCTGGCCCGTGGTCGCCTGGATCACGGCGGAGAGCAGCGGCCGGCTCACGTCCGGACTCGCCGAGCTGGCGGAGCAGCTGGGGGTGCGTGAGGCCGGTGACGACACGGTGTCCGGAGCTCAGGCGGCGCTCATCTGGATCGTGCGCAATCCCGACCCATGCCTGCTGGTCCTGGACAACGCCACCGACCCGGACGAGGTGGCACGCTGGCTGCCGACGGCAGGCCGGGCGCAGGTGGTGGTGACGACCACGGCCCAGGCCTTCGAGAACATCGCCGGAAGCGGCCGGCTGAGCTACACCTCCATCAGCGCGCGCAGACGCCTGGGCGCCGCCTACGCGTCCCTCGGCCTGGGGTGGCGCCATGCCGTCCTTCAGAAGCGGCTCCTGGATGAGCTGACGGAGAAGTTCGGTCCCGACCATCCCGACGTGCTGTGGCAACGGGACTGGTGGTCTCACGCCCTGCGCTGCGCGGGCCGCTGGCGCAAGGCACTGCAGGTGGCCCGAGATCGTGTCGCCGACTGCGAGCGGCTGTACGGCCCCGACCACCTGTGGACGTTCGACGCGCGCCGCCTCGTGGCGGTCACGGCCCGCCGTACCGGGCGGGTCCGCATGGCCCTCGCCGAGTGTTCGCGGCTGACCGACGACCTGCCTCGCGTCCACGGCCCCGACCATCCCCTGACTCTCATGGCGCGCGGTCACCTCGCCTACGCCACCCTCTGGTCCCTTCGTCCTCACCGGGCCACGGCGCTGTGCGACACGCTGCTCGACGACAGGGCCCGCGTCTTCGGTCCCGACAGCGTCCAGGTCAAGCGGCTCGCCCGCCGCCAGGCTCTGCTGTGCCTGCTCACCGGCCACCCGCGCCGGCTGCGCACCGCTCTGCGCATGAGTGCCAGGTCCAGGTGAGAAGTGGTGCGCGGTGAGCGGGCCTCGCACAAGGATCGCGCCGACGATGGGCGACGCCCTGCTCGTATGCCCGCTGGGCCACTGGGGAAGGAGTGGGGGTGTCGCTACGTCGGGTACACCGCGGGGACGTCGTGGCAGACGTGGAGCGTACGGTGGTTGGAACAGTTGCGAGGCAGGCACGCTGCCCGGGCGGGGGACGAGAGAACCACACGGAGGTGTGCATTGTCGGCCGGCGCGGTGGTGATCGGTGCTGGGGTAGCGGGACTCACCACAGCGGTGTGTCTGGCGGAGTCCGGAATGGACGTACGCGTGGACACGGATCGGTCCCCGGGTGAGACGACCTCGGCAGCCGCGGGCGCAATGTGGGATCCGTACCTGGTTGAGCCCGCTCACCTGGTCGACCGATGGAGCCGTGTGACCCTGTCGGTGTTGAACACGCTGAGCTCCGACGCGGACACGGGGATCCGGCTGGTGGAAGGAACTCACGAGTCCCGGGTTTCCCGCGGGATGCCGGAGTGGGGCAACCTGGTCGAGGCACGCGTCTGTGAACCCGGTGAACTCCGCCCGGGTTTCCTGTCCGGGTGGCGTTATCGGGCTCCCGTCGTGGACATGCCCCGATATCTGCGCTATCTGACTGGCCGGCTTGAGCGGGCCGGCGGTCACCTTCGCCGTCACCGTTACAACACGCTCGAAGAAGCGACGCACGAGGCGCCGGTGGTCGTCAACTGTTCGGGTGCGGGGGCCCGGTCGCTGGCGGCGGACGCCTCGGTCGAGGCGGTGCGTGGCCAACTGACAGTGGTGGAGAACCCGGGTATTACGTCGTTCTTCTGCGACGACACCCCGGGGGCTGAGGAGCTCACCTACATTTACCCGCACTCCGACGCCGTGGTCCTTGGGGGGACCGCGGCGTCCGGGGACTGGGATCTGCGCCCTGACGAGGCCGCGGCTCAGGGGATCGTTGAGCGCTGCGTCGCGGTAGAACCGTCCCTCGCGGGTGCCCGGGTACTCGAGCACCGGGTCGGGCTGCGGCCGGTGCGTGAGGAGGTGCGGCTCGAGCAGGAGCGTCGCAGGGGCACACTGCTCCTGCACAACTACGGTCATGGCGGAGCTGGACTGACCCTGTCGTGGGGGTGCGCCCGTGAGGTCGCCGAGCGGGTTCGCAAGGCGACCGGACTCATTCCCTGATCTGCCACTGCCGACGCTCCGTGATTCCCCTCTCCGAGCCTCTGCGGAAGAGGTACAACCAGGTCCGCATCGCCAGCGCCACAGCCAGGGCGGCGGTCCACGGCCAGCTGGTGGTCCTCGTCGCCACGAGCGCTGCACCGAGTACCGGCGAGACGGCAGTGAATACCATCAAAGCGATTTCGCTCCGGCTCCGGCGAAATCGGGAAGCGATGGAAAATTCGGAATGCTCGTACCAGGCGATCGCGGCGCTCAGTACGACGGCCAGGACCATGGTCGTCCATGGATTGCTGCTCACCTGGGCATAGATGACGGGAAGTGAGATCACGAAGGGTAGGACGCCGCCGTACTCGGACAGCACATTCCCCCACTTCATGATCTTGCCGAATGAGTTCGAGCGTATTCGAGCCAGCTCGCCGGAGGCGCTCGCGTACACGATCAGAGAGAGAACCGTGCTGAAGGTCGCCAGGATGAGCAGCAGGCGTACATCATCAGGGAAGCGTTTCGACGCGAAAGACAAGCCCAGGAGGAACGTCACAGCGGCGAGAATGGAACCGGAGAATGCTATGCCCGCTGCGGCTTCCCCGGACTGCAGGGTCGCTGGATCATCCCGCTCGAAACGTGCGATTTCGAATGCGGGCGCACCGGATAGAGTCACCAGCGCCGTCACGGCGTGGTCGGCGGGTGCCAAGGATTCCACGAGTTGTTCCCGAGCGCTTACGGGAACGAGATGTCGCGCATCCGGATCAATATATTCCACGCGCATTGTGTGCTGGAAGTGAATGGGAAGCGCGTCATCTGTATCGCTGGTGTGCATGGCCCGAGTTCCTATGAAGCCGCACGCCAGTAAGAGGCCTGTCGCCGCCGGCTGCTCGGTGTTCGCCATGGCGGAGACCAGTGGCGGTTCGCCCGACGTTCGGGGAACCTGCTGCAGCATCTCGGCCAGGAGTCGTGATGCCACGCCCTTCCGGCGCATCCCGGCCCGGACCGCGATCACGGACAAGTGCACGTGTTTCGGAGAAGGCATCTCTGCTGCGACGCAGCCCACCAACTCGCCCGAGGATTCAGCCACTCGAACCAGATTGCGCCCGAGGGCGTCAGCAAGGAGGGCCGACGACGGCACGACAGCCGCATCGCAAGTATCGGACAACAGGGTGCGGAGCTGGGCGAGATCACCGGGGTGGGCCATCCGGGTAGACCATGCAGCCATGTCCATGGGTTCCGTTCAGCCGGTCGGAGTGTGGGGGGATCCTACAGATCGGACGTGCGATGTACAGGGGCTGCAGTCCCGCCTGCAGTCCATCGATTGGTGATCTTTGTCGCTTGCCCTGGCCTGTAGCCCGGCTTGTATAGTCGCCGCGCCGCGACGGACACGTCGGAAGGGGATACCGCGCCCGTGAACGGGGATCACGAGCAATTCGCCGGACGTGAGGAGCCGTGGGACGAGCGGGCCGCAGGTGTGCTGCGGCTGCCGTCCGGCCGGTCGGTGCGCGGGAGAGGTCTGAGGCGAGCCCTCGATCCGGGTGTGCCTACCCCGTCGTACGGCGTCTATCTCCTTGGCAGGCAACCCCCGGACCTCCCCTGGGAGTCCCGCTGGCTGCGCTGGCCCGACTTCCGCCTCCCGGCGGACCGGGCCACCGCCCGCGCGGTCCTCACCGAAGCCTGGCGTCGCGCCGTGACAGAGCGCGTCGAGATCGCCTGCGGCGGCGGTCGCGGCCGCACCGGTACGGCACTGGCGTGCCTCGCGGTCCTCGACGGCGTACCGCCCGAGGAGGCGGTGGCCTACGTCCGGGCCCACTACGACCGGCACGCGGTGGAGACACCGTGGCAGAAGCGGTACGTACGGAACTTCACGCCGCCGCGGTGACCAGCGAGGGCACCTTGCTGTCCCTGACGGCGACGACGCCGGAGCCTCCGCAGGCGACTTCGGCGCAGTCGCCGCCGTTTCCGTCGCCGTAGCTGCTCTTGCCCTCGCGGAATTGCGGCCCGTACTCGAGAAGGTGGCCCGAGGGGCTCAGCGCCGCGACGACCCATGCGAACGCCGGCAGTCGCGGCGCGGTGCCCCGACGGCCGTGTCTATCCCAGCGCCTCCGCGACCACCGCGGCCGCGCGGGCCACGAGAGCGTCGTCGTACGGGGCGTCCTGGGCCGGTTTGGTCGACAGCACGGCCAGGACCACGGGCGAAGAGGACTCGGTCCACGCGACGCCCACGTCGTTGGCGGTGCCGTGGGCACCGGTGCCCGTCTTGTCCGCGACCGTCCAGGCCGGTGGCAGGCCCGCGCGGAAGCGGTGGGTGCTGGTGGTGTTGTTCAGCAGCCAGTGCGTCAGCGTCCGGCGGTCACGACGGTTCAGCGCGTCCCCGAGGACGAGACGGGCGTAGGTGCGGCCGATCGCGCGCGGGCTCGTGGTGTCCGTGAGCCGCCAGGGCTCGGCGGTGTTCAGGTCCGGCTCCCAGCGGTCCAGGCGGGTCACCGGGTCGCCGAGCGTGCGGGCGAAACGGGTGATGGCCGTGGGGCCGCCGAGCTCCCGCAGGAGCAGGTTGCCGGCGGTGTTGTCGCTGAAGCGGATGGCGACGTCGGCGAGTTCGGCGATGGTCATGCCCGTGGCCAGGTGCGCGCGGGTCTGGTCGGAGCCCTCCGGCACCAGGTCGGCCTCGGTGTAGTGGACGCGGCGCGAGAGGACCTCGCCGCGGCGGTCCAGGTCCCGCAGGACCGCGGCCGCCGCCAGGGTCTTGAACACCGAGCACATCGGGAAGCGCTCGTCGGCCCGGTACCGGACGGTCCGGCCGGTACCGGGGGTGTGGGCGAACACGCCCAGCCGGGCGCCGTGCTCCTGCTCCAGGGCGCGCAGACGCGCGGTGGTGCCGTCGGCCTCGTCCGGCAGGGCGTGCGCGGGCGCCGCCGTGGTGAGGGCCGCCGTCGCCGTGACGAGGGCGCAGCCGGCGGCGGTCAGTAAGGTACGTCGGGTCGGGTTGAACTCTCCCGGGGTTCGAATGGTGCTCTCCTCCGGTCGGTGCGGACGGAACGATCTCCACACTGACCGACGCCGCGGGGCGAAGCGCGGTTGCGCCGCGCCGGGAGCCGGACCGGGTCGCGGGCGCGGCCACGCCCACGTTCGCCGTGAGTGAGAATGGAACCCATGAGTCTGTTCCGGGACGACGGCGTCGTGCTGCGCACCCAGAAGCTGGGTGAGGCGGACCGCATCATCACGCTGCTCACCCGCGGGCACGGGCGGGTTCGTGCCGTGGCGCGGGGAGTGCGGCGGACGAAGTCGAAGTTCGGGGCCAGGCTGGAGCCGTTCTCGCACGTGGACGTGCAGTTCTTCGCCCGGGGCAGCGAGCTGGTGGGCCGGGGGCTGCCGCTGTGCACGCAGAGCGAGACCATCGCCCCCTACGGCGGCGGGATCGTGGCCGACTACGCCCGCTACACCGCCGGGACGGCCATGCTGGAGACCGCCGAGCGGTTCACCGACCACGAGGGCGAGCCGTCCGTCCAGCAGTACCTGCTGCTGGTGGGTGCCCTGCGCACCCTCGCCCGGGGCGAGCACGCCCCGCACCTCGTGCTGGACGCCTTCCTGCTGCGCTCGCTGGCCGTCAACGGCTACGCGCCCAGCTTCGGCGACTGCGCCCGGTGCGGGATGCCCGGTCCGAACCGGTTCTTCTCGGTGGCCTCCGGCGGCTCGGTCTGCGCCGACTGCCGGGTGCCCGGCAGCGTCGTACCCTCGCCGCAGACGCTCGCGCTGCTCGGCGCGCTGCTCACGGGGGACTGGGAGACCGCGGACGCGTGCGAGCCGCGGTACGTCAGGGAGGGCAGCGGGCTGGTCTCCGCCTACCTGCACTGGCATCTGGAGCGCGGGCTGCGCTCACTTCGGTACGTGGAAAAGTAGTCCGAGACCTGTCCAGGACAGGTCCGAGACAAGGGAGACGAGAAGCACATGGCCGTACGCGGGATCCTGGGGCGCCGGCGCCCGGAGTACAGGGCGCCCGAGCCGCATCCGTCCGGCGCCCGCGCGCCGAAGCTCCCCGGCGAGCTGGTCCCCGAGCATGTCGCGATCGTCATGGACGGGAACGGACGCTGGGCCAAGGAGCGCGGGCTGCCCCGCACCGAGGGGCACAAGGTCGGCGCCGAGCGGGTGCTGGACGTGTTGCAGGGCGCGATCGAGATCGGCGTCGGCAACATCTCCCTCTACGCCTTCTCCACCGAGAACTGGAAGCGTTCGCCCGACGAGGTGCGCTTCCTGATGAACTTCAACCGCGACTTCATCCGCAAGACCCGCGACCAGCTCGACGAACTCGGCATCCGGGTGCGCTGGGTGGGCCGCATGCCCAAGCTGTGGAAGTCGGTCGCCAAGGAGCTCCAGGTCGCCCAGGAGCAGACCAAGGACAACGACCGGCTCACACTGTACTTCTGCATGAACTACGGCGGCCGGGCCGAACTCGCGGACGCGGCCAAGGCGCTCGCGGAGGACGTCAAGGCGGGCCGGCTCGACCCGGCCAAGGTCTCCGAGAAGACCATCCAGAGGTACCTGTACTACCCGGACATGCCGGACGTCGACCTGTTCCTGCGCCCGAGCGGCGAGCAGCGCACGTCCAACTACCTGCTCTGGCAGAGCGCGTACGCGGAGCTGGTCTTCCAGGACGTCCTGTGGCCCGACTTCGACCGCCGCGACCTGTGGCGGGCCTGCATCGAGTTCGCCTCCCGCGACCGCCGCTTCGGCGGCGCCATCCCGAACGAGGCACTCCTCGCCATGCAGGGCGACGGCGAGTAGAACGAGCTGTCCGGCGATTGAGGACGAGGCCGTTCAGGCCGAAAGCGGGGGTCTGGGGGCGGCAGCCCCCAGGGTCGGCCGCCCCGGACCACCCGCACAGAACACGCTCAACCCGCGGAGCACTCCGCGCAGGTGCCGAAGATCTCCACCGTGTGGGCGACGTTGACGTAGCCGTGCTCCGCGGCGATCGCCTCCGCCCACTTCTCCACCATCGGCCCCTCCACCTCGACCGCCTTGCCGCAGACGCGGCAGACGAGATGGTGGTGGTGCTCGCCGGTGGAGCAGCGGCGGTAGACCGACTCGCCGTCGGAGGTGCGCAGGACGTCGACCTCGCCCGCGTCGGCGAGGGACTGAAGGGTGCGGTAGACCGTCGTCAGGCCCACCGAGTCGCCCCTGTGCTTGAGCATGTCGTGGAGCTCCTGCGCGCTGCGGAACTCGTCGACCTCGTCGAGGGCCGCCGCGACAGCGGCACGCTGCCGGGTGGCGCGGCCCTTCACGGGCGGTCCAGCGGTGGTCACCGGTCGGCCTCCTCACGTCTCGCCTGCGGGCCATTGTGCCAGCCCGGGCCGTGCGCGGTCAGGCGCCGGCCCCGTCGCCGGCGGCCCGGGTGGCCGGAATCGCGCACTCCGCCGGGTCCCCGGCGGGCAGCGACGCGGCAAGGGCCCGCGCGCGTCGCCGGGCCAGCGGCGTGGCCAGCGCGGTGAGCGCGATGAACACCGCGATGGTGAGCAGCACGATCGTCGCGCCGGGCGGCACGTCCTGGTAGTACGACGTGACCGTGCCGCCGATCGTCACGCTCACCCCGATGGCGACGGCGATCGCGAAGGTCGCGGCGAAGCTGCGGCTGAGCTGCTGGGCGGCGGCCACCGGGACCACCATCAGCGCGCTGACCAGCAGCAGCCCGACCACGCGCATCGCGACCGTCACCGTCACCGCCGCCGTGACCGCCGTCAGCAGGTTCAGGGCGCGCACCGGCAGCCCGGTCACCCGGGCGAACTCCTCGTCCTGGCTGACCGCGAACAGCTGGCGGCGCAGGCCCAGGGTGACCAGCACGACGAAGGCGGCCAGCAGGCAGATCGCGGTGACGTCGGACTGCGAGACCGTGGAGAGCGAGCCGAACAGGTACGACGTCAGGTTCGCGTTGGAGCCGCCGGGGGCGAGGTTGATGAACATGACGCCGCCCGCCATGCCGCCGTAGAAGAGCATCGCGAGGGCGATGTCGCCGCGGGTGCGGCCGTACCAGCGGATCAGTTCCATGAGGACCGCGCCCAGGATGGAGACGGCCGTGGCCATCCACACCGGGGAGGTGGACAGCAGGAAGCCCAGGCCGACGCCGGTCATGGCCACATGCCCGATGCCGTCGCCCATCAGGGCCTGGCGGCGCTGGACGAGGTAGATGCCGACGGCGGGCGCGGTGATGCCGACCAGGACGGCGGCGAGCAGGGCCCGCTGCATGAAGGCGTAGTTCAACAGGTCCATCAGCTCAGCAGTCCCGTGCGGATCGGATCGGCGCCCGAGGCGTCGTGGGGGTGGACGTGGTCGTGGCCGGGCAGGGCGTGCTGGCCGACGGCCTTCGGGGGCGGTCCGTCGTGCACGACGCAGCCGTCGCGCAGCACCACCGCCCGGTCGATCAAGGGCTCCAGGGGGCCCAGCTCGTGCAGTACGAGCAGCACCGTCACCCCGGCCGTCACCTGCTCCCCGAGCGTGCTCGCCAGCACATCCTGGCTGGCCAGGTCGACGCCCGCCATCGGCTCGTCCATGATCAGCAGCTCGGGTGCGGCGGCGAGGGCGCGGGCGATCAGCACGCGCTGGTGCTGACCGCCGGAGAGGGCGTTGACCGAGTCCTTCGCGCGGTCCGCCATGCCGACCAGCTCCAGGGCCCGCCGTACGGCCGCGTGGTCGGCCTTGCGGAAGATCCCGAAGCGGGCGCGGGAGAGCCGGCCCGAGGAGACGATCTCGGTGACCGTCGCCGGGACGCCGCCGGCGGCGGTCGTGCGCTGCGGTACGTAGCCGACGCGCGCCCAGTCGCGGAAGCGGCGGTGCGGGGTGCCGAACAGCTCGATCTCACCGGCGCTCACCGGCACCTGGCCGATGACGCTGCGCACGGCCGTCGACTTGCCGGAGCCGTTGGCGCCGAGCAGCGCGACGACCTCGCCGCGGCGCACGGTGAGGTCGATGCCCCGCAGGACGGGGCGCGAGCCCAGGTCGGCGCGCACTGCGCGCAAGGATATGACGGGTTCGGCGGTGTCGCTGCTGACGTCCATGACGCCCTCCGTGATGCTCACTTGGCGCCCAGTGCCTGTCGCAGCGCCTTGAGGTTGGCTTCCATGACCTGGAAGTAGTCGGTGCCGCGGGACCTGTCGGTGATGCCCTCCAGCGGGTCGAGGACGTCCGTCCTCAGATGCGCGTCCTTGGCGAGGGTCTTCGCGGTCCTGTCGCTGACCAGCGTCTCGTAGAAGACGGTCGTGACCCCGTCGGCCTTCGCCGTCTCCTGGAGGTCCTTCACCCGGGCCGCGCTGGGCTCGGCCTCCGGGTCGAGGCCGTTGATGGCCTCCTGGGTCAGGCCGTAGCGCTCGGCGAGGTAGCCGAAGGCGGCGTGGGTGGTGATGAAGACCTTGTTCCGGGTGTCCTTCAGGCCGGTCTCGTACCGGGTGTTGAGCTCGCCGAGCTCCTTGACCAGGGCCGCGGTGTTCTTGCGGTAGTCGGCCGCGTGGTCCGGGTCGCCCTTCTCGAAGGCCTTGCCGACGCCCTCGGCGATCTGCGCGTAGCGCACCGGGTCGAGCCAGACGTGCGGGTCCTTGCCGCCGTGCCCGTCGTCGTGCCCGTCGTCGTGCCCGTCGTCGTGCCCGTCGGCGTGGCCGTCGACATCGGTGCCGTGCTCCTCCAGCGTGGTCAGGGACGCGGCGTCGATCTTCGTCCCGACCCCGGACTGCGCGACGGCCTTGTCGACGTTGGGCTGGAGGCCCTTGAGGTAGAGCACCGCGTCGGACTTCTCGAGCCGCACGGTCTGCTGGGCGCTGATCTCCAGTTCGTGCGGCTCCTGGCCGGGCTGGGTGAGACTGGTGACGTGGACGTGGCTCCCGCCGATCCGCTCGGCGAGGAAGGCCATCGGGTAGAAGGACGCGACGACGTCGTACTTGCCTCCGCCGGTGCCGTTCGCGCCGGCGGAGGAACAGGCGGAGAGTGCTCCGAGGCCGAGCGCGGTGATCGTCAGGACCGTGGAGCCGGATATGAGGCGTCGTCGTACGTTCATGACAGTCATTTTCAACTAAAATGGAAACGGTTGTCAACAAGCACCGTGGCGGGCCCGAAAAGGGCCGTTACCCGGCACCGATTTGGTCGAGGGGGAGCCACCGCCGGTACCCTGAAGCATTCGCTCGTGAAGCGTCTCGCTTCGTCGCCCGTCGTCGTAATGAAGAGAGCACCGTGGCCGCCGACAAGATCGACACCATCGTCAGCCTGAGCAAGCGCCGTGGCTTCGTATTCCCCTGCAGTGAGATCTACGGCGGCCAGCGTGCCGCCTGGGACTACGGGCCCCTGGGTGTCGAGCTCAAGGAGAACCTCAAGCGCCAGTGGTGGCGCTACATGGTGACGTCCCGCGAGGACGTGGTCGGCATCGACTCGTCCGTGATCCTGGCGCCCGAGGTCTGGGTCGCCTCCGGTCACGTCGCCACCTTCACGGACCCGCTGACGGAGTGCACCTCCTGCCACAAGCGGTTCCGCGCCGACCACCTGGAAGAGGCCTACGAGGAGAAGAAGGGCCGCGCCCCGGAGAACGGCCTCGCGGACGTCAACTGCCCCAACTGCGGCAACAAGGGCCAGTTCACCGAGCCCAAGCAGTTCTCGGGCCTGCTCTCCACCCACCTCGGTCCCACCCAGGACTCCGGCTCCGTCGCCTACCTGCGCCCCGAGACCGCGCAGGGCATCTTCACCAACTTCGCCCAGGTGCAGACCACCTCGCGCCGCAAGCCGCCGTTCGGCATCGCCCAGATGGGCAAGTCCTTCCGCAACGAGATCACGCCGGGCAACTTCATCTTCCGCACCCGCGAGTTCGAGCAGATGGAGATGGAGTTCTTCGTCAAGCCGGGCGAGGACGAGACGTGGCAGGAGTACTGGATGGAGCAGCGCTGGAACTGGTACACGGGCCTCGGCCTGCGTGAGGAGAACATGCGCTGGTACGAGCACCCGCAGGAGAAGCTCTCCCACTACTCCAAGCGCACCGCCGACATCGAGTACCGCTTCCAGTTCGGCGGCAGCGAGTGGGGCGAGCTGGAGGGTGTCGCCAACCGCACCGACTACGACCTCTCCTCCCACGCCAAGTCCTCCGGCCAGGACCTGTCGTACTTCGACCAGGAGGCCGGCGAGCGCTGGACGCCGTACGTCATCGAGCCGGCGGCCGGTGTCGGCCGGGCGATGCTCGCCTTCCTCCTCGACGCCTACGTCGAGGACGAGGCGCCCAACGCCAAGGGCAAGATGGAGAAGCGCACGGTGCTGCGCCTGGACCACCGCCTGGCCCCGGTGAAGGTCGCCGTGCTGCCCCTGTCGCGCAACCCGGAGCTGTCGCCCAAGGCCAAGGGCCTGGCCCAGGCCCTGCGCCAGAACTGGAACATCGAGTTCGACGACGCCGGCGCCATCGGCCGCCGCTACCGCCGCCAGGACGAGATCGGCACGCCGTACTGCGTCACGGTCGACTTCGACACCCTCGAGGACAACGCGGTCACCGTCCGCGAGCGCGACACCATGAAGCAGGAGCGCGTCTCCCTCGACCAGATCGAGGGCTACCTGGCCGGCCGCCTCGTCGGCTGCTGACCCGGTAATTCCCGGCAGTACCTCAGAGCGCCGGACGGCCGCCGAGATCTCCCTCGGCGGCCGTCCGGCGTTCGCCGTTCCTCAACGGCCTTGCAGGGCCTTCACGTTGTCGCCGAAGGTCCAGTTCTTCGACCCGTCCCAGTTGATCGACCAGGTCATCAGGCCCTTCAGGCTCGTGCCGTAGTGGCGCGAGGCCTGGGAAACCAGTGTGGGCGCCATGTGGCCGCCGCCGGCGCCGGGCTGGGCGGGCAGGCCCGGGACCTGCTTGTCGTAGGGGACCTTGATCGTCGTGCCCTGGATCACCAGGCCCTTGGCGAGGCAGTCGGTCTGCGCGGTGAAGCCGGCCACGGTGCCCGCCTGGTACGAGTCGCCGGAGCAGCCGTACATGCTGCCGTTGTAGTACTGCATGTTCAGCCACCACAGGCGGCCGTTGTCGGCGTACTTCTTGATGATCGGCAGGTACGCGCCCCAGATCGAGCCGTAGGCGACGCTGCCGCCGGTGACGTAGGCGGTCTCCGGGGCCATCGTCAGGCCGAAGTTCGACGGCATCTGCGCGAGCACTCCGTCGATGATCCGGACCAGGTTGGCCTGGGACGGGGAGAGCTGGTTGATGTTTCCGCTGCCCGTCAGGCCCGTCTCGATGTCGATGTCGATGCCGTCGAAGTTGTACTTCTTCAGGATGGGCACGATCGTCGCGACGAACCGGTCGGCCACGGTGGACGAGTTGAGGTCGATACCGGCCGTAGCGCCGCCGATGGACAGCAGGATCGTCTGCCCGGACGCCTTGGCCGCGCACATCTCCGCCGGCGTCGCCACCTTCACGCCCGTGTCCATGCCGTCCTGCCACAGGGCCGTTCCGTCGGAGCGGATGACCGGGAAGGCCGCGTTGATCACGTTGTAGCCGTGCGCGGGGATGCGCGAGTCGGTGATCGGCGTCCAGCCGAAGGGCGGATGGACGCCGTTGGCGGAGCCGTCCCAGTTCTCCCAGTAGCCCTGGAGCACCTTGCCGGCGGGCCTGGACTTCACGGCGCACGTGTCGGCGGTGGGGGCGGCCGAGGCGGTGGGGGCCAGGGCGGCGGAGAGCTGGGTGAGACAGGCGGCCGCGAGGGCGGCGGCGAGCAGACGCGGTCTGCGGCGGATCATGCGGATCCTCCCGGTGGGGGGTGCGGTGAGGTGTCGTAGACATGACAGTGCTCGTGGTCCAGACCTCTCGTCAATAGGTCTGGACCAAATCGCACAGCCGGTGACTGTGTGCCGCACCGGGGGTTTGGGTTGACAACTGACAGATATTGAAATCTGTCAGTTGTCATGCCAGGCTGGTCGTGGGTACCCGTTCAATCCGCCCTCCGAGCCTCCCAAGGAGCCCCCATGGACACCCGCCGCCTCGGAACCACCGGCCCTCAGGTCTCCGCCCTCGGCCTCGGCTGCATGGGCATGTCCGCGCTGTACGGCGAGGCGGACCGGACCGAGTCCATCGCCACCGTGCACGCCGCCCTGGAAGCGGGCGTGACCCTGCTCGACACCGGCGACTTCTACGCCATGGGCCACAACGAGATGCTGGTCGGCGAGGCCCTGCGCACCGCTCCCGCGGCCCGCCGCGAACAGGCCCTGCTCAGCGTGAAGTTCGGAGCCCTGCGCGACCCGGACGGCAACTGGTCCGGCTACGACGGCCGGCCCGCCGCCGTGAAGAACTTCGCCGCCTACTCCCTCCAGCGCCTCGGCGTCGACCACATCGACGTCTACCGGATCGCACGGGTCGACCCGGACGTGCCGATCGAGGAGACGGTCGGCGCCATCGCGGAACTCGTCGAGAAGGGGTACGTCCGGCACATCGGCCTCAGCGAGGTCGGTGCCGGCACGATCCGCCGTGCCGCCGCCACCGCGCCGATCTCGGACCTCCAGATCGAGTACTCGCTCGTCTCCCGCGGCATCGAGGACCGGATCCTGCCCACCACCCGCGAACTCGGCATCGCCGTCACGGCCTACGGAGTGCTCTCGCGCGGCCTGATCTCCGGGCACTTCGGCCGCGACCGCAAGCTCGCCGCGAACGACTTCCGGGCCCACTCGCCCCGCTTCCAGGGCGAGAACCTCCAGCACAACCTGGATCTCGTCGAGGCCCTGCGCAAGGTCGCCGAGGGCAAGGGCGTCACGGTCGCGCAGACCGCCATCGCCTGGGTGCTCTCGCGCGGCCCGCGGCACGACACGGTCATCGTCCCGCTGATCGGCGCCCGCACCCGGGAACGGCTGACGGAGGCGCTGGGCGCGACGGCCGTCACGCTGGACGAGGCCGACCTGGCGGCCATCGAGGAGGCCGTACCGGCGGACGCCGTCGTGGGCGCGCGCTACCCCGAGGCGCAGATGGCCCACCTGGACAGCGAAAGCTGACCCGGGCGCCGGGTACGGTCTAGGGCATGCCACCCAGCACCGAGACCCTGACCGCCGAGCGCATCCTCGAGGCCACCGAGGAGGTGCTGCGCCGCCACGGCCCGGCCAAGGCCACCGTGGTGGACGTGGCCCGCGCGCTCGGTGTCAGCCACGGCAGTGTCTACCGGCACTTCCGTACGAAGGCCGCGCTGCGCGAGGCGGTGACCAAGCGGTGGCTCGACCGCACGTCCGAGGCCCTCGCCGGCATCGCCGCCGAACAGCGGGACCCGGAGGACCGGCTGCGCGACTGGCTGCGGGAACTGTTCGAGGCCAAGCGCCGCAAGGCGGGCGGCGACCCCGAGCTGTTCGCCACGTACTCGGTGCTCACCGGGGAGAACGGCGCGGCGGTCGGCGAGCACATCGACGACCTGACCGCCCAGCTCACCCGGATCGTCCGGGACGGCGTCACGGCCGGTGTCTTCACGGCCGCCGACCCGGCCGTCGCGGCCCGGGCCCTGTTCCATGCCACCGGCCGCTTCCACGACCCGGGTCATGCCCAGGAGTGGAAGCGGCCGGCGATCGAGGAGGAGTTCGAGGCGGTGCTCGAACTGGTGCTGGGCGGGCTACGAGCCCGTCAGCACCCTGTCACCTCCCGGGTCAGGTCACGTCCACGGTGACCGTCGCGGAGTGCGTGTTGCCGTGCACCACCCGCAGTTGCTGCTTGCCCTTGACCGCGAGCTTCGTGGACACCGTGTAGGTGTCGCCCTTCTTGACCACGGTGGTCGCGCGCAGCGTGGTCCACCTGCCGTTGTTCAGGTGCTGGACGGTCAGCCTGCTGCCGGCCGCCAGGTGCGCGGTGCGACCGGTGAGCGTGACGCTCTCCCCGGCCCTGATCGAGCGGTGGCTGGCCCTGACCGTGATCGACTCGGCCGCCCGGGTGGGCATTTCGGTGTGCGTCCGGGTGGGCATCGGGCTCGGCCGAGGCGCTGCGAAGGCTCCGGCGGAGCCGGCCGACACCAGCGCGGCGGACAGAGCGCCCACGGCGACTCCACGGACACAGCGGCTGCGCAGTGTGAGATGCATGGTGGTCTCCCGTTGGTGGTTCCCCCCTGCGTCGCGCATGACCCGAAGGGCTCATCGCGCTCATCCAGATTTGCCGCGGATCGCCTGCGCGGCGACTCGGGAGGAGTAACGTGGGCTGTGAGCGAGCGGCACTTTGATGAGAAGCCGCAGCTCAGCGGCCATGATCTCGCTTACCTCTTTCTTACCAAGTGCCCCGCCGGCACCCCGCCCGGAACGGCGGTCACCGGCCGGAATCACTCGTACGCGATCCGCGAGCAGCCCCGGACTCCTCTGAGTGGCTGCCCGACCCCGTTGCGCGAGGCCTGTCCGGCCGCCACGGTCGCTTCGTGTGCGGCCCGGGACACCGGTCGCCGGACTCCTTCCGCGCTGCCCGGGCCCGGTCGCCGGACTCCTTCCGCGCTGCCCGGGCCCGGTCGCCGGACTTCCCTCTGCGCGGCGGGGATCCCCGGGCGCTCAGGCGCCGATGCCCGCCGCCTGCCGCACCTCGTGCTCCTGGAGCCGCTCGGCCGTGCGCTCGGCGGTCCCCCTGGCCCACCGGCCGCTGGTGACAGCGCCCAGTGCCAGCACCGCGGCACCGCACACCACCAGCACCCACCATCCGTACCGGGCCGCAGGAACGAACGCTTCCCGGTAGGGCGAGGAGCCGATCCCGGCGGCCAGCAGCGCGCCGACCACCGCGACCCCGAGCGTCTGCCCGAGCTGGCGGCTGGTGGAGGCGACCGCGGCGGCCACCCCGGCCTGGGCGCGCGGCATCCCGGAGACGGCCGTGTTGGTGATCGGCGCGTTGACGAAGCCGAAGCCGACGCCGAACAGGACGTACCCGATGACGAGCGTGAGGTCGGAGGTCTCCGCCTCGAGCGCGGCGAACAGCACCGCGCTCACCGTCATGGCCGTTCCGGCGATCAGCAGGGGCAGCCGCGGCCCCCGGGTGCCGAGCAGCCGCCCGGACAGCGGTGCGCACAGGAAGGTCGGTGCCGCCATCGGCAGCATCCACAGGCCGGCGTGCAGGGCGTCGAGGCCCCGCACGTTCTGGAGGTAGAGCGTGGACAGGAACAGGAAGCCGCCGAGCGCCGCGAACGCGCTGATCGCGATGACGGTGGCCCCGCTGAACGGCGCCGAACGGAAGAAGCGCAGGTCGATGAGGGGTTCGGCGCGGCGCGGCTCGTACCACAGGAGGCCGAGCAGGGCCGCGAGCGCGAGGACGGCGAAGGGCAGGATCGTGGCGAGGCCGGAGACCGGGGCCTCGATGATCGCGTACGTCAGGGCGCCGAACAGGGCGATGACCAGGATCTGGCCGACCGGGTCGGGCCTGCGGGCCTTCGGCGCGCGGGACTCCGGGACGTAACGCGCGGTGAGCAGCAGGGCGGCCAGGGCCACCGGCAGGTTGATCCAGAAGATGGAGCGCCAGCCCACCGACTCCACCAGCAGGCCGCCGACGAGCGGGCCGGCGGCCATGGATATGCCGACCACCGCGCCCCAGGCCCCGATCGCGCGGGCGCGCTCGCGCGGGTCGGTGAAGGTGTTGGTGATGATCGACATGGCGACCGGGTTGAGCATCGAGCCGCCGACCGCCTGCAGCATGCGGAACACGACCAGCAGTTCCAGGTCGGGCGCGAGGGAGCACAGCAGCGAGCCGATGCCGAAGACGACCAGCCCCGCCATGAAGACGCGTCTGCGGCCGATCCGGTCGGCCGTGGAACCGGCGAGCATCAGCAGCGAGGCGAGCACCAGCGTGTACGCGTCGATGGTCCACTGCAGGCCGGACGTGCTCGCGTGCAGCTCGCGCTGCATCGAGGGCAGGGCCACGTTCAGAACGGTGTTGTCCAGGCTCACGATCAGCAGGCTCATGCAGCAGATCGCGAGAACCAGGAGCCGTCGTCGATGGCTGAGCTCGGGCATGCGTTCCATGGTACGACTTCGATAGTGCGGTTAACTAATGACTGCTACATGATCTGTGCCGACGCGTGGCAGCCGATACGCGACAATGGGGGAATGCCCACGCCCGAGTCCCCCCTCCAGATCGGCCCGCACACCGTCCGGCCGCCCGTGGTGCTGGCCCCCATGGCCGGTATCACCAACGCGCCCTTCCGCACCCTGTGCCGGGAGTTCAGTCAGGGCAAGGGCCTGTACGTCAGCGAGATGATCACGACCCGGGCGCTGGTCGAGCGCAACGACAAGACCATGCAGCTCATCAGGTTCGACGCGAGCGAGCGCCCGCGCTCGATCCAGCTGTACGGCGTGGACCCGGCCACCGTCGGCAAGGCCGTCCGCATGATCGCGGAGGAGGACCTCGCCGACCACATCGACCTCAACTTCGGCTGCCCGGTGCCCAAGGTCACCCGCAAGGGCGGCGGCTCGGCCCTCCCCTACAAGCGCAACCTGCTGCGGGCGATCCTGCGCGAGGCGGTCAGCGGGGCCGGCGACCTGCCGGTCACGATGAAGATGCGCAAGGGCATCGACGACGACCACATCACCTACCTCGACGCCGGAAGGATCGCGGTCGAGGAGGGCGTGACGGCGATCGCGCTGCACGGCCGCACGGCCGCCCAGCACTACGGCGGCACGGCGGACTGGGACGCCATCGCGCGCCTGAAGGAGCACGTGCCCGAGATCCCGGTGCTCGGCAACGGCGACATCTGGTCGGCCGAGGACGCGCTGCGGATGGTGCGGGAGACCGGCTGCGACGGTGTGGTCGTGGGCCGCGGCTGCCTGGGCCGGCCGTGGCTGTTCGCCGACCTCGTGGCGGCGTTCGAGGGGCGGGTCCAGGACCTGGCCCGGCCGTCCCTGCGCGAGGTCGCCGACGTCATGGTCCGGCACGCCACGCTGCTCGGCGAGTGGATCGGCGACGAGTCGCGCGGTGTGATCGACTTCCGCAAGCACGTCGCCTGGTACCTGAAGGGCTTCGCGGTCGGCTCCGAGATGCGCAAGCGGCTGGCGGTCACCTCCTCGCTGGAGGCACTGCGCGCCGGCCTCGACGAGCTGGACCTCGGCCAGCCCTGGCCGGCCGGCGCCGACGGGCCCCGCGGCCGTACCTCCGGCAACAACCGGGTGGTACTGCCGGACGGCTGGCTGAAGGACCCCTACGACTGCGCGGGCGTCGGCGAGGACGCCGAACTGGACACCTCGGGCGGCTGAGGCGTTCTGGCGGCCGCGCCGACGGCGGGCCGGGCTCGAGCCCGGCCCGCCGTCGGTCCGGCGGTCAGCCCTTCGACGGGTGCGGTGTGGAGCCGTACGCCGTCAGGAAGCGGTCGCGGAAGGCGCTCATCTTCCAGACCGGGGCGTCGTGGTCGGGGCGCAGGCCCTCCGTCCAGCCCCAGTCGGCGATCTTGTCCAGGACCTTCGGGTCCTTGGCGATGATCGAGCAGGGCACGTCACGGCTGGCGTGGTCGCCGCTGACCCGGGCGTTGGGCTGGTGGTCGCCGAGGACGACGAGCACGGTGTCGTCCCTGCCGTAGCGCTCCATCCACTGGGTGAGCGCGGTCAACGAGTACTCGACCGACTTGCCGTACTCCTCACTGGAGCGGGTGGAGCTGGTGAGGACGTCGGCCGGCCTGTTGCCGGCCGCCTCGATGCCCTTGTAGACCGAGCCGTCGCCGAGCTTGTCCCAGTCGACCATCTCCGGCACCGGCGCCCAGGGCTGGTGGCTGGAGGTCAGGATGACGAACGAGGTCAGCGGCTTGTCGCGCTTCTTGCCGTGCTCCAGACGCTGGAAGGCCTCCAGCGCGTACTGGTCGGGCATGGTGGACCAGCTGAACTTGGGTCCCTGGTAGCCCATCCGGAAGGCGTTGTAGACCTTGTCCAGGCCGTACCACTTCGACTCCGGCCAGCCCTTCTGCACGCCCGGCATGACGCCGACCGTGTCCCAGGCCCCGGTCTTCTTGAACGCCTCGGTCAGGGTCAGGTGGTCGCCGGAGGTCACCGTGCGGTAGCGGTTCTGGTTGTCGACCCACAGGCCCGACATGAACGTGGAGTGGCCGAGCCAGCTGCCGCCCCCGTACGTCGCCGACGTCAGCCAGCCGCTCCTGGCGTGGAAGCCCGCGTCGGCGAGGGCCCGCGTGCTGGTCTCGAGGGTCTTGTTGACGCCCGGCGCCGGGATCGGGTCCTCGATCGCGCTGCGGCCGTAGCTCTCGATGAACGTGAAGATCATGTCCTTGCCGCGCAGGTCCGGTACGAGCTCGCCGGCCGGGGTCCCGCCGAACTGGTCGGCCTCCGCCGTCCTCGCGAAGTCCCGCTCGTCCCGGATCGTGGTGCGCAGCGCCTGGTCGTGGTACTTGACCATGGCGACCGTGTGCTGGGAGGCCACCGGGACGCCGGAGATCTGGATGTCCAGGGCCATGCACGTCATCCACGCCACGCTGGCGAACAGCAGTCCGCGCGTCGACCGGGCCTTGTCGCGGGCCAGGAGGTCACCGAGGCGCACGACCGCGAGGGCCATCACGGCCAGCACCGCCAGGACGAGGAGGACGACCCCGGCGGCGGCGAGCAGCGCCGTGGCCCCGCCGAGGGTGTCCGCGAGGTACGACTGCGCGTCGTCCAGCAGCTCCCAGTCGAGGACCACGTTGAAGCTGCGGCCCAGGTACTGGTTGAACTCGATGTCCGTCAGGTTCAGCACGGTCAGCACGCCGAGCGCCAGCCCGCCGAGTACCGCCACGGCCACCCGCGGCCGGCGCGGCAGCACGAGCAGCACGGCGCCCAGGAGCAGAGCCTCCACGGGCAGCCGCGTGAACGCCGCGACCTGGAACTGCGCCTCCTTGTTCGGCAGCAGAAGCGCGACGACGACGAGCAGGAGCGCGAGCAGGGTGACCCCGTGGGACACCCGGCGCGCGGCCACGGGATGCGCCCCCTGCCAACGGCGCCGGCCCTTGCGAAGCTGCCAGGGCCGTATTGGCGTGGCCTTGCCGGGCTCGGCGGCCTGGTCGCGCTCGGCGGGGGGCTCGCCGGTCTCGGCGGACTCGTCGGCCGGCTCGGCGGCGGCCTTGGCAGGCTCGTCGGCCTGGTCGCCCTCGGCGGGCGCCGCCATGGGCTGGGCGCCCATGGCGGCGCGCTCGCCGGTGTCGTCGGTCGTGGCGGCGGGTTCGGCGGCGGTCTCGGCAGGCTCGTTGCTCTGGGAGGAGGGCTCGGCGCCCTCGTCGTGCTCGGCGGCCTGCTCGCCCTCGGCGGCGCGCTCGGTGGCCTGGTCGCCCTCGGCGGCAGGCTCGTCGGTTTCGTCCGGCTCGGCGGAGGCTTCGGCTTCGGCGCTGGTGGCCCCGTCGGCGGCGGGTTTCCCCTCCTCGGTCCCGGATGCCGCCGGGGGCTCGTCGCCCCCGGGAGTCCCGGTGCCGGCGGGGGCGCCAGCGCCCGGCTCGGCGCCCGCGTCCGACTCGCCCGCGCCCTCGGACTCCGCGCCCTCGGACTCCGCGCCCTCGGACTCCGCGCCCTCGGACTCCGCGTCCGCGCCGGGCTCCGCCGGGTGCGAAGCGGCGGCCTCGTTCCCGCCCCCCTGCGACGCCGGTTCTTCGGTCGGGTCCGATGGTGTGCCCGAGTCCGATGGTGCACCCGATGACTGGCGTGTATCCGTGTGCTGAGGCACCCGAAGGTCCTTCCGTGCGCGGCGTCGCTGAGGAGGCGGGCCACGCGGGGCCCGCCGCACACCCGTACGGCCAGGCCCTCACCCGTGTTCACGGGCGCCGGGCAAACACCCGGCAAACGGCTCCCCGGCCACGGGGCCGCAAGTCGTCCGCATGGTGATATTCGAGCGCTTGTGGCAGCGTGATTCTCGCCACCCTTGATAAGGGTTGTGCTCAGATGAGCGGATCTTGAGCGGCTGCACTTCTCCAATGGGTGGCACTCAGTGCCATCCATTGATCGTTCATCGATCGAAAACAGACGTGACGAGAGCCGCTCATGTGAGCGGCTGGACGAGTCTGCGAGCGTTGATTCGTTCAAGAAGTGAAAACATCTGCACCCGACGGCTTGCCAAGCCTTGACTTTCGATCCGCTGGCGGACGACTGGTTACGGGCGCATGACCCACAAGTGGACGTACCCATCGGCCTTTGATCTGGGTATGTTCCTGGCCGTCAGGGCAGCCACCGCGTCCTCGAGGAGTCGAGACCCGTGTCGGAAAACAAAGATCTCCAGGTAGCCGATCGCGGCACCAGTGTTGACGGCGTGAAGTTCGTCTACGACTTCACCGAGGGCAACAAGGACCTCAAGGACCTGCTCGGCGGCAAGGGCGCGAACCTGGCCGAGATGACGAACCTGGGCCTTCCGGTCCCTCCGGGCTTCACGATCACCACCGAGGCCTGCAAGGTCTACCTCGACAGCGGCGAGGAGCCCGCGGCACTCCGTGACGAGGTGAGCGCGCACCTCGACGCGCTCGAGCAGAAGATGGGCAAGAAGCTCGGCCAGCCCGACGACCCCCTGCTGGTCTCCGTCCGCTCCGGCGCGAAGTTCTCCATGCCCGGCATGATGGACACCGTCCTGAACATCGGCCTCTCCGACAAGTCCGTGCAGGGCCTGGCCAAGCAGGCCGGCGACGAGCGGTTCGCCTGGGACTCCTACCGCCGCCTCATCCAGATGTTCGGCAAGACCGTCCTCGGCGTCGAGGGCGACCTCTTCGAGGACGCCCTCGACAAGGCCAAGGAGACCAAGAAGGTCACCGTCGACACCGAGCTCGAGGCCGCCGACCTGAAGAAGCTGGTCACCACCTTCAAGAAGATCGTCAAGAAGGAGGCCGGCCGCGACTTCCCGCAGGACCCGCGCGAGCAGATGGACCTCGCCATCAAGGCGGTCTTCGACTCCTGGAACGGCGACCGCGCCAAGCTCTACCGCCGTCAGGAGCGCATCCCGCACGACCTCGGCACGGCCGTCAACATCTGCTCGATGGTGTTCGGCAACCTCGGCCCCGACTCCGGCACCGGCGTCGCCTTCACCCGCGACCCCGCCTCCGGACAGCAGGGCGTCTACGGCGACTACCTGCAGAACGCGCAGGGCGAGGACGTGGTCGCGGGCATCCGCAACACCGTCCCGCTGGCGGAGCTGGAACAGATCGACAAGAAGTCGTACGACCGGCTGATGCAGATCATGGAGACGCTGGAGAACCACTACAAGGATCTCTGCGACATCGAGTTCACCATCGAGCGCGGCCAGCTCTGGATGCTGCAGACCCGCGTCGGCAAGCGCACCGCCGGTGCCGCGTTCCGCATCGCCACCCAGCTCGTCGACCAGGGCCTGATCGACGAGGCCGAGGCCCTGAAGCGGGTCAACGGGGCCCAGCTCGCGCAGCTGATGTTCCCGCGGTTCGACGAGGAGGCCAGGGTCGAGCAGGTCGCCCGCGGCATCGCCGCCTCCCCGGGCGCGGCGGTCGGCAAGGCGGTCTTCGACTCGTACACCGCCGTCAAGTGGTCCCGCTCGGGCGAGAAGGTCATCCTGGTCCGCCGGGAGACCAACCCCGACGACCTGGACGGCATGATCGCGGCCGAGGGCATCCTGACCTCCCGCGGCGGCAAGACCTCCCACGCGGCCGTCGTCGCCCGGGGCATGGGCAAGACGTGCGTCTGCGGCGCGGAGGACCTGGAGGTCGACACCAAGCGCCGCCGGATGACGGTCCCCGGCGGGCACGTCGTCGAGGAGGGCGACGTGATCTCCATCGACGGCTCCACGGGCAAGGTGTACCTGGGCGAGGTCCCGGTCGTCCCGTCCCCGGTCGTCGAGTACTTCGAGGGCCGGATGCACCCGGGCGCCGACGACGCGGACGAACTCGTCGAGGCGGTCCACCGGATGATGGCCTTCGCCGACCGCAAGCGCCGCCTGCGGGTGCGCGCCAACGCCGACAACGCCGAGGACGCGCTGCGCGCCCGCCGCTTCGGCGCCCAGGGCATCGGCCTGTGCCGCACCGAGCACATGTTCCTCGGCGACCGCCGCGAACTGGTCGAGCGGCTGATCCTGGCGGACACCCAGGCCGAGCGCGAGGAGTCCCTCAAGCAACTCCTGCCGCTCCAGAAGAAGGACTTCGTGGAGCTGTTCGAGGCCATGGACGGCCTGCCGGTCACGGTCCGCCTGCTCGACCCGCCGCTGCACGAGTTCCTGCCCGACATCACCGAGCTGTCGGTGCGCGTGGCTCTCGCCGAGTCCCGGCAGGAGCCGCACGAGAACGAGCTGCGCCTGCTCCAGGCCGTGCACCGCCTGCACGAGCAGAACCCGATGCTCGGACTGCGCGGCGTACGCCTCGGACTGGTCGTCCCCGGCCTGTTCACCATGCAGGTCCGCGCCATCGCCGAGGCCGCCGCCGAGCGCAGGGCCGCCAAGGGCGACCCGCGCCCCGAGATCATGATCCCGCTGGTGGGCACCGTCCAGGAGCTGGAGATCGTCCGCGAGGAGGCCGACCAGGTCATCGCCGAGGTCGAGGCGGCGACCGGCACACGGCTCAAGCTGGCGATCGGCACGATGATCGAGCTGCCGCGCGCCGCGCTGACCGCCGGCCAGATCGCCGAGGCCGCCCAGTTCTTCTCCTTCGGCACGAACGACCTGACCCAGACGGTGTGGGGCTTCAGCCGCGACGACGTCGAGGCGTCGTTCTTCACCGCCTACCTGGAGAAGGGCATCTTCGGGGTGTCGCCGTTCGAGACGATCGACCGGGACGGCGTCGGCTCCCTGGTGAAGTCCGCCGTCCAGGCCGGCCGGGCCACCCGCCCGGACCTCAAGCTCGGAGTCTGCGGCGAGCACGGCGGCGACCCCGAGTCCGTCCACTTCTTCCACGAGGTGGGCCTGGACTACGTCTCCTGCTCCCCCTTCCGCATCCCGGTGGCACGCCTGGAGGCCGGCCGGGCCTCGGTCGAGGCGGAGGGCAGCGACCACCGCTGAAAGACCCCGGAGTCCTCGTCGTGGTCCCCGACCTCACTACCGATTACGACGAGGACTCCGGTCCGGGAAAGGAGAGGGGCGGCGTCCCGTGCGGGGACGCCGCCCCTCTCCGACGTCGGAGCACACGGCGGCGCACACGGCCCTCGGACCTCAGAAGTCCCTCAGATACGTGGACTGCCCACGCATCCCTGCCTAGGGTCGCGATCATGCCCGACATATCGCTGACCGTGGTCGTCCTCCTGTGCCTCGCCGCCTTCGCGGCCGGGTGGATCGACGCCGTGGTCGGCGGGGGCGGTCTCCTGCTGCTGCCGGCGCTGCTGCTGGGACTGCCCGGCGGCACCCCGGCCGCCGCCGCGCTCGGCACCAACAAGGCGGTCGCCATCGTCGGCACGACCGGCGCGGCCGTCACCTACGTCCGCCGGGCACCCGTGGACGTCCGCACCGCCGTCCGCATCGGGCTGGCCGCGCTCGCCGGGTCCTCCGCCGGGGCGTTCTTCGCGGCCGGGATGAGCACCGAGGTGCTCAAGCCGGTGATCATGGTGGTGCTGCTCGGCGTGGGAACCTTCGTGATCCTGCGCCCCTCGTTCGGCACCGCCCCGGCGCCCGGCCCCGCCACCCGCCGCCGGATCCTCGCGGCGATCGGCCTCGCGGGCCTCGGCATCGGCTTCTACGACGGACTCATCGGCCCCGGCACCGGCACGTTCCTCGTCCTTGCCCTGACCGCCGTGCTCCACCTGGACCTGGTGACCGCCTCCGCCACCGCGAAGATCGTCAACTGCTGCACCAACGCGGGGGCCCTGGCCACCTTCGCCTGGCAGGGCGTGATCCTGTGGCAACTGGCGGCGGTGCTGGCCGTTTTCAACCTGGCGGGCGGCGCGCTGGGTGCCCACACCGCGCTGAAGAAGGGCAGCGGCTTCGTCCGGATCGTGCTGCTGACGGTGGTGTTCGCCCTGGTGGCGAACATGGCCTACCAGCAGTGGGTGGCGTAGGCCCGTTGTCCGGACCGCGCCGGAATCAGCGGCGGCTGCCGGTCAGGTGGGCGAAGACGACCACGTTGCCCTGGTAGCCCGTGGTCCTCGAATAGCCGCCGCCGCAGGTGATGACGCGCAGTTCCGGGCGCTTGGCGACGCCGTAGACCTTCTCGTCGGGGAAGTCCTTGGCCTCGTAGACCTCGATGGCGTCCACGGTGAAGACGGCGACTCCGCCGTCGCGGCGGTCCACCTCGATGGTGCTGCCCTTCTTCAGGGCGCCGAGGTTGTAGAAGACGGCGGGCCCCTGGGCGTTGTCGACATGGCCGGCGACGATCGCGGTGCCCCGCTCGCCGGGGGTGGTGCCCGCCTCGTACCAGCCGGCCAGGTTCTTGTCGCCGGCGGGAGGGACGTCGAGGCTGCCGGACTTCGTCAGACCGAGGCCGGTCAGCGGGGCGTCGATCCGGATGGACGGGATGCGGATGCGCACGGGCGGGGACGGCGGCAGCGCGGGGGCGGAGCGCGCTTCCTCACCGGGGTCGAACACACCCTGATCCGCACCGGGCTGGGGCGGGGCGTGGGTCTCGGCGCCGCTGTGCAGCAGCCACACGCCGGAGCAGAAGGCGACCACGGTGACGGTCGCTATCGCGGTGTTGCCTATGCGCATGGGGACGACCCTTCTCGGAACCCCGCGGGCTTCCTTCCGGCCCCCTTCAGGTCCCTTCCGGGGCCCCTCCCGGACTTCGGTGCCCCGCACCCCCCTCCGGGGCGCGAGGGGCGTCGCACCCGGAGGGGGGAGGGGACCTGCGGCTCTGGCCGACGGACAGCGGAGGGTGTCCGTCAGATCCCGTCGCCCCTCGCCCGGCGATGCAGGAGCCAGGTACCGCCCGCGGCGGCGACGGCGAGAGCCGCCACACCGGCCGCGGTCCGCACGGGGTCGCGGCCCAGCCCGCCGCCGACCCCCGTCTTCACACTTCCCCGGGGCTCCACCTGCCCCTGCGCGGCCATCAGCGTGACGATCAGGTCGCCCTTGACCTCCCGGTCGCCGTCGGCGCACTGCGCGACGATCTCGTACGTCCCCGGCTGCGCGCTGTCCGGCACCCGGAACCGCCCGACCGCCTCGCCCTCGCGTGAGCCGGGCGCCAGCGTGAAGGGCCCCGCGCCGACCGCGCTGGCGTCGCCCGCCGCGGACGCCTTCTTGCCGCATCCCCTGGTGTTCACTGTGACCTGACCGCCCGGCTCGACCGAGTACGGGGACACCTCCAGGCTGCCGCCGGAGGCGCCGTACACGGGCGCGGCCAGACCTCCCACGGCGGACGAGGCGACCACGGCGAGCACGGCCCCGGCCACGGCCCTGGCCGGCGGACGGGCGGCGGTACGTCGCATCGGTGCTCCTCCGGGCTCGCTCCACGGCGGCACGACCCGCCACGCCGGTATGTGCCGGCATCGGTCGTGCCCTTGCCCTTCCGAGGTAAAGCGCCCACGCCCGCCGCCGCTCCCTGAGGGCGCGTCAGAAATACGGTGAACGGGTGCCGAAGCGCCGACCCCGGACCGGCCTCGGGGCGGGTGTTTGGGCAGGTCAAGCCCGACCTGCTGACGACACGTCGGAGACCACCCGGAAGGGGGCGCGGCGCGGGGGTGAACGGGTTGCCCGTCACTGCGAGGGTGGGGAGATGGTGCGTGACCGGGCGCGCGAGGTTCGCGGAAGGTCGCGTGTGCGTATGCCATGACATGGCACCCGATGGTGCGCGGCGCCTACCGTGGGACCCATGACGGCCCAGCCCGAGATCACTGAGTGCGACCTGCGCACGAGATCCGAAGAGATCATGGATGCCGTCCAGGGTGGTCAGTCCTTCACCGTCACCCGGGACGGGCACCGCATCGGAGAACTGGTCCCGCTGCGGCGCCGCCGACGTTTCGTTCCGCGCGGCGAGTTCGCCGCCATGTCCCGGAGCGCCCCCGACATCTCCGTGGACGCCTTCCGTGTCGACCAGGACGCCACCGTCGAGCAGGAGCCGCACGATCCTTATGCCTGGTGAGGGCCGCACCGCCGAGCACGCCCGGCGGGACGGATGTCCTCCAGCGCGCCGAGAACGAGTTCGACCCCATTCCCGGGTCGCCGAGGCAATCGACGCGTACCTGGAGGACCGCCTGGCCGAGCCGGGCCCCCTGCGCGCCGCGCTGGCCACCCGGCGCAGCGCGGGAGTGGTCCTGGGCTCGATCGGCCTCGGCGCCCTCGCCACGGCGCTGGCGCCGGCCGGCGTCACGGTCGTCTGCTGGATCTGGGGCGCGATCACCGCCATCGACGTGGCCTGGCTGCTGACCACTCGCCGCCGATGACGTGCTGCCCGAGGGCGTGCGTCAGCGTCCGCGTCGCTGGACAGCGAGCGCGGTCGGCGGGACCCCCAGTCCGTCCAGCCGGGCCAGAAGCTCTTCCTCCTGTTCCCGTGTGACGGTGATCCACAACGACGTGCCCGAGTCACTGGCGCTGAAGACCAGCCGGTTTCCTTGCCTGCCTTCGGCGTTGATCGTGTGGCAGGCCAAGTCCGATAGCACGGCGAACTGTTCGTCTTCGCGGACGTCGATGTCGATCCCCATCCCGGGATCGCATCGCCGCGAGCGACTCCCGTCCGCCACCGCCTCCCGCGCCAGGGACATGGCGCGTTCGTACGAGTGCAGTACCGCGGGCGGCCAGTCGGCGTCGCTGTAGGCGTCGAGGTGTGCCGAGTCGATGGTGGACCGCAGCACGCGAAGCGCCTCGCGGTGCACGACCGCGACGTCCGCAGGGCTCAGGCCGCCGACGAGTACGAGTTCGCGGCCGGGGTCGTCAGTTGCCCGGCTGGTCACAGGGCAGGCCTTCCCGCACGGTCCGCTCGAAGGCCGTCCAGGCGGTCGGGGTGACGTGGAGGGAGGGGCCGGTGGGGTGCTTGGAGTCTCGTATGGCGATGGTGGTGGAGATGTTGGTGGCTACCTCGACGCACTCTGCTTCGGGATCGCTGTAGCTGGACTTGCGGTATCTGAAGGCGGGCATGGTTCAAAGTTCCTTCCGCAGCTTGTGGAGGAACGAGACGGATTCCCGTTCGTCGAGAGACTGTTCGGCAACCATGGTGAACAGTTCATCGTAGGCTGCGGCGCCCTCGCCACCCTCTACCCATCGCTGAGCGAAAGGGGCCTCTACGTACACGATGTCCATGGCTCCGGGTTCTGCGAATGAAAGGATGTTGAACGAGCCGTTCAAACCGAAGTGGGTGCCCGCGCCGAAGGGGAAGACCCGGATGCTGACGTTCGGGAGGCCGGCCGCTGCTGTCAGGTGGTCGAGCTGGCCGCGAGCTGTTTCTGCGCCGCCGGGCATGTTCCTTAGCACCGCTTCGTAGATCACCGTGTGGAGGAGCAGCGGCGCGTCGCAGGAGAGGCGCTGTTGTCGTGTGATGCGAGCTGTGACGAAGTCCTCGTCCGACTGCTCCCTCATGGCCGGGGTGGTGATGGGGCTCTTCCTCAAGGCGAGTACGTACTGCGGGGTCTGGAGCAGCCCGGGAATGAACGCGGGTTGCCAGACCTTGATCGCTGTCGAAGCGTTCTCCAGCGCGACGTATTCCTGCAAGACGCCGTGGATCGGGTAGTCGTCCCACCAGCCCTTGGCCTTGCGGCGCTCGCGGTCAACCCGCGCCAACTCCAGGAGCCCGCCCACGATGCCGGGATCACGGACTCCGTACAGCTCGCACAGGGCGCGGATGTCGGGGTCACGTACGGGAACCCAGCCGCCCTCCAGCTTGGCGACCTTTGCTGTGGAAGCGGAGAGCACCTTCGCGGCCTGCGGTTGAGTGAGTCCGGCAGCGTTGCGGAGTCTGATGAGTTCAGCTCCCAGTCTGCGTCCGAGGACGCTGGACGTGCTGTTCCCCTGCCTTGCCTGACTGGCCGTCACTTGGTTTCTCCTTCAGGGCCGCGCGGAGCAAGTTTGCTCGGTGCGGGCGACCGTCGCAACACGATCGGTGGATATCTTCCGGGTGGAGGTTGAATAGATCTCCCGTAGGTCATTACGGTCTGTCGCGAACTGCTCGCAGAGCGGCGCCTTTTGGTGGGCGTCGCCCCACCCCTGCCCGGAGGTGAGCGACTTGGTCGCCCCCTGCAACCCGCTCCAGTACGACCGGCTCGACTGCACGCCGCTGCCGAGGAGCGTCACCGTCGCCCGGCGCCGGGTCCACCGGCTCGTGACGGAGTGGGGTCATCCCGAACTCGCGGACGACGTCGCCCTTCTGGTTTCCGAGCTCGGTGGTAACGCCGTGCTGCACGGTTGCTTGCGGGACAGGTTCTTCCGTGTCGAACTCGCCTTGACCGAGCAGGCGGTCCGCGTCGCCGTCTCCGACCCGAAGGGCGAGGTGCTCCCGGCTCCGCGTGCCGCTTCGCCGGCCGACATGTTCGGGCGCGGGCTGCTCATCGTCGGGCAGGTCGCCGACCGGTGGGGCGTGGAGCTGCTCACCGTCGGGAAGTCCGTGTGGTGCGAACTGGACGTCGCTCACCGCGCTGCTCGCCCCGAGGGGCCGACGGCGCCCAACCTGCGCGGTGGAAGTTCTATGACGTGAGCCACCAGGCGGCTGTGCATGCCAGGGTCCGACACGCGAACGTGGCCTCATGCATGTTGGTGACGTATTCTTCTATGTACATCACCAACATGCGTGGGAGGTGCTGAATGTCTGTGACCCAGATCGACATCGATGACGACGCCCTGGCACGCGCCATGGCTCTGTCCAAGGTCAGGACCAAGAAGGAGGCGGTCAACCTCGCCTTGCACTTCTACGCCGAGCAGCAGGAGCGTGCGGCGCGCATCAGCCGTCACTTCGAGCGTGCGCGTGAGTGGGGTGCCGTCGAGGACGCCGAGCGGCTGCACCGGGCGGAGAAGCACAGCCAGTGATCTACTTGCTCGACACGTCCGGCCTGGTCCGGCTGCTCCGCGATCCAGAACTGCAGTCGGGCTGGTACGACGCGATCGATGCCGGAGCCATCGCCTCCTGCTACGCACAGCGCGCCGAGTTCCTGTACAGCGCCCGGAACGCACGCGAGTACGACGAGATCGCGGAAATGTTCACCGACCTCTACCCCGACGCCTCGGTGCCGAAGAACGCGGGGCGCTGGGTCAGCGCGGTGCAGCATCGCATGGCCCGGGCCGGGGAGCACCGCAGTGCCTCGGCGGTGGACCTCGTCATCGCCGCCACCGCCGCCCACCACGGGCTGACGGTCCTCCATGACGATGCCGACTACCGTGCCATCGCCCGGCACGCACCCGACCTGACCGAGCACAACGTCCACGACATCGCCTAGGATCCGGGGCCATGGCCCTGACCGCGAGTGATGTGGACCGGTTCGAGGCGGCCAGGCCGCGTCTGGAGGCCCTCGCCTATCGCCTCCTCGGCTCCGCCGGCGAGGCGGAGGACGCCGTGCAGGACACGTTCCTTCGCTGGCAGGCCGCCGACGTCGGCGGCATCGAGGTTCCCGAGGCGTGGCTGACGAAGGTTCTCACCAACCTGTGCCTCAACCAGCTCACCTCGGCCCGCGCGCGGCGCGAGACCTACGTGGGCCAGTGGCTCCCGGAGCCGCTGCTGGCCGGGGACCCCATGCTCGGCCCGGCCGAAACCGCCGAGCAGCGCGAATCGGTCTCGTACGCGGTCATGACTCTCCTGGAGCGCCTCACCCCGAGCGAGCGGGCGGTGTACGTGCTGAGGGAGGCCTTCGGATACCCGCACCGGGAGATCGCTCAGATCCTCGACATCACCGAGGCCGCCGGCCAGCAGATCCTCCACCGCGCCAAGAAGCACATCGCGGACGGCAGGGCCCGCGCCGAGATCGACGGGGCCGCCGCCCGGAGGATCGTCGACGAGTTCCTCGCGGCCGCCACCAGCGGGCGGACCGAGCCGCTCGTGCGACTGCTCACCCAGGACGCCGTCTCGGTCGGCGACGGTGGCGGCAAGGTCCCGGCCCGCGCCAAGGCGTTCGAGGGCGCCCTGGCGGTCGCGAAGTTCATGCGGGGCCTGTTCAAGCCCGGCAAGGCCAAACGCGCCCTGGTCGGCGGTTCACCCGAGGTCTACGCCACGACCGCCAACGGCGGTCCCGCCGTCGTGGCGGTCGTCGACGGCCGGGTCGTCGGCGTGATGTGCCTGGAGGTCACCGCCGAGGGCATCGCCGCGTTCCGCAACCAGGTCAACCCCGACAAGCTCGCACGCGCGACCCGGCGGTGGGCGGCCACCGACCACGGCGAACCGCTGCTCAACGCCTTCTGAACCGATGTGAGGTGCTTCACATCGCGTTGCTGTCAGGAAACGGCGGGCCGCCCGGTTCAAGTGGCGACCCCGATCGGACAGGAGCAACGACATGCAGCACCGCATCATCGTTCTCGGAGCCGGATACACCGGAGCCATCGCGGCCGGCCGTCTCGCCAGGCGGCTGCACCGCGACGACGTCTCCATCACCCTCGTCGACGCCGAGCCCGACTTCGTCGAGCGCGTGCGGATGCACCAGCTCGCGGTCGGCCTGCGCCTGACGCCCCGGCCCTTCAGCGAGATGTTCGCGGGCACCGGCGTCGAGTTCAGGCTCGCGAGGGTCACCGGCGTCGACGTCGACCGCAGGACCGTCGCCGTCGTCGAAGCGGACGGTGCGGCCGGGGAGCTGGAGTACGACACCCTCGTGTACGCCCTCGGCAGCGGCTGGAACGACCAGGGCGTCCCCGGCGCCGCCGAGCACGCCCACGAGATCGCCGGTCGCCCCGGAGCGCTCCGGCTGCGCGAGAGCCTGGACCGCCTGGACGCCGGACGGTCCGTGGTCGTGGTCGGCGGCGGCCTCACCGGCGTGGAGGCCGCGACCGAGATCGCCGGGGCCCGCCCGGACCTCGACGTCGTCCTCGCCGCCCGCGGCGGCCTCGGCGACTGGCTCTCGCCCGCGGGCCGCCGGCACCTGCGCAAGGTCGTCGGCAAGCTCCGCATCACCGTGTACGAGGACACCGCTGTGACCGGGGTCGAGGCCGGCCGCGTCGCCACGGCCGACGGCGGGTACCTGCCGGCGGCGATCACCGTGTGGACCGCCGGCTTCGCCGTTCACCCGGTCGCGAAGGCCACCACCCTGGAGGTCACCGGTACGGGGCAGATCGTGGTCGACGGGACGATGCGCTCGGTCTCGCATCCGGACGTGTACGCCGTCGGCGACGCGGCCATGGCGATGGGCCCCGGCGACAAGCCGCTGCGGATGTCGTGCGCCTCGGGCATCCCCACCGCGTGGCAGGCGGCCGACGCCATCGCGGCCCGCCTGACCGGCGGGAAGCTCCCGAACGTGCCGCTCCGGTACTTCAACCAGTGCGTCTCGCTGGGCCGCGGGGAAGGCCTGATCCAGTACGTCACCGCCGACGACCGTGCCGTCCGGGCGGTCCTGACGGGACGGCTCGCCGCCGTCTACAAGGAACTGGTCTGCAAGGGCGCGGCCTGGGCCGTCGCCAACCCGATGACAGGGCTGCCGTCCCGGCGCCGCCGCGCCGTACCGGAGCCGGACCGGGCGGGCTCGGCGGTCAGGGCGTCGGCCTGACCCGCACGGCGGAGCGGGCGCCCTCGTGTCGAGGACGCCCGCTTTGTCGCCGGTGATTTCGCTCAGCTCACGTTGACCGCGGACCATGCCGCCGCCACCGCGTTGTACTCCGTGCTGCCGGCGCCGTAGAGGTCCTTGGCGGCGTTCAGGGTCGCCGTCCTCGCGCCCGCGTACTTCGTGGAGGACGTCATGTAGACCGTCAGGGCCCGGTACCAGATCTGGCCGAGCTTGTCGCGGCCGATGCCCGTCACCGAGGAGTTGTTGCAGGTGGGGGAGTCGTAGGCGACGCCGTTCACGGTCCTGGCGCCGCTGCCCTCGGCGAGCAGGTAGGCGAAGTGGTTGGCGACGCCCGAGGAGTAGTGGACGTCGAGGTTGCCCACCGAACTGCTCCAGCAGTCGGCCGAACTGCCGTCCTTGGAGGGCTTGTCCATGTAGCGCAGGGCCGACTTGCCGAAGCCGGAGCGGACGATCTTCTCGCCGATCAGGTAGTCACCGGGGTCGGCGGAGTTGTTCGCGTACCACTCCACCAGCGTGCCCAGGATGTCGGAGGTGGCCTCGTTCAGGCCGCCGGACTCGCCCGAGTAGGTCAGTGCCGCCGTCTTCGACGTCACGCCGTGGCTCATCTCGTGGCCGGCCACGTCGAGGGCGACCAGCGGACCGAACGTGCTGCCGTCACCGTCGCCGTACGTCATGCAGAAGCAACTGTCGTCCCAGAAGGCGTTGTTGTAGTTGCTTCCGTAGTGGACGCGGTTGTACGAGCCCTTGCCGTCGCCCGCGATGCCGTTGCGGCCGTGGACGTATTTGTAGTAGTCCCAGGTCTCGTTGGTGCCGTACTGCGCGTCGACCGCAGCCGACGCCCGGTCCGCGGTCGTGCCCGTGCCCCAGTGGTTGTCGGCGTCCGTGAACAGCGTGGCGGGGGCGCGCTGGAAGCAGATGCCGAAGATGCACAGGTCGGTCTTGTTCTCCGCGTCGCCCGTGTACGTGTTGCCCCGTGTCGGGTCCTTGAGCTGGTACGCCGAGCCCGAGAGCGTGGTCTCCAGCGGCACCGTTCCGCTGTAGAGCGACTGCCCGTCGCCCGCCGCCGTCTCGATGCTGTCCCAGGCGTCGATCTGCGCGCCCGTGCGGGCGTCGGTGAGCACCGTACGGGCCACCGGGTTGCCGAGCGAGTCCAGCCCGACCGCGTTGGTGCGCCAGGCCAGACGCGGGGCGCCGTGCAGGGCGTCGACGATCAACTCGGGCTTGGCCTTGACCTGTTGCAGCTTCGTGCCCAGGTTCTCCGCGCGCAGCGCGTTCACGGCGAGGTCAGCCGCCTTGGGGGCGGTGAGCTCGGGCGTGGTGCTCGGCAGGGACACCGTGCCCTTCGAGGCCCGGTCGGCGCCGCGGTAGGTGCCGTCCGGAGTGAGATGGACGATGAAGTCGCCGCCCAGTACGGGCAGTTGGTGGTACGAACGGTCGTAGCGGACGTGTTGTGCGCCGTTCTTGTCGACGACCACGTCCCGTACGGTGGTGGCCTCGGCGGAGGTGAGGCCCAGGGCCGTGGAGTGGTGGGCGAGCGCCGACTCGGCGTTGTGGATGGCGGTGGCCCGGGTGGGTCTGCCCTCCGCGTGCGCGGCGGGGGAGAGGGCGGTGGCCAGCAGGGTGGCGGTGGCGGCGGCCACACCGGCCGTGGCAAGGCGGGAACCTCGGATGTGCCGTGTCCGACTCATCGGTCTCCTTGAGCGCGGGCGCCCTGGGGCGCGCGGGGGTGCGCTGGTGTCCCTGAGATTTAAGTGCTCATGACATGTCATGTCCATAGCGCGTCCGCGCGGGTATGAGAGGAGAGAATCGTTTCCGTGACGACTTCGACCACTCCGACGCCGCCGCTCGCACCGCTCCCGTTCTTCGTCTACGGCACCCTGCGCCCGGGCGAGGGCAACCACGGCCTGCTCCTGCGCGGCCGCACCCGCTCCGAGGAACCCGCCCGGCTGTCCGGCGCGGTGCTCTACGACGGACCCGGCTACCCGTACGCCGTGGAGGAGCCGGGCGGGCTGGTGCGGGGCGACCTGGTCGCCGCCCGGCCGGAGGAGTACGGCGAGGTGCTCACCGCGCTGGACCGGCTGGAGGAGTACGTGGCCGGCGACCCGCACAGCCTCTACGAGCGCATCGAGCGCGAAGTGGTCCGCGAGAGCGACGGAGCGGTCGTGCGCGCCTGGGTCTACGTCGCCGGACCGTCCGTCACCCACTGGCTGCGCGCCGAGGGCGTGCGCATCGAGGGCGGCGACTGGCGTACCCGGAACCCGGTCTGACGGGCTGTGACGCGAGCGGGGCGGCACGTCTGGTGGCGGGCCTGTTCGGGGCGGGCTGACACCCGCTCGGCCCGGCCGGGGAGTCGTCCCCGCCGCGGGCGAGCGTCAGGAGACCTCAGCGGGCCTCAGCGGGTGTCGACGGGTGTCGACGGGCGCCGCTGGGCGTCGGCCAGGGCCCGGGCCACGCCGTGCTCCGTGCGGCCCAGGAACTTCGGGTCCGGCTGGAACACCGCCTCCAGAGCCGCCTTGCCGGCCGCGAACACCTCGCGGGTGCCCCCGTAGTACCAGGTGACGTCGTGCTTGGCGTCGACCCCGACACCGTAGGAGTCGATGCCCGCCGCGTCGCACAGGGCGACCGCACGGCGGACGTGGAAACCCTGGGTGACCAGGACCGCCCGGTCCACGCCGAAGATCTTCTTCGCGCGGACGCAGGAACTCCAGGTGTCGAAGCCGGCGTAGTCGCTCACGATCCGCGTGCCGGGCACGCCCCGCTTGGTCAGGTAGGCACGCATCGCGTCCGGCTCGTCGTAGTCCTCGCGGCTGTTGTCGCCGGTCACCAGGAGCACCTTGACCCGGCCCTCGTGGTACAGCTTCGCCGCCGCGTCCAGCCGGTGCGCCAGGTACGGCGACGGTCCCCCGTCCCACAGGCCCGCGCCGAAGACGACGGCGACGTCGGTGCGTGGCGCGTCCGCCGTGGTGCGCAGCCGGTCGCCGGCCGTGACGTAGGTCCAGGTCGCCGGGAGCAATGCCAGTACGCACCCGGCCATCACCACCTGCGTCAGCAGCCGCCGCCCGGCACGGGTGCGCGGCAGGCGCGGACGGGTCCACGGCACTCGGCGCGGCGAGCGCGGCTCATGCGTCAGGCGCATCGTTCGATTCCCTCCCCAGGTGCCCCCACGGCCCCCGAACAGCAAGGACGCACCCCACCGCGCCCCGGTTCACCACCCGGCCCCCATTCTCACGCCGACGAACACGGAACCGGGACCGGGGGTACGACACGTGCCCGGCCCGGCGGGCGGGAACGAAGTGCGAGGGGGACGTGGACGGCGACATCCCCAATGTCCGTGGGTGCGCTTACTGTCGAAGGATGGAAGGGATCGCATCCGAGGCAGCGCGGCCGCGTGGGCACGCCCACCGGTCGTCCGGGAACCATGTGCCGCCGGCCGGTTATGAGGCGTCGGCCGTCGAGCGGTGGGACGCCGAGCCGGACAAGCGGCCGGGGCGCACCGCCTTCCAGCGCGACCGTGCGCGCGTGCTGCACTCCGCCGCCCTCAGACGGCTGGCCGGCAAGACCCAGGTGGTCACGCCGGGGACCTACAGTCAGGCCTGGGACGCCAGCCCCCGCACCCGGCTCACCCACTCGCTCGAATGCGCCCAGGTCGGCCGGGAACTGGGCGCCGCCCTCGGCTGCGACCCCGACCTGGTGGAGGCGGCCTGCCTCTCCCACGACCTGGGCCACCCGCCCTTCGGGCACAACGGCGAACAGGCGCTGAACGAGTTCGCGCATGACTGCGGCGGCTTCGAGGGCAACGCGCAGTCCCTGCGCCTGCTCACCCGCATCGAACCCAAGCGGTTCGTCGTCGACGACGAGACGGGCGAACTCGTCAGCGTCGGCCTCAACCTCACCCGCGCCGCCCTCGACGCCGCCACCAAGTACCCCTGGTCACGCGACGCGCACCCCACCGACCCGGCCTCGCCCAAGTTCGGCGTCTACGAGGACGACCGGCCGGTCTTCGACTGGGTGCGCAAGGACGCGCCCGGCACCCGCACCTGCTTCGAGGCCCAGGTCATGGACTGGGCGGACGACGTGGCGTACTCGGTGCACGACGTGGAGGACGGACTGCACGCCGGCCACATCGACCCCGGCTGCCTGCACGCCGAACCCGAGCGGCGGGCGGTCTTCGCGGTCGCCGTCGGCCGCTACGTGCCGGCGGGCACCGACCACGGGGAACTCGCCGAGGCCCTCGACCGACTCCTGGACCAGGAGTGGTGGCCGCACGGCTACGACGGCTCGGCCGTCGCCCAGGCCCGTCTGAAGGACGCCACCAGCCAGCTCATCGGCCGCTTCTGCCTGGCCGCCGAGGGCGCCACCCGGGAGAGGTACGGAAGCGGGCGCCTCACGCGCTACGGTGCCGAGCTCGTCGTCCCCCGGACCACCCGAATGGAGTGCGCGGTCCTCAAGGCCGTCGCCGACCGTTACGTCATGCAGCGCGCCGAGCAGGAGCGGCTGCGCGCCGACCAGCGGATCGTGGTCGCCGAGCTGGCCGAGGCGCTGACCGCCCGCGCCCCCCACGGCCTTGATCCCCAGTTCCGCGCCCTGTTCGACCAGGCCGCCGACGACCGCGCCCGCAAGCGCGTGCTCGTCGACCAGATCGCATCCCTCACCGACGCCTCGGCCCGTTCGCTTCACGCGCGGCTGAGAGGACACGTATGACGGGAAGAGCGCACGCATGGCATTGACAGCGCGTTTACGGACAGCCGTGGTACCGGTGGGACCGGAGTGAACGCAGTGACCCCGACCGGGTCCCGAGGTGACCCTCCGTGGCCTGATCGGGCCACTCCCTCTTCCCGCACCACGCTCCGTGCGGGACGCTCCCAAATGGCGGCACCCACAGTGTTCTCTGGGGGGACACCCCCCAGACCCCCGGCAGGAGGCATCAAGTGGTCGACGCGGATCAGACATTCGTCATCGTCGGAGGAGGGCTGGCCGGCGCGAAGGCGGCCGAGACCCTGCGCGCGGAGGGCTTCAGCGGCCGCGTGATCCTCGTGTGCGACGAGCGCGACCACCCCTACGAGCGGCCGCCGCTGTCCAAGGGCTACCTGCTCGGCAAGGAGGAGCGCGACAGCGTCTTCGTGCACGAGCCCGCCTGGTACGCGCAGAACGACATCGAGCTGCACCTCGGCCAGACGGTCGTCGCGATCGACCGCGCCGCGAAAACCGTGCACTACGGGGACGACGGCACCCATGTGCGCTACGACAAGCTGCTGCTGGCCACCGGCGCCGAGCCGCGCCGCCTGGACATCCCCGGCACCGACCTCGCCGGCGTCCACCACCTGCGCCGCCTCGCCCACGCCGAGCGCCTGAAGCACGTCCTGACCCACCTCGGCCGGGACAACGGCCACCTCGTGATCGCGGGCGCCGGCTGGATCGGCCTGGAGGTCGCGGCGGCGGCCCGCGAGTACGGCGCGGAGGTCACCGTCGTGCAGACGGCCGCCACCCCGCTGCACAGCGCGCTCGGCCCCGAGCTCGGCCAGCTCTTCGCCGATCTGCACCGTGAGCACGGCGTCCGCTTCCACTTCGGCGCTCGGCTCACCGAGATCGTCGGGCAGGACGGCATGGTGCTCGCCGTGCGGACCGACGACGGCGAGGAGCACCCCTGCCACGACGTGCTCGCCGCGATCGGCGCCGCGCCGCGCGTCGCGCTGGCGGAGTCGGCGGGCCTGGAGTTGGCCGACCGCGCCCACGGCGGCGGCATCAAGGTGGACGAGCGGCTGCGCACGTCCGACCCGGACATCCACGCGGCCGGCGACGTGGCCGCCTTCCCGCACGGGCTGTTCGACACCCGGCTGCGGGTGGAGCACTGGGCCAACGCGCTGAACGGAGGCCCGGCCGCGGCCCGCGCGATGCTCGGCCAGGAGGTCCTCTACGACCGCGTGCCCTACTTCTTCACCGACCAGTACGACCTGGGCATGGAGTACAGCGGCTGGGCGCCACCCGGCTCCTACGACGAGGTGGTGATCCGCGGGGACGCCGGAAAGCGCGAGTTCATCGCGTTCTGGGTGAAGGAGGGCCGCGTCCTGGCCGGGATGAACGTCAACGTGTGGGACGTCACGGACCCGATCCAGCACCTGATCCGAACGAGGGCGCGGGTGGACACGGAGGCCCTCGCGGACCCGCACGTCCCGCTGGAGAGCCTGACCCCGTAGCCGGGCGGGAGCCTCGCCGGACCACCGTGCTGCGATTCCCGGGGGGCGACCCCCGGACCCCCGGCCGGGGGTGGGTCGGCTCGCCTCTGGACTGGCGGTGGACCACCGTAGACTTCTGGCGTGGCAGGACGGATCAACGACGAGGACGTGAAGGCGGTACGGGACGCGGTCCCGATCGACGCCGTGGTGTCCGAGTACCTCCAGCTGCGGAACGCGGGCGGGGGCAACCTCAAGGGCCTGTGCCCGTTCCACGACGAGAAGTCGCCGTCCTTCCAGGTCAGCCCGAGCAAGGGACTCTTCCACTGCTTCGGCTGCCAGGAGGGCGGCGACACCATCGCGTTCGTGATGAAGATCGACCACCTCTCCTTCTCGGAGACGGTCGAGCGGCTGGCCGCCCAGGCCGGCATCACCCTGCGCTACGAGGAGGGCGGGTACAACCCCGCCCACCAGCGCGGCGAGCGCATCCGCCTGGTGGAGGCGCACAAGCTGGCCGCCGACTGGTACGCCGAACAGCTCGCGAACTCCGCCGAGGCCGAGACCGGCCGGGTCTTCCTCGCCGAACGCGGCTTCGACCAGGGCGCCGCCCTCCACTTCGGCGTCGGCTACAGCCCCCAGGGCTGGGACCACCTCACCCGCTTTCTGCGCGGCAAGGGCTTCACCGACAAGGAGCTGATCCTCTCCGGTCTCGCCCAGGAGGGCCGCCGCGGTCCCATCGACCGCTTCCGGGGCCGGCTGATGTGGCCGATCCGCGACATCGGCGGCGACGTGGTCGGCTTCGGCGCGCGCAAGCTGTACGAGGCGGACAACGGACCGAAGTACCTCAACACCCCCGACACCGCGATCTACAAGAAGTCCCAGGTGCTCTACGGGATCGACCTGGCGAAGAAGGAGATCGCGAAGACCTCCCGGGCGGTGGTGGTCGAGGGCTACACCGACGTCATGGCCTGCCACCTGGCCGGCGTGCCGATCGCCATCGCCACCTGCGGCACGGCGTTCGGCGGCGACCACATCAAGATCCTGCGCCGGCTGCTGATGGACAACGGATCGGCGCGTGTGATCTTCACCTTCGACGGTGACGCGGCCGGGCAGAAGGCGGCCCTGCGGGCCTTCGAGGACGACCAGAAGTTCGCCGCTGAGACCTACATCGCCATCGCCCCGGACGGCATGGACCCCTGCGACCTGCGCCTGGCCAAGGGCGACGAGGCGGTCGCCGACCTGGTCGAACCGCGCACCCCGCTGTTCGAGTTCGCGCTGCGCCAGATCGTGGCCCGCTACGACCTCGACACCCCGGCCGGCCGTGCCTCCGCCCTGGACGAGGCCGCGCCGGTCGTCGCCCGGATCAAGAACAGCGGCGCCCAGCACGAGGTCGCGGTGCAGCTCGCCGGACTGCTCGGCATCCTCGACACCCAGTTCGTGGTCAAGCGGGTGGCCCAGCTGGCCCGCTGGGCCCGCGAACGCGGCGGCCGCGGCCCCGCCCCCGACCAGCGGCAGCGGGGCCCGCGGCAGGAGTACGCGCCGACGCGTCCCGCGCCCCGGGGCCCGGCGCTCAACCTGCGCAACCCGGTCTTCGCCACCGAACGCGAACTGCTCAAACTCGCCCTGCAGCGCCCGGAGCTGGTCTCGCCGGCCTTCGACGCCTACGGCGTGGACGAGTTCACCGCCCCGCCCTACGCCGCCGTACGCCAGGCGGTCCTGGACGCGGGCGGCGCCGAGTACGGCGTCGGCGACCCGCACGAGTACCTGGCCCGGGTCCGCGAGGCCGCCCCGGACGACACGGTCCGCGCGATGGTCACCGAGCTGGCGGTGGAGGCGATCCTGCTCCGCCGGGACGTCGACGAGGCCTACGCGGGTGCCCAGCTGGTGACGGTCCGCCGCCGCGCGGTCGAACGCCGCATCCGCGACCTGCAGAGCACGGTCGCCCGCCTGGGCACCGGCGGCGACCCCGCCCAACTGGCCTCGGCGCAGAACGAGTTGTGGATCCTCCAGCAGTACGACCAGGCTCTGCGCGAACGCGGCGTGGCAGCGCTGTGAGCGCGCACCGGGCCTTCGGGTGGTCTGAGTAACCGGCCGGTCACGCACCGGACTCAAAAAGTCTTCGCACGCCCCTCGTGGCGGTGATGTGTCGTACCCCACACTGGGTCCGGTTGCCTGAGTCCTCGGAGCGCGGCCGCTCCGCCCCTCACGGGTGACGCATCCCCGCGGCTGTGCTTCTCGCGTACGGGACGGACGGTGGCGGGGCCGCCGCCGACTCCGCCCCCTCTCGTACCGCTGCCGCACGCCTCAGCAGCGATCATCCTGGAGGTCGCCCCCGTGCAGACCCAGACCCTCGCCCAGACCGACATCCCCGCCGCACCGGACAGCGCCGGACCGGTCCCGGAGGCGGACGCGGAGGCCCCGCCCGAGCTTCCCGAACCGGTTCCCGCCCGCACCGAGAGCGGCGGCCCCTCCTCCGACCTGTTCCGCCAGTACCTGCGGGAGATCGGCCGGATCCCGCTGCTCACCGCCGCCGAGGAGGTCGAGCTGGCCCGGCGCGTGGAGGCCGGCCTGTTCGCGGAGGAGAAGCTGACCACCACCCCGGACCTGGACAGCCGGCTCGCCCTGGACCTGGACCGGATCGTCGTGCTTGGCCGGATGGCCAAGCGCCGGCTCATCGAGGCCAACCTGCGGCTCGTGGTGTCCGTGGCGAAGCGGTACGTCGGCCGGGGGCTCACCATGCTCGACCTCGTGCAGGAGGGCAACCTCGGGCTCATCCGGGCCGTGGAGAAGTTCGACTACGCCCGCGGCTACAAGTTCTCCACCTACGCCACCTGGTGGATCCGCCAGGCCATGTCCCGCGCCCTGGCCGACCAGGCCCGCACCATCCGCGTGCCCGTGCATGTGGTCGAACTCATCAACCGGGTCGTACGGGTGCAGCGGCGGCTGCTCCAGGAGCGGGGCTACGAGCCGGCCACCGAGGAGGTCGCCGCCCTCCTCGACCTGCCGCCCGAGCGGGTGAGAGAGGTCCTGCGGCTCGCCCAGGAGCCGGTCTCCCTGCACGCCCCGGTCGGCGAGGAGGACGAGGTCGCCCTCGGTGACCTGATCGAGGACGGCGACGCCGCCTCGCCCGTGGAGTCGGCGGCGTTCCTGCTGCTGCGCGAACACCTGGAGGCCGTGCTGTCCACGCTGGGGGAGCGCGAGCGCAAGGTCGTGCAGTTGCGGTACGGGCTCGTCGACGGGCGCCCGCGCACGCTGGAGGAGATAGGGCGCCTCTTCGGCGTGACGCGCGAGCGGATCCGCCAGATCGAGTCCAAGACCCTCAACAAGCTGCGCGACCACGCCTTCGCCGACCAGCTCCGCGGCTACCTGGACTGACGGGGGCCGCGGGCCGCTCACCCCGGCGAGCGGCCCCCGTCACACAGCACCGGCGGTCAGTCCACCTCGGCGACCGCCTGCGCGAACTGCGCCTTGTACAGGCGTGCGTACGCCCCGTCGGCCCCCAGCAGCTCGTCGTGGGCGCCCTGTTCGACGATGGAGCCGTTCTCCATGACGAGGATCGTGTCCGCGTCCCGGATCGTGGAGAGCCGGTGCGCGATGACGAACGACGTCCGGCCGTGCTGGAGTTTGGCCATCGCCTTCTGGATCAGCACCTCGGTACGGGTGTCGACCGAGCTGGTCGCCTCGTCCAGGACGAGGATCACCGGGTCGGACAGGAACGCCCGCGCGATGGTGATGAGCTGCTTCTCACCGGCGCTCACCCCGGAACCCTCGTCGTCGATCACGGTGTCGTAGCCGTCGGGCAGCGTACGCACGAACCGGTCGGCGTGCGCGGCCCGCGCCGCCTCCTCGATCTCCCCGCGGGTGACCTCGCGGGAGGCGCCGTAGGCGATGTTCTCCGCGATGGTGCCGCCGAACAGCCAGGTGTCCTGGAGCACCATGCCGATCCCGGACCGCAGTTCGTCCCGCGACATCTTCCCGATGTCGATCCCGTCGAGTGTGATGCGCCCGCCGGTGACGTCGTAGAACCGCATGAGCAGGTTGACCAGCGTGGTCTTGCCCGCGCCGGTCGGGCCGACGATCGCGACCGTGTGGCCGGGCTCCACCGTCAGCGACAGGTCCTCGATGAGCGGCTTCTCGGGGTCGTAGCGGAACGACACGTGCTCCAGCGCGACCCGCCCGCGCAGCTCCTCCGGCCGCACGCCCGGCACCGGGTCCGCCGTCTGCTCCTCGGCGTCCAGCAGTTCGAAGACGCGCTCGGCCGAGGCGACGCCGGACTGCACCAGGTTGGCCATCGAGGCCACCTGGGTCAGCGGCATCGAGAACTGCCGCGAGTACTGGATGAAGGCCTGCACGTCACCGATGGACAGCGTGCCCGAGGCGACCCGGAGACCGCCCACGACGGCCACCAGCACGTAGTTGATGTTCGACACGAACATCATCAGCGGCTGCATGACGCCGCTGTTGAACTGCGCCTTGAACCCGGCCTCGTACAGCGCCTCGTTCTGCTCGGCGAACTGCTTCGCCGACTCCTCCTGCCGCCCGAACACCTTCACCAGGGTGTGCCCGGTGTACATCTCCTCGATGTGCGCGTTGAGCCGGCCCGTCGAGCGCCACTGCTGCACGAAGTGCGGCTGCGACCGCTTGCCCACGCGCGTGGCGACGACGAACGACAGCGGCACGGTCACCAGCGCGACCAGCGCCAGGATCCAGGAGACGTAGAACATCATGACGAGCACGCCGATGATGGTCAGCAGCGAGTTGATGAGCTGGCCCATCGACTGGTTGAGCGTCTGCCCGATGTTGTCGATGTCGTTGGTGGCGCGGGAGAGCACCTCGCCGCGCTGGCGCTTGTCGAAGTACGACAGCGGCAGCCGGGACAGCTTCGTCTGCACGTCCTCGCGCATCCGGAACACGGTCCGGTTCACCGACCGGTTCACCAGCCGCGTCGCCACGCCCATCAGCAGGCCGGCCACCAGGAACGTGCTCAGCGCGAGCAGCAGCACATCGCCGACGGCACCGAAGTCGATGCCCTTGCCGGGGGTGAAGTCGGTGCTCCTCAGCATGTCGGCGACCGCGCCCTGGCCGCGCTCCCGCATGGAGGCGAGGACCTCGCCCTTGGTCGCCCCGGCCGGCATCTGCCGGCCGACGATCCCCGCGAAGACCAGGTCGGTGGCCTTGCCGAGGATCTTCGGCCCGATCACGCTGAGCGCGACGCTCACCACCACGCACAGCACCAGGGCGGCGACGGTGAGCCGTTCGGGCTTGAACTGGGCGATGAGCCGTTTGCCCGACTCCTTGAAGTTCAGCGAGCGGTTGTCGGGCCCGGACCCGCCCATCATGCGCCCCATCGGCCCGGCCATCAGGCTGCCTCCGCTTCCGTGAGCTGGGAGAGCACGATCTCCCGGTAGGTCTCGTTGTCGGCCATCAGCTCGTGGTGGCGGCCGGTGCCGACGACCCGTCCCTCGTCCAGGACGACGATCCGGTCGGCGTCGCGGATGGTGGCCACGCGCTGGGCGACGATGACGACGGTCGCCTCGGCGGTCTCGCGCCCCAGCGCCGCCCGCAGGGCCGCGTCGGTGGCGTAGTCGAGGGCCGAGAAGGAGTCGTCGAAGAGGTAGATCTCCGGGCGCTGCACCAGGGTGCGGGCGATGGCCAGACGCTGGCGCTGGCCGCCGGAGACGTTCGTGCCGCCCTGCGAGATCGGCGCGTCCAGGCCTCCCTCGAGACCGCTGACGAAGTCCTTGGCCTGCGCCACCTTCAGCGCGTGCCACAGCTCCTCGTCGGTGGCGTCCGGGTTGCCGTAGCGCAGGTTGGTCGCGACGGTGCCGGCGAACAGGTACGGCTTCTGCGGGACCAGGCCGACCGTCCTGGCGAGCAGCTCCGGACCCACGGTGCGCACGTCCACGCCGTCGACGAGGACCTCTCCGTCGGTCGCGTCGAACAGCCGGGGCACCAGACCGAGCAGGGTGGACTTGCCGCTCCCGGTCGAGCCGATGACGGCGGTCACCTCGCCGGGGCGGGCGACCAGGTCGATGGCCCTCAGGACGGGCTCCTCGGCCCCCGGATAGCGGAAGCCCGCGCCACGGATCTCCAGATGGCCGTGGCGGCGCAGCTCGGTCACGGGAGCGACGGGCGGCACGACGCTGGACTCGGTGTCCAGGACCTCCTGGATGCGCTCGGCGCACACCTCCGCGCGCGGCACCATCATGAACATGAAGGTCGCCATCATCACGGACATCACGATCTGCATCAGATAGGCGAGGAACGCGGTCAGGTCGCCGATCTGCATCCCGCCGCTGTCGATGCGGTGGGCGCCGAACCACACCACGGCGATGGACGACACGTTCACCACCGTCATCACCATCGGGAACATCAGCGCGAGCAGCCGGCCGGTGGCCAGCGACATCTCCGTCAGGTCGGTGTTGGCCCCGCGGAAGCGGTCCTTCTCGTACTCGTCGCGGACGAAGGCGCGGATCACGCGGTTGCCGGTGATCTGCTCGCGCAGCACCCGGTTCACCACGTCCAGGCGCTTCTGCATGGACCGGAACAGCGGACGCAGCCGGCGCACGATCAGGGTCACGCAGATGCCGAGCACGGGGACGACGGCGACCAGCACCGCGGACAGCGGCACGTCCAGGCCGAGGGCCAGCACGACACCGCCCACACACATGATGGGCGCCGACACCATCAGGGTGAACGTCATCAGGACCAGCATCTGGACCTGCTGCACGTCGTTCGTCGTCCGCGTGATGAGGGAGGGCGCCCCGAAGTTGCCGACCTCGCGGGCCGAGAAGGACTGCACGCGGTCGAAGACGGCCGCCCGTACGTCCCGGCCGAGCGCCGAGGCGGTGCGGGCGCCGAAGTAGACGGCACCGATGTTGCACACGACCTGCGCAAGGGACATGCCGATCATCACGGCGCCGAACGTCAGGATGTAACCGGTGTCGCCCTTCACCACACCGTTGTCGATGATGTGGGCGTTCAGCGTGGGCAGGTAGAGCGTGGCGCAGGTCTGCAGGAACTGCAGCAGCACCAGCAGGGCTATGGGTTTCTTGTAGGGCCTCAGATAGGTCCGCAGGAGTCGTATGAGCACGCTGGGTCTCTCGCAGTCGGCGGTGGGGGCGGTCGATGTCCCCTGGCACCTATCGTCGAACACTCCACCCGCGTTACCTCAACCGATTAATCCGCCCGCGTGTCAATGGCCGAGCACTGGTCGGCCATTGACCTCGCGTCCGTGATCCATCGCACGAGTGAGCCGTTATGTCCCAAACGCCCCCATATGGCTGGTCGTTGGAGCCCCTGGAATGGACCCTCGTGTCCGATAGGTCCGAAAAGGTCTGTGGGGTACAAGGGATCGCGGGGCGGGGTGTCACCCCGTGAAGGCCCCCGGGTGAACCTGCTCACGTACCGACACGTACTGCTGGCGCACCGCCTGGCCCACCGCCAGATCCTCGCCGGGCTCCAGGACCTGGGCCACCGCGCCCTGCCAGGCCGGCGGTGTGCGCGGATCGAGGGTGCCCTGAGAGGCGCCGAGCGCCCAGGCGGCCTGCCGGGCGGCGCCGATCGCGGCGTAGTCGGCCGGCTGCGGCACGACGACCTGCGCGCCGAAGACCGCGGGTGCGACGGCCTGTACGGCGGGCAGCTCGGCGGCGGGGCCGAGCAGGAAGACCCGGCGCACCTCCACGCCCCGGCCGCGCAGCACGTCCAGCGCGTCCGCGAGCCCGCACAGCATGCCCTCGAACGCGGCCCGCGCCACATGCTCCGGCTTCATCGACTCCCGCCGGAGCCCGGCGAGCATCCCGGCGGTGTGCGGGAGATTGGGTGTCCGCTCGCCCTCCAGATAGGGCAGCAGCACGAGTCCGTGCGAGCCCGGCGTCGACTTCATCGCCAGGTCCGACAGGCCCTCCAGGTCGGGCATGCCCAGCAGCTCGGCGGTGCCGCGCAGCGCCCGCACCGCGTTCAGCGTGGTGACGACCGGCAGGTGCATGCCGGTGGCGTCGGCGAGCGAGGTGATCATCCCTGTCGGGTCGACGAGCGCCTCGGGGTGAACGGCCATCACCGAGCCGGAGGCGCCGAGGGAGACGACCGCGTCGCCCAGACCCAGCCCCAGGCCGAAGGCGGCGGCCATGGTCTCCCCGGTCCCGGCCGAGATCAGCAGCCCCTCCGGGGTGGTGCCGGCCGCCTCGGCGGGACCGAGCACCTCGGGCAGCGCGGCCTGCCGGCCGAGCGCCAGCTCGACCAGGTCGGGCCGGTAGGTGCCGGTGGCGGCGGACCAGTAGCCGGTGCCGGAGGCGCCGCCGCGGTCGGTGGTGCGGCGCATCGGACGTCCCAGCAACTGCCACACCAGCCAGTCGTGCGCCTGGAGCAGGAGCGCGGTGCGCAGGGCGGCCTCGGGCTCGTTCCTGGCGAACCAGCGCAGCTTGGTCACCGGCAGTGGGGCCTGCGGCACACAGCCGACCGACTGCGCCCAGACCTCGCGGCCGCCGAGCGCGTCGATCAGGTCGGCCGCCGCGACCTGCGCCCGCCGGTCGCCGCCGACCATCGCGGGCCGCACGGTGGCACCCTGGGCGTCGATCGGAACCAGCGCGTTCTGCTGCGCGGAGACGCCGATCGCCTGCACACCCTCCAGGAGCCCGCCGCCCGCGGCCTCCCCCAGGGACAGCAGCCAGGCCTGCGGATCGACGTCGGCGGAGCGACCGCCGCCCTCCGGCGTCTCCACCGGATGCGGCGCATATCCCTGCCTGAGTACGGACCCCGTGTCCGCGTCACAAACGACGATACGAGTGAAATCGGGCGAACTGTCCAACCCGGCGACTATCCCCATGGCCAAATTCTGCCGTACCGCCGCCCTTGCTCGGGCCGCGGCCGCCCCGGCGCCGCAAGGGACACGCGCGGTGCCGCCGGGGCGGGCGGGTCACGTGTTGCTGGTGCCCCAGTCGTCCTCGCCGCTGCCGTTGGAGTGGGCGCGCAGGGAGCGCACCCGCTGGGCGACCGACTCGGGAATGCGGTCGCCGACCTTCTCGCTGACCGTGTGGTAGGCCCGGTCCGCGAACTGCCGGCCCTGCTGCGCCGCGCTCTCGGCGGTGTTGCGCACGGCGGGGTTCTGGGCGATCCGGCCCGCGGACTTCTTGAGCTGCTCGTAGCGTTCACGTCCGGCCCTCGTGCCCAGCACGTAACCCACGGCGATCCCTGCGATGAACGTGAGCCGGTAACGCATGGCGGCCACCCTTCCCTTGCCTAGAGGTCACAGCCGGGGGAACCGATTGGCGGAGCACCCCCCTGCTTGCGCTAATGTATGTGTCGCAGCGAGCGCGCGCCCCCTGGCGAATACCCGGGTGGGTGCGTTCGATGCAACGAGGCATTCCTCCGTAGCTCAATTGGCAGAGCAGCCGGCTGTTAACCGGCAGGTTACTGGTTCGAGTCCAGTCGGGGGAGCTCGGTCCTCCGTAGCTCAATTGGCAGAGCAGCCGGCTGTTAACCGGCAGGTTACTGGTTCGAGTCCAGTCGGGGGAGCATGCTGAACGAGGACCCTCCGGGGTCCTTTTTCATGTCCGGTTTCATGTCCCTGGGGAACCGCCGCGGCCGCGGTGAAGTCCTTGAGGTCGTGAACGGCCGCGGAAGACGACCATCCGAAGCAGGAGATCGTATGAGCGGCTATGCTGCGGCAGACGGCGCGCACACATGTACGCGACGCGCCGCAACGGGGCGGTAGCTCAGCCGGTTAGAGCAGCGGACTCATAATCCGTCGGCCGTGGGTTCGAGTCCCACCCGCCCCACCAGGCGCTACCCGCGCAGAATCGATGTGACCAGCGGTTACGCCGGTCATTCCCAGCCAGTCTGTGGCCCCCGGAAGTGGATCCGGGGGCCATCGGCGCGTGTTGGCCCGTTTTGCACTCGGCCGGAGCAACGGCCTGGGCGGACGGGCCACTGACGGGCTACTGACGGGCCGCTCAGGAACGGTCGTCGGCGGGGTCGGCGGTCTCCGGCAGATCGTCGCGGTCGCCCTCGGCCTGGGAAGGGGTCGGGTACGGCGTCTCCGGCGGTCCTGCGGCGCGCTGCGTGCCCTCGTCGTCGCGTTCGCCCTCGGCCTGGGAAGGGGTGTGCTCTCTCATGGTGGTGACTCCTGCGGAGGGGTGACTCCTGCGGACGGGGCTGGTGAATCCGTCCGCTTTTCGGGTACCCCGGTGGTCGGTCCGTCACCGTGCCCGCGGGGGTGTCCGGTCCGTCACCGTGCCGGCGGGGTGTCCGGGCCGTCTTCGCGCCGCGGGGTGTCCGGGCCGGGGCCGGTGTGCCGGGCGAGCGCCGTGCGCAGGGCCGTGCGGATCTCCTGGGGCGGCGCGGGGCCGTCGTCGCGGACGCCGGCGGTGACCGCGGCGGCCACCGTGTGCAGCTTGGTGTTGGACCGCTGGGAGGCCTCCCGGAGGATGTCCCAGGCCTGCTCCGCGGTGCACGCGTGGGTGGCCATCAGGATGCCGCGGGCCTGGTCGATCACGGGACGGGACGACATGGCCCGGCGGAGCTGATCGACCTCCGCCTGAAGCCGGCGCAGCCGTTCCGTCCGTTCCAGGGCCACCGCGGAGGCGCCCTGCGCCGCGGGCGCCTCGGGATCCGTGCCGGCCGACGGCCGCGGCGCGTCCGCCGTGTCCAGGCCGGTCAGCTCCAGGACACGGCGCGGCTGCCCCGTCCACCCGGACGCGGTCACCCGGAGCGGCGGGCACCGGCCGCGGTCGCCGAGGGTGTCCAGGAGTTCCAGCCCGGCGGTGTCCATGAACGTCACCCCGGACACGTCCAGGTCGACCCGGCCGATGTCCGGCGGCAGCTCGGCCAGCGCCTGGGCCAGGGCCTCCGCGCAGCCGTGGACCAGTTCCCCGCGCGCGGTGAGCGACGCCCGGTCGGCCACCGGGTCCGTGCGGACGTCGACGGTGAGCGTGCCCGCCGGGGTGCTCCGCCGTCGTACATGGGCTCGTGGTGCCGCTGCGCTCATCTCCCGCCTCGTCCGTCCTCGGCAGTCCTCGCGCGTCCTCGCGACGTCGCGTCTCCCCGTCCCCGCCGGTCCGCGCCCGGACGCACGCCGCGGCGCTACGGAGCCACGGAACCCCGGCGGTGCTGTCCTGCGCCTGCCCGCTCACCGCGGGACTACACACGCCCGGGAACGGGCCTTCCCGGGCGTGTGTAGGGACGGGCCCGGGCGCCGGGAGGACGGGAGCGGCCCGCGCCGCCGGAGCCGGACCGCGTCACGAGCCACGCCCACGGATCGACGGGCCTTGCCGGGAGAGCAGTGGGTACGCGTAAGGCGTAGGTGCCGACCGGGCGGAGGACGAGGACAGCGGGCCTCGCGTCCGGCGGCAACGGAGATGTCCTGGCCCGCGCTGCCGGGGACGGAGGTGTCGACGTCATGACCGCGACCGCGGAACCCTTCGGCCACCCCGCCCTGTTCTACAGGGACGAGCGGGAGTACCTCAGGGGCACCGTGCCCTTCGTGCGTGAGGGACTCGAGGCCGGCGAGCCGGTCGCGGTGGCCGTCCCCGGTGACAACCTCCGGCTGATCGAGGCCGGCCTCGGCGCCGACGCCGGGTCCGTACGGCTGCTCGACATGCGCGAGGTCGGACGCAACCCCGGCCGGATCATCCCGGCGGTGCTGCGCGCCTTCGCCGACGCCCAGTCGCCCGGACGCCGGGTGCGGATCGTCGGCGAGCCGGTCTGGGCCGGCCGTACGCCCGTCGAGTACCCGGCCTGCGCCCAGCACGAGGCGCTGATCAACCCGGCCTTCCAGGGCCGCGAGGTCACCATCCTGTGCCCGTACGACGCCGCCCGGCTCGACGGACGGGCCCTCGCCGACGCGCACGCCACCCACCCCGAAGTCATTCCCTCCGGTGCCACTGGGCAGCGGGAGAGTGCCGCCTACGCCCCCGAGCAGGTCGTCGCCCGGTACAACGAGCCCCTGCCGCCGGTGCCGGACGCGTTGTCGTTCTACTTCACGGCGGACACGCTCTCGCAGGTCCGGCACGTCGCCGTCGCCGAGGGCGCACGGCTGGGGCCCGCCGCCACCCGGCTCGAGGACCTGGCCCTGGTCGTGGCCGAGCTGACCACCAACAGCGTGGTGCACGCGGGCGGTTCGGGCGAGCTGCGGGTGTGGGCGCAGGACGGGTGCGTGCTGTGCGAGGTGCGGGACAAGGGCCGCCTCGACGATCCGCTGGCCGGCCGCCGCCCCGCCCCCCGCGAGCAGCGCGGCGGCCGCGGACTGCTGCTGGTCAACCTCGTCGCGGACCTGGTCCGCGTGCACACGGACGAGCAGGGCACCACCGTCCGCTGCTGGTTCACCAGTTGACCGCGGGGTGTCTCAACGCGCCTGCGACTCAGTCGGGTCGACCGCCGCGTGGGTCGACGGCGTCCGGGCGCCGGCGCGTCGGGCGGGCAACGCGGTCATGCGCCCAGTGGGTTGAGGACCATCGGTTCGATCTCGCCCTCCAGCATCGCGCCCAGGCCCCGGATCGCGCACACGTCGGGGCGTTCGGCGATGTGGACCGGCATGCCGGTCGCCTCGCGCAGCATCTGGTCCAGGCCCGGCAGCAGCGCGGAACCGCCGACCATCATGATCCCGCGGTCGGCGAGGTCGGCCACCAGATCCGGCGGGCACACGCGCAGCACCTTGTAGATGCCGTCGAGGACGGCGGTCAGCGGTGTCTGGATGGCCTCCCTCACGGCGGCGGTGTCGATCCGCACGGACCGGGCCAGCCCGGTGGCCACGTCCCGCCCGTGGATCTCGGTGGACGCCGGGCCCGACGGGGTGATCCCGTTGCCGGACAGGGCGATCTGGAGCGGCCGCAGGGACTGGCTGGGCAGCGTCAACGCGTGAGCCAGGCGCAGGTGTTGCACGATGGCCTGGTCAACGGCCTCACCGCCGACGGGAATGCGCTCGGCGGTGACGATCGAGCCGAGCGAGAGGACGGCCACCTGGGTGGCCGCGGCCCCGCACACCATGATCATGGTGGCCTCGGCCCGCTCCACGGGCAGCCCGCAGCCGACGGCGGCGGCGATGAGCGTGTCGACGAGTTCCACCCGGCGCGCGCCGAGCCCGACGAGCGTCTCGATCGTGGCCCGCTGGGCGAGCGGATCGGCGTCGTGCGGCGTGCAGGCGGCGGCCCGCAGCCGGGGCGCCTTGCGCCGCAGGGTGCGGCGCATCCCGTCGCCGAGCAGGTGCCGCAGCATGCGCTGCGCCATCTCGATGTCGACGACCGTACCGCCGGAGACCGGGCGGACGACCCTGATGTACGCGGGGGTGCGGCCCGTCATCCGCTCCGCGAACTCCCCGACCGCGATCAGGGCCCCGTTACGGGTGTTCACGGCCGCGACGGAGGGCTGGTCGACGACGAGCCCCGGTCCCTTGACGTAGACACGGGTCCGGGCCGCTCCCAGATCGACGGCGAAGTGGCAGCGGCGCAACTGCTCCAGAGTGGCGGGCATGGCGGAGCCTCCTGAGAGCGCGGACCGTGGAGGCCACCGGACGGAGGCCTCCCTGGCATCGTGCTCGGGCGGCACGGCGGGCGCCTGTTCAAGGGGGCCGGGCGGGTCGCCGCTGGACGGGTGCATTCCGGCGCGCCGCGCGTAAGAAGCGGCGCACCAGGACACATGACCGGCCCCCGCCGCGGATTGGTCTCGCGAGGGGTCCGCGGGGACTGGGCCTTCGCAGGCCGCCGTTCACTCCCGGGGCAGCGCCCGCTTCATGATCTTCCCCATGTCGTTGCGGGGCAGGGCGTCGAGGAACCGGACGACGCGGGGCCGCTTGTGCGGGGCGAGGCGCCGGGCCACGTGATCGGCCAACTCCTCGGAGCCCGGCGGGAGGTGCGCATCGGCCGGGACGATCCAGGCGACGATCCGCTCACCGAGATCGTCGTCGGGCTCCCCGGTGACGGCGGCCTCGCGCACCTCCGGGTGCTCCAGGAGCGCGTTCTCGATCTCGCCCGCGCCGATCTTGTAACCGCCGCTCTTGATCAGGTCGGTGGCCTTGCGGCCGACGATGCGGACCTGTCCGTCGGGGTCGCGCACCGCCATGTCGCCGGTGCGGAAGAAGCCGTCGGCGGTGAACGCGGCGGCCGTCGCGTCGGGCCGGTTGAGGTACTCGGTGAACAGGTTCGGCCCGCGCACCTGGATCTCGCCGACCGTCTCCCCGTCGTACGCCGCGATCTCCCTACCGTCCTCCTCCACGAGCCGCAACTCGACGCCCGGCAGCGGCACCCCGACCGTCCCGGCGCGGGACTCGCCGTCGGCCCGCACGCTGGGCCGGGGGTCCGGGGGTGTCCACCGGGGCGAGCACAGCATGAGTGTCTCGGTCATCCCGTACCGCTCGATCACCCGCCGTCCGGTCGCGGCCGTGATCCGCTCGTGGTCGTGCACGGGCAGCGCGGCCGACCCGGAGACCAGCAGCCGGGCCCCGCCGAGGGCCTTCGCCAGCTCCGGGTCGCCGGGCAGCGCCTCGGCGATCCGGTGGTACATCGTCGGCACGCCGAACAGCATGGTCGCCCCGCCGTTCAGCTCGCGTGCCACGCCCTCCGTCGTGAACCGCCCCAGGTGCCGTACCTCCCCGCCGCGCCGCAGCGCTCCGAGGACGCCCAGCACCAGTCCGTGCACATGGAACAGCGGCAGCCCGTGCACCAGCACGTCGTCACCCGTCCACTGCCAGGCGTCGGCCAGCGCGTCCAGGGTGGCGGCGAGCGCCCGGCGGGGCAGGACGGCGCCCTTGGGCGGACCGGTCGTACCGGAGGTGTAGACGACGAGGGCCGGGTCGCCCTCGCCGGCCCCGTCCTCCGGAACGGGCCCCGCGTCCCGCACATCCACATCGAGCCGCTCCAACCCCGCAAGCGCGGCGGGCAGTTCGTCCCCGGGTGCGGCGAGCACCACGGGCGGCGCGCTGTCGGTGAGGATGTGCCCGAGCTCCTTCTCGCCCGACCTCGGGTTCAGCGGTACGGCGGCGACCCCGGCCAGCAGCGTGCCCACGACCCCGACGGCCGTCTCCAGCCCCGGAGTCGCCCACACCGCGACCCGCGACCTGCCACGCACCCGGGCGGCGATCGCCCCGGCCGCCGCCGCGAGTTCCGCGTACGTCAGCGACCGGTCACCGAACCGCAGCGCGGGCCGCTCACCGGGATCCTTCGTCAGGGCGGGGAAGAGGGAGGACACGTGGGGGACTCCTTGCGACTCTCGTACGGGCCGGCCGGGGGCCGGCGACTGAGGTTCCTGCATCAGGGGCGACCGTACGCTCCGGCGCGGGCGGTTGTTAGCCTGCGGGGCCCGTCACTGTTCGCAGCCCTGTACGGGGATCCACGAGGGTCCACCAGGATGGAGGCAGCCGTGCCCCGCATCGCGCTCGTCACCTGCCGGCCCGCGCCCGGTATCAGCGCCGACCGGGACCTTCCGGTGCTGGTGGAGGCGCTGGAGCAGGCCGGGGCCGAGGCCCGGGCCGTGGCGTGGGACGACCCGGGGGCCGACTGGGGCGGGTTCGATCTCGCCGTGATCCGGTCGACCTGGGACTACAGCTGGCGGGTGCCGGAGTTCACGGAGTGGGCCGGGCGGTGCGCGAAGGCCACACGGCTGGCCAATCCCGTCGAGGTCGTGCGGTGGAACGTCGACAAGCGGTACCTCGGGCAGCTCGGGGCGGCCGGGGTGCCCGTCGTGCCGACCCGGTACGTGGCTCCCGGAGACCCGGTCGACCTGCCCGGCGACCACGAGTTCGTGATCAAGCCGGCGTCCGGGGCCGGCGCGCGGTACGCGGCCCGGTACACGCCCGACGACCGTGACACCGCCGTACGGCAGCTCGCGCGGATGCACGCCGAGGGGCTCACGGCCATGGTGCAGCCGTACATGCGGCGCATCGACGCGGGCGGGGAACGTGCGCTCCAGTTCCTCGGCGGACGCCTGCTGCACGCGGGCCGCAAGGGTGCCGTCCTCGCCCCCGGCATCGCCTACGACGCGCGCAAGGTGGCCCATCCGGGTATCGCGCCCTGGACCCCGACTCCGGCCGAACTCGCCGTCGCCGAAAGCGCGTTGGCCGCCGTGCCCGGCGCTCCCGAGCTTCTCTTCGCCCGGGTCGACCTGGTGGACGGGGAGGACGGCGAACCCCGGCTCATGGAGCTGGAGTTGGTGGAGCCGAACCTGTTCCTCGGGCTGCACCCGGAGTCGGTGGCGGCGGTGACGGAGGCGATCCTGGCCGCCGCCGGCTGAGCCGCTGTTCGCTCACGCGCGTGCGCTGCAGCAGGCCCCAGCTGAACTCGGCCACGACCTCCCGGGGGACGCCCTCCCCGTCCGGGGCCCGGAACGCCAGGCCCCAGCGGGTCGGGGCGGTGCCCTCCAGGGGACGGGCCGGGGCGAAGGCGCGGGCGGCCTCGTCGACCGTGCAGGACCAGGGGGTCAGATCGGCCACGGTCCGCAGGCCCGGCCCCTCGGCGCCCGGGGCGCGCACCAGCCACTCGTTCCAGACCCGGCCGTCCGGGGCGACCAGTACCTCCAGGCGCAGGTCGGGCCAGAGCGGGACGGGCCACGTACGCGCCTCGCAGTCCAGATCGCCGATGCGACGGACGGTCGCCGACTCGGGCTCGCCGAGGACCGAGCGGTACCGCGACGCGGCCGAGCGGGCCCGTGGCGAGCGGGCCATCGCCTGCCAGCGCTTGTTGGCCTCGCGCATCCGCGCGCGGGAGACGCCCAGCGTACGGCGGGCGTCCTCCACCAGTTCCGGGTTGTGGTCGGCCATGCGGCGCAGCAGCACGAGCTGGAAGTCCAGCGGGGTGAAGGGGCCGGCGGGGCGCTGTCCGGAGGGCGTGGTCATGCGGTCCATCGTCGCCCACCCGGCCTCGCCCGGCCCTTTCGCCCATTGCCCGGGCATCGCGCTCTGACTAGCCTGTGTTCGTCATGCCGACCGCCTTTTGAAATTTCGAACGGCATGGATCGCACAGGCGCACATCAGGCGCGTATCAAGGGAGGGGGCCGGTCGTGGGACGCCTCGTACCTGCCGTGACCCGGGCTCTGGACATACTCGAGCTCTTCCTCGACGGGGACGGGACGCTCTCCGCCCCCGACATCGTGCGCAGGCTGGGACTGCCGCGCACCACGGTGCACGAGCTGGTCACCACGCTCGCAGCCCGCCAGTACATCGTCCCCGTGACCGGGCAGCCCGGACGCTACCGGCTGGGCGTACGCCCGTACCAGCTCGGCAGCCGCTACGCGGAGCAGCTGGATCTCGCCGCCGAGGGCCAGTCGGTCGCCCGCTCGGTCGCGGAGACCTGCGACGAGACCGTGCACGTGGCGATCCTGGAGGACACCGACGTCATCTACATCGCCAAGGTGGACTCCACGCACGCGGTGCGCATGGTCTCCGCGGCCGGCCGCCGCCTCCCGGCGCACTGCACCTCGGTCGGCAAGATGCTCCTCGCCTCCCTGCCCGAGGAGGAGCTCGGCGCGCGCATCCCGGACGACGCCGAACTGGTCGCGATGACGCCGCACAGCATCACCGACCCGGCCACGCTGCGCGAGACCCTGGGCGAGGTCCGGCGGCGGGGCGTGGCGGTGGAGAGCCGCGAGTCCAACCCGGACGTCAGTTGCGTGGCCGCCCCGGTACGCGACCGTACCGGGCAGGTGGTCGCGGCCCTGTCCATCTCGGTGCCCATGATCCGCTGGAGCGAGGAGCGGCGGGCGGAGCTGGAGCGGCTCGTCGAGAAGGGCGCTGCCGGGCTGTCCGAGCGCCTCGGCCACCGGGGCGCGGCATGACGGGCTACGAGGTCGCCGTCCACGCGCGGGCGGAGCTGGGCGAGGGCCCGAGCTGGGACCCGGCGGCCGGGCGGCTGCTCTGGGTCGACATCCTCTCCTCCCGGGTGCACTCCTACGACCCCTCCTCGGGCCGGTGCACGGTCCGTACGACCGAGCAGCACGTGGGCGCGGCGAAACCCCGCGCGGGCGGCGGTCTCGTGCTCAATCTCCGGGACGGTGTGGGTCTGGTGGACCCCGACGGCGCCTTCCGCTGGCTGCACCACGACCCGGTTCCCGGCCGGCGCGGCAACGACGCCGCCGTGGCACCCGACGGCTCCCTGTGGGCCGGCACCATGCGCTACGACGAGGCCCCGGAAGGCGGCACCCTGTCCCGCCTGACCGGCGACGGCACGGCCGAGGCGGTGCTGCCCGCCGTGGCGGTGAGCAACGGCACCGCCTGGAGCCCCGACGGCCGCCTGATGTACTACGTCGACTCGCCGACCCGCCGTGTCGACGTCTTCGACTTCGACGGCCGACGGCTCACGGGCAGGCGGCCGTTGGCCCAGGTGGAGGAGGGCGCCGGCTTCCCGGACGGCCTCACGGTCGATGCCGACGGCTGTGTCTGGGTGGCCCTGTGGGACGGCGGCGCGATCCGCCGCTACACCCCCGACGGCACTCTGGACCGCGTGCTCGCACTCCCCACCTCCCGCCCCACCGCCTGCGCCTTCGCCGGCCCCGGCCTGACCGACCTCTACGTCACCACGGCCCGCACGGGCCTGGCCGCCGCCCACCCCCTGGCGGGCTCACTCCTCGTCGTCCCCGACGCGGGGCGGGGCCTGCCCCAGCCCGCCTTCGCGGGCTGACCTCGCCGGCCGGCTGCCGCGTTCCCCGGGGCTCGTCGGTGGGGGCCGGGTCAGGCGCTCGTCCGGTCCAGCTCCTGAAGGATCTTGCGTTCGGCCGGGGTCAGCGGCGGGCCCGACAGCGGCGGGAGCAGAGGGCCGTTCAGGACGTCGAGGAGGGTGTCGGGGCGGAGGAGGCGCTCCGGGCCGCTGCGGAGGCTGGTGACCTCCCACAGGGCGGCCGCGGCGCGGTAGGAGCCGGTGGCCGCCCGCGTCAGACGGCGGCTGTAGGCGGTGACCAGGCGGTCGGCGGCTTTGGGCCGGGCGCCGCGGCTGTCCGGGTACCAGACGTCCTGGCCGACCGCGGCCGCCCAGGCCGCGTCGACCGGCCGGGCGGCGCCGCGCTGCACCCGGCGCGCGAGACCGGGCGCGTCCGGGCCGGACCGGCGCAGTTCGTCGCGCAGCAGCCGGGCGCCGAGCGCGGCCACCGACATGCCCTGCCCGTAGGCCGGGTTGTAGGTGGCCACCGCGTCGCCCAGCGCCACGAAGCCCTCCGGCCACCGCGGCAGCTTCTCCAGGTAGCGGCGCGCGTTGCTGGTGCTGCGGCTGATGTGCACGTCGGTGAGGGGCTCGGCGCCCGAGACGAGCCGGCCGACGAGGGGGGACGGCAGATCGAGGGCGTAGCGCAGGAACCCGTCGGGGTCCGCCGGCGGTTCGCCGCCCCGTGAGCCGGCGAGGCTGACCATCCAGCGGTCGCCCTCGATCGGCAGCACCATGCCGCTGCGGCCGGGGCGGCCCGCGTAGGGGTCGGCCTGCACCATCGTCAGCGGGAACTGCTCGGCCCCGGCGGGCGTGCGGTACACGCGGGTGGCGTTGACCAGCCCGGCGTCCACGCCGCGTTCGCGCACCCCGGAGATCCCGAGCTCCCCGAGCCAGGTCACCACCCGGGTCCCGCGCCCGCTCGCGTCGACCACGAAGTCCGCGGGCAGCACCTCCTCCGCCGCGGGGGTGGCGACGCGCACACCGCGCACGCGCCGCGCGTCGCCCACCAGGCCGACCGCCTGCGCCTTGCGGATCACCGTCCCGGTGTGGGCGAGGACGGTGGAGCGGACCGTGAAGTCCAGCAGGGCGCGGGTGCAGCTCAGCATCCGCGGCCCGTCGTACCGCCAGCGCCGCAGCCAGCCCTCGGGGGTCAGGGCCACCATGCCGTGGCCCAGCGGTATCTCCCGGGCGCCCGCGGCCAGCAGCCGCTGCCGGATGCTCCCGCCCGGCATCAGCTCCTCCATGGCGGCCAGGCCGCCGGCCATGAGCAGATGGGCGTGGCGCCCCTGCGGCAGGCCTCTGCGGTGCTCCGGGCCCTCGGGCAGGTCGTCGCGGTCCACCACGACCACGTCGTCCACGACGTCGGACAGCACCGCCGCGGCCAGCATGCCGGCCAGTCCGGCACCGATGACGACAGCTCTACGGGGCATGGGGCTCCTCGGAGTCGGCCATGGCCTCAGCCATGGGTGGTCCTCACCGTTCCCGCTCGTACGGCGGTTTCGGAGGGTGTACGGACCAGCGCCTGCGCCAGTTCCACCAGACCGCTGGTTCCGGACACCTCCGTGGCGTGGAGGCGGTAGCCGCTCGGCGCCGGAAGCGGCTCCTCGCGGGCGGCGGCACGGCGCGCGGCGTCGGCGAGCATCGCCGCCTCCGCCGCGATCCGCGCCTCGTGCGCGCCGCGGCCCGCCCGTCGGGCGCCGGCAAGCGCCCGCTCGCGGACCGCGTCGTCGAAGTACGGGGCGAGGCCCAGCAACGCGTCGTGGATGGACACCTCGCGCCACTGCAGGCGCGCCAGCGGCAACTGCCACCAGGCGCTCGGCGGCTTGGGCGCCGTGGACACGAACCGCACCCTCGACCACAGCGGGCCCAGCCGCCGGTGGTCGCGCAGGCCTCGCGCCTGCGCGAGGGCCGCCGGGAGCAGCCTGGGCAGCACGAAGCCCGCCGAGCACAGGAGCGCGGCGAGCGAGGCCATCGGCGGGGCGACCTTCGTGGACAGCACGTCCAGGTCGTGTCCCGTCCAACGGGCCGCGACCGCCGTGTACTTGGTGAGCTGGAAGCCCACCACGTCCAGCGCCGAGCCGGCCAGGATCAGCCGCAGTCCGGCCCGCAGCAGCCCGGTGACCTCGCGGCTCCACTTGACGCACAGCGCGCACGCCGCCAGGGTCGCTGCGCTGTGCCCGAGCAGGTAGAGCAGGATCATCTCGCGCAGGTACGGCGTGTTGGCGTAGTAGGTGTCCAGGTCGGTGAGCCGCTCGGTACGGGCGTCGCCGAGGCCGAACAGCACGACGATGGCGACGATCAGCGGGGCGTAGACGGCGATGCTGCGCAGCACCGTCCGCCGCACCCGCTCGCGCGGCCCGCCCCGCCAGTTGATCAGCAGGATGAGCAGCGAGCAGCTGTACGCGGAGAGCATCCCGTAGGTCAGCGGGGCACCGAAGTTGGGGATGCCGGTGAGCTCGTTGACGGTGGCCAGTGTCAACGGCGCCGAACAGACGAACACCAGCGAGCCGAGGACGATCGCCGCGCAGGTGGACATGGTCAGCGGGTTCCGCACCGCGGTCCGCGGCCGGCGCAGCAACACGGTGGCGGAGAGCCCGAAGATCCCGGCCGCCAGATAGACGACAAGACTCACACCGGCCACCTCCGCCCATGGCGCGTGGCGGCTGCCCGGGCGGCTGCCGTACGGGTGGCTGTGCGTGGTTCGGCGGAAGGGTGGGGCGTCGAGCGCCCTGCCGTGGACATGGGTGCGGTTGCGGGGGGTTCCTGCGGCGGCGGTTGTGACGCCGGGGCGGCTGTCATGGGGTGCTCGTGGGGGTCGGGCCGGCGGGGATGCGGGGGGTTGTCGAGGGGGGAGGGTCGGACAGGGCGTCCGCGACGCGGACCAGGGCGGCCGGGCCCGGTACCCGTACGGTCAGGCGGTCCGCCTCGCCGGGCAGCGGCGCGCCGGGTTCGCGTACGGCGGCGGCGATGACCGCCGCCCACGCGGCGGCCTCGGCGCGCTCGGCGTCCCCGGTCGCCCCCAGCACCGCCTCGTGGGTCCGTTCGTACAGGGACCGGTCGAAGGACGCGTCCAGATAGCTCAACGCGTTGTGGATGCTGGTCTGGCGCCACATCAGCCGCGTGGTGGGCGTGGCCCAGCGCGGCCGCGGCAGCCGCAGGCAGCGGCGGGTGAGCAGGTCGTCCAGCTCGCGCTCCAGCGGTTCCAGCCGCGCGTACGCCAGCCGGGACCGCCGCCACTCGGTGAGGCGGGGCCCCGCCAGCGGCACCAGGATGCCCGCCGACGTCAGCAGCGCGCCCAGCCCGGCGACGGCGGGCGAGACGGTCGTGCTGAGGCCCGACCAGTCCCGCCCGCACCAGCGGGCGACCACGGCGACGAGCTTGGTCACGCTGTATCCGCCGCCGCACAGCGACCCCACCCCCAGGACCACAAGACCCGCCCGCAGCCAGCCGGCCACGTCGCGGGCCCAGCGCAGCGCGGACACCGCGGTGACGCTGACGGCGCAGAGGTGCCCCACCAGGTACAGCACGATCATCTCGGCGAGGAACGGCGTCGTCGCGTAGTAGGTGTCCAGGTCGGTACGCCGCTCCACCGGCGCCTCACCGAGCGCGAACATGGCGGCGATGCCGACGAGCACCAGCGTGTAGGCCACGATCCAGCACCGGGCCACCCGGTGCACGCGCTCGCCGCCCCGCCAGTGGACGACGAGGACCTGGGAGGCCGCGCTGTAGGCGGTGATCGACGCGTACGTCAGCGGCGCGGCGAGGTTGGGCACACCGCTGAGCCGGTTGATCGCGCCGACCGTCGGCGGGGCCCCGAGCAGGAAGCAGAAGCCGGCCAGACCCAGCACCGCGCAGATCGCGCGCAGATACGGATCGCCGCGGTGACGGGCCAGATCCGGCGCCTTCACCGCCAGACCCAGCCACAGCACACCGCAGCTCACGTAGTTGATCAGGCCGCTCATCCGCCCCGAATCCCCCGGTAGTTGAGCGCCGCCCCGATCCGTCCGGCGAGGTCCTGGCCGTGCTCGGGGCCCTCCGCGCGAACCGGATCCGCCGGCGCCTCCAGCCAGGTCCGCAGCCGACGGCCCATCAACATGCCGAACCGGTCGGCCTCCTGCTCGTCGGCCAGGCTGAAGTCGGTGCGCGCAGCGACCGGCCGGGGCGGGCCCGCGGCCGGTGCGGCGTCCGCGTCGCTCTGCCGCCGGCTCATGTGCCACACCTCGTGGCAGAAGATCACGATCTGGTGCCACACGGCGGCCCGCTGGTCGACGACGACCACGTCCTGGGTCTCGCCCTCCAGCCACAGTCCGCTGGCGGTGTGCGGCGGGAACACCTCACGCCGGACGACGACCCGGCGGCCCCGCCAGGCGCTGACGGAGTCGACGAGCGCGGCCAGCAGCACCTCCGGGTCGGCGGGCACGGGCACCTGGATCGGGTCGATGAGCGCGTCGGCGAGCCGGCGCATCTCCCTCTTCCTACGCACCACGTTCCCCCGCGCATCTCCCAGGCCTGCCCACATCATCGGGCGAGGCGGACCGGCCCGCCCGCGGAGTCCATCGCCACACCCCTTCCGGCCCCCGTCACGGGGGCCGTCCGAGCCTACGCGGCCGGAGTTGCCCGCGTCATGCGATCCGACGACCGTCGTGCGACCGGAAACGACCGCCGCCGTCCGCGCCACGCGCACCCGCCGGGGACGGGACGGGAACCCGTCCGGTCACCGCCCCGGCGAGGGCAGCGGCGTCACCGGCACCCCGCCGGCCGCCGCGCCCAGCAGCGTCAGCCGCACCTGCCCCGGACCCGACAGTGTGGTGAACTCCGACAGCACCGCCAGGGCAAGGGTGTTGGTGCCCCGCGTGCGCAGGATCCCGTTCGGCAGGACGAACGTGTGCTGCGGACCCACATCGTTGATGTACTGGCCCAAGTTCCAGCCGTTGAGGAAGATCTGCGCACGGTAGGAGCGGTACCGGTCGTCGTCCAGGGTGAGCCCGATCGAGGCGTCCACGCCCTGCTCCACGGCCAGCCGGAACGTGGTCCGGTACCAGGTCACCCCCTGCCGCCGCGCCGCGCGCGGGAACGCGACCGGCTCCCAGTCGCGGTCCGCGAAGCCCGGCAGATGCCAGCCCTCCCGCTCCCCGTACAGCCCGCCGTTGTTCAGCGGCCCCCGCACCGGGTCCGGCGCGGCCTCGCCCTGGATCCGCCACCGCACCTTCGGCGCGCCCCCCTTGAAGGCGACCGCCGTCAGGCCGCGCGCCGCCTTGTGCGTGTCGCGCGCGGAGCCGTCCTGGTCGTGCTGCATCCGCCGCACCAGGACCGACAGCACGTGCCGGCCTGGCCCGCGCCGCGCCCCGCGCACCGGGAAGACCGCCGTGTCCGACCAACTGCCCTGCCGGATCGTGCTGTTGTCGGGCACCGGCAGCCGGTGGGTGCCCAGCGGCTCACCGTCCAGCCAGGCCATCAGCAGTCCCTGCGTGCCGGCGGCGTAGGAGAGGGAGACCGATTCGACGCCGGTGGCGTCCGTGAACGTGCCGCGGTACCAGACGTCCCCGTAATGGAAGCCGTAGTCGTCGGCGAAGAGCACCGGCTGCCCCTTCGGCACGGGAGTCGTGCTGTACGAGGACGTCCGGTCGGCGGGCTTCCACGCCGAGTCGTCGAAGCCCGGCCCGGATTCGGGGTTCTCGGCGCGCATCCGCCAGTCGCCGAGCGCGGGCAACGCCACCTCGGGCACGCCCGGCAGCGGGGCGGCCGCCCGCACGCTCTCCGAGCCGGTGGCCGACACCGGCACCGCGCGGCCGTTCCACGTCACGCTGTCGATGCCGCGCGGCCCCCACATCTCCAGACCGGTCTCCCCGACGGTGTCACCGGTGAGGTGCACCGTGGAACCGCGCACGGTGGCGGTGCGCAGCAGCGCGGGGCCGTGGACCAGCAGGGAGCCCGACGGGGTGTCGTACGGCCACAGGCGCGTCGAGGTCGCCTCGTCGGCGAACAGCAGCAGCAGCGGGCGGCCGTTCCCGTCGCCCTCCACCCGGACCCCGATCAGCCCGCCGGCGCCGAGCGGGACGGTCAGCCGCAGCAGGCCCCGGTCGTAGGCGTACGCGGCCTGCTGGCTCATCCGGGTCACCAGCGGCTCCTCGGCGGCCTCGAGGACCACACGCGCCAGTTCGCCCTGCGGCCCGCAGAACACGGCGACGTCCTGCCGTCCCGCGTTGAGGAACAGCATCGGCTGCGCGGTGGAGTACCGCACCTTCCGCTGCCCCAGCGTCAGCCCGGTGACCATCAGCCGGGCGTCCCGGGCCGGCACGGTCACCGGCAGGTCGGCGCCGGCCGCGCGCAGCGTCGAGGACACCTCCTGGTCGCCGTCGTTGCGCAGGACGTAGACGTGGGAGCCGGTGTCCGGGTTCCTCAGGTGGTACGTCGTCAGCCCGCGCACCTTCACGTCGGCCGCGCGGTCCAGCCGGGCGAAGTCGGGAACGCGCTGGAGCATGTGCCCGATCTGGTGCATCGGCACCAGCTTGTCGGTGGGCAGGCGGCCCTCGTCCAGGGCGGCCCCGTAGTCGTACGACGTGTAGACGACCGGCGCGGGCAGCCAGCCCCAGGAGGTGCCGCCGAAGGCCATGTACACGTTGTGGACGGTGATGCCGTTGGCGAGGTGGGTCAGGTAGAAGCGCCGCTCGTACGCCGCGTCCCGGGTGCGCCGCGACTCCGCGTACCCCTTGCCCCGGGACCAGGCACCGCCCCACGGATCGAACCAGCCGCCGCCGGACTCGGGCATGAACCCGGGCGTACGGGGACTGGCGCTCGCCCCGCCGGTCTTCCCGCCGCTGCCGAAGCGTCCCCAGTCGGGCGGGGTCCGGGACGGCGAGGGGTACCCGTCGAACCCGTACAGCCATCCCCGCTTCTCGCCGCCGGTGTCGAACGAGCCGGGCGTCCAGTGGCCGTTCCTGCCCTTGTCGTTGTGGAAGAGGGGCACGTCGATGCCGTCGGAGCGCACCTTCTTGTACAGGTGTGACATGTAGGCGCGCCCGGTCGGCTCGTCCACGTGGGCGTCGTACTCGTTCTCGATCTGGTAGAGCAGGACGGTGCCCCTGCCCCGGGTGAACAGATGCCGGACGGCAATGGCGTCGACGTGGCTCAGCCACTCGTCGACGTGCCTCAGGTACGTCGGGTCGGCGGTCCGCGCGGTGCCCTCGGTGGCGGTGAGCCAGCCGGGGAAGCCGCCGCCGTCGACCTCGGCGTTGATGTAGGGGCCCGGGCGCAGGATGACGTAGAGGCCGGTCTCGGCGGCCATGCGCAGGAACAGGTCCAGATCCCGCACCCCGGTGAAGTCGTACCGTCCCGGGGCGGGGGAGTGGTAGTTCCAGGCCACGTAGACGCTGACGGCGTTGAAGCCGTACGCGCGCATCTTCTGGAGCACGTCCCGCCACAGGGCCGGGCTCGGCAGCCGGAAGGGATGCATCTCACCCGACCACAGCACCAGCCGCCGGCCGTCGACCAGCAGCGAGTACGAGTCGAAACCGACGCTGTGCCGCCGTCCGTCGGCGCTCGGCGGGGGCGGTGGCGGGCCCGTGGGCACGGAGCGCGCGGCGAAGGCCGACGGCGCCCCCGGGCCGCCGCTGCCGCTCAGGGCCAGTCCGAGCGCGGCGGTGCTCGCGAGGGCGCTGAATGAACGTCTGCTGAGCGCCAAGGGTGTGCCTCCGGGGGGCGATCTTACGGGCGCGGATCCCGTCATTCTCCACGGAACCCACCCGCCCCACGCACGCGCACACGACTTGGCGCGGCCGCGGGGCACCCCGGAGCCCCCGCGGCCGCGCCGGAGCCGCCGCCCCCGGTTCAGCCGCGCCGCGCTCGGCCGGTTCTTGGGCGGACCGCCGGAGGGTGGGGTCAGGGCCTGCCTGCTGCGTTGGGCCGGTTCTGGGGGGTGGGTCGGCCGGTGGCCGGGGTCAGGGGTCGTGGAGGGCCATCGCGGGCCGGGTGTCCGGCAGGTCGGGGCGCGGTGGCCGGGGCCGGGGGATGCCGTTCCCGGCCCCGGTCGTCATCCGGCCTGGTTCATGCCTGCCGCGTTGGGCCAGTTCTGGGGGCTGGGCCAGCCGGCCGCCGGGGCCGGGGTGAGGCCGGGGCCCTCGGGGGGCGGGGCGGTCATGCCGCGCACCTGGGCGGCGGTGAGGCCACCGCGGGCCGGGACGCCCGGCGGGGTGGGTCCAGGGACGGGGGGCGGGGCCTGCTGCGCCGGTGGTGCCAGGGGCTGCATCGGGGCCGGTGCGGGGACCGGCGGCAGGGGCGCGGCGGGGACGGGCGGCTGCGGGGCCGGGGCAGCCGACGCCGTGGCGGGGAGCGGCATCGCCATGCCGGGGGCCGGGGCGGCCATTGCCGGGGCGGGGCCCGCTACGGCGGCGGTCACGGCGGCCGGTATTCGCATGCCGCCTCCGTTGGTCTCGCTGACCAGCCGGTCCACCGCCGCCGTACCCGAGCTGTAGTTGGTCCCTGTCCCCAGCTCGGGTACGGCGGCTCCCTTCCTGCTGCCGTAGAGCACCTGTTCCAAGGCGGACACGAGACGACGCACGTCCACCTCGGGGCGCACCACGAGCCGCAGGAAGCGGCTGGAGGAGCCGATCTTGTTGCCGCACTCGCGAACCAGGATCCGGTGCTCGGTGAGCAGCCGGTCCCGTACCACGGTGCCCTCGGCGCCCACGGGAAGGCGCACGAAGAGGAAGTTGCCCTGGGACGGGTAGACCGTCAGACCGGGCAGCGCCGAGAGATGGGCGGCCATCTCCATCCGGTCGCGGCGCACCTGCTGAAGGCTCTGCCGGTACTCCGTGCCGTGCTCCTTGAGCATGAACACCACGTGCTCGGCGAAGGAGTTGAGGTTCCACTTCGGCAGCATCGAGCGGATCTTGCCCGCCAGCGCCGGGTTGGCGACCAGGTACCCGAAGCGGATTCCGTGCAGGCCGAAGTTCTTGCCCAGGCTGCGCAGCACGACCACGTTCGGGCGCAGCATGGCCTCCTGCACCACGCTCGGCTCGGCCTCGGCGTCGGCGAACTCCAGGAACGACTCGTCGATCACCACCAGGTCCAGATCGGCCAGGGAGTCCATGAACTGCACCATGGCGTGCTTGGGCACGAAGCCGCCGTCGGGGTTGTTGGGGTTGCAGACGACGGCGACCCTGGTCCCCCGCGCCCGGATGAACTCGGTGTACTGCGCCAGGTCCAGGGCGAAACCGCTGGACTCCTGGAGCGGGAACATGTCGACCCGCTTGCCGGTCTCCATGGGCTGGTCGGTCCAGCGGCCGAAGGTGGGGACGGGGACGGCCAGGGACTCGCGCACCAGCAGGTGGTCGATCCAGGTGATCAGCTCGGTCGAGCCGTTGCCCATCGCCACGCACTGCGGCGGCAGCTGGAGCAGGTCGCACAGCTCGGCCGTGATCGTGTCGGCGCTGGACGGGTAGTACGTGACGATCTCGCGCAGCCGTGCCGCCATGTCCTGGAACATGTCGGGCGTGGGGAAGTAGGGATTGCACGGAATGCAGAAGTCCACCGGCCCGGCCGCGTCGCCGCCCTCCCGCGTCAGCGCCGCCATCGACGGACTGTGCGCCGCGGTGCTGCGGAACAGCGAGGTGACGTTGTCGGCCATGGAACCTCCATATGGGGCGGGCCCGGTGGGGGCGGCCGGGTCCGTCGTTCTGGGGTGGCCCGCGCGGGGGAGCGCGGGCCGTTCATGGATACGGCGACGGAGGCGTCGTTGTTCAACTCATGTGTGGGAAGTGTGGTTTCCGGGTAGCCGTGCGCCCCGCGCGGGTGCGGCGCGAGCCGGCCTACGAACCGGACCTGCGCTTGTTCCACACGTCGAACCCGACCGCCGCCAGCAGCGCCAGCCCCTTGATGACCTGCTGCCAGTCGGTGCCGACGCTGAGCAGGTTCATGCCGTTGTTCAGCACGCCGAGGACGAGCCCGCCGATGATCGCGCCGAGCACGGTTCCGACACCGCCGCTCATGGACGCCCCACCGATGAACGACGAGGCGATGGCCTCCAGTTCGTAGTTCACGCCGGCCTTCGGAGAGGCCGCGTTCAGGCGGGCGGCCACCACCAGTCCCGCCAGGGCCGCGAGCACGCCCATGTTCAGGAACACCTGGAAGGTGACCCTCCTGTCCTTGACGCCGGACAGCTTCGCGGCGGGCAGGTTGCCACCGATGGCGTAGATGTGGCGGCCGAAGACGGCGTTGCGCATCACATAGCCGTAGCCGACCACCAGCACGCCGAGGACGATCAGCACGATCGGCGCGCCCTTGTAGCTGGCGAGCAGCAGCGTGACGACCAGGACGGCGGCGACGAGGGCGACGAGCTTGAGCGCGAAGAGCCGCGCGGGCAGCACGTCGAGGGAGAACTCCTGCTGCCGGCGCCGGTCGCGCACCTCCTGCCACACCACGGAGGCGATCAGGACGAGGCCGAGGAGCAGGGTGAGGTTGTGGTAGTTGGTGCTCGGTCCGACCTCGGGCAGGAACCCGTTGCCCATCTTCTGCAGCCCGCCCGGGAACGGGCCGAGGGTCTGGCCCTTGAGCAGGATCTCCGTCAGACCGCGGAAGAGCAGCATCCCGGCGAGGGTGACGATGAACGACGGTATGCCCAGATACGCGATCATGAACCCTTGCAGCGAGCCCGCGGCCGCCCCCACCAGCAGGCACAGGCCCACCGCGACGGGCCACGGCACCTGGTGGCTGACCGTCAGGGCCGCGGCCACCGCGCCGACGAACGCGGTCAGCGAGCCGACCGACAGGTCGATGTGTCCCGCGATGATCACCATCATCATGCCGATGGCCAGGATCAGGATGTAGCTGTTCTGGAGCACCAGGTTGGAGACGTTGCGCGGCAGCAGCAGGTCCCCGCCTGTCCAGATCTCGAACAGGACGACGATCAGCCCGAGCGCGATCAGCATGCCGTACTGCCGCATGTTGCGGCGCAGGCCGTTCAGCACCAGCCCCAGCAGACCGCGGCCGGTGGCCGCCGCGCCGCGCTCCGGTGGCGCGGGGGCCGGGGTCTGGGCGGTCACGTCCGTGCTCATCCCGTCACCTCTTCGTCCTTCGTGTTCTTCGTCATGTGGCGCATCAGCACTTCCTGGGTGGCCTCCGCCCGCGGCACCTCACCGGTCAGCCGCCCCGCGGCCATCGTGTAGATGCGGTCGCACATGCCGAGCAGTTCCGGCAGTTCGGAGGAGATGAAGACGACCGCCTTGCCCTGGGCGGCCAACTGGTTGATGACCGTGTAGATCTCGTACTTGGCGCCCACGTCGATGCCGCGCGTGGGCTCGTCCAGGATCAGCACCTCAGGACCGGCGAAGATCCACTTGCTGAGGACGACCTTCTGCTGGTTGCCGCCGGACAGTCTGCCCACCGGCTCGAAGACGGTCGGCGCCTTGATGTTCATGGACGTCCGGAATGCCTCGGCGACCCGCTGCTCCTCGTGCTCGTCCACCACACCCCGCCGGGCCACCTTGCTCAGCGCGGTCAGCGAGATGTTCCGGTGGACGGTGTCCATGAGGTTCAGGCCGTAGTGCTTGCGGTCCTCGGTGACGTAGGCGATGCCGTGCCCGACCGCCTCCGCGACGGTCCTGGTGCGGATCTCCCGGCCGTCCTTGAGGACCGTGCCGGCCGCGTACCGGCCGTAGGCGCGGCCGAAGACGCTCATCGCCAGTTCGGTGCGGCCGGCGCCCATCAGGCCCGCGATGCCGACGATCTCGCCGCGCCGCACCTGGACCGAGACGTCGTCGACGACCCGGCGCTGCCGGTCGATCGGGTGGAACACGGTCCAGCCCCGGATCTCCAGGGCCGGAGCCGCGCCCTCCTGGGGCTGGTGCGGGGTGCGTTCGGGGAAGCGGTGGTCGAGGTCGCGGCCGACCATGCCGGCGATGATCCGCTCCTCGGTGGTGCCGGCCGCCTTCACGTCCAGGGTCTCGATGGTGTGGCCGTCGCGCAGGATCGTCACCGAGTCGGCGACGCCGCGAATCTCGTTGAGCTTGTGGGAGATGATGATCGAGGTGATGCCCTGTTCCTTCAACTCAAGGATCAGTCGCAGGAGTTTGCCGCTGTCCTCGTCGTTCAGGGCCGCCGTCGGCTCGTCCAGGATGAGCAGCTTCACGGACTTCGACAGGGCCTTGGCGATCTCCACGAGCTGCTGCTTGCCGACGCCGATGTCGGCGACCCGGGTCTCGGGGTGCTCGTCGAGACCGACGCGGCGCAGCAGTGCGGTGGCGTGCCGGAGGGTGTCGTTCCAGTTGATGAACCCGCGCGTGGCGTGTTCGTTGCCGAGGAAGATGTTCTCCGCGATGGACAGGTACGGCACCAGCGCCAGCTCCTGGTGGATGATGACGATGCCGCGCCGTTCGCTGGCCCTGATGTCCTTGAAACGGCAGACCTCCTGCTCGAAGAGGATCTCGCCCTCGTAACTCCCGTGCGGATGGACGCCGGAGAGCACCTTCATCAGGGTGGACTTGCCGGCGCCGTTCTCCCCGCAGATGGCGTGCACCTCGCCCTGGCGAACCGTCAGCGTGACGTCCGACAGCGCTTTGACACCGGGAAAGGTCTTGCCGATCGAGCGCATTTCCAGGACGGGTCCCGCCATGGTCGTGCCTTCCAGTCGGTTGGGGTCGGTGGATGCGGCGGTCGCTTCCCCGGCTACTTGTTCAGCTCGGCGTCGGTGTAGTAGCCGCCCTTGACCAGGACCTCCTCGTAGTTGCTCTTGTCGACGCTCACCGGCTGCAGCAGGTAGGCGGGCACCACCTTCGAGCCGTTGTCGTAGGTCTTGGTGTCGTTGACCTCAGGCTTCCTGCCCTTCAGTGAGTCGTCGACCATCGCCGAGGCGACCTCGGCGAGCTTGCGGGTGTCCTTGTAGACGGTCTGCGTCTGCTCGCCCGCGATGATCGACTTCACCGAGGCCAGCTCGGCGTCCTGACCGGTGACGACGGGCAGCGGCTTGCTCCCCGACCCGTAGCCGTCCGACTTCAGCGCGGAGAGGATGCCGATGGAGATGCCGTCGTAGGGCGAGAGCACCGCGTCGACCCGGCCGCTCTTGTAGGAGGAGGTGAGGATGTCGTCCATGCGCCGCTGCGCGGTCGCGCCGTCCCAGCGCAGGGTGGTGACCTTGGTGAGCTGCGTCTGGCCGGACCTCACCTTCAGCTTGCCGCTGTCCAGGTACGGCTTCAGGACGCTCATCGCGCCGTTGAAGAAGTACTTGGTGTTGTTGTCGTCGTTGGAGCCGGCGAACAGCTCGATGTTGAACGGGCCCTTGCCGTCCTTGAGGCCGAGCTTGTCGACGATGTAGCCGGCCTGGAGCCGGCCGACCTTCTCGTTGTCGAAGGAGGCGTAGTAGTCGACGTGCTCCGTGCCGAGGATCAGCCGGTCGTAGGCGATGACCGGGATGCCGGCGTCGGCCGCCTCCTGGAGGACGTTGTTCAGCGACTTGTTGTCGATGGCGGCGACGATCAGGCCCTTGACGCCCTGGGTGATCAGGTTCTCGATCTGCGAGACCTGGGTGTCGGGGTTGTCCTCGCCGAAGACCAGCTTGGTCCGGTAGCCCTTGGCCTGGAGGTCCTTGACGACGTTGTCGCCGTCGGAGATCCACCGCTCGGAGGACTTCGTCGGCATCGCGACGCCGATGGTGGCGCCCTTGGTGCTGCCCGACTTCTCCTTGCTGCCGCCCTCGCTGTTCTGCCCGCAGGCGGACAGGGTCAGGGCGAGGGACGCGGCTGCGGCCGTGGCGGCGAGGGCGGCTCTGCGGTTGCGCATGGTGATCAGTCCTTGTCCGTCTGGTCGGTGTGGGGCGTGGGGTGGTGCTCGCGGCGTCCGTCAGGCGCCGGTGGGGAAGCGGTGGAGCGGGCCCGGCAGCCGGGAGCCGAGCGGCGCCATGTCACCGGCGGCGCCGTGGCGGGCGAGCAGGTCCAGGGCGAGCCGGCCGCGCCGCACCCGTTCCCGGGCCGTGGCCAGGGTGAGCTCCCGCAGGTGGTGTCCGTACGGGTAGATGCCGGGCGCCTTGGACAGGCCGAACTTCAGGTAGAGCGGTGCGCCGCGCCGGATCAGCTCGGCGACCTCGTACATCCGCACATAGCCGCCGAGGTCGTCGGGCGCCTCGATGTACATGTCCATCGGGGCGCCCGACACCCGCCGGATCTCGGTGAGGTGATGGAGCGTCAGATCGCTGGGCACGTTCACGGAGTCGGCGCCCAGACGCTCGAAGACGGCGTACGACGCCGGGTTCACCGGTCCGATCAGCGCGGACACCTTCAGGGTGGTGTCGGCCGGGATCAGACCCGTCGTACGCGCCCGGTGCAGCGTCCACAGCACCCCCTCGTCGGCCACCAGCAGACAGCGCACGCCCAGCTCCGTGGCCCGGACGGCGTCCTCGACGCACCCGGCGACCGCGTCGTGGCCACGGGCGCGCAGCCCCGCCCCGCGTGAGTCGGAGCGCACCGAGCCACCGGTGTCCCAGGTGCCGCGCGGGCCGGTGAACAGGCACAGTTCGACGCCGTGTGCGGTACTCGCGTCGACCATCTCGCCGATCTCGGCGTCGGTCAGCATCCACACGCCGCTGCCCTGGCTGATCCGGTGGATCGGCACATCGAGCCGTGCGGCCTCGTCGAGGACCACCGCCAGCGCCTCCGGGCCCTCGCACGAGGGGATCTCCGTGCGCCAGCGGCCGCCGCCGGGGAAGGCGTGCGGCGAGGTGTCGGCGGGGTCGAGGGCGGGGGCGCCGAGGCCCAGTGCGGTGAGCGTCTGCTCAGCGGGTCTGCGGGCGGCCGTGGCGGAAGCGTCGGTCACAGGCTGTCCTTCGTGTTCGGTATCTCGGACAAGGTTCGTGGCTCCGGGGATGGCGGGCCGTGCACGGGGCCGGCGGTGACGCGGGCCCGGTGTGCGCTCGCGGCGCCCTTTGGATCACGCCGTGAGCGGCACACCGGTCACGGGCGGAGCAGCACCTTGCCCACCTTCGGATCGCCCGCCCCCACCAGCTCGATGGCGTGCGGGAACTCGGCGAGCGGGAGCTCGTGGGTGACGAGCGGGAGCGGATCGAGCAGCCCGGCCGCGAACACCCGCACCGTGTGCGCCCAGGCGTCCGGCGGCGCCCCGAAGACGGTGTGCACCTCCAGCTGCCGTACGACGAGGTCGGTCGGGTCCAGTCCCTCGGCACCCGGGGCCGGGATGCCCGTCAGGACCAGCCGCCCACCGCGTCTGAGCAGCCCGGCGGCGGTGCGCGCCGCGTCCGCGGACCCGGCCGTCTCGATCACCACGTCGAAGCCGCCGGGCAGCCGCCGGTCCTTGGTGGAGAAGCCGGTGGCGCCGAACCGCCGGGCCAGGGCCTCGCGGTCGTCGCGTGTGCCGACGACCATCAGCTCGGCCGGGGAGAGGGCCTTGAGGAACTGCACGGCGAACATCCCGAGCGTGCCGGTGCCGACCACGGCGACCCGCTCGCCCGGCCGGGCGTCCGCCTTCAGCGCGGCGGCCGCGACACAGGCGGCCGGCTCCAGCAGCGCGGCGGCGGTGAGGTCGGCGTCCTCGGGCAGCACGTGCAGCAGCCGGGCCGGCAGCGTCAGCGTGGTGGCCATCGCGCCGGGCCGGGTGAAGCCGGTCTCCTCGTACCCCGCCGTGCACAGGGTCGTCTCGCCCGCGTGGCAGCGGTCGCACACCTGGCAGTTGCGGAAACCCTCGCCGACGACCTTGCGGCCCACGAGAGGGCCGGGCACCCCGGCGCCCACCCGCCGGACCGTCCCGGACCACTCGTGGCCAGGCGTCAGCGGGTAACGCACGTACCCCTCGGGCCGGTTGCCCTGGTACACCTCGCGGTCGCTGCCGCAGATCCCCACGGCGTGCACGGCGACCAGCGCCTCGCCCGGCCCCGGGTCGCGCGGCGTGTGCCCGGCGATCCGGTGCGCGCCCGGGGCCTCGACGACGACCTCGGTACTCACTTCGTCCCCTTCGGCCTGCGCTGCTCCCAGCCCTCGGCCCACAGGTCGAACCGGGCCTGCTGCTGGGGGAATTCGGCCGCCGCGTCGACATCCAGCTCGACGCCGAGACCGGGCGCGTCGGAGAGGTGGAAGCAGCCGTCCTCCGGATTCACCCGGGGCGCGCCCCTGACCACCTTCTTGATCTCCGCGTCGGCGAAGTCGTTGAAGTGCTCCAGGATCTTGAAGTTCGGTGTGGCGAAGCCCACTTGGAGCGACGCGGCGGTGAGTACGGACCCGCCGACGTTGTGCGGGGCGACGAGCATGTAGTGCGTCTCGGCGGTCGCGGCCAGCTTCCGGGTCTCCCAGATGCCGCCGATGTGGCCGACGTCCGGCTGGATGATGTCGGCGGACTGGTCGTCGAAGAGCTCGCGGAACTCGATCCGGTCGTGGATGCGCTCGCCGGTGGCGACCGGGATGTCGACCTTGGCGGCGACCTTCCGCAGCGCCTTCAGGTTCTCCGGCGGCACCGGCTCCTCCAGCCAGGCCGGGGCGAAGGGCGCCATCTCCCTGGCCAGCCGGACGGCGGTGGCGGGGGAGAAGCGGCCGTGCATCTCCAGCATCAGCTCGGTGCCGGGGCCGATGGCGTCCCGTACGGCCTCGATGAGCGAGACGGCGTACAGGGTCCCCTCGTGGTCGAGTTCGAAGTGCCCGGTGCCGAAGGGGTCGATCTTGAGCGCCCGGTAACCGCGCTCCACGACCCCCTGCGCGGCCTTGTGGTACGCCTCCGGGGTGCGCTCGGTGGTGTACCAGCCGTTGGCGTACGCCTTCACCCGGTCGGTGACCTTGCCGCCGAGCAGCTGCCACACGGGGACGCCGAGCGCCTTGCCCTTGATGTCCCAGCAGGCCATCTCCACGACCGCGATGCCGGACATCACGATCTCACCGGCGCGGCCGAAGTCGCCGTACTTCATCCGGCGGACGAGGTCCTCGGCGGCGAACGGGTCCGAGCCGAGGATGTGGTTGGCCTCGGCCTCCCTCAAGTAGCCGATCAGAGCGTCGGTGTGGCCCAGCATCCGGGTCTCGCCGACCCCCGTGATGCCCTCGTCGGTGTGCACCTGGACGTAGGTCAGGTTGCGCCACGGCGTCCCGACCACATGGGTGCTGATTCCGGTGATGCGCACGGTGCCCGCCCCTCAGCTGCTCGACATCGCTGTCGTCGTTGTCATCGGTGTTCGATATTTCGTCAGACGTTCGAAATGCTGGCGCGACAGTAAAGATGGTGTGGTGAGGGTGTCAATGGGTCCGACAGATAACGGTTTTGGCGGGCCTGTCGGTCACTTTTTCGATCCCGCACAGAACCTTCACAGGGGTGGCTAGGAACCGCGCCCATCCGGAACTTACTCTTCCCGCGTCATGAACTACTGCCACCCGTGCCGACGGCACCTGAACGGCGCCCTCGCCTGCCCGGGGTGCGGCACCCCAGTGGAGTCACGTCCCGCGAACGCGGAGGACCCCGGGGTGAGTGCGGAATCCGCTGCCACCCAAGTCCCGCAGAAGAGTGGGGAGTTCCACCCCGACGAGGGGCGCGCTGAGCGCGATCGGGACAACGAGGGCGAGGGTGACGACGGTGACGACGGCCGTGCCGAGCCCGAGGGGCGGTCCGGGCGGCGCCGCTCGCGCGGCCGGGGCGGAGCAGCCGAGGGCGGGGCGGACGACGGGGACGTCGAGGACGACGCCGAGGACGCCGAGGACGCGGAGAGTGCGGGGGGTGGGAGTGCGAGCCGGCGGGACCGCAAGGCCGCGGTCCACCGCAGGCGCCGCCGCCGCATCCTGCTGACGGCCGTCGGCTTCGTCCTGGCGGGCGGCGGTCTGAGCCTGGCCGAACTCGGCGTGGACGCGCCGGGCCTGCCGGGCTTCTCCAGCCAGGAGCCGGCCGCGGTCGGCGACGACGTGTCCGAGGACGACGCGTCCCCCTCGGACACCGGCGGGACGGCCGGGCCGGCTGACGACGCGCCGGGGACCACCACGGACACGGCCACGCCGGACGCCTCGAAGTCGGCCTCTCCCTCGGCCTCCGCGAAGGACGACGAACCGGAACCGGACGCGAGCGACACGAGCAGCCCCCGGCAGTCGGCCGAGGCGCCGGCGCAGAGCGACACGGGCCGGAGTGCGGACCGGCCGGGCGCACCGGACCCCGCGACCCCGGAGGAGCCCGAGCCCGCGGACCCCCCGACGAGCGACCCCGCCCCGCCGCCCCCTCAGCCGGACCCCACGCCCACCCCGACCCACACCTGCGACCGCTTCCTGTGGTGGTGCACGTAGGGCGCGACGCGCGGGCCTGAGGGCCGCACGGTGGCTCCACGCTGAACAGGGCGGCGACCACGGGTGATTGACGAACCCGCGGCCGGCGCCGGGCCGCGCGCCCCCATAGCGGCGGCCGCGCGCAGCCGGGCCGCGCCGTTCAGCCGGCCCTCATGGGGCTCGTCGCCCCGAGCCCCTCGGCCGAACCGCTCAGCCCGGGTGCCGGGGGCCTGGGCCCGTCAGCCGGACCGCTCAGCCGAGTTCGTCGGCCGGGCCCGTCAGCCGGACCGCTCAGCCCGAGCCTCTCGACCCGAGCCGTTCATCGAGCTGCTCAGCCCGGGTCCCGGGGGCCTGGGCCCCTCAGCCGGACCCCTCAGCCGAGTTCGTCGCCCGGCCGGGCCCGTCAGCCCGGCTCCCCCTCGTCCACCATTCGCCGCAGCAGGTCACGCAGTGCCAGCCGTTCTCCCTCGGAGAGGCTCGCCAGTGGCTCCCGGGCGAAGCGCAGCCCTTCCCGCAGCTCGCGGGCCACCCGCCGCCCCTCCTCCGTCGCCGCCGCCAGCTTCACGCGCCGGTCGCCCGGATCCGGCCGCCGCTCCACCAGTCCCCGTGTCTCCAGCCGGTCCACGATCCCGGTGACGTTCGACGGTTCGCACTTCAGCTTCTGCGCCAGCCTCCGCATGGGCAGCGGCTCCAGCGACAGCAGGCTCAGCAGCCGCGCCTGCGCCCCGGTCAGCGCGTGCTCACCGGCGGCCTCCTCGTACTCCTCGTAGAAGCGGGCCACGACGTCCCCGATCAGCTCGACGACCTCCAGGGTCAGCGCGTCGGGGCGGCGGGTGTTCGGTGCGGCGGCCATGCGACCAGGGTACCGGCTTACTTGACTCGATGAAATATTCAGGTGCATGGTTGTTTCAGACACTGAAGTAACTGAAAGGCGCCTGCCGTGATCAACCGAGAATGGCACCTGCTCAGCCGCCCGGTCGGCTGGCCGAAACCGGAGGACTTCGCCCTGGTCGAGGCCGAGGTTCCGCAGCCGGGCGAGGGCCAGGTCCTCGTGCGCAACGAGTACCTCTCCGTCGACCCCTATATGCGGGGAAGGATGAACGCTGCCAAGTCGTACGCCGAGCCGTACGAGCTCGGCAGGCCCATGCAGGGTGGCGCCGTCGGCGAGGTCGTCGCCTCCGAGGCCGAGGGGATCGCGGTCGGCGACCACGTCCTGCACTTCGGCGGCTGGCGCGAGTACGCCGCCGTCAACGGCCGCGGCGCCGTCAAGGTCGACCCCGAGGTCGCGCCCCTGCCGGCGTACCTCGGTGTGCTGGGCATGACGGGGCTGACCGCCTACGCCGGTCTGCTGCGCATCGCCTCCTTCAAGGAGGGCGACGCGGTCTTCGTCTCGGGCGCGGCCGGCGCTGTCGGCGGCCAGGTCGGTCAGATCGCCAGGCTCAAGGGCGCGTCGCGGGTGATCGGCTCCGCGGGCTCCGACGAGAAGGTCCGGCTGCTGACCGAGGAGTACGGCTTCGACGCCGCCTTCAACTACCGGAACGGCCCGGTGGCCGAGCAGTTGAAGGCCGCCGCCCCGGACGGGGTCGACATCTACTTCGACAACGTCGGCGGCGAGCACCTGGAGGCCGCCATCGGCTCCCTCAACCTGGGCGGACGCATCGCCGTCTGCGGCATGATCTCGGTGTACAACAACACCGAGCCCGCCCCGGGCCCGAGGAACCTCGCCCGGCTGATCCAGACCCGCGGCCGCATCCAGGGCTTCCTCGTCGGCGACCACTCCGACCTCCAGCCCGAGTTCGTGCGGGAGGTCGGCGCCTGGGTGCGCTCGGGCGAGCTGAAGTACCGCGAGACCGTCGTCGAGGGCATCGAGAACACCCTGGAGGCCTTCCTCGGAGTGCTGCGCGGAGACAACACCGGGAAAATGATCGTCAAGCTGTGACCCCGCCCTGACAGCAGTTCCCGGAAGTTTCGGCATGCGGTAACTTCATTCCGGAACCTGAAACCGCCAGGTGCGACCGTGGGCGCGAGTCGCGGCGGACGTAGGAAGGAACGCAACCCCATGGCCATCCAGCACTCCGACGTTCTGTACACCGCCGTCGCCACCGCCGAGAACGGCCGCGACGGCCGGGTCGCCACCGACGACGGCAAGCTCGACGTCGTCGTCAACCCGCCCAAGGAGATGGGCGGCAGCGGCGCCGGCACCAACCCGGAGCAGCTGTTCGCCGCCGGCTACAGCGCCTGCTTCCAGGGCGCCCTCGGCGTCGTCGCCCGCCAGGAGGGCGCCGACATCTCCGGCTCCACCGTCACCGCGAAGGTCGGCATCGGCAAGAACGAGGACGGGTTCGGGATCATCGTGGAGATCTCCGCGGACATCCCGAACGTCGACGCCGCCACGGCCAAGAGCCTGGTGGAGAAGGCCCACCAGGTCTGCCCCTACTCGAAGGCGACCCGAGGCGACGTCACCGTGACACTGGGCTGAGCCGTACGGCTCGGTCGCCCGCGCCCGCGCACCCGGAGGGTGGGCGGGCGCGGGCCCCGCATACAGTCTTCCCATGCGTGACCTCGGGGCCGGTTTCGCCCATCTCCTCAAAGGCCAGCGCTGGATGGCCCGGCACGGGCAGTGGTACCGCTTCGGACTGCTCCCCGGTCTGATCACCCTCGTGCTGTACGCGGCGGCTCTCACCGCGCTGGCGCTGTGGGGCGACGACGCGGTCACGTGGGCCACCCCCTTCGCCGACGACTGGCCGGGCCCCTGGTCCGGTCTCTTCCGCGGCCTGCTCACCGCCGTGCTGTTCGCCCTGGGGCTGCTCCTCGCCGTGGTCACCTTCACCGCGGTCACCCTCCTGATCGGCCAGCCCTTCTACGAGAGCCTGTCCGAGCAGGTGGACCGGGACGTGTCGCCCGACGGCACGGCACCCGAGTCCGGCCTGCCGTTCTGGCGCGAGCTGTGGCTCTCGGCCCGTGACAGCCTGCGGATCGTCGTACGGGCCGCGCTGTGGGGCGTGCTGCTCTTCGCGCTGGGCTTCCTGCCGTTCGTCGGGCAGACGGTCGTGCCGGTGCTCGGCGTCTTCGTCACCGGCTTTTTCCTGACCGAGGAGCTCACCGCCGTCGCCCTCCAGCGCCGGGGTGTGGGACTCGGCGGCCGGCTGGCCCTGCTGCGCTCCCGCAAGCTGCTGGTCTGGGGCTTCGGCGCCCCGCTCGGCCTGGCCTTCCTGGTGCCGTTCGTGGCGGTGTTCCTCATGCCGGGCGCGGTCGCGGGCGCCACCCTGCTCGCCCGTGAGCTGCTGGACGAGGAGACCGGCGACGCGGTCGTTCCGGCACCGCGGACGCCCTCTCCGTCGGAGTCTTTGCACCCGCCTGACCCGGGGGCCGCGCCACAGCGGCGAAGCCGCCGTTGATTGTGAAGGGTTCGTACGAGATCGCGGGCCCCGTGCCCGATGACCGGCCCCCTTCTCCTCCCGGCGGCTAACGTCTGGTCCGGGCCGAGTCCGCCCACCGGCAGCCCGGCCCGGGACCTGACCCCCGGGCCGGGGCCGGCGCGTTCAGCGCGCCGAGAAGCCGTACACCGTCTCCGAGCGGAAGACCTCGCCCGGCCGCAGCTCGGTGCTCGGGAAGCCGGGGTGGTTGGGGGAGTCCGGGAAGTGCTGGGTCTCCAGGGCGATCCCGTCGCCGGGGGCGAAGGGGGTGGGAAGGTGGTCGCCGGTGTAGAGCTGGAGGCCGGGCTCGGTCGTCGCCACCGTCAGGACCCGGCCGGACGCCGGATCGTGCAGCTCGGCGACCTCCACCGGCTCGCCGGTGACGCCCTTGTCGAGGACCAGGTTGTGGTCGTATCCGGAGCCCGTCTTGCGCGGCTGCCGGAAGTCGAAGCGGGTGCCCGCCACCTCGTCGAGGGCGCCGGTCGGGATCAGCTCCGCGTCCACCGGGGTGTACCGGGAGGCGGCGAGGCGCAGTTCGTGGCCGCCCGTGTCGCCGCGGCCGCCGAGGTTCCAGTACGAGTGGCTGGTGAGGTTGACGACGGTCGGCGCGTCCGTGACCGCCTCGTAGGCGATGCGCAGGGCGCCCGCCGCGTCCAGGGTGTACGTCACCGAGACCTCCAGGCGGCCCGGGAAGCCCTCCTCGCCGTGCGGGCTGACCCGGCTGAGCCGCACCCCGTGCTCGACCGGCTCCGCCTCCCACATCCGCTTGTCGAAGCCGCCGTCCCCGCCGTGCAGCGAGTTGCCGCCCTCGTTCTGCTCCAGCGCGTACGTCCGTCCGTCCAGCGGGAAACGGCCCCCGGCGATCCGGTTGGCGTACCGCCCGATCAGCGCGCCGAGGAACGGCTCGGGGTGGGCCAGGTAGCCGTCGAGGCCGGGGAAGCCCAGCACCACGTCCGCCGTGCGCCCGTCCCGGTCCGGGACCTCGACCGACTGCACGATCCCGCCGTAGGACAGCACCCGTACCCGTACCCACACCCCGGCCCGCTCCAGCGTCCAGCGGTGCACCTCGGTGCCGTCGGCCAGCGTGCCGAAGAGTTCGCTCATGGGGAAACCCTAAGTCCTGTCGTCCGGGGGCCTTCAGGGGCGCTTCAAGGGCCGTTCGGGGGGCTGTTCAGAGGCAGCGTCAGGGTGTCTTCGCGGTGACGGTCCGGTAGGCGATCTCGGCTAGCCGCGCCTGGCCGTCGCGGCTCGGGTGGAACCAGTCCCAGCGGCTGAGCTGGTCGGTGCCGAAGCGGTAGTCGAAGACGGCGTTGTTGTCGAAGCGGCAGCGGCCGTCCTTCGCGCAGACCTCCTTCAGCACCCCGTTGTAGGCCCGCACCCGGGCCTGCACCGTGTCGCGCCGCTTGGTGGCCGCCGCGTCCAGCGCGTCGGCGTCGCCCAGCATGGACGGGCAGATGCCCAGCTTCCAGATCTGCTTGCCCAGCGCGTTCGTACGGCCCTCGGACCACAGCCGCTTCAGGTCCGGCACGCTGGAGACGTACACCTGTGTCTTGGGCAGGGCCTGACGCAGTGTGTCCATCGCGACCTCGAACTCGGTCCGGAAGACCGCCACCGGCGTCATCGCGTCCAGGGAGTCGCGGCAGGCGTCGTTGGCTCCGGCCATCACCGTCACCAGCTGCGGCTTCTTCTTCACGGCCTGCGCCATCTGGCTGTGCAGATCGGACATCCGGGACCCGGTCACCGCGAAGTTCCAGCTGCTCCGGGCCGCCCCGGTCGACCCGAGCAGCCGCACCGCCAGGCTGTTGACCGACGCGTCGCTGCCCGTCGCCCAGGACGCCTCCGGGCAGTCCGTCAGCACCAGGCAGGTGTCGAAACCGCGGGTGATGGAGTCGCCGACCGCGGCGATCGAGGCCGGGCTGGTGTTCCAGACGGGCGGTGCCGCGGCCGGGCGGGAGGCCCCGGCCCCCGCGCCGAGACCGGCGGCGTTGCAGCCCGCGGTGGCCAGTACGGCCGCCGCCACGACGGCGTGGGCGGCCCGGGTACGGTGACGTCGTTTCCGCATGCCGTGATCCCCTCGGTCGTCGTGAAGTGCTCCCCTCCATGAGAACGCGCGAGGGTTCCCGCCCCCACTCGAGTGGGCGGCGCGCACCCGTACAAGCGTCCCCCTGGGTGAATGGAGGGCGTTTCCTGGCACCGGGACCGACGGTACGTCACACTCCTTGCCCCGTCGCACGGTAGCCTCGCCATCAACGTGGCCTCACACGCCACCGCTGTCCGCCCGCCCGCACCATGTCCCGCTCTGCCCGGAGGTCCCGGTGACGACACGTGGAGTTCTGTACGTGCACTCCGCGCCGCGCGCGCTGTGCCCGCACGTCGAGTGGGCCGTCGCCGGGGTGCTCGGTACGCGCGTCAGCCTGGACTGGATCCGGCAGCCCGCCGCTCCCGGCACCTGGCGCTCGGAGTTCTCCTGGCAGGGCCAGCCCGGCACCGCCTCCAAGCTCGCCTCCGCGCTGCGCGGCTGGCAGCTGCTCCGCTTCGAGGTCACCGCCGAGCCCTGCCCCACCGCCGAGGGCGAGCGCTACAGCTGCACCCCCGACCTCGGCATCTTCCACGCCGTCACCGGCATCCACGGCGACATCCTCATCCCCGAGGACCGGCTGCGCGCCGCCCTGCTGCGCTCCCAGCGCGGGGAGACCGACCTGGAGGCCGAACTCGCCAAGCTCCTGGGCAAGCCCTGGGACGACGAGCTGGAGCCGTTCCGCTACGCGGGTGAAGGCGCCCCCGTGCGCTGGCTGCACCAGGTGGTCTGACGACCGCTCGCACAACGGAAGGGCCCCCACCGACCGGTGGGGGCCCTTCCGACATCCGCTGCCGGGGTCTCAGACCGACCGGAACGCCAGCACGACGTTGTGCCCGCCGAAGCCGAACGAGTCGTTCAGCGCGGCGATACGGCCCTCGGCGGGCAGCTTGCGCGCCTCCCCGCGGACCACGTCCGCGTTCGCCTCGGCCTCGGGGTCGAGGTTCTCGACGTTGATGGTCGGCGGAGCCACCCGGTGGTACAGCGCCAGCACCGTCGCCACCGACTCCACGCCGCCCGCGCCACCGAGCAGGTGACCGGTCATCGACTTGGTCGCGGAGACCGCCATGTGGTCGGCGTCGTCGCCGAAGACCTTGCGCAGCGCCTTCAGCTCCGCGATGTCACCCGCCGGCGTCGAGGTCGCGTGCGCGTTGACGTGCACGATCTCCGCCGGGTCCAGGCCGGTGTTCTCCAGCAGGTGCTGCAGGGCGTGCGAGATGCCCCGGCCCTCCGGCTCCGGCTGGACGATGTCGTGGGAGTCGGCGGAGATGCCCTGGCCGACCGCCTCCGCGTAGACGCGGGCACCGCGCTTGGCGGCGTGCTCGGCGGACTCCAGGACGAGCACACCCGCGCCCTCGCCGAGGACGAAGCCGTCCCGGTCGACGTCGTAGGGGCGCGAGGCGCCCTCGGGGTCCTCGTTGTTCTTCGACATCGCCATCATGTTGCCGAACGCGGCGATGGGCAGCGGGTGGATCGCCGCCTCCGTACCGCCGGCGACGACGACGTCGGCCCGGCCGGTGCGGATCATCTCGATGGCGTAGCCGATGGCCTCGGCACCCGAGGCACACGCCGAGACCGGCGTGTGCACACCCGCGCGGGCGCCCACGAGCAGGCCCACGTTGGCCGACGGGCCGTTCGGCATCAGCATGGGGACGGTGTGCGGGGAGACCCGGCGGACGCCCTTCTCCTTCAGCACGTCGTACTGGCCCAGCAGGGTGGTGACACCGCCGATGCCGGAGGCGACGACCGTGCCGAGCCGGTCCGGATCGACGGAACCGTCCTCACCGGCCTTGCCGGTGAAACCGGCGTCCTTCCAGGCCTCCTGGGCCGCGATCAGCGCGAACTGCGCGGAGCGGTCCAGCCGGCGCGCCTGCGGCCGCGGGATGACCTCGGTCGGCTCCACGGCCACCGGGGCGGCGATACGGACGGCCTGGTCCGCCGCCCACTCCTGGGACAGGGGCTTCACGCCGGACTTGCCGGCGACCAGGCCCTCCCAGGTGGAAGCTACGTCGCCACCCAGCGGTGTGGTTGCGCCGATACCGGTGACGACCACGGTGCGATTGGTCGAGCTCACGGGAATTCTTTCTCCAACGGAACGAGGATTCGTACGGCGCCACCGCCGGGTGGCGGGGCAGTCAGCCCAAGGCTGTGATCGGTCGATCAGCCCTGGTGCTTGAGGATGTAGTCGGTCGCGTCGCCGACCGTCTTGAGGTTCTTGACGTCCTCGTCGGGGATCTTGACGTCGAAACGCTCTTCGGCGGCGACGACGACCTCGACCATGGACAGCGAGTCGACGTCCAGGTCGTCGGTGAAGGACTTGTCCAGCTGGACGTCCTCGACCGGGATCCCGGCGATCTCGTTCACGATCTCCGCGAGACCGGCGACGATCTCTTCCTGAGTGGCGGCCATGTCGGCGCTCCTTCGTAGATTTCCAGAGGGTGTGGCGCCCACCGCGTCAGCGGCAGGGGTGTGCGGTCCCGCACCGGAAGCATGATCCGGCACGGAGTGCCTAGGGGAGGGTAACGACCGTCGCGGCGTACACGAGACCCGCCCCGAAGCCGATGACGAGCGCGGTGTCGCCGCTCTTCGCCTCGCCGGTCGCCAGGAGCCGCTCCATCGCGAGCGGGATCGAGGCGGCCGAGGTGTTGCCGGTGGTGCGGATGTCACGGGCGACCGTGACGTGCTCCGGCAGCTTGAGCGTCTTCACCATCGAGTCGATGATCCGCACGTTGGCCTGGTGCGGGATGAAGACGTCCAGTTCGTCCGGGGTGATCCCGGCCGCGTCCAGCGCCTGCTGGGCGACCTTCGCCATCTCGAACACGGCCCAGCGGAAGACCGCCTGGCCCTCCTGCGTGATCGCGGGGAACTTGACGTTGCCCTCGCTGTCGACAGGGAGTTCGGAGACGTCGCCGATCCTGAAGCGGTCCCACGGGACGGTCTGCTTGATGGTCTCGGCCTTGTCGCCCTCCGAGCCCCACACGGTCGGGCCGATCGCGGGCTCCTGCGAGGGGCCGACCACGACCGCGCCTGCGCCGTCACCGAACAGGAAGGCCGTGGCCCGGTCCTCCAGGTCGGTCAGGTCGGAGAGCCGCTCCACGCCGATGACCAGCACGTACTCCGCCGAGCCCTCGACGACCAGGCCCTTGGCCAGGGTGAGGCCGTAGCCGAAGCCGGCGCAGCCCGCCGAGATGTCGAAGGCGGCCGCCCTGTCCGTGCCCAGCTTGTCCGCGATCTCGGTGGCGATGGCCGGGGTCTGGCTGAAGTGCGAGACCGTCGAGACGACCACGGCGCCGATCTGCGAGGCGTCGATCCCGGCGTCCGCGATCGCCTTGCCGGAGGCCTCGATCGACATCGCCGCGACCGTCTCCTCGGGCGACGCCCAGTGCCGGGTCTCGATGCCCGAGCGCGAGCGGATCCACTCGTCGGACGAGTCGATCGTCTCGAGGATCACCTCGTTGGGCACCACGCGTGTGGGCCGGTAGCCGCCCACACCGAGGATGCGCGCGTACGGGGCACCCTTGCTGGGCTTGATCTTCGACATGCTCGTCGGCTCCTTAAGGCGTCAGGCGCTCGCGTGCTCGGCGATGAGCTCGCGGGCCGCGTCGAGGTCGTCGGGGGTCTTCAGCGCCAGCGTCTTCACGCCGGGCAGCGCGCGCTTGGCCAGGCCGGTCAGGGTGCCGCCGGGGCAGACCTCGATCAGAGCGGTGGCGCCCAGCTCCTTGAAGGTCTCCATGCACAGGTCCCAGCGGACCGGGTTGGCGACCTGGCCGACCAGCCGCTCGACGACCTCGGCGCCGCTGTGCACGGCCCGGCCGTCCTTGTTGGAGACGTAGGTGACCTTCGGGTCGGCGGGCGAGAGCGCCTTGGCGGCCTCCGCCAGCTTCTCGACCGCGGGCGCCATGTGGTGCGTGTGGAAGGCGCCGGCCACCTTCAGCGGGACGACCTTGCGCACGCCCTCCGGCATGTCCTCGCTCAGGGCGGCGAGCTGCTCCATGGTGCCGGCGGCCACGATCTGGCCGGCCCCGTTGACGTTCGCCGGGGTCAGGCCCAGCTTGCCCAGGTGCGCCGTGGACACGTCCGGGTCGCCGCCGAGCAGCGCCGACATGCCCGTCTCGGTGATCGCGGCGGCCTCGGCCATGGCCAGGCCGCGGCGGCGGACCAGGGTCAGCGCCGCGCTGTCGTCCAGGACGCCCGCGAACGCGGCGGCGGTGATCTCGCCGACGCTGTGGCCCGCGACCACGTCCGCGGCGGTGTCACCCAGTGCCGCGGACGACAGCAGCCCGGCGGCGACCAGCAGTGGCTGGGCCACCGAGGTGTCGCGGATCGCGTCCGCGTCGGCCTGCGTGCCGTAGTGGACGAGGTCCAGGCCGATGGCGTCGGACCAGGCGGCCACACGGTCGGCGGCGCCGGGCAGTTCGAGCCAGGGAGTCAGGAAGCCGGGCGTCTGGGCGCCTTGGCCGGGAGCGACGAGTACGAGCACTCTCACACTCTCTCTTGGGGACGGCCGCGACCGCCCGTGGGGACAGGGACGAAGAACAGGAAGGGGTTTTGTGGGCCCCCGACAAAAGCCTAGGCCTGGGGATCTCCGTCGGCCAGACGCCCCAGGATCAGTGCGATCCGCAGGGTGAACGCGGATCGTACATCGGAGGGTGACCAACCGGTGACGTCAGTCACACGTCGGAGCCGGTAGCGCACGGTGTTCGGGTGAACGAAGAGCATCCTGGCCGCGCCTTCGAGACTGCTCGCCTGCTCCAGATAGACGCTGAGCGTTTCGAGCAACGCGGAGCCGGCCTCCTCCAGCGGTCTGTAGATCTCCTCTACCAACTGCTCCCGTGCGCCCGGGTCACCGGCGATGGCGCGCTCCGGCAGGAGATCGTCCGCCAGTACCGGCCGCGGCGCGTCCTGCCAGGCCGAGCAGGCCTTCAGCCCGGCCGCGGCGGCCTGCGCGGACCGGGTCGCGGCGAGCAGATCGGGCACGACGGGCCCGGCGACGACGGGGCCCGGGGCATACGGCCCGATCAACGACTTGGCCACCGCCAGCGGATTGTCGCTGCCGCCCGCGATCACGACCAGCCGGTCCCCGAGGACCCCGGTGAGCACCTGGAGCTTGGCGTGCCGGGCGGCCCGCCGGATGGCCTCCACGGTCAGCTCGGAGTCCCCGTCGGGAGCGGTCCCGAGCACCACGCACACGTGTTCGGGAGAGTTCCAGCCCAGGGCGGCGGCCCGCGACACGGCCCCTTCGTCGGCCTCCCCGCTCAGCACCGCGTTGACGACCAGGGACTCCAGCCGGGCGTCCCAGGCACCGCGTGCCTCGGCGGCCTGCGCGTAGACCTGGGCGGTGGCGAAGGCGATCTCACGGGCGTAGACGAGCAGCGCCTCCCGGAGCGCGGACTCGTCGCCCGGCGCCGCCACCTCGTCGATGGCCGACTCCATGACCTCGATCGTGGTGCGCACCATCTCCACGGTCTGCCGCAGCGTGATCGCCCGCGTCAGCTCGCGCGGCGCGGTCCCGAACACATCGGTGGAGATCGCCTGGGGCGCGTCCGGGTGCCGGAACCACTCGGTGAACGCGGCGATGCCCGCCTGGGCGACCAGCCCGATCCAGGAACGGTTCTCCGGGGGCATCGCCCGGTACCACGGCAGCGTCTCGTCCATCCGCGCGATCGCCTGCGCGGCCAGCGACCCGGAGGACTTCTCCAGTCTTTTCAGGGTCGCGGCATGGGGATGGACGGAGTGGACTGCGGCATCGGCCTGGCGGGTTTCGGGTTCGGGCACGGGGACAAGACTGCCTCATCCGGACGTGCGTGCGTGTGGCCGGGTCTGGCCTGGGCTGCCGGGGCCCCTCACAGCCGGGAGTTACGGTGGTCCGCGTGACGACGGAAGTACGGCGCGCGGCAGAGCGCTACGAGGGCGGCGAGCCGGCCGCCGGAATCACCTCCCGGCACGCCTTCTCCTTCGGCCCGCACTACGACCCGGACAACCTCCGCTTCGGCGCGATGATCGCCTGCAACGAGGAACATGTGGCCCCCGGCGCCGGCTTCGACGAGCACCGGCACAGCCACACCGAGATCGTCACCTGGGTCGTCGAGGGCGAACTGACCCACCGCGACTCCACGGGCCGCGAGACGGTGGTCCGCCCCGGCGACGTCCAGCGCCTGAGCTCGGCGGGCGGCGTCCACCACGTGGAACGCAACGCCGGCCCCGGCCCCCTGACCTTCGTCCAGACCTGGCTGGCCCCCCTGGAGCCCGGTGGCACCCCCTGCTACGAACTCGTCCACGGCATCGCCGACTCCACCCCGTACGCCGTCCCGGAGGCCGGCGCCATGCTCCACGTCCGCCGCCTGGCGACGGGCGAACGGACGGCGGTCCCGGACGCGGCGTACGTGTACGTCCATGTGGTGCGGGGCGAAGTGCGCCTGGGCGAGAATCAGTTGGGCCCGGGGGACGCGGCCCGCCTCACGTCGGCCGGGGACGCCGAGGCGGAGGCCCTGACGGACGCGGAGCTGCTGATGTGGGAGATGGCGGCCGCCTGACCCCGTGAACGGAGACGACGCCCCGTTACCTCCCCGGCCCCCGGCCGTCGGGCTCGTCGTCCCACCGCGGGAGCGTGACGCGCCCACTCAGCCAGTCGCGGCGCAGGATCGCGTAGCCGACCGTGTCGTGGAGCGTGCCGTCCCGGTCCGGCCAGGCGTCCCGGTAGTGGGCTTCCTTGGCGTAGCCGCAGCGCAGGAAGACGCGGCGCATCGCGTGGTTGTCCTGGCGCGTGGTCCCCTCGATGCGGCGGATGTGCGGGAACTCCTCGAACAGATACCGCGTCAGCCAGGTCACGGCCTCGCGGCCGATGCCGCGCCCCCGGTGCCCGGCCCGCAGGCGAAGGTCGAACAGGGGCGTGTCGTCGGCCAGGTCCAGGAGCCGGACCAGGCCGACGGGTTCCTCGGCGGCGAGGATCCAGAAGCTCCTGTTCTCCTCACTCTCGAAGCGTCCCTCGGCGATCCAGCGGCGGGCGGTGTCGCCGTCCACCTCGCTGACGCTGTGCAGCGGCCAGCTCTCACCGGTCAGGAAGCGGACCAGGGGCTCGGTGTCCGAAGGGAGCAGGCGCCGGAAATCGAGGTCCATGGCCGGCCGGGTCTCAGGCGGCGCGCAGTTCGGACAGGACCGCGTCCGTGAACGGCGGCCAGGCCTCGGTCGCCCACGGGCCGAAGGGGCGGTCCGTCAGGGCGACGCACGCCGCGCCCGCGGCCGGGTCGGTCCACAGGAACGTGCCGGACTGGCCGAAGTGGCCGAAGGTGCGAGGGGAGGAGGAAGTGCCCGTCCAATGGGGGGACTTGGAGTCGCGGATCTCGAAGCCGAGGCCCCAGTCGTTGGGGTTCTGGTGGCCGTAGCCCGGCAGGACGCCCTTGGTGCCGGGGTACTGGACCGTCATCGCCTCGGCGACCGTGCGCGGGTCCAGCAGGCGCGGGGCCTGTATCTCGGCGGCGAAGAGGAGCAGGTCGTCGACCGTCGAGACCGCGTCCTTCGCCGGGGAGCCGTCCAGGGTCGTCCGCGTCATGCCCAGCGGGGCCAGGACCGCCTGGCGCAGGTACTCCGCGAACGGGATGTCCGTGACCTTCGCCACATGGTCGCCGAGCTGCTCGAAGCCCGCGTTGGAGTACAGCCGCCGCTCGCCGGGCGGGGCCATCACCCGGTGCTCGTCGAAGGCCAGCCCCGAGGTGTGGGCGAGCAGATGGCGGACGGTCGCGCCGGGCGGCCCGGCCGGCTCGTCCAGCTCGATCGCGCCCTCCTCGTAGGCGACGAGCACCGCGTAGGCCGCCAGCGGCTTGGTGACCGAGGCCAGCGGGAAGGGCCGCGCGGCCGGGCCGTGGGTGCCCAGGACCGTGCCGTCCGCGCGGACCACGCCCGCCGCCGCGGTGGGGACCGGCCAGTTCTCGATCGACGCCAGGGAGTTCAACGACATGACGTCGAGCCTAAGCGCTCAGAGCCACAGCTCCAGCAACGGGTCGGGCTTGGGCCGGAAGCCGAGGGAGGCGTACAGCGGCGCCCCCTCGGTGGACGCGGTGAGCTGCACCCGGCCGGCCCCGCGCTCGCGGAACCAGTCCAGCAGCGTCTCCATGCACGCGCGCGCGTACCCGCGACGGCGGGCGTCCGGATCCGTCGCGACGCTGAAGACGTGGCCGACCGCGCCCCCGGGGTGGCCCGCCCGGCCGATCCGGTAGTCGATCGTGCCCGCCACCAGCGCGGCCAGCGCCCCCGGTCGTTCCGGATGGTCCACGACGTACGCCGCGAAGTCCCCGTCCGGGTCGGCCAGCCTCGCGCGCAGGACGGGCAGGGACTCCGCGTGCCAGTCGGTGGAAGGATCGGTGCCGTGGACCGAGTCGATCATCACCTGGCGCAGTCGCAGCACTTCCGCGGCGTCCTCGGGCTCAGCGCGTCGTACGAGACTCATGACCGGCACGCTAACGACCCCGCACGTGCCGCGTCGCGCGTATTTCCCGCCCCGGTGCCGGACCCGGCTTGCTTGGAGCGCACTCGAAGGCCATAGCGTTGAGGCCATGACGGTGACGCAGACCACGGCCGTGACCATCGAGAAGACCGAGGAAGCCCCCACCGGCGCCGACCTCTGTTCCGCCCCGCCCCGGCGGCATCCACGCCCCGACGGGCAGGACGGATACACGATCAGCGAGGTCGTCGCCTTCACCGGGCTGACGGCCCACACCCTGCGCTGGTACGAGCGGATCGGCCTGATGCCCCACGTCGACCGCTCGCACACCGGCCAGCGCCGGTACAGCAACAGCGACCTCGACTGGCTCGACCTGGTCGGCAAGCTCCGGCTGACCGGGATGCCGGTCGCCGACATGGTCCGGTACGCGGAGCTGGTGCGCGCGGGCGAGAGCACCTACGGCGAGCGGTGCGCGCTGCTGGAGGCGACCCGCCGGGACGTCCTGGCCCGGATCGCCGAACTCCGCGACACGCTGGCGGTACTGGACCGCAAGATCAGCTTCTACGCGGACGCCGGACGACACTGAGCGGCGCAAGCGCCGCCGGGAAGCCGCACGCTCCTGAGAAGACGCACGCTCCTGAGAAACGGAGACAACGCGATGACCGAAAGCAGGATCCCGACCGTACGGCTGGGTGAGGAGGGACCGGAGGTCGGCGTACAGGGCCTCGGCTGCATGGGCATGAGCTTCGCCTACGGCCCCACGGACGCGGAGGAGTCCCGCGCCGCCCTGGAACGCGCCTTGGAACTGGGCGTGACCCTCTACGACACGGCCGACGCCTACGGGCGGGGCGAGAACGAGCGGTTCCTCGCGCCCTTCGTCAAGGCGCACCGGGACGAGGTCGTGATCGCCACCAAGTTCGCCCTGTCGATCCCGCCGGACGAGCCGAACCGGCGGATCATCCGCAACGACCCGCCGTACATCCGGCAGGCCGCCGAGGCGAGCCTGCGGCGCCTGGACGTCGACGTGATCGACCTCTACTACATGCACCGCCGCGACGTGAACGTCCCGATCGAGGAGAGCGTCGGGACCATGGCCGAGCTGGTGCGCGAGGGCAAGGTGAAGCACCTGGGCCTGAGCGAGGTCACGGCCGGCGAACTGCGGGCCGCGCGGGCCGTGCACCCGATCGCCGCGGTGCAGTCGGAGTGGTCGCTGTTCAGCCGCGACATCGAGGCGCACGTGGTGCCCGCGGCGCGCGATCTCGGCGTGGCGCTTGTGCCGTACTCGCCGCTCGGCCGGGGCTTCCTGACCGGCGGGTTCGTCGACGCCGAGAAGGATCTGACCGGCGACGACCTCCGCCGCACCATGCCCCGCTTCCAGGGGGAGAACGCGGTGGCCAACGCCGCCCTGCTGGAGCCGGTCCGCACGGTCGCCGAGGCCCATGGAGCCTCGCTCGCGCAGATCGCGCTGGCCTGGGTGCAGCAGCAGTCGTCCGTGCACGGCCTCCCGGTCGTCCAGATCCCCGGCACCCGCAGGGCGAGCCGGGTGGAGGAGAACGCGGCGGCGACCCGGATCGTCCTGACGGACGAGGAACTGGCGCTGCTTGAGCCGATCGCCGCGAAGGTGTCGGGGCCGCGTTACGCCGACATGGCGTTCACGTCGCGAGGCCGGGAGGAGCAGTAGCCCCGCGGCTCGGCCGAGCGGAGCAGTAGCCCCGCGGCTCGGCCGAGCGGTAACTCCTACAGCTCGGACAGGAGTTCCGCCTTCTTCAGCGAGAACTCCTCGTCGGTGACCAGCCCCGCCCGATGCAGCTCCCCCAGGTGGCGGATCCGTTCCGCGATGCCGGCGGGGTCGCGGTGAGGGGCCGGCACCGGTACCGGCGTCGCCGGACCCGCCTCCCGCACCGCCGCCAGGACGGCCGCGGCGAACGGCAGTGACTCGTGCACCGGCCCGTATCCGAGCCCGAACACCACCGAGGCCGGATCCTGGTCCGGCTGCGACAGAGGTGCGGCGGCGCCCGGATCGCGCGGCAGCAGCCGCAGATGCCCCTCGAAGGCCTCGGGGGAGCGCCACTGCACCCCGCCCATGTCGGCGACGGGGAAGCTCTGGTCCCCGGCCTTCCACTTGGCCGAGGAGGCTCCCGTCCAGGACCACCGGAACCGCACCGCCGTACCGTCGAAGGACGCCTTCCCGTCGTACGCCTTGAACTGGAGCGGGGCCGCTGGTGCCGCCACCAGATGGCGGTCGGCCGGTCCGCTCGCGAAGAGCCGGGCGCGCAGTTGCTCGGCGTAGCGCTCGGCCAGCGGCTCCTGTCCGGCGGGCAGCACCAGGCGGTACGGGTCGCAGCTCTCCTTGAGCTGCCCGTCGGCCGCGTCCATCAACGGGTCGGCGCCCGGTCTGGGCTCGGCACGCAGGACCACGGTGCCGCGGCGCCCCGCGCCGAGCGTCACGCCCGCGAGGGCCGCCAGCGGGATCCTGCGGGTTCCGAGGACCTGGAAGAGCTTGGGTGTTCGAATCCCCCGTTCGTAGCGGATGAGCACGGAATCGGACTCGAACTCCCAGGCAGCATGAAATCCGGCCAGTACATCACCCATGCGGCTCATCGTAGGGGGCCGGGGCTCCCGCGTCCCTCCCCGGGCGGACCGCAGTTCCTGCTGTCTCTACGCGCGTCCGGCCGGTGTCGCGCCGGACAAATCCGCCCGGCATCCGTCGTCGTCATGTGCGCACCGCACCGAGCCGTACGCGCCGACCCCGATCTCGGCGAAGTTGGCCAGGCTGTCGGTGCCCGGCTCGAAGTAGCCGGCGTGGCCCTTGGCATCCTGTGCCGAGAGAACCCGTGCCCCGAACGCCGGGGAGACCGGGTCGGCGCCGTGGCCGAGGCCGCCGAGTTCGAGGTAGGGCACGTCCTGGATCCAGTCCGTGGCGTCCCGCATCGCCCATACCCGGGCGGAGGTGTGCAAGTGGGAGGCGCTCTGCACGCGCATGCCCGGGCTGGCGGCCACCGCTATGTCGGAGACCCGCCGCGGCAGGGCACGCGCGGCCACGCCGCACACCACCGACCCGTAGCTGTGGCAGAACAGCGAGACGGAGGAGTCGCCGGGCAGCCCCCGCAGCAGCTTGTTCAGCCGCACCGCGCCCTCCGTGGCGCGCATCGCCGTGGCCGCGTCCACGCCGAGCCCGCTCGGCGAGGTGTAGTCGGCCCAGGCGATCACGGCCGTACGGGTCGAGGGGTCCGCCTCGCGTTCCGCCGCGTACAGCGACTTCGCCATGCCGTACGGCGCCGAGTACGGGCGGTAGGTCTTCCGGAAGGTGATCAGGTCGGTGTCGACGCCGGGGACGACGACGGAGACCCGTTCGGCCCTGCGCAGGTCGCCGAAGACCTCGGCGACCCGGCCCGAGCCCTCGGGATCGAAGGCCAGGATCTGCCGGTCCTTCGCCATCAGCGAGGTGTAGCGCTGCATGCGGCGGCCCGCGTCCTGCTGCCCGGCCAGTGAGAGCCGGCTGTCGTGCGTGCGGGCCAGCTCGGTTCTGCGCGCCTGGCGCAGCGCGATGCGGTTGGCCTGGTAGCGCAGCCGGACCGGGGCGCCGGCCATGTTGCCGACCGCGAGCGGATAGCGACGGGCGAGCCGGCCGCGGTCCTGCGAGCCGAGCGAGTCGAAGAAGCGCCGCAGCAGATCGGGGGAGGCGTCCGCGTCCGGCAGCCGGTGCCCGTGCAGGCGGCCGTGGTCCCAGGCGGTCAGCGACGCCTGGAGGGCGGTGGTCCCGCGATGGCCGCGCACCGCGGTCCAGCCGGTGGTGGCCAGCATCACGAAGACCACGGCCAGCGCGAGCAGTGCGCGCCAGACGTTGAGTTGGGGGGAGGCGTCGAAGGAAGTCACTGGAAGGACACACTAGGAGAACGAGACGGTCTCGCGTTAACCGAGTGACAGGTATCACGTTTCGCGCGGCGTGACGGTGACCTCAGCCGCTGAGCGTGTCCAAGGTCCGGCGGGCGTAAAGCAGTTCAAGATCGGTGGAATGTGACGGCTCAACGCCGCGGGCTCGTACGCCAGTTCCCGGTGAGGGCGGGTCCCAGCTGATCGAGGTACGCGGCGGTGAGTTCGCGCATGGTCTCCGCGCCGGCGTCCTCACGCGTGCTCCACTGGCAGCTCGTCACGCGCATCACCGCGCCGAACACGGCCACCGCCAGCCGCGGCCGTGGGTCGGTGTCCACATCGAGGCCCTCGCGCTCGGCGAGCAGCCGCGCGATCTGCTCCTCGGTCTGCGCCGAGCGCCGCAGATGCTCGGCGAGCAGGACCGGCGTCGACTCGATCACCCGGAACATGCGCAGATACAGCTCCACGGGCACGACGCTCCCCACGGCGTCGCTGATCGTGTCCCAGCCCTCCAGCAGGCTCCGGCGCAGCGCCTCCAGCGGAGCCTCCCCGGGCGGGCGGGCGCGCAGCGAGTCGACGAAGTGCGCCTCCACCATCTCCTGCACGGCGAAGGCGGCCTCCTCCTTGCCCGGGAAGTAGCGGAAGAAGGTGCGCTGGGAGACGTCGACGGCCTCGGCGATCTCGTCGACCGTCGTCCGTTCGTACCCCTGGGTGGTGAACAGTTCCAGGGCCGCCCGCAGCAGTGCGTCGCGGGTGCGCCGCTTCTTGCGTTCGCGCAGTCCCGGCCGTGCCGCCGGCCGTGCCGGCGTCCGTGGCGCCGTCCCGGCGGTCCCCGCCGTCTCCATGGACCTCTCCGGACCTCTTTCCCGCACCGCTTCCCCGAACGCGAACCGTTTCCCCTGATCAGACTATAGGGGAGTGACACGTCAGTGACCGACTTGTGAATTGGTTTGTCGTTTGTCAGTGGCTGTCATTAGCCTCGAAGGTATGACTAGTCAGACCACCATCGACACGACGGGGCCGGGGGACGGCGCCTCCGCGGGCCTGTCGGACCCCACGCCCGCGAAGGGGCTGCGCGGGCACCCGTGGGTCACCCTGATCACCGTCGCCGTAGGGGTCATGATGGTGGCCCTCGACGGCACCATCGTGGCCATCGCCAACCCCGTGATCGGCAGGGAGCTGCACGCGACCCTCGCCGACGTGCAGTGGATCACCAACGCCTACTTCCTCGCCCTCGCGGTCTCCCTGATCACCGCGGGCAAGCTCGGTGACCGCTTCGGGCACCGGCAGACCTTCCTCATCGGTGTGACCGGCTTCGCCGCCGCCTCGGGCGCCATCGGCCTGTCGGACACCATCGCCATGGTCATCACCTTCCGGGTCTTCCAGGGTCTGTTCGGCGCGCTGCTGATGCCGGCCGCGCTCGGCCTGCTGCGGGCCACCTTCCCGGCCGAGAAGCTCAACATGGCCATCGGTATCTGGGGCATGGTCATCGGTGCCTCCACCGCGGGCGGCCCGATCCTCGGCGGTGTGCTCGTCGAGCACGTCAACTGGCAGTCGGTGTTCTTCATCAACGTGCCCGTCGGCGTCCTCGCCCTGGTCCTGGGCCTGCTGATCCTGCTCGACCACCGCGCCGAGAACGCGCCGCGCTCCTTCGACGTCCTCGGCATCGCCCTGCTCTCCGGGGCGATGTTCTGCCTGGTGTGGGCCCTGATCAAGGCTCCGGCCTGGGGCTGGGGCGACGGCACGACGTGGACGTTCATCGGCGTCTCCGTGCTCGGCTTCGCCGCCTTCGCCTTCTGGGAGACCAGGGTGAAGGAGCCGCTCATCCCGCTGGCGCTGTTCCGCTCGGTCCCGCTGTCCGCGGGTGTGGTGCTCATGGTGCTGATGGCCATCGCGTTCATGGGCGGCCTGTTCTTCGTGACCTTCTACCTCCAGAACGTCCACGGGATGAGCCCGATCGAGGCGGGCACGCACCTCCTCCCGCTCACCGGCATGATGATCGTCGGCTCCCCGCTCGCGGGCTTCATGATCACCAAGGTGGGCCCGCGCATTCCGCTGGCGGGCGGCATGGCGGCCACCGCGCTCGCCATGTACGGCATGTCCACGCTTGAGACGGGCACGAGCGGCCTCACCATGTCGCTCTGGTTCGCCCTTCTCGGTCTCGGCCTCGCCCCCGTCATGGTGGGCGCCACCGAGGTCATCGTCGGCAACGCGCCCCTGGAGCTGTCCGGTGTGGCCGGCGGTCTCCAGCAGTCCGCCATGCAGATCGGCGGCAGCCTCGGCACGGCCGTGCTGGGCGCGGTGATGGCCTCCAAGGTCAACAGCGACCTGGCAGGCAACTGGAAGGACGCGGGGCTCCCGCCGCTCACCCACAGCCAGCTCGACCGGGCCTCCGAGGCGGTCCAGTTCGGCGCGGCGCCGGTGCCGGAGGGCACGCCCGAGGTGATCGCCACGAAGATCACCTCCGTCGCGCACGAGACGTTCATCTCCGGGATGAGCCTCGCCTCCCTCGTGGCCGCCGGGATCGCGGCCGTGGCCGTCCTGGTGGCCCTGTTCACCAAGCGCGGGGAGAACGCGGAGGCCGGCGCGGGCGTCGGCCACATCTGACGGCGCCCCTGATCGGCGGAGTTCGCCCGTCAGGGTGACTCCGCCGAAGATCCCTCGCCTCCCGTGCGTACCGCGGGTGACAGTGGGTCAAGTCCTCCGCAGGGGACGGGGGAGAAGCGGCCGGCGCGCGCTGCTGGAGGGGGCAGCGCGCGGGCGGCTTCAGGGGCCGGAACCGGGGTACCCGCACCTACGAAACCCAGAGGAACTCCAACTCGACAGATGTCCAAGGGAGTTGATGATGGCGGGCTTCGGAGGCGGAACGCGCGGGTACCCCCGTTCACGCGGCCGGACGTGGCAGCGGAACCGGCCGGACCGCGCGACACTCGGGATCATCGGGACCATCTGCGCGGTCGCCGGTTTCTTCGCGCTGGGGATCGTCCTCGGCCCGGCGGCGGTCGTCTGCGGCTGGCTCGCGATGGGCCGCACCTGGGCGGGCGACCGCTCGCTCCCGGCCCTGGTCGCCGTGGTCCTGGGCGCCATCGACACCCTCCTGGCCGTCGTCTGGCTGGCCGGAGCGGCAACGCCGGGCAGCGGCCTGTTCTGACACCGGACGAGAGTTCCGACACCGGACAAGAGGGCGGCGGACCGATGGTCCGCCGCCCTCTTGCGGCTTCGGGAGTGTCTCCCTAGGCGTCGCCGCCCGCCGTGCCCGGGTCGGCCGCCGACACCTCCAGGATCCGGTAGCGGTCCAGGGCCTGCTTCAGCACCGACCGGTCGACCCTGCCCTCCCGGGCCAGCTCCGTCAGCACCGCCAGCACGATCGACTGGGCGTCGATGTGGAAGAACCGCCGCGCCGCCCCGCGGGTGTCGGCGAAGCCGAAGCCGTCGGCACCCAGCGACTGGTACGTACCCGGCACCCACCGCGCGATCTGGTCCGGCACCGAGCGCATCCAGTCGGAGACGGCCACGAACGGCCCCTCGGCCGCGCTCAGCCTCCGCGTCACCCACGGCACCCGCTGCTCCTCCTCCGGGTGCAGCAGGTTGTACTCCTCGCACGCCACGGCCTCGCGCCGCAGCTCGTTCCAGGAGGTCGCCGACCAGACACCGGCCCGGACGTTCCACTCCTCGGCGAGGATCCGCTGCGCCTCCAGGGCCCACGGGACCGCCACACCCGACGCCATGATCTGTGCCGGGATGTCGCCCGTCGTTCCCTCGCCGAGCCGGTGCAGGCCCTTGAGGATGCCCTCGGTGTCCACGTCCGCCGGCTCGGCCGGCTGCTGGATCGGCTCGTTGTAGACGGTGAGGTAGTAGAAGACGTCCTCGCCGTGCGGATGCCGCTCGTCGCCGCCGTACATGCGGCGCAGTCCGTCCTGCACGATGTGCGCGATCTCGTACCCGTACGCCGGGTCGTAGGCCACGCACGCCGGGTTGGTGGAGGCCAGCAGCTGGGAGTGCCCGTCGGCGTGCTGGAGCCCCTCACCCGTCAGGGTCGTGCGGCCGGCGGTCGCGCCCAGGACGAAACCGCGCGCCAGCTGGTCGGCCATCTGCCAGAACTGGTCGCCGGTGCGCTGGAAACCGAACATCGAGTAGAAGACGTACACCGGGATCAGCGGCTCGCCGTGGGTGGCGTAGGCCGAGCCCGCCGCGATCAGCGAGGCCGTGCAGCCCGCCTCGGAGATGCCGTCGTGCAGCATCTGCCCGGTCGGCGACTCCTTGTAGGCGAGCAGCAGCTCGCGGTCGACGGACTCGTACTGCTGGCCCAGCGGGTTGTAGATCTTCGCGCTCGGGAAGAAGGAGTCCATCCCGAACGTGCGGTACTCGTCCGGCGCGATCAGCACGAACCGCCTGCCGATCTCCTTGTCCCGCATGAGGTCCTTCAGTAGCCGGACGAAGGCCATGGTGGTCGCGATGGACTGCTGGCCCGAGCCCTTCTTCACGGACGCGTACGTCCGGTCGCCCGGAAGGCTGAGCGGCTCGGAGCGCACGATCCGGGTCGGCACGTAGCCGCCGCAGCCCTTGCGGCGGTCGTGCATGTACTGGATCTCCTCGGTCTCCCGGCCCGGGTGGTAGTACGGCGGCGGGCCGGACTCCAGCTCCCGGTCGGAGATCGGCAGGTGCAGACGGTCGCGGAAGTGCTTGAGATCGTCGACCGTCAGCTTCTTCATCTGGTGGGTGGCGTTGCGGCCCTCGAAGTTCGGGCCGAGCGTCCAGCCCTTGACCGTCTTGGCCAGGATGACCGTCGGCTGCCCCTTGTGGTCCAGGGCCGCCTTGTACGCCGCGTAGATCTTGCGGTGGTCGTGACCGCCGCGGCCCAGGTGCAGGATCTGCTGGTCGGTCATGTGCTCGACCATCTTGCGCAGCCGGTGGTCGTCGCCGAAGAAGTGCTCGCGGATGTAGGCGCCGGACTCGGTCGCGTAGGTCTGGAACGCGCCGTCCGGCGTGGTGTTCATCCTGTTGACCAGCACGCCGTCGCGGTCCTGGGCCAGCAGCGGGTCCCAGGTGCGGTCCCAGATGAGTTTGATCACGTTCCAGCCGGCGCCGCGGAAGACCGACTCCAGCTCCTGGATGATCTTGCCGTTGCCGCGCACCGGGCCGTCCAGGCGCTGGAGGTTGCAGTTGACCACGAAGGTCAGGTTGTCCAGGCCCTCACGGGCGGCGATCGACAACTGGCCGAGCGACTCCGGCTCGTCCATCTCGCCGTCGCCGAGGAACGCCCACACGTGCGAGTCGGAGGTGTCCGCGATCCCGCGCGCCTGCATGTACCGGTTCATCCGGGCCTGGAAGATCGCGCCGATCGGGCCGAGGCCCATGGAGACCGTCGGGAACTCCCAGAAGTCCGGCATCGAGCGCGGATGCGGATAGCTGGACAGGCCGTACGGCGCCTTGGACTTCTCCTGGCGGAAGCCGTCCAGGTGCTCCTTGGAGAGCCGGTCCAGCAGGTACGCGCGCGCGTAGATGCCCGGTGAGGCGTGCCCCTGGAAGAAGACCTGGTCGCCGCCCCGTCCGTCGTCCTTGCCGCGGAAGAAGTGGTTGAAGCCGACGTCGTAGAGGGAGGCGGAGGAGGCGAAGGTGGCGATGTGGCCGCCGACGCCGATGCCCGGACGCTGGGCGCGGGAGACCATCACCGCGGCGTTCCAGCGCGTGGCGTTGAGGATCCTGCGCTCGATCTCCTCGTTGCCGGGGAAGAACGGCTCGCTCTTGGTGGGGATCGTGTTGACGTAGTCCGTGCTGCGCATCTCGGGCACGGCCACGCGCTTCTCGCGGGCGCGCTCGATCAGCCGGAGCATGAGGTAGCGGGCCCGCTCACGGCCCCGCTCGTCGACCGCGGCGTCGAGCGAGTCGAGCCACTCCTGGGTCTCCTCGGGATCGAAGTCAGGAACCTGACTCGGGAGGCCGCCAATGATGATCGGGTTTCGATCGGATCCGGAAGCCACGCTGTTCCTTACCTGTCAGAGGGCTGACATGTCTGGGGCGAATCTGGGTTCGTTCTGTTCGTTTCCTGCGTTCCTGTAGGTTTGTCTGACTGTGTCTGCACCGTTCCCCATCGTGTACCTTGCGCGAGCCGCACGTCATCTCTACCGCGGGGTAACCAACGGCTCTCTCCGGCATCCCCTGCCCGGAGGCGTGCTCTCAAACACGCGAACCGGACAGAACGGTGTGGTGTGTGTCACCGCTGATCGCGATACCGTGTCAGGAGTTGCGGCGACACAGCCGGGATCGTCACCGTTTCGGCGGTCTGAACCGCCGGGTACTTGCGCGATCCGGCCCGCCCGTGTGGACTACGGCCAATGCTTCGCGCACGCGCGTGGCTGAAGACCTAAATCGCAACATCATCAGGAGGCAACCCGTGAGCGCGACCGCGGACCACGCGGAGGAGCGGACCAACCCAGCCGCCAGGCTGGGATTCCAGCCCGGGCAGGTGGTCCAGGAGATCGGCTACGACGACGACGTAGACCAGGACCTCCGCGAGGCCATCGAGGAAGCGATCGGCAGCGAGCTCGTGGACGAGGACTACGACGACGTGGCCGACGCCGTGGTGCTGTGGTTCCGCGACGACGACGGCGACCTTACGGATGTGCTGGTGGACGCCACCACGTACATCGAGGAGGGTGGCGCGATCCTGCTCTTCACGCCGAAGACGGGCCGTGCCGGTTACGTGGAGCCGAGTGACATCTCGGAAGCCGCGACCACGGCGGGGCTGTCGGCGAGCAAGAGCGTCAGCGTCGGCAAGGACTGGAGCGGCAGCCGCCTCGCGACGCCCAAGGCAGCCAAGTCGAAGAAGTAGCTCCACCTCGTCCCCGGACCGACGGACGGGCCGACTCCGGTCGGCCCGTCCGTCGGCCTGCGGTGATCACTGCGTAGGGTGGCATCACCCGAACAGGCCCACCGAAGGGAAGCAGGACGATGGCGATCCAGGTCGGCGACAAGGCACCCGACTTCGAACTCAAGGACAACCACGGCCGGACCGTGCGGCTGTCCGACTTCCGCGGCGAGAAGAACGTGGTGCTGCTCTTCTACCCGTTCGCCTTCACCGGTGTGTGCACCGGCGAGCTGTGCGCCCTGCGCGACAACCTGCCGAAGTTCGTCAACGACGACACCCAGCTGCTCGCCGTCTCCAACGACTCCATCCACACCCTGCGCGTCTTCGGCGAGCAGGAGGGCCTGGAGTACCCGCTGCTGAGCGATTTCTGGCCGCACGGCAACACGTCGCGCGCCTACGGCGTCTTCGACGAGGGCAAGGGCTGCGCGGTGCGCGGCACCTTCATCATCGACAAGGAGGGCGTCGTGCGCTGGACGGTCGTCAACGGCCTGCCGGACGCGCGCGACCTGAACGACTACGTGAAGGCGCTCGACACCCTGTGACCCGGTGCCCCCGACACCGGTGATTCTTCGGCTCCAGGGCCTGCGTGGCGCGGGAACCCGTCACTAGGATCGAGTCGTTGATCCCATATCCGATGCACGACGGGGCTCCCCGCCCCAGGACACCAATGGAGGACTCGTGGGAGTCAGCCTCAGCAAGGGCGGCAACGTATCGCTGACGAAGGAGGCCCCGGGCCTGACCGCGGTCCTCGTCGGCCTGGGCTGGGACGCCCGCACCACGACCGGCAGCGACTTCGACCTCGACGCCAGCGCGCTGCTGCTGAACAACTCCGGCAAGGTGGGCAGCGACCAGCACTTCGTCTTCTTCAACAACCTCAAGAGCCCGGACGGCTCGGTGGAGCACACCGGTGACAACCTCACCGGCGAGGGCGAGGGCGACGACGAGACGATCAAGGTCAACCTGGCCGGCGTCCCGGCCGATGTCGACAAGATCGTCTTCCCGGTCTCGATCTACGACGCCGAGAACCGTCAGCAGTCCTTCGGCCAGGTGCGCAACGCGTACATCCGCGTGGTGAACCAGGCCGGCGGCCAGGAGATCGCGCGGTACGACCTCAGTGAGGACGCCTCGACCGAGACGGCCATGGTCTTCGGCGAGCTGTACCGGCACGGCGCCGAGTGGAAGTTCCGCGCCATCGGCCAGGGCTACGCCTCGGGCCTGCGCGGCATCGCGCAGGACTTCGGCGTGAACGTCTGAGCCAGGTCCGCCGGGCTTCGACCAATCCCGACCCGTCCGGCGCCGCGCGTTTCAGCGCGGCGCCGGACGCGCAGGACAACCAGACAGGCACCACCTCGGGGAGGACCAGCATCATGGGCGTCACGCTCGCCAAGGGAGGCAACGTCTCCCTCTCGAAGGCCGCACCGAACCTGACCAACGTCATGGTCGGACTCGGCTGGGAGGAGCGCTCCACCACCGGAGCCCCCTTCGACCTCGACGCCAGCGCGCTGCTGTGCACCGGCGCCAACCGGGTGCTGGGCGACGAGTGGTTCGTGTTCTACAACCAGCTCACGAGCCCGGACGGCTCCGTGGAGCACACCGGCGACAACCTCACCGGCGAGGGCGAGGGCGACGACGAGACGATCCTGGTGGACCTCACCCGAGTGCCCTCGCAGTGCGAGAAGATCGTCTTCCCGGTCTCCATCCACATGGCCGACGAGCGAGGACAGACCTTCGGGCAGGTCTCGGACGCCTACATCCGCGTGCTCAACCAGGCCGACGGCACGGAACTCGCCCGTTACGACCTGAGCGAGGACGCCAGCACGGAAACCGCGATGATCTTCGGCGAGCTCTACCGCTACCGGGGCGAATGGAAGTTCCGAGCGGTGGGCCAGGGGTACGCGTCCGGGCTGCGTGGGATCGCTCTAGACTTCGGGGTCAACGTTTCGTAAAGCCAAGTGCGGCGCGGGGGAGACCCGTACCGGATACGGATTGGGTAGCCAGTGCTCCTGAAAACCTTCGGCTGGTCGTTCGCGGTGACCGCGGTCGGCCTTGCCGCGGCGGTCTTGTACGGGGGGTGGACCGCCTTCGGAATCGTGGCGATCCTGTCGATCCTCGAGATCTCGCTGTCCTTCGACAACGCGGTGGTCAACGCCGGAATCCTGAAGAAGATGAACGCCTTCTGGCAGAAGGTCTTCCTCACGGTCGGCGTGCTCATCGCGGTCTTCGGCATGCGGCTGGTCTTCCCCGTCGTCATCGTCGCCGTCAGTGCCAAGATGGGCCCCGTCGAGGCCGTCGACCTCGCGCTCAACAACAAGGACCACTACCAGCAGCTGGTCACGGACGCCCACCCCGCGATCGCCGCGTTCGGTGGCATGTTCCTGCTGATGATCTTCCTCGACTTCATCTTCGAGGACCGGGACATCAAGTGGCTGACCTGGCTCGAGCGGCCGCTCGCCAAGCTCGGCAGGATCGACATGCTGTCGGTCTGCATCGCCCTGGCCGTGCTGCTCATCACCGCCTTCACCTTCGCCACCCACGCCCACCAGCACGGCGGCGCGCACGTCGACAAGGCGCAGACGGTACTGATCTCCGGCATCGCCGGTCTGATCACCTACATGGTCGTCGGCGGACTCTCCGGCTACTTCGAGGACAAGCTCGAGGAGGACGAGGAACGCGAGCACGAGGAGGAGGAGGAGGCCGCGCGCACCGGCAGGAAGCGCTCGGCCGTCGCCCTGGCCGGCAAGGCCGCGTTCTTCATGTTCCTCTACCTCGAGGTGCTCGACGCGTCCTTCTCCTTCGACGGCGTGATCGGCGCCTTCGCCATCACCAACGACATCGTCCTGATGGCCCTCGGCCTCGGCATCGGCGCCATGTACGTCCGTTCGCTCACGGTCTACCTGGTCCGCCAGGGCACCCTCGACGACTACGTCTACCTGGAGCACGGCGCGCACTACGCGATCGGCGCCCTGGCCGTGATCCTCATGGTCACCATCCAGTACCAGATCAACGAGGTGATCACCGGCCTGGTCGGCGTGGTCCTCATCGCCTGGTCCTTCTGGTCCTCGGTGCGCCGCAACCGAGCCCTGGCGGCGGCCGAGGGAAGCCCGGCGGGGACGGCGGACTCCCAGAACGAGGTCTCCTCAGGGGTGTGACAGGCCTCCGGGGGAGGGAACGCTTCTGTGCGGGGCGGCCGACGGGAACCGGGTCGAACCGGTCCTTGGAGGCCGCCCCGTCGCGTGGGTCCGGTGTGTGAACTGGGGGCGGAAAGGGACATGGGCTTCTTCGACGGTCTGCTGGGAGGACGCGCGGCCGACTTCGACTCGGGCAGCGCCTCGACCAACGCGATCGAACTGACCAAACGGCACCACCATGTGTCGCTGACCAAGCAGGGCGCGGCCACCGGCCATCTGCGCGTCAACCTGACCTGGCGGATGCGGACCTCCGACCTCGGCGGTCCGACCCGGGACAGCCTGCTGCGGCACCCGCTCAGGGCGCTCAAGCCGCCGCAGGTGATCGGGCACAGCCAGAGCATGGTCAACGTCGACCTCGACCTCGGCTGCATGTACGAACTGGCCGACGGCACCAAGGGCGTCGTACAGCCCCTCGGCGGCTTCCTCGGCGACGTGAACGCACCGCCGTACGTCAAACTCAGCGGCGACGACCGGTTCGGGTCCGCCTCCGGCGAGACCATGTACATCAACCTCGACCACCGGGACCAGATCAAACGGCTGCTGGTCTTCGTGTACATCTACGACCAGACACCGGCCTTCGACCGCACCCACGCCATAGTCACGATGTACCCGAGCAACGGCCCGCGCATCGAGATCGGCCTCGACGAACGCCACCCGCAGGCACGCTCGTGCGCGGTGGTCCTGATCGAGAACGTCAAGGACGAACTGATCGTCCGCCGCGAGGTCAAGTTCGTCTACGGCTTCCAGTCGGAACTGGACCGCCTGTACGGCTGGGGCCTTCAGTGGGGCCGTGGCTACAAGTCGAAGGCCGACCGGTAGCGCACCCCCGCTCCCGGGCCGCCCTACTGCCCGATGAACTGCGGCCCCTGCGGCGGCAGCCGGAACTCCGGGTCGGGCGCGGCCGCCACCGGCGGGGGATACCCGTACCCCGACGGGGCCGTGGCCGCCGGCGGCTGCTGCGGATAGCCGTACGCGGGCTGCGGATAGCCGTAGGCCGGCTGCGGATACCCGTACGCCGGCTGAGCCGCCGCGGGCACCGGCGCGGGCTGCTCCGGCGGCAGCGGCTGCGCGGCGGGAGTCGCGCCCTGCGCCTCCTCCGACTCGTCCACCGAGATGCCGAAGTCCGTGGCGAGGCCCTTCAGGCCGTTGGAGTAGCCCTCGCCGAGCGCACGGAACTTCCAGCCCTCGCCCCGCCGGTACAGCTCACCGCAGATCAGCGCGGTCTCCTGGCCGGTCTCGGGCGTGATGTCGAAGTAGGCCAGCGCCTCCTGCCCGGCGGCCGCCGCGTCGTACAGCAGGATGCGCAGTCCCTGTACGGCCTCGAAGGCGACGCCGTCCGCCGAGGCGACCAGCAGGATCCGGCCCACCTCGGGATCGAGCCCGGCGAGATCCGCCTGGACCGTGTCCGTCAGACCGTCGGCGATCCGCTTCTTGCCCAGCCGCCAGACCTTCCCGGACGGATGCCGCGGCTGGTTGTAGAAGACGAAGTCCTCGTCGGAGCGCACACGGCCGCCGGGCCCCAGGAGCAGCGCCGAGGCGTCGACGTCCGGGATCCCCTGCCCGGGCGTCCAGCGCACCACGGCCCGTACAGTGGCGGCGTCCAGCGGGACGTTCGACCCCTTCAGCATCGCGTGCGTCATGTGGTCATCCTGCCTTCTCCGTCCTGATCACGACAACGCGGGGCGTCGACACGGCGGGGTTACCTGAAATTCATGCCCCGCGGGAACCTCGGACATGGATTCGTACGTACTATTACCGGCCACCTTTTGCCAGTCTTCGCAGGTCGCTCGATGCGCCACGGGGGGGAGTTTCATGCGTCATTTCGGGCATCTCGCCACCGAGTTGCGGCAGCGCCTGTTCCACCGGGAGCCGTGCGAGTTCACCGCCGACTCCCCGGCCCGGACGCTCTCCGCCGCCCTCGGCGCCACGCTGTACAGCCCGGCCACCCGGCCGAGCCTCGCCGCCGACATCGTCAAGCAGGCGGGTCGCGGCGTGGTCTCGATGGTGCTGTGCCTGGAGGACTCGATCGACGACGCCGAGGTGGAGGACGGCGAGGAGAACCTGGTCCGGCAGTTCACCGAACTGGCCTCGCTGCCGCCGACGCCCGGCTCCGTGGAGCTCCCGCTGCTGTTCATCCGGGTGCGTGCCCCCCAGCAGGTACCCGACCTGGTACGGCGCCTCGGGCCCGCGGTGCGGCTGCTGTCCGGGTTCGTGCTGCCGAAGTTCACCGGGGAGCGGGGCATCCCGTTCCTGGAGGCGGTGGAGGCCGCCGAGACGGAGAGCGGACGGCGGCTGTTCGCCATGCCGGTCCTCGAATCGCCCGAGCTGCTCTACCGCGAGTCGCGGGTGGAGACCCTGGAGGGAATCTTCCGCGCGGTCGACAAGTACCGCGACCGGGTGCTCGCGCTGCGCCTCGGCGTGACGGACTTCTGTTCCTCGTACGGGCTGCGCAGGGCCCCCGACATGACGGCCTACGACCTCCAGGTCGTCGCCTCCGTGATCGCCGACGTGGTGAACATGCTGGGACGCGCCGACGGCACCGGGTTCACGGTGACCGGGCCGGTGTGGGAGTACTTCCGGGTGCAGGAGCGCATGTTCAAGCCACAGTTGCGGCAGAGCCCCTTCATGGAGGTGCAGGCGGTCGAACTGCGCGCGAAGCTGATCGAGCACGCGATGGACGGACTGCTGCGGGAGATCTCCCTGGACCAGGCCAACGGACTGCTCGGCAAGACCTGCATCCACCCCTCCCACGTCCTGCCCGTGCACGCGCTGTCCGTGGTCAGCCACGAGGAGTTCACCGACGCGGCGGACATCCTGCGGCCCGAGCGGGGCGGCGGAGGCGTGCTGAGGTCGGCGTACACGAACAAGATGAACGAGGTGAAGCCGCACCGCGCGTGGGCCGAGCGGACCCTGCTGCGCGCCGAGGTCTTCGGCGTGGCGCGGGAGGACGTCGGCTTCGTGGAGCTGCTGGCCGCCGCGGTCTCCGACTGACCGCACCGCATCACCGCCGAGGGCACACAAGGAAGGCATGAACAAGCCAGTGAACGACGGGCTCTGGTCCGGCACCTGGGTCGCCGAGCGACTCGGTGTCGAACTCGTGGGCGACGACCGGCTGACGGGCCTCCTGGGTCTCGCGCTGCGCCGCAACCCCAAGCGGGCGCACCTGCTCGTGTCCAACGTGCTCGGCAAGCACGTGCCGCAGTCGCCCTCGGTCGTGTACGGCCACGGGTTCGCCCTGGGCCGCCGGGTCCGGAACCTGCTGGGCACCGACCAGTCCGGCCGGGCGGTCGTCCTGGGCTACGCGGAGACCGCGACGGGCCTCGGGCACGCGGTCGCGGACGGCCTGGGCGCCGCGCCGTACCTGCACTCCACGCGCCGCCCGGTGCCCGGCGTCGCCCCGGCCGGCGGCTTCGAGGAGTCCCACTCGCACGCCACCTCGCACCTCCTGCTGCCCGAGGACCCCGCCCTGCTGGCCTCCGACGGCCCGCTGGTCCTGGTGGACGACGAGTTCTCCACCGGCAACACGGTCCTGAACACCATCCGCGCCCTCCACACCCGCTACCCGCGCAAGCGCTACGTCGTGGTCGCCCTGATCGACATGCGGGCCCCCGCCGACGTGGACCGCCTGAAGCAGTTCGCCGAGCAGATGGACGCCCAGGTCTCCCTGATCACCACGGCCTCCGGCACACTGCGCCTCCCCGCGGACGTCCTGGAGAGAGGCCAGGCCCTCGTCGCCCAGCACGAACGGGCCCGGCAGACCGAGCAGCGCACGCCGCAGTCGGTCGCGTCCGACGCCTCGGAGGCACCGGTCGGGTCTGCCGCGCCGGAGCGCGGGCCCGAGTTCTCCCGGCCGGAGTCCGCCGGTGCGGTCGGCGCGGGGACTTCGAGCGCCGCCGCGGAGCCCCGCGGGGCCGTGGGCGGGTCCGGTGAGCCGCCCGACGGCCAGCGGCAGTGGCCGGCCGGGCGGGTGCGGCGGGTCGAGCTGCGGTGGCCGCGAAGGGTGCCGGACGGCGGGCGGCACGGGTTCACGCCGGCGCATCGGGAGCGGCTTGAGCGGGCGCTGCCCGCCATGGCCGCCCGGATCGCCGAGGCGCTGCCGCGGGACGCGCGGCAGATGCTGGTGCTCGGCTGCGAGGAGCTGATGTACGCGCCGCTGCGGCTGGCCCGGGAGCTGGAGCAGGTCGTGGAGGCCGAGGTGCGGTACTCCACCACCACCCGCTCGCCCGTACTGGCCGTCGACGACCCCGGTTACGCGATCCGCACCCGGCTGGTCTTCCCCGCCCACGACGACCCGGCCGACGGCCCCGGCGAGCGCTACGCCTACAACGTCGCCGGCGGCGGCTTCGACGCCGTGGTCGCCGTCGTCGACTCCGCTGCCGACACCCCCGGACTGCACGCGCCCGACGGCCTGCTGGCCCGGCTCGCCGAGCACACCCCGCACGTCCTGCTCGCGGTGGTGCCCTCGTACCTCCCCGTGCTCCCGCACGCCCCCGAAAGGTCCCCTATGCTGCCCGAGCCCCTCCGCGGCCCCGCCTTCTCCTCGTACGCGCCGGACGAGGTCGGCTGGCTGCTCCAGGACCTCTCGGACGTGACGCTGGAGGCGCCGACGGAGGAGCGCGAGGAGGCCATCCAGAGCGGCGGCGCGCACTACGCCGAGTCGCTGCCGGTGGAGTACCAGCCCAGCGAGCAGTACCAGGAGCTGTTCCACACGGCCCTGGCGGCCTCCGCCGCGCGCATCGCCCGGGCCGTCGGCGTGGTCACCGAGACGATCCTCGCCGAAGTCCCCCTGCGCCGGAAGAGCCCGGCCGGGACGGACGAGACTCCCGGCACCGGTCCCGTGCTCGTCTCGCTCGCCCGCGCCGGCACCCCCGTCGGTGTGCTGATGCGTCGCTGGGCCCGGTTCCGGCACGGCCGGGACCTGCCGCACTACGCCGTGTCGATCGTGCGCGGCCGCGGCATCGACACCAACGCGCTGCGCTGGCTCGCCGCCCGCCACGACCCCCGCGACGTCGTCTTCGTCGACGGCTGGACCGGCAAGGGCGCCATCACCCGCGAACTGGCTCAGGCGATCAAGGAGTTCGAGGAACGCGAAGGGATCACCGGCTTCAACCCGGAGATCGCCGTGCTCGCCGACCCCGGCTCGTGCGTGCGGACGTACGGCACCCGGGAGGACTTCCTCATACCCTCCGCCTGCCTCAACTCGACCGTATCCGGCCTGATCTCGCGGACCGTGCTGCGCGCCGACCTGGTCGGCCGGCACGACTTCCACGGCGCGAAGTTCTACCGCGAACTGGCCGGCGCCGACGTCTCGAACGGCTTCCTCGACGCCGTCTCCCAGTGCTTCCACGAGGTCGCGGACGGCGTCGACGTCGCCGCCAAGGAACTGCTGACCACCGATCGCGCCCCCACCTGGGAGGGCTGGGCGGCGGTCGAGCGCATCAGCGAGGAGTACGGCATCCACGACGTGAACCTGGTCAAGCCCGGTGTCGGGGAGACCACCCGGGTGCTGCTGCGCCGGGTGCCGTGGAGGATCCTGGCGCGGGCCGGCGCCGGCGCCGACCTGGACCATGTGCGGCTGCTCGCCGGGCAGCGCGGGGTCCCGGTCGAGGAGGTCGACGAACTCCCGTACAGTTGCGTGGGTTTGATCCACCCCCGGTACACGCGCGGGGCGACCGGCGCCGACGGCAGGACGGTGACCCGCTGATGCCGGTCCTGGTGGCGAGCGATCTCGACCGTACGCTCATCTACTCCTCCGCCGCCCTGGCGCTCACCATGCCGGACGCGCGGGCCCCGCGGCTGCTGTGCGTGGAGGTGCACGAGAGCAAGCCGCTGTCGTACCTGACGGAGACGGCAGCCGGGCTGCTCACCGATCTCGCCGACTCGGCGGTGTTCGTGCCCGCCACGACCCGCACCCGCAAGCAGTACCTGCGCATCAACCTGCCGGGCCCGGCACCGACGTACGCCGTCTGCGCCAACGGCGGCCACCTGCTGGTGGACGGTGTCTCGGACGGCGACTGGCACCGGCGGGTGATCACGCGGCTGGCCGACGAGTGCGCGTCGCTCGCGGAGGTCCAGGAGCATCTGCTGCGCACCGCCGACCCCGTCTGGGTGCGCAAGCAGCGCGTCGCCGAGGACCTGTTCGCCTACCTCGTGGTGGAGCGCGAACTCCTGCCCGACGACTGGGTGAAGGAACTGGCCGCGTGGGCGGCCGGGCGCGGCTGGACGGTCTCCCTGCAGGGCCGCAAGCTCTACGCCGTCCCCAAGCCGCTGACCAAGAGCGCCGCCGTCCGCGAGGTCGCCCGCCGCACCGGCGCCGACCTCGTCCTCGGCGCCGGCGACTCGCTGCTGGACGCCGACCTGCTGCACGCGGTGGACCGCGGCTGGCGGCCCGGACACGGTGAACTGGCCGACTCCGGCTGGACGGCACCCGGCATCGCCGCACTGCCCGAGCGCGGGGTGCTCGCCGGGGAGCGGATCGTGCGGGAGTTCCTCAAGGCGGCCCGGGCACCCCGTTAGGGACGCGAGCCGCCGTGTCGATGCCAGCCGACTGGACGTCAGCCGGACGGCATGTCAGCCGGTTGATCTGTCAGCGGGTTGGTGGCGCGTCAGCCGCAGCAGCCTCCGCCGCAGCATCCGCCGCCGCCCGAGCCGGACCGCGGCGCGGGTGCCGGGGCGGCCGCGGAGCCGCCCACCGCGACCGTGGACAGCAGCTTGACCGTGTCGTCGTGCCCGGCGGGGCAGCTGGCCGGGGCGGACGACTCCGCCATGGGACGACTCAGTTCGAAGGTGTCGCCGCAGCTCCGGCAGCGGTACTCGTAGCGAGGCATGCGCCCAGATTAACGGGCGTGACCGGACACACAGCCCTCCGTGTTTCTTATGTCTTGGTTTCTGTCCAGTTCTTGTGCGGAGAATTGGAAAAGACGGCTGATAATTTTGTAGCGCCGCGAGGGCCGCGTGGTGGCTGCGAACAAGGGGGAGAGCAGCCGCAGTTGCGGTGAAGGTGTCGACCCGCGCGAGCACCACGAAAGTGCGGAGGAGGACACAGTCGTGACGGACGCAGGGCGGGGGGAAGGTCTTCCGGAGGAAGGCCTCCGGTCCGACGGAAGCCGTGTCGAGGCCGGACAGCCGGACCAGTCGAAGACCGACCGGCCGGTGCGTGCGGAGGAAACGATCCAGCTCAAGGTAGACGCCCTGCGCCGGGCGGACGAGACCATGCAGCTGAAGGTCGACAGCCTCCGCGAGCGGCATACGAGCGCGCAACCGCACGAGACGATGCAGTTGCGCGCCTTCCAGCCCACGCCCCCGGACCCGTCCGACCCCGACCCCTCCGACCCTTCGGAGCAGTCCGACCAGTCCGACGGGTCCGAAGGGTCCGGCCCGTCCGCACCGTCCGACGGCCCGCCCCGGCGGCGCGCCGACCGCCGCAAGCCGCGCACCCGCCCCGCGATTCCCCCGGCCCTGACCCGGCGCCTCGCCCCCCTCGTCGCGGTGGCCACGCCGTACGCCCGCAGGCTCAAACCCGTCTACCCGCACCCCGGCCGCACCGGCTGGCGCCGCTGGCTCCCCTCCTGGAGGCAATGGCTCGGCGCCACCCTCGCGGCCATGGGACTGAGCGCCTTCCTGCTGGCCATCGCCTACGCCGCGACCGACATCCCGCAGAACCTGAACACCTACGCCACCCAGCAGGACAACGTCTACTTCTGGTCCGACGGCACCCCCATGGCCCGTACCGGCTGGGTGCAGCGCCAGGCGATGCCGCTGAAGGACATACCCGAGGACGTGCGCTGGGCCGTCCTCGCGGCCGAGAACGAGAGCTTCTACAGCGACCCCGGCATCTCCTTCACCGGCCTCGGCCGGGCCGTGTGGCGCACCGTCGGCAAGGGCGACACCCAGGGCGGCTCCACCATCACCCAGCAGTACGTCAAGAACGTCTACCTCTCCCAGGACCAGTCCGTCAGCCGCAAGTTCACCGAGGCGATGATCTCGCTCAAGCTCGACAACCAGATGAGCAAGGACAAGATCCTCGAGGGCTACCTCAACACGAGCTGGTTCGGCCGCGGCACCTACGGCATCCAGCGCGCCGCCCAGGCCTACTACGGCAAGGACGTCGGCGACCTCAACGCCAGCGAGGCCGCCTTCCTCGCCTCCCTGCTCAAGGGCGCAGGGCTCTACGACCCCACCCTGAACGAGGCCAACCACCGCCGTGCCGTGGAGCGCTGGACCTGGACCCTCGACCGCATGGTCAAGATCGGCAAGCTGTCGAAGACCGAACGCGCCACGTTCCGCACGTTCCCCGAGCCGCTCAAGCGCAACCCGCTCTACGACACCGGCCAGCAGAGCGACTACCTGGTCGAACTGGCCTCGCAGTACGCCAAGAAGGCCGCGCACATCACCGACCAGGACTTCGACCTGGGCGGCTACCAGATCTACACCACCTTCGACCGCAAGCGGGAGGGCGCCCTGACCGACGAGGTCACCAAGGCCCGCAAGAACGCGGGCAGGACCACCCCGGGCCCGGCGAAGACCGTGCACTACGGTGCCGCCTCCGTGGCCGCCGACGGCCGCATCCTCGCCGTCTACGGCGGCCCCGACCACCGCACCCAGGGCTACAACGAGTCCAACGCCTCCACCGTCCCGGCCGGTTCGGCCTTCCTGCCGTTCGTCTACGCGGCCGGACTCGAACACGGCGTCATCAAGCAGCGCGACGCCCCCAGGGAGCAGGTCACCCCGCAGACCCTCTACGACGGCGACGACGACGTGCCCGTCACCACCCCCGAGGGCCCCTACTGGGACCGCAGCGGAAAGAAGGTGTCCGCCCACAACGACGACCGTAAGTCCTGGGGGCGGATCAGCCTGCACCAGGCGCTCGCGAACTCGGTGAACACGCCCTTCATGCAACTCGGCATGGACACCGGCCTGGACAAGGTCAAGCAGACCGCCCAGGCGGCCGGACTGCTGCCCGCCAGCATGGGCCCGCAGGTGCCCGCGCTGTCCCTCGGCAGCTCCACCCCGAGCGCCATCCGGATGGCCGGCGGCTACGCCACCTTCGCCGCCAAGGGCACGCACACCGAGCCGTACTCGGTGCGGCGCATCACCCGCAACGGCTCCTCCGTCCGGCTGGACACCCCGGCCTCGCAGCGCGCGGTCGGCCGGGACGTGGCCGAGGCGGTCACCGAGGCGCTCGGCGAGTCCTTCCGCACCGCCCACCCGGCCGCGGGCACGGGACCGGCGTCCGGCTCGGCGGCGGAGGCGGCCACGGGCTCGGTGGCGGGCAAGGCCGGCACCACCGAGGACGACACCGCCGCCTGGTACGTGGGCACCGTCAAGTCGGTGTCCACGGCAGTCGTCGTCTACCGCATGGATCTGGCCAAGAGTCTCGAACCGCTGCCACTGGAAGGAGTCGCCGGCACCCCGGCCGACAGCGTTCCCTACGGGATCTGGGCCGGCGCCGTGAACCCACCCGTCTGAGCCCGGCGGCCCGGCCGCACCCGCTCCCACCACCCCCCTCGCAGATTGAGCCCCCGCATGAAGTCAAACGGCCGTCGGCGCAAGGCACGTGCACCTCGCCGCACCACCCGTCCCGAGTTCCTGACCCTGGCCGCCCTGCTGGTGGTCGCCTCCGTGGTGGCGGGCTTTCTGACCCTCACCCGTGCCGACTCGACCGCGCCGACCGCGTCCGCCGGGTCCAAGGGCGAAGAGGCCGAGCGCGGCCCCGAGAAAGCCGGTTCGCCGTCCGACGCGGCCGCGGAGCCCGAGTGGGACGGCAAGGTGCGAGTGCTCGGTGACGGCTCCACCTCCTACACCGGCCCGCAGAAGGCCGAGTGGAAGCCGAAGCCGCTCGAACCCGGCGAGAAACCGCCGCAGTTCGTGGTCTTCTCCTGGGACGGCGGCCTGGAGGGCGACGACCACCTGTTCTCGCACTACCGGGAGCTGGCCAAGGAGTACGACGCCCACATGACCTTCTTCCTCACGGGCATCTACCTGCTGCCCAAGGCCAAGAAGGACATCTACCACCCGCCGCAGCACTCGCCGGGCTCCGCCGCCATCGACTACGCCACCGTCGACCACATCCGCACCACCGTGGAGCAGCTCGGCAAGGCCTACGAGGACGGCAACGAGATCGGCACCCACTTCAACGGCCACTTCTGCGGCGCGAAGGGCGGCGGCGACTGGAGCGTCGAGGAGTGGAAGAGCGAGATCGACCAGTTCTACGACTTCGCGGAGAAGTGGAAGACCAACTCCGGCCTCACCGACCTTCCGCCGCTGCCCTTCGACTTCCGCAAGGAGATCACCGGCGGACGCGCGCCCTGCCTGGAGGGACAGCCCAACCTGCTGAAGGCCATCAAGGACTACGGCTGGCGCTACGATGCCAGCTCGCCCGGCGACTTCCAGATCTGGCCGGCGAAGAAGGACGGCATCTGGGACTTCCCGCTCCAGATGCTCCCCTACGAGGACGGCAAGTACCAGGGCCTGTCGATGGACTTCAACTTCCTCTACAACCAGTCCGACGGCGAGACCCAGGGCAATCCGGCCAACTTCCCGCAGTGGGAGCAGCAGACCGTCGACGCCTACATGGCGGGATTCAACCGCGTCTACTACGGCAGCCGGGCGCCCCTGTTCATCGGCAACCACTTCGAGGACTGGAACGGCGGCATCTACATGAAGGCCATCGACCAGGTCGTCAGGAACATGTGCGTCAAGAAGGACGTCAAGTGCGTGTCGTTCAGGGAGCTCGCCGACTGGCTGGACGTGCAGAAACCGGAAACGCTGCAACGGCTGCGCTCGCTGGACCCGGCCCAGTCGCCCGACTGGTCGTCCGTGGTCAACTGAACCTCGTGACGGGAGAGTTCCGCTTGTGGCCCCCGCTACACAGCCTCTCCACACCGCATGCGAAGATGCCGTCGCCCGGTAGGTCTACCGGCATAGAGGGGAACACCATTGAAATCAAGGAAACTTAGCCGTAAGCGGCGTCGCGCCACCATAATCTCGGCGGCGGCCGCCTCCGTGGTCGCCGGCGTCGCGCTGGTGCCCAACTGGAGCGCGGGCGCGGCCGTCACCGACGACCCGACGGTGGACGCGGCCACCAAGGCCACCTTCCAGAAGCTGGCCGACGCGGTCTTCACCGACCGCACCCAGGCCCTGGTGGACGACGGCGCGCGCAGCAAGGGCCACCACCGGATGACCGCCGGCTTCTCCGGCAAGGTCCGCCTGTCCGGCACGCAGTCGCGCCAGGAGAGCTCCGCCCTGGACCAACTGCGCAGCCGCAAGGCACGCCTTGCGAAGCTGGGTGAGAAGTACAGCGCCGGCAAGACCAGCGTGTCGCTGGACGCCACCCGGGTGCAGGGCCGCGACGCCAAGGTCGCCGTCACCGAGACCACGACCCTGACGTACCGGAAGGTCCGCGGCAACGAGCCGAAGACCACCGGCTTCCAGGCCCGCCACGAACTGACGTTCAAGGCCGACCAGAAGGGCAACTGGCAGCTCACCGGCATCCGCGACACGGACGACGGCGTCGCCGTCAACCAGATCGCCGAACCGTCCGTCGTCACGCCGCCCACCGCGAAGCCGTCGACCCCGGCTCCGACCGCGAAGGCGTCGACCAAGCCGTCCACCACGGCGCCGGCGACCCCGGCCCCGACCACGGCGGCCCCGGCGCCCTCCACCACGGCCCCGAGCGTCGCCGCCGACGGCAACCCGCCCGCGGCACCCCGCGCGGCCATCACCGCGAAGCCGGCCGCCGCACCGAAGAATCTCACCGGCGGGGCCTACGACTACAAGGCCATGGCGGCGTACGCGACGAAGTACTGGAACAACTACAACCCCGAGTACCCCGACTTCAACGGGGCGGGGGCCGGCGGCGACTGCACCAACTTCGTCAGCCAGTCCCTCAAGGCGGGCGGCTGGAAGCACGAACCCGGCTACACGTACGACTTCCACAAGTGGTTCGGCAACGCCGAGATCCAGTCGGACTCGTTCGTCGGCGTCAACGAGTTCTCCTGGTACGCCCTGTCCTCCAAGCGGGTCACCAGCCTCGCCAACGTCTACCAGATGGACGTCGGCGACGTGCTCCAGATGGACTTCAACCGGGACGGGTCCAAGGACCACACCATGATCGTCACGTCGCGCACCGCGCAGGGCGTGCCGTATCTGTCGTACCACTCCACCAACACCTACAACAGGTCGGTGGCGAGCATCATCGCCTCCTACCCGGACGCGTACTACTACGCCTACCGCACCTGATCGGTGACTCCGGGGAGCGGGGAGCGGGCCGTCAGCGGCCGGCTCCCCGCTCCTCGCGGATCCGGGCCACCACCGCGGCCACCGTCTGCCGCACCGCCTCGGTCTCCGTCAGGAAGTGCCAGTAGTCGGGATGGCGGCCCTCCAGCGTCACCACCGCCCGCTCCAGCCGGCCCACCGAGTCGTCCAGCGGCCCGGCGTGCCGCGGATCCGGCGTCGTACGGCCCGACATGGCCAGCCGCTGCGCGTCCCGGATCGCGAACCGGGTCCGCTCGATCTCCGCCTGCGGATCCTTCTGCACCTCGTTCAGCCGACGCAGCCGCTCCCCGGCGGCCGACACCGCCTCGTCCGTGGTGTTCAGCAGCGCCCGCACCGTCGACAGCAGCGCCGTCGCGTCCGGCCAGCGCTGGGCGTCCCGCGCGGCCCGCGCCTCCCGGAGCTTCGCCTCCGCCTCCCGCACGCTCCCGGCGGCCTGCTCCGGCACCTGCTGAAGGTCCTGCCAGCACGCGACCGTGAACCGCCGCCGCAGCTCGCTGAGCACCGGCTCCACCTGACCGGCGCGCGTACCCAGCGCCTGCGCCCGGGTGCGCAGCGACACCAGCCGGTGATCGATCTCGGCGGCCTGCTCCGGCAGCCGCACCGCCTCCGCCCGGATCGCCTCCGCCTCCCGCGCCACCCGCTCTGCGCGCTCCAGCGTCGGCTGCACACCGTGCTGCCCCGCGCCCTGGTTGAGCCTGGTCAGCTCGGGGGAGAGCGCGGCGAGCCGGGCGGCCAGGTCGTCCGCCCCGAGCCCGGACCCCCGGGCGTCGTCCAGCGCGCCGGCGGCGGCGCTCAGGGCCTGCCGGGCGCGCTCCACCGCGGGTGCGACACGGGCCAGTTGGGTCTCGGCCTTGCCGAGCAGCGGCCCGAGGCCACTGCCGAAACGGTCCAGCTCCCGCTTGACGCCCAGCAGTTCGTCCTTGGCGGCAGTCAGGTCGACACGCGCCCGGGAGGCGACGGAGGCCTCCAGGTCGTCGCGGTCCAGGTCCTGGGCGTCGACGGCCTGGATGTAGCGCTGACTGACCTCGTCGATGCGCCGGCCGAGCGCCTCGAACTCGCCGACCGCGCGCCGGGCGTCCGGGGAGTCGTCGACCGCCGTGATCGTCTCGATCGAGATCCGCAGATCGCGCTGGGCGGTGTCCAGCTCGTAGAAGGCGGCCGCGGCGGCGTCCTTGGCGGCCTGCGCCTCGGCACGCTGGGTCTCGGCCCGCCCGCCGAACCAGCGCCGGGTGCCGCCGCCCGCGAAGGCGGCCGGCAGTGCGAGCAGGGCGAGCACGGGCAGGCCCATCAGCACGAGGACGTCACGGGCTGCCGTGGTGCGCCCCGGGCTCGGGCAGGCGCTCCTGGGCCGGGGCCGTGTATACGGCGAGTGCGGCTGTGCGGGTGTCGCCGGTGTCGCCGTCACGTCCCTCTCCCGTGCTGTGGTCCGCCATACGTGTGGTCATTCTCCCATTCGCGGCGGACGAACACACGGGCCGGTCAGCCGGCCGTACGAACTGTGATGCTTCCGTCGCCGGTGGTCGCGGACACCACGTGGGAACCGGCGTCGTCCCGGGGCACGGAGACGTGCACCGAGCCGTCGCCGGTCTTCGTCGTCACCCGGTACGTCGCGTGCGGCAGCGTGATGCTGACGGAGCCGTCACCGGACCTGGTGTCCACCAGGTCCGGTACGGTGCCCAGCTCGAGGTGGATCCCGCCGTCGCCGGTGGCGGCCCGTACCCGGCGCGAGGAGACCTCGGCCCGTACGGACCCGTCGCCTGAGCGCAGCTCCAGGGGCCCGGTGGAGTCGGTGACGTGCACGGAGCCGTCGCCGGTACGGATGCTCAGGGCGTCCTCGAACCCGCGCGCCCGCACACTGCCGTCACGGTCCTCGACCTTCACCGCGATCCCGCGCGGGACCTCGATCCGGTGCTTGGCCGAGCAGTCGGCGACGAGCCCCGAGCACTTCAGCCGCAGCACCAGCCGGTCGTCCTTCATGGACCAGGTCACCCTCGGATCGTCCCCGATCAGCACGGACCCGCTGAACCAGCGGGTCACCTCCACGGCCCCCGCCTTCGCCGGACCGCCGGAGACGATCTCCAGTGCCGAGTCGTCCGAGTCGACGGTCAGGGTGTCTCCGTGCAGGGCGAACGAGCGCCGCTCGGGACTGGTGTCGTCCTCGGCGGAGCCCCCGCAGGCCGTGGCCGTGGCGACGAGCACGACGACGGCACCGGCGGCTGCGGCGACACGGGCGGGTATGGAACGGGACATGACGGTCTCCCCCTGATGACGGACGACGAACCCCGACGGCTCTGAGAAGACCGTAGAAAGAACCCCCGCCCCGGAGAATCCGGCGCGCCACCGGGCGGGGGTGGGGCTAGCCCCCGTCGCGTCCCGCTTTGCGAGGAGTACGGATCTCCGGAGGGGACAGGAGCTCTCGCCTCGAACAGGGTGACCTTTGCGGTCGGTGCTCGTTGAATGCGACAGGGTGGGCTTGGTGTCAGTGGGGCCGGGGTGGACGGACTGCGGAAGGTGACGCCGCCGTACGTGGTGTCCGGGCCGGTCGGCGTGGCGATCCGGACACGGCTGCGGGTGTCGTCGGCGGACGCCTCGGTGCTGACCGAGACGGGCACGTTTCTCGGCTCCCTGGCGTCGCGGGATCTCGAGGCGCGGTCCCGGCAGGGTCCGGGCCACGATGCCGCCTCCTGGGCGGTGCGGAAGAGGGAGCTGACCGAGTCCTCGTCGGCGCGCTGGGCGGGAAGTATCACCAAGGCGACCCACGACCAATGGGCGCTGGCGCGTCGCGGCCAGGCCGCCGAGATGGCGTGGTTGCGGGGGGAGATCACACGGACTGAGGCCAGACTGGCCCGTCCACTGGGCGCGAAGGCCGACAAGCGGGCCGGGACGGCGCGAGGCTGCGCGACCCGATCGGAGTGGCATGCCAAGTCCCGCCGTCTGCGTGTTCTCCAGGACCGGCTCACCGCTCTGCGGGTGGACTGGGCGGCCGGCCGGGTCCGTGTGGTGCGCGGTGGCAAGAGGCTCGCCCGCCTCCGGCACCATCTGGACGAGGTAAGGCTGAGCCGGCACGCGTGGCAGGAGCGATGGCGGACCGCCCGGATGTTCCTCGCCGCGGACGGGGAGTCCGGCAAACGCTGCGGCAACGAGACCATCCGCGTCACCGGATCCGGAGAACTCTCGATCAGACTCCCGGCCGGCCTGGCCCACCTGGCGAACGCCCCACACGGCCGGTACGTGCTCGACGCGACTGTGGCGTTCAATCATCGGGCCGGGGAGTGGCGGGACCGGATCGTCGCGGACCGGGCAGTGGCCTACCGCATCCACCACGACGTCCTGCGCGGCCGCTGGTATGTGACTGCCTCCTGGCAGCGCGCAGTGGCCCCGGCGGTGCCGTTGCGGGCAGCGCTGGCTCGCGGTGTCGTCGCGGTGGACATGAACGACGACCATCTCGCCGCCTGGCGCCTCGACGTGCACGGCAACCCGGTCGGCTCTCCCCGCCGGTTCTTCTACGACCTGTAGGGCAGCGCCCAGCACCGGGACGCCCAGATCCGGCACGCGCTGACTCGGCTGCTGCACCACACCCGGCATACCGGAGTCTCCTCGATCGCGATCGAGGACCTCGACTTCACCGACGGCAGCACACGCGAGAGACACGGTCGCAACAAGTCGTTCCGTCGCCTCATCTCCCGCTTTCCCACTGCCGAGTTGAAGGCGCGGCTGGTGCTGATGGCGGCCGAGTGGAATGTCGGCGTCGTCGCGGTCGACCCGGCCTACACCTCGCGATGGGGTGCCCAGCACTGGCGGCAGCCGCTGACGACTCCAACTCGTGAGGTGACGCGCCACGACGCGGCAGCCGTGGCGATCGGACGGCGCGCCCTCGGGCATCCGATCCGGCGACGGACGGCACCGCCCCCGCACGACCGGAGAGATCGTGCGCGGCATCGGACCGTCCAGGCCGGGCCGGAGACTCGAGGGCGTGAGGAGACCCGCACCCGCCTTCCCGGACCACGGACACGATCCGTGCCGCCGGGACGCGGAGCGAAAGCGGGCGACCAGCGTGCTCAACACCGCTCGGGGCACGCGGCTGGGCCTACGTCTTGGCGACAGGACGTACTCCCGCCCAGTCTCCAGGAATATGGCTGACCTCCTGTCTGTCCGCGTCACGGATTTGAAGGAGGGCGCCCGGGACAATGTAGGCTGTCGGCTGGTCCCGGGTGCGTAGCTCAGCGGTAGAGCGCCTGCCTTACAAGCAGGATGTCGGCGGTTCGAAACCGTCCGCGCCCACCAGTTGCAGATGAACAGGGCCCAGATCGGCGGGGTGAAACCCGGAGATCTGGGCCCTTGTTTTTTGCGCTTCGCTAGGCCTCGTCCTCGTTGTCCGCGGGCTCGTGGGTGTGTTTCAGGTGGCTTCGGGCGGTGACGCCGTCCGGGCCGGGCAGGTCCGACCAGTAGCGGTGGGTGCTGACGAACACCGCGAGTTCGTGCTCGCGGCGGCGGAGCTTTTCGACCGCGGCCTGTTCGTCGGGCGTCCAGCCCGGTGAGGCCGGGCGCTCCACCTTGCGCCAGCCGCCGTCGTCGCTGAACCCGTCGAGCGGCTCGACCGACCAGGGCAGCCGCTTGAGCAGGGCCGCCAGTTCGGCCCGGACCTGGTGCAGCTCCTCCTGACCGGCGAGGAGGTCATTCGGAAAGTCGTAGCGCGTACCCACGGTGCAATGCTACGCCTGTTCGAATTTGGGGCGCGAGTGCAATCGGGTGGGTTCATGCGTTCGAGGTCGCCTCGGGGGCGCCGGGGCGCTTGCGCGGTGAGCGCGGGGCGTGCTGACACTGGGGGCATGTGCCGGAGTATCAAGACATTGCGCCCGCCCGTGTTGCCCGAGGAGGCGACCGAGGAGGAGATCCGGGCGGCCGCGTTGCAGTTCGTGCGGAAGGTCTCGGGGTTCCGGGCCCCGGCCGCGCACAACCAGGAGGTCTTCGACCGGGCGGTCGATGCGATCGCCCAGGCCACGGAGGAGTTGCTGGCGGGCCTGGAAGTGCGGGGGCGGGTGGCGCGTGGGGTCGGGTGACGGGCGCCGGGGGGCTGTGGATCCGTGGCGCCTGCGGGGGTGGCCGGGGACGCTGGGGCGGCGGTCGGACGGCGGCCGGTTGGCGGGGGGCCGGTAGGGCGGCCGCTGGGTGCCGTCGGGTGAGGTCGGCCGCGTGCCGCGTGCCGCGTGCCGGGTGGCAGGTGACCGGTGTGTTGGTGGCCGCGTTCGACCGGGTGGTGGGTGACCGGCAGGACGGCGGTCGGGTGCGGCCGGGTGGCGGACGGCGCCCAGGCGGTGTCGCGGTGGGCGCCGAGTGTGGTGCCTGGTGGGGCCTTTTTACGGTGCCTCGGCCGGCTTCGGGGCGCGGCGCATCAGGTAGACCGCTCCCGCGCCCGCCGCGAAGAGTGCCGCCACCGATACGCAGGTCGCCAGCCAGGCTGCGCCGAGCCAGCGGGTGCCGAAGTAACCGAGGGCCACGCTGTAGGTCGCCCAGGACAGGCCGGCCAGCGCCGACCAGGGCAGGAACTCCCGTACCCGGCGGTGTGCGGCGCCGGCGCTGAAGGAGACCACCGAGCGGCCGGCCGGCGCGAAGCGGGCGAGGACCACCAGCGCGCCGCCGCCCCGGGACAGGGCCGTGCCGAGTCGTTCCTGCGCTCTGCTCAGCCGCCGGGAGCGGGAGATCGCGCGGTCCAGGCGCTCGCCGCCGTGCCGGGCCAGACGGTAGGCGACGAGGTCACCCAGTACGGACGCCGTCGCCGCGCAGAGGGTCAGGGCCAGGATGTCGGGCACGTTCTGCGGGACGTGACCGGTCGCCGCTCCCGTGCCCGCGGCCGCCGCCGTGGCGGCCGTCACTATCAGCACGCCGCTGGGCAGGACCGGCAGGAACACGTCCAGCAGTACGGACGCGGCCACCATGACGTAGATCCATGGAGTGCCGGTGAGTGCCCCCACCCTCGCCACACTCTCCAGCACCGAGAACTCCCCCCGTCACCCCCGTGAACCGCGGACCGTGCCGCGGTGTCGCGCGGGAGCGGCAGGAGCGGCCTGTGAAACCTGTACAGCGTACGCCGGAAGTGTGACAGAAGTTTCAGTGAGGGTGTATGTGGTTCGGGGGCCGGTTTCGGACGGCCTCCGTCGCCCCGGACAGTGCGCGGCGACGGAGGCGGGAGAGCCGAGGGTCAGCAGGCGGCGAGGTAGTTCTGGAGCGCGCTCTTCTCGGCCGTGTCGACGGAGAGGTTGTAGTAGTACTTCACCTGCACCCAGGCGCGGACGTAGGTGCAGTGGTAGGACGTCTGGGTCGGCATCCACTGGGCCGGGTCCTTGTCGCCCTTGGAGCGGTTGGAGCTGGCCGACACGGCGATCAGCTGGGGGCGGGTCAGGTCGTTGGCGAACGCCTGGCGCTGGGCGGTGGTCCACTTGCTCGCGCCGGAGTCCCAGGCCTCGGAGAGCGGCACCATGTGGTCGATGTCGAGGCTGGAGGAGACGGTGAAGGTGGCGCCGTCGTACGCCGACTTCCAGCTGCCGCTGACGGCCGCGCAGTTGGCGTCGGTGACGACGTTCGAGCCGTCCCGCTGGAGGACCGTCTCGCGGGTGTCGCACTTCCCGCTGATGGTGATCCAGTGCGGGAAGAGGGCGCGGTCGTAGCCGGTGTGGTTCGGTGTCGCGACGGTGAGCGAGGCGAGGTAGGTACGGGCGGTGGCCGCGCTGACGGGGGTGGGGAGGGCCGCGGAGGCGGTCGGGCCGTTCAACAGGCCTATGGAGGCTATGAGTCCGGTGATCGCCGCGACTATGCTGAGTCGTTGACGCGCGTAGAGCTTGAACCTGCGGGACATGCGAACTCCCTTGGGGGTGAGGGGCGTTGGGTGTGAGCAGGGGGGCGAGGGAATGCTCGCCGCGCAGTGTTGCGGGCGGGTGAGCGTGCGGTGAGAAGTTAGTGACGTGGGCATGACACAGCAAGGGGTGTGACGGGACTTGCTGTTCGCTGTGATGTGGATCTCGGTGCCGGGCGGGTCGCGCGGGCGGTCGCGTACGATGGGTGACGCGGAAGGGGAGTAGCTCTTCGCCGGACCGTCGACATACTGCTCAGCTCTGCTGAGCCGGCGCCCGGAGGTGGGCCTCGTGAGCGAGGCCGGCCAGCGAGACCTTCGGTGAGCAGTGCACGCCCGTGCCGTACGGCAGGGGTGAACCCGTGTGCTGCCCTGCCGAGGCGTCTTGTCGCATCAGTCACAGCACTCTCGGCGGGGTGGCCCCGACCGATTGAGGAACAGTGATCACCTTCAGCGTCCTGGCGCTCGTCTTCGGCGTCGTCTTCCTCGCGGAGCTGCCGGACAAGACGGCACTCGCGGGGCTCGTCCTCGGTACGCGCTACCGGGCCTCGTACGTCTTCGCCGGTGTCGCCGCCGCGTTTCTGCTGCACGTGGTGCTGGCCGTGGCGGCCGGCAGTGTGCTGACACTGCTGCCGCAGCGGATCGTGCACGCGCTGACGGGTGTGCTGTTCCTCGGCGGCGCGGCCATGCTGCTGCTGAAGAAGGGGGACGGCGAGGAGGAGGTCCGGCGGCCCGAGGACCAGTCCTTCTGGAAGGTCGCGGGGACGGGATTCATGCTGATCCTGGTCGCGGAGTTCGGTGACCTCACGCAGATCATGACGGCGAACCTCGCGGCTCGTTACGACGACCCGCTGTCGGTCGGAGTGGGTGCGGTGCTGGCGCTGTGGGCGGTGGCGGGCCTGGGGATCGTGGGGGGCAAGGCGCTGATGCGGAGGGTGCCGCTTGCCTTGATCACCAAGGTGGCGGCGTTGCTGATGGCGGGGTTGGGCGTGTGGGGCCTGTGGGAGGCGGTGGCGTGAGCCGTTGGGACCGTGGGCCGGCTTCGCCCCTTCACCCGCCCGTCCCGGTGGGGTGAAGGGCCCCGGCCCTGGGGCTTCGGCCCCGCTCCGCGTCGGAGGCGTGGTGGCGGGATGCCGGGATGTTTTGTACCGTGGGGAAACAAAGTGGCTCCCGTCCGCTTTCCCTGACCGGTGGACGGGGCCGCCTTGTTCTTCGGGGGCGTGCTCCCACGCCCCCCTTCGCTGTGTCTTGGAGTTTGCCGATGACGGCCACCGCCGTGTTCACCGCCCGCGCCCTCCTGCTGGACATGGACGGCACCCTCGTCAATTCCGACGCCGTCGTCGAGCGGATCTGGCGTCGCTGGGCCGACCGGCACGGGCTGGACGGCGACGAGGTGATGAAGGTCGTCCACGGTCGTCAGGGGCACGCCTCGATGGCGCTGCTGCTGCCGGACCGGCCCGTGGAGCAAAACCTCGCCGACAACGCGCGCATGCTCGCCGAGGAGACCTCGGACATGGACGGCGTGATCCCGATCCCCGGGGCGGCGGAGTTCCTCGCGGGGCTGCGGGGCGTGCCGCACGCCCTCGTCACCTCCGCCGACGTGGCCCTGTCCACGGCCCGGATGGCCGCCGCCGGCCTGTCCCTGCCCGACGTCCGCGTCACCGCCGAGTCCGTCGGGGCGAGCAAGCCGGACCCCGAGGGCTTCCTCAAGGGCGCCGCCGAACTGGGAGTCGCGCCCGCCGACTGCGTGGTCTTCGAGGACTCCGGAGCCGGGATCGCGGCCGGCCGCGCCGCGGGCATGCGGGTGATCGGTGTCGGTCCACGCGCCGGGTTCCACCAGCCGGACGCCGTCGTGCGGGACCTGACCCAGGTGCGGGTCGAGGCCCTCGGCGACGGGGGCGTCCGGCTGCACGTCGCATAGTCGCGGCGGCGCCGGGACGCTTCCCCCGCCCCCGGGTCAGGGCGCCTTCGTCTCCGACTCCAGGCGCGCCCTCGTCGCCGGTCCGTACACCCCGAGTTCGTCGCCGCTGATGCCGCGGGTCCACTGGTAGGCGCGTACGGACTTCTCCAGCCTGTGGCCGAAGACGCCGTCGGCCTTCCCCAGGAACAGGTACAACTGGCCGAGTCTCAGCTGGAGTTCGGTCACCCCGGCGCCCTGGTCGCCGCGGCGCAGCACCGGGGCCGGGGCCGGGGCCGCCGGGGCGCTTTCGCGCAAGGCCGTCGCCGTCTCCGTCGGCCCGGCCGGCTCCGGATCCGGGGCGGGAGCGTTCTCCGCCTCCGATCCGGAGGGCGACGGCTCCGCCGTCCCCGGCTCCGAGGCGGACGCGGACGGCGAGACGTCCGCGCCGGGCGTCGGCGACTCGCCCGTCGACGCGGCGACGGATGGCGTGTACGACGGCACGGTGGCCGTCGACGCGGACGCCGTGGGCGTCTCCACCCACGCGTCCGGGACGCTCTCCCGTACCTGACGGGAGGCGTGGTCCCGTTCCGGCGACTCGTAGGAGAACAGCCCGCTCGCGAACCCCGCCCCCGCCACGACGGTGACCACGGCCGCGCCGGCGGCGACCACGACGGCGGGGCGGGTGCGCCGGCCGCCACGGCGGGTGCCCGCCCGGCCCGGCCGGCCCTCTGGGCCCCCGAAGCTCCCGGTGTCGGCGGACAGCTTCCCTGTGGCAGCCCGGTCCTTGGCCGTCGCCGTGTCGAACATGCTCACGTCGGCCGCGCTCGGTTCACCCGGCGGCGGTGCGAACAGGCCGGTCGCGGGTGGGGTGGTGCGGGCCGGCGGCTGTGCGGGGATGGCCCGTAGCGCCATCGTGGACTCCGCCGGGGTGTCCTGCTGTCCCGTCGAGGACTGGGTCGAAGTGTCCTGCCGGCCCGGCGAGGACCCGGTGGGGGCGTCCTTCTGCGCCGTCCGCGCATCAGCGGGAACGGCACCTCGTGCCGACGCGGCCTCGGCGGGGAGGGCGCGCAGCGCCATCGTGGAGTCGGTGGGGGAGGAGGACCGCGGCTCCTGCCCGTCGGCCCCGGAGGCGCCGGCCGTACCGGCGGCTCCGGATGTCATGGTGCCTTCGGTGGCCCCGGTGGCCCCGGTGGCCCCGGTGGCCCCGGTGGCCCCGGTGGCCCCGGAGGTCCCACCGGCTTCTGCGGGCATGGTGGCGGCGACTGCTTGGGCGGCCCCGCCGTCTCCGGCTGCTCCGGCTGCTCCGGCGGTTCCAGCGGTTCCAGCGGCGCCGGCGGCACCGGTTTCAGTGACCCCGGCGTCTCCCGCGACCCCGCCATGCCCGGCGCCCCCCGCCGAGCCGCCCCCGGCCGGAGCATCGCCTCCCGCCGAAGCGTCGGGTGAAGTGCCGCCCCCCGGAGCGACCCCGGTCAGGACATCCCCCGCCGTGCCCTTCGGCGCCGGTGGCTCCCCGATGTCCACGTACGGCCGTATCCGTAGTGGATTGAAGTCCTCCGCCGCCGCGGCCTCGGCCGTCCGGGTGTTGCGGAGAGCGTCGGACGCCCGGCTTCCGCAGGCGCATGACGGGGTGTTGTCCAAGCCCCGGGGCACCCCGCACTCGGGGCAGACATGCCCCTTCCGCTCTTCCACGCGTCGGTCCCCTCCCGTACGAACTCCAAGGATTATGCAGATCCTCCACACACCTTCTCCCCCAAGGGCCCCCGGAATGGCGGCGTCCGGGAGGACTCAACAGGCCATAACCGGACACACCGATGACGATGGAAGATGTCACGAGAGCGTCGGGAGGACTCCATGGCCGGCGATGGGCACGGCAGGACCGGCATGACGGGGACGACGGGCGACGTCCCGGGCGAGGCCCCGGGCGGCGACCGGCCGTCGTCGGCCGTCCCCGCGTCCCCGCGCGTCCCGCAGACCGAACACGTCCCGCAGACCGAGCGCGTCCCGCAGACCGAGCGCGTCCCGCACGACGAGCAGGGGCGCCAAGCCGAGCAGGGTACCCAGGCCGAGCAGCGTCCCCGAGCCCAGCAGGGCCCCCAGGTCGAACAGAGCCCCCAGGCCGAGCAGGGTCCGCCGGGCCCGCCGGGTGCGCAGGCCCCGCCCGGTGGTGCCGCGGCTCCGCCCGAGCAGGTGCCCGGCAACGTCCTCGTCTCGATCGGCGCGCTGCTCCTCGGCATGCTCCTGGCCGCGCTCGACCAGACCATCGTGTCGACCGCGCTGCCCACCATCGTCAGCGACCTCGGCGGCCTGGAGCATCTGTCCTGGGTCGTCACGGCGTATCTGCTGGCGTCGACCGCCGCGACCCCGCTGTGGGGCAAGCTCGGTGACCAGTACGGGCGCAAGAAGCTCTTCCAGACCGCGATCGTGATCTTCCTCATCGGTTCCGCGCTGTGCGGCATGGCGCGGAACATGCCCGAGCTGATCGGGTTCCGGGCCCTGCAGGGCCTGGGCGGCGGCGGGCTGATGGTGCTGTCGATGGCGATCGTCGGCGATGTCGTCTCGCCCCGCGAACGCGGTCGCTACCAGGGCCTGTTCGGAGCGGTGTTCGGCACGACCAGTGTGCTCGGGCCGCTGCTCGGCGGCCTGTTCACCCAGCATCTGAGCTGGCGGTGGGTGTTCTACGTCAACATCCCCGTCGGCATGGTCGCCCTCGCCGTGATCGCCGCCGCCCTGCGCATCTCCCCCCGTTCGCAGCGGCACGTCATCGACTACCTCGGCACCTTCCTCATCGCCTCGGTCGCCACCTGCCTGGTGCTGGTCGCCTCGCTCGGCGGCACCACCTGGGGCTGGGGCTCGCCGCAGATCATCGGCCTGATGGTGGTCGGCGTCGTGCTCGTCCTCGCGTTCCTGGCCGTGGAGCGGAGGGCGGCCGAGCCGGTGCTGCCGCTGAAGCTGTTCGGCATCCGCACGTTCTCCCTCTCCGCGGTCATCAGCTTCATCGTCGGCTTCGCCATGTTCGGCGCGATGACCTACCTGCCGACGTTCCTCCAGGTCGTGCGGGGCATCTCGCCGACGGTGTCCGGTGTGCACATGCTGCCCATGGTGGTGGGCATGCTGTCGGCCTCCACCGGCTCCGGGCAGATCGTCAGCCGCACCGGTCGCTGGAAGGTGTTCCCCGTCGTGGGCACCGCCGTCACCGCGATCGGGCTGCTCCTGCTGCACCAGCTCGACGAGCACAGCGCGACGCTCGTGATGAGCGTCTGCTTCTTCGTCTTCGGCGTGGGCCTCGGCCTGGTCATGCAGGTGCTCGTCCTCATCGTGCAGAACGCCGTCGGCTACGAGGACCTGGGTGTCGCCACCTCGGGCGCCACCTTCTTCCGCTCCATCGGCGCCTCCTTCGGCGTCGCCATCTTCGGTACGGTCTTCGCGAGCCGCCTCGGCGACAAACTCACCTCCGCCTTCAAGGGCGTGCCGCTGCCGCCCGGAGTGTCGGCGAACACGCTGAAGTCCGATCCGCGCGGTATCGCCGCCCTGCCGGCCGCGCTGCGCCCGGCGGCGCTGCACGCGTACGCGTCCGCGATCACCGACGTCTTCCTCTACGCCGCCCCGGTCGCGCTCCTCGGCTTCGTACTGGCCTGGTTCCTGAAGGAGGACCGGCTGCGCGGCTCGGTCACGGCACCCGACGTCACGGAGACGTACGCGACCAACCCGGTCGAGCGGTCCTCGTACGACGAGGTGTGCCGGGCGCTGTCCGTGCTGGGCACCCGCGAGGGGCGGCGCGAGATCTACCGGGAGATCACCGCGCGGGCCGGCTACGACCTCGACCCCGCGACGAGCTGGCTGGTGCTGCGGATCAAGAAGCACGGCTGGGTGGAGCCCGCCCTGCTGGCCGAGCGCAGCACCCTCCCGCTGAGCGCCATCATCGGGGCCACCCGTGAGGTCGAGGAGCGGCACCTGGGCGAGCGCCGCGCTGTGGACCTCGTACTGACCGGCGCGGGCCTCGAGGCAGCCGAGCGCCTGGCGCAGGCCCGGGAGGAGTCGCTCGCCGAACTGCTCGGCGACTGGTGGGGCCCGGACCGGCCGACCGATCTGGTGCAACTGGTGAAGGAGCTCACGGGCGAGCTGTGCGGGTCCGACTCCGAACGGCCGCACGAGGAGCGCCCGGCGACGCGTCCGGCCTGAGCCTCAGACGAGGGACTTGCCGAACCAGTGCTCCGCGTACGGGTCGTCGTTGTGCGGGGCGGTCTCCGTGTAGCCGAGCCGGGTGTACAGGGCGCGGGCCTCCACGAGGTCGCTGCGGGTGTCGAGGATCATCCGGCGGGCGCCCAGCGCACGGGCGGCGTCCTCGGCGGCGGTGACCAGGAGGGCGGCGCCGCCCCTGCCGCGCATCTCCCGACGCAGGAACACCCGGGTGAGTTCGGCCCGTTCCGCGTCCAGCAGCCGTACGCCCGCGGTGCCGGCCGGGCTGCCGTCGTACCGTGCGAGGACCAACTGCCCGGTGGGCGGGGAGAGTTCGGCGCCCGCGCGGGCGGCGATCTCGCGTTCCAGCTCGGCGGGGTCGGTGCGGTGTCCCTCGTGCAGCAGGTACCAGCGGTCGCTGACCTCCGTGTAGTACGCGCGCCACAGTGCGGCGGCCGCGGGGGAGTCGACAGGTTCCGGGGCGATGGTCCAGGTCACGACCGACATTGTGGGCGCGCGGCGGGGGACGGGCGCAACCGGTTGAGCACGCACCGGACGGCGAACTCGGCCGTTCGGGCCCACTCGGCCACCCGGGCCCACTGGGCCGTCCGGGCTGCTCCGCCGCCGGGCGTCTACTCGGCCGCCGCCCGCCGCGTCCGCCACTCCTGGACGACCTCCTCGACGTCGTACCGCTTCAGGCCCAGCGGCGGGCCCGGCGGCGGCTTCAGCATCATGTCGAGGATCTTGGTGTTGATGTCCGCGATGACGGCGCGGACGATCCGCTCCGAGGGGGCCGCGAGGGCCGCCGCGAGCGCGTCCTCGGCCTGTTTGCGCAGCGCGAGCGTCGGTGGCAGGCAGGACAGGCCCTCGCGGGCCATCTTCCGCTTGACCCACCACAACTCGTCGTACGTCATGTCGTCCGGCAGCGGCTCGCCCGCGCCCGGCAACCGATCGAACTCGCCGCGCCGCTGCGCGTCACGGATCTGCTTGTCGGCCCAGGACTCGAACGGAACACCGGGTGGCTTTCGCTCGGTCATGGGCCCATTGTGCCGGACGTGGCCCCGCCGGGCGTTTTATCATTCGGCGGCGGTCAGGCAATCCGGCCACCGCGCGAAAGACGCCACAGGGAGAACCGACGTGCTCGAACTGACCATGGCCTCCGTCTCCGGGACGGACGCGGGTGCCACGGCCGGGATGCTCATGGCCGACGCTCCCAGCGAGCCGGGCGCCGCGCTGCGGGTGGGCCGGGACCCGGCCGTCTGCCGCCTGGTGACGCCGGACGACTGGCTGTTCGTGTCCCGCGTCCATCTGGAGTTCCTGTGCGCGGCCGACGGGACCTGGCAGGTCACCTGGTTGCGCGGCTCCCAGCCGGACCCCTCCTCCGAGGTCCGGCTGACCCTCGGTGAGTACACCCAGCCGCTCGCCTACGGCGGGACCGTCGCGCTGCCCCGGGGCGGCTCCGGCGAGATCGTCGTGCAGGACCGCACGAGTCCGCGCAGCGTCAACGTCGGGTTCTTCCACGAAGTATGAGCACCGCCCTGGGTGGCGGCGGGGCGGCGGCCCCGGCCGCTCGCTCCCGTCAGTCCAGCACCCGCGCCAGCGCGAAGCCGTCGTGGCCCTTGCTGCCGACCGTCTGGATCGCCGTGCCGTCCAGCCTGGGGTGCTCGGCGATGAGTTCGAGGGCGGCGCGGGTGCCGAGCACGCCCGGGTCGGTGCTGGTGGGGTCGGTGACGTGACCGCCGCGTACGACGTTGTCCAGGACGATCAGGCTGCCGGTGCGGGTCAGGCGCAGCGCCCACTCCACGTAGTGCCGGTTGTTGGCCTTGTCGGCGTCGACGAAGACCAGGTCGAAGGGCGGCGGGTTCTCGTCGGCGAGCTGGGGCAGCGACTCCAGGGCGGGACCCACCCGCACCTCGGCGACCCGGTCCAGGCCGGCGCGCGCGATGTTGCGGCGGGCCACGTCGGCGTGGCGGGGGTCGTACTCCAGGGAGATCAGCCGTCCGTCGGCGGGCAGCGCGCGGGCCAGCCAGATGGTGCTGTAGCCGCCGAGCGTGCCGATCTCCAGGATGGCGCGGGCGCCCTGGACCTGGGCGAGGAGGTGCAGCAGCTTGCCCTGGTTCGCGGTGACGTTGATGTGCGGCAGGCCCTCCGCGTCGCTGTCGCGCACCGTGGCCTGAAGGGTTTCGTCCTCCGGGGACAGCAGAGTGGTGAAGTAGTCGTCCACGTCGTCCCACAGCTGCGAGTCGCTCATGCACCGGGCCTTTCGTATGTCTAGTTAGATTCTCTAAGTAGCTGCGCTAACGAATATAGCCGGGTGCGGAGGCGCTGTCAGGCAATGACAGCCGGGGGGTCCGCCTCCACCGACGGCGCCGAGCCCGGCAGTGGACGGCCCGCCGACTCCGCCATGAACCAGACCGCCGCGCCGCCGATCAGCGAGGCCGCCATCATGTAGTAGGCGGGCATCATCAGGTTGCCGGTCGCGCCGATCAGGGCGGTGACCACCAGCGGGGTCGTCCCGCCGAACAGCGAGACGGAGATGTTGAAGCCGATCGACAGCGAGCCGTAGCGGACCCGGGTCGGGAACAGCGCCGGCAGGGCGGACGGCATCGCGGCCGTGAAGCAGACCAGGAGCAGGCCCAGGGCGGCCATGCCGAGGCCCACCGCCGCCAGGCTGCCCTGGCGGATCAGCAGCAGCGCCGGGACCGACAGGAACAGGAAGCCCGCGCAGCCGGCGGCGATCACCGGGCGGCGTCCGACGCGGTCGGTCAGCGCTCCCGCGAACGGCTGGACGATCATCATCAGGGCCATCACGCAGAGGACGACGAGCAGTCCGTGCGTCTCGTCGTACTTGAGCACGCTGGTCAGATAGCTCGGCATGTACGACAGCAGCATGTAGTCGGTGACGTTGAAGACCAGCACCAGGCCCACGCACAGCAGCAGCGCCTTCCACTGGCCGGCGATCATCTCGCGCAGCGGCACCTTCGGGCGTGACTCGCACTTCTCGGCCTCCGCCGCGAACGCCGGGGTCTCCTCCAGGCGCATCCGCAGATAGAGGCCGATGATGCCCATGGGGCCCGCGATCAGGAACGGGATCCGCCAGCCCCAGGAGGTCATCTGGTCGGAGGACAGCAGGGCCGTCATCAGGGTGACCAGGCCCGCGCCGCCGATGTAACCGGCCAGGGTGCCGAACTCCAGCCAGCTCCCGAGGAAGCCGCGCCGCTTGTCCGGGGCGAACTCGGCGATGAAGGTGGACGCCCCCGCGTACTCGCCGCCGGTGGAGAAGCCCTGCACCAGCCGGGCCGCGAGCAGCAGGAGCGGCGCCCCGACGCCGATCGTCGCGTAGGACGGGATCAGGCCGATGGCGAAGGTGCCCACGGCCATCATGATCATGGTGAAGGCCAGTACCTTCTGGCGGCCGATGCGGTCGCCCAGCGGGCCGAAGACCATGCCGCCGAGCGGGCGGACCAGGAAGGCCGCGGCGAAGGCGCCGAACGTGGAGAGCAACTGCGTCGTCGGGTTGCCGGAGGGGAAGAAGACCTTGCCCAGCGTCACCGCGATGTAGCTGTAGACACCGAAGTCGAACCACTCCATGGCGTTGCCCAGCGCGGCGGCCTTCACGGCGCGCCGGACGAGTGCCGGGTCGGTGACGGTGGTGTGGCGGCTCTTGGTGAGAGACACGGACCGGGGTGCGGTGACGGTGACAGCTGACAAGGCTTCGCTCGCCTGCCTTTCGACGGGGACAGGGACCCGGCCCGTGTGGCGGCGCTGACGCGGGGGCCGGACGCAGCCCACCTGGGCAGGCCGAAAATCGACCATACGACTATTGATGTCCGTTACGCACCGTACGCGCTTCGGTGCGTAGTGCACCTAAATGCGGGCTGTCCAGGCACTTGGTCCCCGTACGGACCGTGATCAACCGCTCCGCACTGTGATCCTTGTCGCGCCCGGCCGGGGGAACCGAACCGGCCGCGGACTGTCGTCATCCTGACAAAAGGCGGGCGGACGACAGGTGAATCGGGGGTAGCCGCGTCCCTCTCCGGGGGAGGTGCGAGCCTCTCGGAGACGGCGAAGAGGTTCCCGGCGCGGCAAGAGCGCGGGACGTACGGGGCGGGAGGCCGAGGAGGCGTGGCGAATGCGGAGCACGGTGGGGGACCGGCGGCGGCGTTCGGAGTGGCGGCGGACCCGGCCACGGCCCGCCTGCACGCGACCCGCCTGGGGCTGTGGCTGATCGCCGGGGTCCTCGCGATACGGCAGGTGGCCGCCGTCCTCACCACCCCGCGCGGCAGTCGGCTCGCCGACCTGGAGACCTGGGCCGGACCGGACGGCGTCCTGCACGTCAAGGGGTCGCTGTACGAGTCGACGCAGTTCACCGGTACCCCCTTCGGCGGCCTGGTGCTCAAGCCGCTGACCAGGGCCGCCGAGCAGGCCCTCGGCTGGGGGTGGACCTTCGGCACGCTGCTGCTGGTGGTCGCCCTCGGGCTGGTCGCCGCCCGCGCCCTGCCGGAGCCGGTCGGGCGCCGCACCTCCCTGCTGGCCGCACCCGTCGCGATCAGCCTGCTGATGCTGTCGCTGCCGGTGCGCAACACGCTGTGGCTCGGCCAGACCAGCATCATCCCGGTCCTGCTCGTCCTGCTCGGCTGCCTCGTCGTGCGCGGACAGCGGGCCGGCGGCGCGCTGATCGGCCTCGCGGCCGCGCTCCAGCCCGCGGTGCTCCTCTTCGCGCCCCTGCTCTGGTTCACCCGGCGCCGGCAGGCCGCCGTCTCCACCGCCGTCACGTTCGCCGCGTGCACCGCGCTCGCCTGGGCCGCGATGGCGCACGACTCCTACACCTACTGGGTGCACCACATGGCGGGCGTGGGTCTCGGCGGCCGCGCCGACGCCCTCGCCAACCAGTCCCTGCACGGCGCCCTGCTCCGGCTGGGCCTGACCGGCCCACTGGAGGTGGGCCTGTTCCTGCTGCTGGGCGCGGCGGTCGCCGTGCTCGGCCTGCGCCGGGCCGTGCGCTACGCCCGCGACGGCCAGCTCCTGCTCGCCGTCGCGATCACCGGCTGCGCGGCGATAGCGGTGTCGCCCACCACCTGGCAGCACCAGCTGCTGTGGGTGCTGCTCGCGGTCGTCGGCCGGGTCGGCCGTCGCGCCTCCGACCGGTACGTCTGGCCGGTCGCCGTCATCCTCGTCATGACCCTGCCGGCGACGATGATGCTGCCGCACATGGCGTTCCTGAACCCACTGCGGGACAACATCGTCCTGCTGGCCGCCCTCGCCACCGCGACGGCCGTGCCGTTCCTGTCCCGCGCCGCGGAGCACTACGCCTCACCCGTCCCCACGCGGTACGCGCCGCCGGTCCCGGCCCGCTTCCGGCGGGTCCCCCCGCTGCCCTTCCTGCGCCGGGTCCTCAGCCGCCCGAACCTGCTCCTCGAACTGCTTCTCATACGCGTCACCTACGCCGCCTACCAGCAGGTGCGCCTCGCGGCGACCGGCGGCACCATCACCGGCGGCCGGGCCCGCGCCGAGCGGCACGGCGACGAGATCCTCTCCATCGAGCGCTTCCTGCACCTCGACATCGAGCACGCGGTCAACCACGCCGTGGTGAAGATCGACTGGCTGCGGGGCTTCTTCGACTTCTACTACGAGTCCTTCCACTTCGTCGTCCCGCTGACGGTCCTCGGCGTCCTGTACTGGCGCCGCCCGGTCGACTACCGCTGGGCCCGCGCGGCCCTCGGCTTCGCCACGCTCCTCGCCCTCGTCGGCTTCTGGCTCTACCCCCTGGCCCCGCCCCGCCTGATGCCGGACCTCGGCATCATCGACACGGTCCACGGCGTCCAGGACTTCTCCCAGCCGGACTACGGCACCCTGACGGCCCTGACCAACCAGTACGCCGCGATGCCGTCCCTGCACTTCGGCTGGTCGCTGTGGTGCGGCGTGGTCATCGCGGTCGTCGCCCCGAAGTGGTGGATGAAGGCCCTCGGCCTCCTCCACCCCCTCTTCACGGTCTCGGCCATCGTCGCCACCGGCAACCACTGGGTGCTGGACGCGGTGGGCGGCGCGGTCGTCGTCGGCGCGGGCTTCGGGCTGACGTACCTGCTGTCCGGCCCGCGCGCGGCCGCCGGGCCCGCCGCACCGGAGAGACAACCGGCACCCGAACTCGCCACGCGCTGACCTGGGTTCGGCGGGCAGGTCTGGACTGATGGCGGAACGTCCACCATGCTGACGTAGACATGACAGTCATGGTCACTCGGGACGGTCAACCATGCGTGGATTCCTGGGCCGGGCCGGCCTGGCCGCCGTACTCCTGCTGGCGCCCCTGGCGCCCGTCGCTCCCGCGGCCGCCGTGGGGAAGGAGGCCGGCGCTGAGGCCGCGGCGGCCTCCGTGACCGCCGCGGAGGCCGCCTCGGACTGGACGCCGCCGCTCAGCACGCGGGGCCGCTGGATCGTCGACGCGAACGGGAACCGGTTCAAGCTGCGGTCGGGCAACTGGCACGGCGCCAGCGGCACATGGAACGGCTCCGGGAGCACCGAGGACGACGCCAACCACCACGCGGGCGAGAACTCGGGCCGCGTCCCGCTGGGCCTGGACCGGGCGCCCATGGCCGAGATCGTCTCCGGCTTCCAGGAGATCGGGATCAACAGCATCCGGCTGCCCTTCTCCAACGAGATGATCCACGACGACCGTCCCGTCACGGACCGCGCCGTCGCCGCCAACCCCTGGCTGCGCGGAAGGACACCGCTCCAGGTGTACGACGCGGTGGTGCGCGCACTCACCGACGCCGGACTCGCCGTGATCCTCAACAACCACACCAACACGACGCGTTGGTGCTGTGGAGTCGACGGAAACGAACGCTGGAACGCGAGCCGGTCCACCGGGGCCTGGGAGAACGACTGGCTGTTCATGGCTCGCCGCTATCAGGACAACAAACGCGTCGTCGGCGCCGACCTCTACAACGAGGTGCGCCGCAGCGTCTGGGACGACCCCAACTGGGGCCTCGGCGACGACCACGACTGGTTCGCCGCCTCGCAGCACGTCGCCGACCGCATCCTCACGGAGGCCGACCCCGACCTCCTGATCATCGTCGAGGGCATCAACTGGACCGGCATCCCCGTCGACGGCTTCGCGCACGGGCGCCCCACCCTGGAACCCGTACGCCGCCTCTCCCACACGCTCGTCGACTCCGGCAAGCTCGTCTACTCGGCCCACTTCTACGACTACACGGGCCCGAACCACAGCGGTGCCACCGGGCTCGGCGAGACCAGTGACCCCCGCTACCGCGACCTCGGCCCCGCCGAGCTGACCGACGTGGTGAACCGCCAGGCGCTCTACGTGGCCGCAGAGCAGGACCAGCACTTCACCGCCCCGGTCTGGATCAGCGAGTTCGGCGTCGGCGGCCGCGAGGAGACCGGCGCCGCACCGCGCGCCTGGTTCGAGAACTTCGTCGACAACCTCATCCGCGCCGACGCCGACTTCGCGTACTGGCCGCTCGTCGGCTGGCACGAGAACCGCAAGGGCAACGGCTGGGCCCTGCTCCACTGGGACTCGGCCGGCCACCGCATGGGCGTCTACGACGGCGACGACTGGCGGGCCGGCGCCTGGACCCGGCTCGTCCGGGCCCAGGGACGCACCGGCCCCGTCGCCCCCGTGGCCGACTGGTCGATGCTCAGCCCCGACCACGGCGACTTCGTCGCCTCCCGGCGGATGCGGGCCCTGCCCGACTGGAACCCCGGCGCCCGCAAGGCGGTCTGCCCCGACGGACAGCGCCTCCTCGGCCTCAGCCACACCGGCAGCCGCGGCCTGTGCGCGGACGTGTCCACCGGCCCCCTGGGGAACCCGGCCGGTGCCCACGAGGTCGTCGTCGACGAGCGCCATGTCGCCCCGGGCCAGGACTGGGCCAGTGGCTACACCAAACTCCAGTGCGCCGACGGTCAGTTCCTCACCGGCTACAGCGTCCGGGGCGCCGCCGTCTCCGCCGTCCTGTGCACCGCGGCCCCGGCCGGAGCACTCGGCACGAGCGGCCGGACCGTCTGGTTCGACCGGAGCGACAACAGGGGCGCGTCCCCCCAGGGCGGCGACTTCGCCCACGGCCACTACAAGGGCCAGTGCGCGAACGACGAGTACCTGGCCGGAATCGCCTACACGGGCCGGCTGGGCTCCAGCCGGACCCCGGACGCCCTCTACTGCCGGAAGCTGGGCTGAGGGCGGCCGCTCACGCCGAGGCCAGGAAGCGCAGTACCGCCAGCACCCGCCGCTGCGTCACCGCCGCGGCGACCGCGACACTGCTGGTGGCGGACGCCTGGTTCGACACGACCACGGCGCCGGCGGGCGAGGCGGGGGCCGCCCTGGCGATGGCCTTCTGCGCGGAGCTGCCGCTGGCGGCGGTGTGCGCGCTGGTCGCCTGTCGGGCCCTGCCCGGGCGGACCCCGTGAAGCTCCTCACGGCGGGAGTGTCCTGGCGCCCACGCACTCGAACCACACGGTCTTTCCGGCCCCTCCGCGCCGCTCCACGCCCCACTTGTCGGTCACGGCGTCGACCAGCAGCAGTCCCCGTCCGCCCTCCGCCCCCGGCGACAAGTCCAAGGGCGCGGCGGGCAGTTGCGGCGACCCGTCCGTCACCTCCACACGGACCCCGTCCGTCCGCCGCAGCACCAGCAGCGTGCAGCGCCGGTCCGGGACATGCCGTACGACGTTGGCGACCAGCTCGGTCACCGCCAGCTCCACCGCGTCGGTGAGCCCGGCCAGGCCCCAATCACCCAGGCAGGAACGGACGATACGACGGATGTGCCGAGCGGAGTGCTCACCGAGGGTGAGGCACATGCGGCACTGGTCGGGACGGGGGCCCGCCAGGACGGAGGGAAAGCAGTCGTTCACGGTACGAGACTGACCTGCTGTCGCTACGCTGGGCCACCGCCTGAACACAACGGGTCCGCCTGTGGGGCGTCGCGTGAAAGGGGTCATGCGTGACCAACATCAATGTCCTCGACCCGGGAGCCTCGCCGCTCGACTACTACGGCTTCGAGTTGCGCCGGCTCCGGGAGGCCGCCGGTCTGACGCAACGGCAGCTGGGCGACATCATCAACTACACCGGCTCGCTGGTCGGACAGGTCGAGACGGCGCGGAAGCTGCCGACGCCGGAGTTCAGCGAGCGGGTGGACGCGGCGCTGGGCACGGACGGACTGCTGTCCAGGCTGGTCGCGTTGGTGATGCGCAGCCAGCTTCCGGCGTGGTTTCAGCAGGTGGCCAAGTGATGACCCGTCCATCGTCTACACCGAGGGTTACGGGGCTGCGTATCCGAGCGCCCATCGCGACACCGTCAAGGACTGCTCGCTCCGTTACGATCATCTGTAAGCTGCCGCACTCTCGCTCAGAGATTCGGCGACGCTGATCCGGCGCGTGATGGAGGACCGCTATGGAGTTCGACTGGCGTAAGTCCAGCTACAGCAGCGACCAGGGCGGCGAGTGCATCGAGATCGCCGAGATGCCGGAGGCCACCGTGGCCGTACGGGACTCCAAGATCCCCGCCGGCCCGGTGCTCACCCTCGCGCCCGCCGCCTTCACCGAGTTCGTGTCGTGGGCGGCTGCGAACGCCGGCTGATCGTCAGCCGGCGACCGGCGGAACCTGCCCGTTCCACTGGTGGCTGCGCTGCTCGTTCTCCACGGCTTCGTAGATCAGGCCCTGGAGGCCCTCCGGGTCCGAGACGTGCTTCAGTTCCAGCATCCCGTGCTCCGAGGCGGACTGGACGGTCAGCGTCCCCTCGCGCAGGATGCGCTCCCACAGCGTGGCGCGGAACTCGACGTCGTTGACGCGGGTCAGCGGGATGCTGTGCCCGGTCTTCGTCAGGAAGCCGGTGCGCACGGAGACCCGCTTCGTCGTGACGATGTAGACGGTGCTGCGCCAGATCAGCAGCGGCCGCAGCCAGAACCAGACGGAGATGACCACCGCCACGCCCAGCACCACGTAACGGACGACGGTGCCCCAGTCCTTGTCGGACGGAATCACCCACGCCAGCGCGCCCGCCACGGCCCAGACGAGGACGAGCACGACGAACTCGCCCACCATCTGCGTCCAGTGCTGGCGGGTCGCATGTATCAGTTCCTCGTCATCGGCCAGATGACGGTGCACGTTCACCATGGGCGGCATCCTGGCACATCAAGTGCCTTGTGAGTACGGCCCCTCCCACCGGAGGGGGCGTCATTCGCGTCCCGACGCCACCGCCGCCAGGACGCCCGATGCCGCCGCCGCGATCAGCAGGGGGGCGCCCAGGTCGTGGTGGACGACCAGCCAGGCGCCGAGGGCGGCGCCGGCGGGCATGGCGATCACGGAGGCCGTGCGGCGTGGGGAGCGGTGGCCGGCGCCGCCGCCGGCCCGGGAGTCGGAGGCGAGGCCGGTCAGGGTCATCGTCAGGACGGTGGTCGTGAGGTCGGGGACGCCCAGTTTGCGGACCGTCGCGTTGCGCAGGCCCATCGCGAAGGCGGTCAGGGCGATGACGGAGTACACCATGGCCTCCGTGCCCGGCGCGGCGAAGGCCACGGCCGCGGAGGTCGCGACCAGGACGGCCTCCGCGGCGAGGGTCACCCTGGCCCAGGTGCGGCGCGAGCCGCTGCCGTAGCGCACGGCGACCCGGCCGCCGACCGTGGCGCCCACCAGGAAGCACACCAGGGAGGTGGCGGTGTGCGGCACGGAGAAGCCCGGTGCCCCGGCGGCGGCGAAGCCGAGCACGACCACGTTGCCGGTCATGTTGGCGGTGAAGACGTGCCCGAGCCCGAGGTAGCTGACCGCGTCGATCAGTCCGCTGACCACGGTCAGCCCCAGGAGTACCGCCACCAGGCGCAGTCCGCGTGCCTCGGGGTCGTCCGGTGGCGGGTCCCCCGGTGGTGGGTCCGTCGTCATGGGCTCAGGAAAGCAGATCGTAGGGGCGTCGGCAGCCGGACACGGCGAAGGCGGCGGTCGGCGGGTGGGGCGGGCTCAGTACCAGCCGTGGGCCTGCCAGAACCTCCAGGCGCCGGCCGGGCTGCCGTAGCGGGACTTCATGTACTTCAGGCCCCACTTGATCTGCGTCTTGGGGTTGGTCCGCCAGTCGGCGCCCGCCGAGGACATCTTGGACGCGGGCAGCGCCTGGACCAGGCCGTAGGCACCGGAGGCGGCGTTGGTGGCGCGCGGGTTCCAGCCGCTCTCCCGCTGGACGATCTTGCTGAACGCGTGGAACTGCGCGGCATCCGGGATCATCTGGCGCGCGGCCGCCTTGGCGTAGGCGGCGGAGTGCCGCGGGGCCGCGTGGGCGGGGGCCGAGGTGAGGGCCAGGGCGGCGGCGGTGGCGGCGGCCACGGCGGTGGTGGTGAGGGCCTTCTTCGGGGTGGCGGTGGCGCGGAGGGCGGAGACGGTCATGGATCACCTCTCACGTCGGGGACAGGAAATCGCGGGCTGCCGCGCACCACGGAGTGTGGGGCGGGGCGTGCCCTCGGCTCAGCCCGCCCGGTGCGGGCCGGGCGGAGCCTGGCGACGCCGTACAGAAAAGCAGGCGGGAACTCCGCCCGCAAACACCCCCTTTTGATGGTTTCCGCCGCTTTTCTGGTGTTCCGTATGGGTGTGAGCGGGCTCTCAACGCGCAGGTCAGGGCCGTGAACGCGCATATGTGCCAGACCGGGCGAGCAGCGGCCCCGACTCGTGGGCGACCCAGCTCATGCGGGCGGTCCCGCCGGGCGTGTCACGGCGAAGGTGCGTCGAAGGTGACCGGGGCTTCGAAGGCGGCCCGGCGGGTGGCCCGGCGCAGCGCCCGCAGGACGGCGTGGCCGAGTACGAGGGTCAGGACCACGGTGACCGAGGCCCGGCCCAGGTCCCAGCCGAGCGAGGTGGCCAGGCAATACGCCACGAACCGGGCCAGGTTGGCGGCGATGTCCGCGTGCGGGTCGAAGGCGATGGATGAGGCGAGGGTTCCCATGAAGGGCCAGCCCGCGAGGTTCATGACGGTGCCGTAGGCGAAGGCGGCCAGAAAGCCGTAGAGCGCGAGCAGCAGCAGTTCCGCGCGTCCGCGCAGCCGGTCGGGGCCCGGCAGCAGACCCGCGCCCATGGTGAACCAGCCCATGGCGAGCATCTGGAACGGCATCCACGGGCCCACCCCGCCGGTGAGCAGCGCGGAGGCGAACATCGTCACCGAGCCGAGGACGAAACCGAAGCCCGGCCCGAGCACCCGCCCGCTCAGCACCATCAGGAAGAACATGGGCTCGATTCCGGCCGTCCCGGCGCCGATCGGGCGCAGCGCGGCCCCGGTCGCGGCCAGCACGCCGAGCATGGCGACGGCCTTCGGGCCGAGCCCGGACTCGGAGATCGTCGCGGTGACGACGGCGACGAGCAGCACGAGCAGGCCCGCGAACAGCCAGGGCGCGTCCTGCGCGTGCGCGCTGAGCTGTGAGGCGGGCGGGGCGAGGAACGGCCAGCCGAACGCGGCCACACCGACCGCGCTGACCAGGGCGAGCGCAGCAAGGGACCGGGGGCCGAGCCGGACGGCCCGCACCCGGGGACGGGACTTCGCGCCGGCCGGGCGTACCTTCTCCTCAGCCGGACGGGCCTCCGTGTCGGCGGGGCGGGCCGTCATGCCAGTGCCTCGCGGACCTGGGTGGCGGTGAGCCACCGCTGGGGGGCGAGGATCTTGGTGACCTGCGGGGCGAAGGAGGGTGAGGACACCACCACTTCGGCCGTCGGACCGTCGGCGATCACCTCGCCCTCGGCGAGCAGCACGACCCGGTGGGCGAGTTCGGCGGCCAGTTCGACGTCGTGCGTGGCGAGCACGATGGCGTGTCCCTCGGCGGCGAGCGCGCGCAGCAGGGCGACCAGGCGGGTCTTGGCGCCGTAGTCGAGGCCGCGGGTCGGCTCGTCGAGCAGCAGTAGGGGCGGGCGGGCGGCGAGCACGACGGCGAGCGCGAGCGCGAGGCGCTGGCCCTCCGACAGGTCGCGGGGGTGGGTGTCGTCGCCGACGCCGGGCAGCAGTTCGCGGACCAGGTCCCGGCAGGTGCCGGGCGCGGCCTGCGCGTCCTGGTCGGCGGCCGCGCACTCGGCGGCGACCGTGTCGGCGTACAGCAGGTCGCGCGGCTCCTGCGGGACGAGCCCGACCCGGCGCACCAGTTCGCGGGGCGTGGTGCGGTGCGGGACCGCGCCGCCGACCCGTACCCGCCCGGCGGACGGCTGGACCAGGCCGACGAGCGAGCCGAGCAGCGTGGACTTCCCGGCGCCGTTGCGGCCCATGAGGGCGACGGTCTCGCCGGGTGCGAAGGTCAGGTCGACGTTCCGCAGGGCCTGGACACCGGCGCGCCGGACGCCGAGGGAGTGGACCTCGGCCACGGGCGCGCCCGCCGGCACGGGCTCGGGGGCGGGGGCGCGGCGCAGCCGCCACCGGGACGCCGGACGGGGGTCCGGACGGGGCGCGGGGACCGGGAGGCCCGTGACCGGTGCCGTCCCGGAGCGTGCGGGCTCCCGGCCGTCCAGCCGCTGCCGCAGGTCCGCGGCCCGGCGGCGGGCGTCGCGGACGGTGAGCGGCAGCGGGGACCAGCCCGCGAGGCGGCCCAGGTCCACCACCGGCGGATACACCGGGGAGACGGCCATGACGTCCGCGGGGGGCCCGAGCAGCGGGGCGGCGCCCGCGGCGGGCAGCAGGACGACCTGGTCGGCGTACTGGACGACCCGCTCCAGGCGGTGCTCGGCCATGAGGACCGTCGTGCCGAGGTCGTGCACGAGCCGCTGGAGGACGGCGAGGACCTCCTCGGCGGCGGCCGGGTCGAGCGCCGAGGTCGGCTCGTCCAGGACGAGGACCTTCGGGTGCGGGGTGAGGACCGAGCCGATCGCGACCCGCTGCTGCTGGCCGCCGGACAGGGTGGCGATGGGGCGGTCGCGCAGGTCGGCCAGGCCCAGCAGGTCCAGGGTCTCCTCCACGCGCCGCCGCATCACGTCCGGGGCCAGGCCCAGCGACTCCATGCCGTAGGCGAGCTCGTCCTCCACGGTGTCCGTGACGAAGTGCGACAGCGGGTCCTGCCCGACGGTGCCGACGACGTCGGCGAGTTCGCGCGGCTTGTGGGTGCGGGTGTCCCGGCCGGCCACGGTGACCCGGCCGCGCAGGGTGCCGCCGGTGAAGTGCGGCACCAGTCCGCTGACCGCGCCCAGCACGGTGGACTTGCCGACGCCCGACGGGCCGACGAGGAGGACGAGTTCACCCTCGGGGACTTCGAAGTCGACGCCGCGGACGGCGGGTTCCACCGCTCCGTCGTAGGTGACGGAGACATCCTCGAAGCGGATCACGACGGCTCCTTGGGGGCGGGACTCGCGGGGGCGGCGAACGCGGGGGCCAGACCGAGGAGTACGGCGGCGGCGGGCCACAGGGGGAGAGTGGGCGCGACGAGCGGGACCACGCCCGGGTGCAGGGCCTGGGGGTCGTGGACGGCGGCGAGCACCAGCAGGGCCGCGACCAGCGCGCCCGACCCCGCGACCAGGCAGGAGCGCGCGTTCCAGGAGTCCGGGCGGTAGCGGGTGCGCGGGGAGCGGCGCCCGCCGAGCCACAGTCCGGCCAGGGCGGCGGCGACCCCGGTGAGCAGCACCGGCAGTCCGTAGGTGCCGCCCTCCGCGGTGAGCAGCCCGTACGTCCCGGCGCAGACGCCGAGCAGACCGCCGAGCGTGAGCACGGCCGTGGTGCGGTGGACCGCGGGCGCGACCTCGGCGGTACGGCCGTAGCCGCGGGCGTCCATCGCGGCGGCGAGCGCGACGGAACGCTCCAACGCGCCCTCAAGCACTGGCAGTCCGACCTGCACCAGGCCGCGGACGCCCCGGTCGGGACGGCCCCGCAGCCGGCGTGCGGCCCGCAGGCGCCGGCCGTCGGCGACCAGGTGCGGGGCGAAGGTGAGCGCGACGACGACGGCGACCCCGGTCTCGTACAGGGCGCCGGGCAGGGACTTGAGCAGCCGGGCGGGCGCGGCGAGGGCGTTCGCCGAGCCGACGCACACCAGCAGCGTGGCCAGCTTCAGCCCGTCGTACAGGGCGAAGACGACCGCCTCGGCCGTGACCCGGCCGCCCAGGCGGATGCCCTGCGCCCAGTGCGGCAGGGGGACTTCGGGCAGGGAGACGAGCACATGCGAGCCGGGAATGGGCGAGCCGAGCACGACGGCGAAGACCAGACGGATGACGAGGACGGCGAGGGCGAGCCTGACGAAGGCGGTGTAGGACCGCGCGGAGGGCGTGTCGGGGCGGCAGCTCACGACGACGTAGCCGGAGACCGCCAGCAGCAGGCCGAGCAGCAGGGGGTTGGTGGTGCGGGTGGCCGCGGTGCCCAGGGCCAGGGCCCACAGCCACCAGGCGCCCGCGTGGACACCGGCGGAGCCGCGGGCGGGTGCGCCGCCGGCGCGGCCCGCCCGCCCGCGGCCGCGCACGGCGTCACGCATCCCTGCGCCGCCGCGCCTGCCAGACGCCCGCCGCGGCCAGTACGGCCACCACGGCACCGCCCGCGAGGAGGCCCACCGAAGGGCCCTCGTGCGGCTCGTCCCCGGCAGGCCGCTCCGTCCTGCCGGCCGCCACCTGCTCGCCGCAGCCCTTCTGCGGGTAGCCGGCGATGGCGCACAGCAGGGCGTTGGTGTCGTACCGCAGCGGTTTCGCGACGGCCGCCAGGGCCTCGGCGGTGGTCGCGTCGGACGGCACCCGGGCGCACTCCGTGCGCGGCGCCGGCGGGGTCTCGCCCGCCGGTGCGTCCGCCTGGACGCCGAAGTCGAGGACGAGCGCCACCCGCTTGCTGCCCTTCTCGGCGGGCGTCTTCGCGCAGATGGCCGCGAAGTCGGCCGTCCCGCGCGGCTTGCTCGCGTCCTGGGAGTCCTCGCTCACCGAGAAGCGCAGGCCCTGCACGTCGCCGTCGGAGGGACGCGCCGTCGACGGGCCCTCGGCGGCGTACACCCACTTTTCGCCGTCGCGATCCCAGAAGGACCAGTACCGGTAGCCGGTGGCCTGGGCCTGGCCGGCGCCGGCCGCCAGCAGGAGCGCGGCGGCGAGCAGCGGTGCGCAAAGGGCCCGGAGCCGGCGGGTCACGACTGTCCCTGCTTCTTCCGGCCGCTCAGCAGGAACCCGATGCCGACGCCCGCGACCGCGAAGACGCCGATGGTCCACCAGAGGCCGAAGGGGGAGTCGCTCTTCGCGGAGTCCGTGGCGTCCTTGCCCTCGGCGGCCTGGGGAGCCGGTCCGGTGGCGTTGAGCCGCTGGATCAGGTCGACACCGCCGAAGTCACGCGGGTCGGTGCCGGCCGCGCGGGCCGCGAAGACCAGCTGGGCGTAGGCGGCGGGACCGCTCTGCTTCGCCCACGCCTCGGAGTTCTCCTCCAGCCACTTCAGCGGCTTCTGCGCCTGCGCGGATCCGCCCTGCACGGCGAGGGCGACGACCGTGTCGGCGGTGTTGCCGAAGTCGGGCTTGTCGGTGGCGCCGGGGAGGGAGGAGGTGAGGTGACCGTCCTTGGCGACGGCCTGCGCGAGGTACGAGGCGCCGTTGGCCGCGGCCCGGTCGGGGCTGGGCTTGCCGGAGTCCTCGCAACGGGCCGCGCCGCCCGCGTCCTTGCCCTTGCCGCCGGCCTCGGGGGCCAGGCCCTGCCCGAGCGCGGCGACGACGGCGGCCGCCGTGGCGTCGGCGTTGGCGTCGAGCTTGCCCTTCTTGTCCGGCTGGAAGGCGAAGGCGCCCGCTCCGTCGCCGGAGCACGGCAGCGCGAGGGCGAGCAGGGCGTCGTAGGGGGACTTGCCGTCCTTGACGACGCTCTGAGGCTTCTGTCCGGCGGCGGCGAGCGCGCCGATCACGACCGAGGTCGAGTTGGCGTCGGTGGGCCCGCCGGGCGTGTATCCCCAGCCGCCGTCCTTGTTCTGCACGGACTTCAGCCAGGACACCGCCTTGCCGGTCGCGGTGTCGTGGCCGCCGAGCGCGGCGAGGGCCTGCACGGCGGCGGCGGTGCTGTTGGTGTCGGCCATCACCTTGGCGTCGCAGGCCTTGCCCGGCTCGGCGCGGTAGGCCGCGAAGGAGCCGTCGGCGCACTGCTGGCCGGCCAGCCAGTCCACGCCCTCGGCGGCGGGCCGCACGCCCACGGTGTGCTGCGCGAGCAGCGCGAGGGACTGCCGCCACACGCCGTCGTACTGGGGGTCGGTCGTGCCGTAGAGCCCCGCCGGAAGGGCCGGCGAGGACGGGTCGGCGGACGTGTCAGCGGCGGCGGGGACCGCGCTGCCGATCACGGCGACGGCGGCGGCCAGGGCCGCGGCGCTGCGGCGGAAGTTCATGATCGGCGGGTGCCTCTCCCTGTGGGGAGCCGGACAGCACGGGACACCCCGGCGGCTCGGCTCCGTATACCTCGACGGTGCGATGCGCCGGCGGGTCCGCCGAGCACATGAGCCGGTCACATTCCGCCCGGGGCATTCCGGCTCGCCGCCCTCGCGGGCGGTTCACGGCTGCGGGTCAGCGCCGGATTTCCACCGGCTTCCCCCCGAACGGGTGTGATGACGACCCGGTCACTCTACCGGCCGACCTAAAAGGCCCCGAGGGGTGGCCGAAACCGGGCTCCGCCCGGCCCACGAGGAACCTGAAAAATCTTCGAATTGGGGGGTTCCATCCGATGGATACGGATTTATCCTGGAGGTGGCCTACGAGGCGAGTGAGGGAGTTCGACCGGAGTAGCCGACTTTGGCGAGACGCTACGGCATCCGCTGGGGCCGACGTCGACGGTCGGGCTGAGAGGCCGGAAGGTAGCAGTCGGACCCGAAGGCGACCCCCATTACCTGATCCGGGCAATACCGGCGAAGGGAACCCGTCTCGTAGGTTCTATTCATGCCCCCCGCCAGGCGTGGTCAGGTCGATCAGCCGGCACGCCGTCTCTATGTCGGTCTTCGCCTGGGCGAGGGAGGCGCGGCCCGAGAGCCAGGTGATCAGGGCCGACAGCCAGGTGTGCTCGATCACGCGGATCGCGGAGAGCTGCTCGGCGGTGGGTTCCCGAAGTCCCATGGCGTCCAGGACGATCGCGGTGGTCTGCCGGGAGACCTGGTCGACCTCCGGGCTCACGCTGCGGTCCGCGAAGGTCAGCGCGCGGACCATGGCGTCCGCGAGGTGCGGATCGCGCTGGAGGGCGCCGAAGGCGCGCATCAGGGTCTCCGCCACCCGCTCGCCGGCGCTCTCCCCGGCCGGCGGCTTCTTGCGCAGCGTGCCGTGCAGCCGCTCCAGCTGGTCCTGCATCGTGGCGACCAGCAGGTGGACCTTGGACGGAAAGTACCGGTACAGCGTGCCCAGCGCCACCTGCGAGGACTCCGCGACCTCCCGCATCTGCACGGCGTCGAAGCCGCCCCGGGCGGCCAGTTGGGCGCTCGCGCGCAGGATACGTCGGCGGCGGGCCTCCTGCCGCTCGGTGAGGGGCGGTGAGGCCGGCCGGGAGGTACTGGCTCGCGCAGGCATGGGTCCCGTTCCGTGACAGTCGGTGGGGGCAGGCGGGCCGGACCGCGGGCAGTGGTGCGGGCCGTGGCACGAATCACCCGATCCGCTGCTCACCGCGTGGCTACCTGCCGGTAGATTCGGAACCTCCTGAACGATCAAGTCTGAAACTTGTTCTAGATTAGCGTCCCGGCGTAATGTCGCGGGACAGTGCAGCCAGAAGGGGGCCCGGAGTGACCGCTGAGCCCAGTCAGGCGGGGTCCCCGGCGGACCTGGCCGCGGACGGCGAGCGACCGCTCGGCATAGCGCTCCTCACCTACAAGGGAAACCCGTTCTGCGGCGGACAGGGCGTCTACGTACGCCACCTCTCGCGCGAACTGGCCCACCTCGGCCACCGGGTCGAGGTGATCGCCGCCCAGCCGTACCCCGTCCTCGACACGCTCGGTGACATCGCAGGCGACGGCCGCGACGGCCGGCTGCGCCTGACCGAACTGCCGAGCCTGGACCTCTACCGGCAGCCGGACCCCTTCCGCACCCCCGCGCGCGACGAGTACCGCGACTGGATCGACGCGCTGGAGGTCGCCACCATGTGGACCGGCGGCTTCCCCGAGCCGCTGACCTTCTCGCTGCGCGCCCGCCGCCATCTGCGTGCCCGGCGCGGGGAGTTTGACATCGTCCACGACAACCAGACCCTGGGGTACGGCTTGTTGGGGGACATCGGCGCGCCCCTGGTCACCACCATCCACCACCCCATCACCGTGGACCGGCGGTTGGAGCTGGACGCCGCCGAGGGATGGCAGCGGCGCTGGTCCCTGCGGCGCTGGTACGCCTTCACCCGCATGCAGAAGCGCGTCGCGCGCAGGCTGCCCTCCGTGCTCACCGTCTCCGGCACCTCCCGCCAGGAGATCGTCGACCACCTCGGGGTGCGCCGGGACCGCGTCCACGTCGTGCACATCGGCGCCGACACCGACCTGTTCTCACCCGATCCGGCCGTGCGGCAGGTGCCCGGCCGGATCGTGACCACCTCCAGCGCGGACGTGCCCCTCAAGGGGCTGGTGTTCCTCATCGAGGCGCTGGCGAAGGCGCGCACCGAACACCCCGCCGCGCACCTCGTCGTCGTCGGCAAACGGCCCGAGCGGGGCCCGGTCGCGCAGGCCGTCGCACGCCACGGCCTCGAAGACGCCGTCGAGTTCGTCAAGGGAATCTCGGACGCCGAACTGGTCGACCTGGTCCGCTCCGCCGAGGTCGCGTGCGTGCCGTCGCTGTACGAGGGCTTCTCCCTGCCCGCCGCCGAGGCCATGGCCACGGGCACCCCCCTGGTCGCCACGACCGGGGGCGCCGTGCCCGAGGTCGCGGGACGCGACGGCGAGACGTGCCTCGCGGTGCCGCCGGGCGACGCCGGGGCGCTGGCCGTGGCGCTCGGCCGGCTGCTGGGAGACCCGGAACTGCGTCTCCGGCTGGGCCGGGCCGGGCGCGAGCGGGTCCTGCGGCACTTCACCTGGGCCCGCGCCGCCGAGGGGACCGTGGCCCGTTACCGCGAGGCCCTCGCCCGCTCCCGCGCGGACAGTCCCGCAGCGGCCGCCGCCCCCGCGGGGACCGGCCCCACCACGACCGACGCCGACCTCAACCGCGAAAGCAGGGCCACGTGCTGACCGTCGACTTCTCCCGGTTCCCGCTCGCCCCGGGCGACCGCGTGCTGGACCTCGGCTGCGGCGCCGGCCGGCACGCGTTCGAGTGCTACCGGCGCGGGGCCCGGGTCGTGGCGCTGGACCGCAACGGCGAGGAGATCCGCGAGGTCGCCAAGTGGTTCGCGGCGATGAAGGAGGCCGGGGAGGCGCCGCAAGGGGCGACCGCGACCGCCATGGAGGGCGACGCGCTGGCGCTGCCCTTCCCCGACGAGTCCTTCGACGTCGTCATCATCTCCGAGGTGATGGAGCACATCCCCGACGACAAGGGCGTCCTCGCCGAGATGGTGCGCGTACTCCGGCCCGGCGGGCGGATCGCGGTCACCGTGCCGCGCTACGGCCCCGAGAAGGTCTGCTGGGCCCTGTCCGACGCCTACCACGAGGTGGAGGGCGGCCACATCCGCATCTACCGGGCCCACGAACTCCTCGCCAGAATGCGCGAGGCGGGCCTCAAGCCCTACGGCACCCACCACGCGCACGCGCTGCACTCGCCGTACTGGTGGCTGAAGTGCGCCTTCGGCGTCGACAACGACCAGGCCCTGCCGGTGCGCGCCTACCACAAGCTGCTGGTCTGGGACATCATGAAGAAGCCGCTGGCCACCCGGATGGCCGAGCAGGCGCTGAACCCGCTCATCGGCAAGAGCTTCGTGGCGTACGCGACCAAACCGCACCTGCCCGCCACGGCCGGGCGCGCCGAGGCGGACGCCACGTGACGACTCCCCGGACAGAACACCTCGTCCTGCCCGGGGTCCTCACCGCCGGGCAGGCCGCCGCGACCGTACGCGGCATACTCGCCGCCCAGCGGCCGGACGGGGCGATCCCGTGGTTCCGCGGGCACCACCTCGACCCGTGGGACCACGTCGAGGCGGCGATGGCCATGGACGCGGCCGGCGAGCACGAGGCCGCCGAGCGCGCCTACGCCTGGCTCGCCCGCCACCAGCTCGACGACGGCTCCTGGTACGCGGCCTACGCGGACGGGGCCCACGACGAGGTCACCGACCGCCGCCGGGAGACCAACTTCGTCGCCTACACGGCCGTAGGGGTCTGGCACCACTACCTCTCGACCGGCGACGACACCTTCCTGGACCGCATGTGGCCCGTCGTGTACGCCGCGATCGAGTTCGTGCTGCGCCTCCAGCAGCCCGGCGGGCAGATCGGCTGGAAGCGGGAGGACGACGGCACGGACACCGCGGACGCGCTGCTGACCGGGTGCTCCTCGGTCCACCACGCGCTGTGCTGCGCCCTTGCCATCGCCGAGCAGCGTGAGGAACCGCAGCCTGACTGGGAGCTGGCGGTCGGCGCGCTCCGCCACGCGATCCGCGCGCACCCGGAGCGGTTCCTCGACAAGGACCGCTACTCCATGGACTGGTACTACCCGGTGCTGGGCGGCGCGTTGACCGGTACGGAGGCCAAGGCGCGCATCGCGGCGGGCTGGGACCGCTTCGTGGTGCCCGGACTCGGGGTGCGCTGCGTCGTCCCCAACCCGTGGGTGACGGGCGGGGAATCGGCCGAACTCGCCCTGACGCTCTGGGCGGTGGGCGAGTCCGACCACGCCCTGTCCGTGCTCCAGTCCATCCAGCACCTGCGCGACGCGGACACCGGCCTGTACTGGACGGGCTACGTCTTCGAGGACGAGGCCGTGTGGCCCCGCGAACTGACCACGTGGACCGCCGGCTCCCTCCTCCTCGCCGTGGCCGCGCTCGGCGGCCACGAGGCCACCTGCACGGTCTTCGCGGCGGGCGACCGCCTGCCGCGCGGCCTGGAGACGGACTGCTGCGGCTGACCCGGTCCCGCCCGCGTGCCGGCCCGGCCCGGTCGGCCGTCGTCAAGTCCGCCGGCCCGGTCCGCCGTCGTCAGTGCCGGTGCATCCGGTTGGCGACGGCGTGGCCGACGAAGAGGTAGACCACGGCGGCCAGTCCGTAGCCGGCGATCACGCGGGCCCAGGGCCTGTCGAAGGTGAAGAGGTCCCGGGACCAGCCGGCCAGCCAGTCGGCCGCCCCGTGCACGAACCGGACCAGTTCGTTGGCCCGGTTGGCGTCCAGCAGGTACATCAGTATCCACAGTCCGAGGATGACGGCCATGACGTCGGCGACCACCGCGATGACCGTACCGGCGGAGTTGGGACCCGTGCGATATCGAGGGGACATGCTCTGCGTCTGCCCCGGAATCACGCCGGAAACCCGGTCCGCACACGGGGAGTGACCCGGAGGGTACCTCCGGTGCACTGTTTCGGCGCGGCCACCCGGGATCACACGGACCCTCTAAGCACCGCGGCAACATGTTCCGGGAGGACACCGTGCCCGTACCGATACGGCGCCTCGCTCTGGCGCTGACGCTCTGCTGCGCCCTGCTCGCCGGTTCCACCGGGTGGGCGGGCGCCCAGAGCACTCCGCAACACAGTCCGACGGTCGCCGTGGCGGCGGCCACGCCCCGCCCCACCACACCCGCGCAGAGGCAGCACTTCGCCAAGACGCGGTTCGTGGCGAACGCGGCGCTCGCGGCCGGGGCCACCTACGAGTGGATCGTGAAACCCTACAAGCAGGGCAAGTTCAAGAAGGGCGCTCCCCACCGCAGGGGCACCTTCGTCAAGGCGGCGCTCGCGGGCGCCTTCACGTACAACCGGCTGCGGGCCGCCGTGCGCAACGCCAAGGGCGACCCCCTGCTGTCCAAGGCGCTCGCCCCGATCAACTCGGCCATCAACGACCTGAAGGGCCTGCCCGCCAAGCTGCGCCACGGCGACACCTCGGCGGTCGGTGACTACAGCAACGTCATCAACAAGGTGAAGGGCGCCGGGAGCAGCGCGGGCGCGCCGGTCCACAACCAGATCCCGTCCCACAAGCAGCTCCTCCAGGGCTCCTAGGAGCCGTCCCGGGCTGTTCACCGACGGCCTGCCGGGGGCAGGCCTCGCGCGCGGCACGGCAACGGCCCCCGCCCGTGAGGGCGGGGGCCGTTGGGCTGGTCCGGCGGGCCGGGTCAGCCGCGCTGGATGTTGGAGGTGTCCTGGAGGACACCGCGGCGGCCGTCCTGCATCTCGGCCAGCAGGCCCGGACCGCGCTGCTCCACGGCCAGGTACCAGACGCCCGGCGCCAGTTCGGCGATCGGTGCGGGGGATCCGTCCTCCGCGAACAGCGGACGCGGTGCCGGCACGGCGAACCAGAACGGCGAGAAGCCGGCCGCGGGCTGCGGGCTCTGCTGCGGCTGACCGCCGCCGAACGGCCCGCCCTGCTGGGGCTGACCCTGCTGCGGCTGACCGCCGAACGGCTGCTGCGCGCCCGGGTAGCCGTACCCGTTCTGCGGCTGCGCGCCGTAGGGCTGCGGCGCGGCCGGTCCGGGGGCGGCCACCAGGGCGGCCTGGAGAGCCGGGACCAGCGGGGTGGCGACGGCGCCGACGGCCAGGACGAGGGCCGCGATGAAGCCGAGGATCAGGCCGGAGCCCGCGCTGTAGGCGTCCACCAGGTACCAGAACAGGGCCCAGGCCACCAGGACCGTGAACGCCACTCCCACCGCGCCCAGGTCCAGACCCGCCACCTTGCGGGGCTGCGGCAGACTCCGGTTGACGACGATCAGCGCGGCGCCGATCACCCCGCCCATGTAGACGCCGAAGCCCAGACCGAGGTTGTCCCAGGCATTGAGGGTGTAGCCCGAGCCGGTGTGGAGGAACGACGCGATGAACAGCAACACCGCTGCTCCGATCACCACGCCGTCGCCCCGAGTGAGGGAGCGGATATTCACGTCAGGTCCTTCTGGTTCGTCGTCTCGTCGGTGGAGGCGTCGCTGTCACCGTCCCGCCGTCGGGCGGGGTGCGAAAGCGCGGGAGTGGCACCTCATCGTACGGATGACACTATCGTCCGTACGGCCGCGATGTCCGCCGGGATGAGCGCCCTGATCACGACCCGCGCAGGAAACTCACGATTCCCTCAGAGATCCCCTGGGCCGCCTTCTGCCGCCAGGCGCCGCTGGTGAGCGAGGCGGCGTCCTTGCTGTCGCGCATGTTGCCGCACTCGATGAACACCTTGGGAACCGTCGACAGATTGAGGCCGCCCAGGTCCTTCCGCGTGACGAGTCCGGTGCCGCCGCCGAGGTAGTTGGACGGCGCCTCGCCCGTGACCCGCACGAAGTCGCCCGCGATGCGCTCGCCCAGGTCGCGGGAGGCGGAGACGATCGGGCGGGTGTCGGCGGAGCCGGCGTGCACGGCCCCCGGCAGGATGACGTGGAAGCCGCGGTCGCCGGACGCCGCGCCGTCGGCGTGGATCGAGACGGCGGCGTCCGCGTGCGCGTCATTGCCGATCCGGGCGCGCTCGTCGACACACGGGCCCCAGGCCGGTGAATCGCCGTCGTGGGTCAGCTTCACGGTGGCGCCCTGCGCCTCGAGCAGCGCGCGCAGCCGGTGGGCCACGTCCAGGGTGAACCGGGCTTCGGAGTAACCGGCGTTCGTGGACGTGCCGGTGGTGTCGCACTCCTTGCGGTTGGTGCCGATGTCCACCGGGCGGTTGATCTCCGCCGTGTGCCGGAAGTTGCCCGGGTTGTGGCCCGGGTCGACGACCACGACCTTGCCCCTGAGCGGGCCGGAGGCGGCGGGCGCCGAGGGCTTCCGCGTGGGGGAGGAGCCGCCCCCCTTGTCGTCCTGTCCGGGATACGAGGGCAGGAGCGGCGCCTCGGACCCCGAGGGGGAGCCGGAGGCCGACGGCGGGGCCGCCGTGTCCGAGCCTCCCGGGTCGCCCACCGCCTCGTACACCAGCCAGCCCAGCAGGGCGCCGGGCAGCAGTGCCGCGAGGGCGACGGTCAGCAGCCCCCGGCGCAGGCGGCCGGGGCGCTCGGGCTGCGGGACATCGAAGTCGGGGCCTTGGTACGACACTCTGCGACTCTAACGGCGGTCGAGGGTGGCTGCTTCCGATCGCCGCAGGACGCGCAGCGATCCGGTCGCCGACACCTCGGTGAACCCGCCCGACTCCAGGGCGCGGAGGTACACGCGGTACGGGGCCTGCCCGGTGAACTCGTCCGCCGGGTCCGGGAACACGTCGTGGATGACCAGCAGCCCGCCCTCGGCCAGGTGCGGCGCCCACCCCTCGTAGTCGGCGCCGGCGTGCTCGTCGGTGTGGCCGCCGTCGACGAAGACCAGGCCGAGCGGAGTGTTCCACACGGCGGCGATCTGCGGCGAGCGGCCGACGAGCGCCACCACGTGGTCCTCCAGGCCCGCCCGGTGCAGGGTCCTGCGGAACGTGGGGAGCGTGTCCATCAGCCCGATCTCCGGGTCGACCGTCTCCGGGTCGTGGTACTCCCAGCCGGGCTGCTGCTCCTCGCTGCCGCGGTGGTGGTCCACGGTGAGCGCGGTGACCCCGGCCCGCCGGGCCGCGTCGGCGAGCAGGATCGTCGAGCGCCCGCAGTACGTGCCGACCTCGAGGAGCGGCAGCCCGAGCCGCCCGGCCGTCACGGCCGCCGCGTACAGCGCCAGCCCCTCGTCGGTGGGCATGAACCCCTTCGCCGCCTCGAACGCGGCGAGAATCGGGGGTTCGGGTGCCACTGGCATGGGGGACCTTCCGGTCGGTCGTCCTGGTCGTGCGTCCTTGCAGGCCGCCATGCTGCCGCACCCCCGGCCGCGCGGGCGACCGGGGGTGCGGGTATCCGTCTCTGGGGCGTGCGTCTCGGTCTCAGGCGGTGACCGACTCGCCCGGCAGGGACAGGTCCAGGTCGACCGGGTGGTCCTCGCCGGTGTGGTTCGCCGCGCTGGCGAGCGGGCCGTGCCCGGCGGCGCGGGCGGCCAGGACGTACGGGCCCCGGGCCGGGACCGCGAGGGTGTAACTGCCGTCCTCGGCGGAGAGCGCGGCGCCCGCCTGGCGGCCGCGGCGGTCGATCAGCGTGACCTTGGCGCGGGCGACCGGAGCGCCGCCCGCGTCCAGGACCCGGCCGCGGAAACCGCGCAGGACCGCCTCGGCCCGCGCCAGGTTGGCGTCCGCCTCGCTGCTCGCACGCAGTCGCGGGCCCGTCGAGAGGTTCGGCCGGGGCAGGCACAGGGCCAGCGCCAGGCCCACGACGACGGCGGCCGTTGCGATCAGGAAGGAGACGCGGAAGCCGTGCATGGACGGGACCGCGATCCCGCCGGAGTGGTGCGCGGTGTTGGCCAGCACCATGCCGATCACGGCGCTGGACACCGAGGTGCCGATGGACCGCATCAGGGTGTTGAGGCCGTTGGCCGCGCCCGTCTCGGAGGCCGGGACCGCGCCGACGATCAGCGCGGGCAGCGAGGAGTACGCCAGTCCGATGCCGGCGCCCAGGACCACCGAGACGACGACGGTCTGCCAGGCCGCGTTCATCAGACCGAGGCCGGCGGCGTAGCCGACCGCGATGACCAGCAGGCCGGTGATCAGGGTGACCTTCGGGCCGTGGCGGGCGGAGAGGCGGGCGTAGACCGGCGCGGTGAACATCATGGTCAGGCCCAGCGGCGCCACGCACAGACCGGCGACCACCATCGACTGCCCGAGCCCGTAGCCGGTGGCGGTGGGGAGCTGGAGCAGCTGGGGCAGGACGAGGGAGACGACGTAGAAGCTGACGCCGACCATGATCGAGGCGAGGTTGGTCAGCAGCACCTCGCGGCGGGCGGTGGTGCGCAGGTCTACCAGCGGGGCCGCGACGCGCAGCTCCATCAGGCCCCACAGCAGCAGGACGGCGAGGGCCGCGGCGAACAGGCCGAGCGTGGTGGGTGACGACCAGCCCCAGTCGCTGCCCTTGGTGACGGGTAGCAGGAGGAGCACCAGGCCGCCGGTCAGACCCAGCGCGCCCGGCAGGTCGAAGGAGCCCTCGGCACGCGCCGGGGACTCCGGCACGGCGAGGAGGGTGATGCCGATGGAGAGGACGCCGAGTCCGGCGGCGCCGTAGAAGAGGGTGTGCCAGTCGGCGTGCTGGGCGACCATCGCCGCGGCGGGCAGGGCGAGTCCGCCGCCGACGCCGATCGAGGAGCTCATCAGCGCCATGGCGGAGCCGAGCCGCTCGCGCGGCAGCATGTCCCGCATCAGGCCGATGCCGAGCGGGATCGCACCCATCGCGAAGCCCTGGAGCGTGCGGCCCGCGACCATGGGCAGCAGGGCGGAGGTGAACGCGCTGACCAGCGCGCCGACCACCATCACGGAGAGGCTGGCGATCAGCATGCGGCGCTTGCCGTACAGATCGCCGAGGCGGCCCATGATCGGCGTGGCCACCGCGCCGGACAGGAGAGTGGACGTCAGGACCCAGGTGGCGTCGCCGGGCGAGGTGTCGAGGAGTTGAGGCAGGTCCTTGATGACCGGGACGAGCAGGGTCTGCATCACCGCGACGACGATCCCCGCGAAGGCGAGCACCGGGACGACGGCCCCGCTCGCACTCCGCTCGGTCCGTCCGGTCGTCGTGAGCGTCATCGAGTGGGGCCTCCGGGCCGTGAGAGGTGGAGCGTGCGGTCATCCGTGCGGATCGAGCGCAGGGTCAACCCCGTCGACCGAGGCAACTATTCCGATGCTTTGGCGTACTAACGAATTCTTGACCGTTCCGTGAGGTTCTGAACGCCGGTCGGACGGGCGGTGCGCCTGGGCGGAGTGGAGGCGGAAAAAGCGGGGCCGGCCCGGCGCTGGAAGCCCCTCTCATGGTTCTGGGCGGGGGTGTGCGCGGAGTTTCGCGCCGGGCCGGGGGCGTGTCCTTCCGGTGCGCGCCGTGACCTCGCACCCGCCCGCACAGCGGTCCCGAAGGGTCCCGCTCACCCTTGCTGAGCTGGGCTTTCGTGGTGTTCAGCCCTAGACTCGGCCCACTTCGACACGGATACGGAAGGGGGCCGTATGGAGCGGGACGTTCGCACGGTCGAGGACGTACTGGAGCTGCTGGACGGGCTGTTCGCGCCGGACGCCGACCGGTGGACCGGGGACGCGGCCGGCTGGTGGGACGGGTTCTACGCGGACCGGAACCGGCCGGTGCCGTTCTTCGCGGACAAACCGGACGAGAACCTCGTCGAGTGGCTGGAGCGGGGGCTGATCGGCGGGCGCCGGGCACTGGATCTCGGATGCGGGCCGGGGCGCAACGCGCTCTACCTCGCCGAGAGGGGCTTCGCGGTGGACGCGGTCGACCTGTCGCCGCAGGCCATCGCCTGGGCCACGGAGCGGGCCCGGGAGATGGGGATCGGGGAGACGGGGGCCGAGGGGACAGAGGCCGGGGTGCGGTTCCTGTGCCAGGACGCCTTCGGGTCCGCCGGATCGCCGCTCACCGGCCCGTACGACCTCGTGTACGACTCCGGCTGCTTCCACCATCTGCCGCCGCACCGCCGGATCAGCCACCTGGCTCTGCTCGACCGCGTCCTGGCCCCGGGCGGCCATCTGGCCCTGACCTGTTTCGCGGCCGGAGCCATGGGCTGCGAGCTGCCGGACGCCGAGCTGTACCGCACCTCACGCCTGCACGGCGGCCTCGCCTACACGCCCGACTCGCTCCGGCGCATCTTCGCGGACCTGACGGAGGTCGAACTGCGCCGGATGCACGACGAGCCGGAGAACTCACCGCACTTCGGGGAGCCGTTCCTTTGGGCGGGGCTGTTCCGGCGGGGGACGGCGTAGCGAACGGTCAACGCGCTTTACGGACGGCGGGGGTGGGGGTGCGCGGGGACGACGCGGGCGGCCGGCGGTCCCGCCATCCGGCGGCCCGGTCGTGACCGTCTCAGCGGTCGCACCGCCCGGCGGTGGCGTTCGTTCCTGACGGCGGGGGCGTGACCGTCCAGGCGGTCGCGGCCCAGGCGGTCACAGCCAGCCCTGGCGGCGGGCCTCCCGTACGGCCTCCGTGCGGTTGCGGGTGCCGGTTTTGCCGATCGCGGCGGACAGGTAGTTGCGGACGGTGGACTCCGACAGGTGCAGCTTCGCGGCGACGTCGGCGACCGTCGCCCCGTCGGCGGAGGCCCTCAGCACGTCGCACTCGCGGGCGGTGAGCGGGCTGGGGCCGGCGCTGAGGGCGGCCGCGGCGAGTACCGGGTCGACCACCGTCTCCCCGGCGAGCACCCGGCGGACCGCCGCGGCAAGTTCCTCCACCGGCCCGTCCTTGACCAGGAAGCCCCCGGCCCCTGCCTCCATGGCCCGGCGCAGATAACCGGGCCGGCCGAAGGTGGTCAGGATCAGCACCCGGCAGCCGGGAACCCGCTCGCGCAGCTCGGCGGCGGCGTCCAGGCCGCTCATCCCCGGCAGTTCGATGTCCAGCAGCGCCACGTCGGGGCGGTGGGCCAGCGCGGCGTCCACGACGGCGTCGCCCGCCGAGACCTGGGCGACGACCTCCATGTCGTCCTCCATACCGAGCAGCAGGGCCAGCGCGCCCCGCATCATCTGCTGGTCCTCCGCGAGGAGGAGGCGGATGCACTTGGCGGGCCCGCGGTCCCCGGTCATCTCGTCCACGGACCAAGGGTATTGACTCGCGCCCCGGGACGTGGGGACGTGGGCCGGTCACCTCATCGAGGAGCCGAGCCGGGCACCGACGCTCTCCACCGTCTCTCCTGCCTCCAGAGGGACTTCGGCGGTCACCGTGAAGCCGCCGCGGGGCGAGGAACCGGCCCACAGCGAACCGCCCGCCGCCGCCAGGCGTTCGGTCAGGCCCCGCAGACCGGTGCCGCCCACCCGCTCCACCGGGTCGGGATCCCCCGACCGCCCCGCCGACCTGCCGTCCCCGTCGTCGGCGACCGTCAGACGGGCTCGCTCGGCCGTGCCGGTGACGGTGATCTCGCAGCGCCGCGCGCCGCTGTGCCGTACGGCGTTGGTGACCGCCTCGCGCACAACCCACCCCAGCAGCGCCTCGGCGCCCGGCGTCAGCGGCGGGCCCGACCGGCGCACCACGGGCTCGATGCCGGCGGCGGTCAGCGCCGAACGGGCCCGGTCCAGCTCCGCGCCCAGGCCGCCCTCGCGGTAGCCGGTGACCGCCTCGCGGATCTCGGTGAGCGCCTGCCGTCCGACGGACTCGATGTCGGTGATCTGCGTCAGCGCCGCCCCCATGTCGCGGGGCGCCAGCCGCCGGGCCGCCTCCGACTTCACCACGATCACCGACAGCGTGTGGCCGAGCAGGTCGTGCAGGTCCCGGGAGAAGCGCAGCCGCTCCTCCTCCACCGCGCGGCGGGCCAGCTCCTCACGGGCGGCGCGCAGTTCCCGTACGGCGTCGGACAGGCTGAGGATCACCGCCGTCACGATCGTCGACAGGAACGTGCCGTAGCCGATGTTGATGCCGTTCCAGCCCTCGCGCAGCCCGCCGACGGCTCCCGCGAACAGGCCGAGACCCACACTGATCCGGCCGAGCAGCGGGCCGCGCAGGGACGCGCCCGCCGCCAGGCCGAACAGCGGCAGGAACAGCAGCCACGTACCGCCGTACCCGAAGGCCAGACCGCACGTCACCAGGAACAGCAGCAGCAGCGCGAGGCGGGTGGAGCGGGCTGTCCGCGCCCGCTGGTCGAAGGCGCGGAACACCACATGGATGTAGAGCGAGTTGAAGGCCAGCAGGCCCAGGCCGCCGATCCACGGATTGGGGGTCTTGCCCTGGAAGAGGTTGGAGAAGGCGCCCATCCCCATCAGCAGCCAGGGCAGCAGGGAGAAGCCGGTGGGCGGCGGCCCCGCATGCTCGTGCTCCTGCCCGCCCTCGCACCCCGTGCCCTGCTCCGTGCGACAGGAACTCCTGCGTGACCAGCTCACGTTCCGTCCCCCCGATCAGACCTTGCCGGCATGGCGGCGGTAGGACAGGACGGCGTACGAACCGAACAGCGTCAGCCACCCCGCCAGTACGAGGATGGCACCCGCCGCCGGGAGGTGGCCCTCCGTGACCGAGACCCCGAGGTCGGCGATCCCGTGCGTGGGCGTGTACGTGGACAGGGCGGCCATCCAGTGCGGGAACAGCTCGACCGGGAACCACAGGCCGCCGAGCACGGCGAGCCCGAGGTTGCACACCATGTTGACCACACCGGTGGTCTGCGCGGTGAGCCCGTAGCCGTTGCCCAGTCCGAGCAGTGTGAACGGGACCGAGCCGAGCCACAGCAGCAGCGCCGTCGCCGCCCACTGCCACGCCGCCAGCCGTACGCCGTTGACCAGACCGCCCGCAAGCAGCACCGCGCAGATCGCGGGCAGCACGGTCACCGAGGCGGTCAGCGCCCGCCCGGCGACCACCTGGCGCGGGGTCATCGGGGTCACCCTGAGCTGCCGCAGCCAGCCGACCGTACGGTCCTCGGCGACCCCGCCGCCGGTGTTGAGGGCCGAGCCGACCGCGCCGTAGGCGGCCATGCCGACCATGGACGCGGTCCGCCAGCCCCGGTCGGCGCCGTCGCCGAGGTTGGTGAACAGCAGGTACATCATCACCGGCATCGCGATCCCGCCGATCACGAAGCCCGTGTCGCGCAGGGTGCGCCGCACCTCGAGGCGCAGGTAGTCGAGTACGTCGCGCATCACGCCGCCTCCCGTTCGCGTTCCGTGGCCGCCCGCGCGCCCGTCAGGGCCAGGAAGGCGTCGTCCAGCGAGGCCGGGGCGACCTCCAGTCCGCGTACGGCACCCAGCTCGGCCAGGGCGATCACGGTCGCGTCCGGGTCGTCGGTGCGCAGCCGCGCCCGGTCCCCGCGCACCTCGAGCGACCGCACGCCGGGCAGCAGTTCCAGGCCCTCGCTGCCCCGCCCGGCCAGGTCGAAGGCGACCAGGCCGCCGCCCGCCGCGCGCCGCAGTTCCTCACCGGTGCCGTCGGCGACGAGCCGGCCGCGGTCCAGGACGAGGATGCGGTCGGCGTGGGTGTCGGCCTCCTCCAGGTAGTGCGTGGAGAACAGCACCGTGCGACCGCCGCGCGCGTAGGTGCCCATCGCGTCCCAGAAGGCGTGGCGCGCCTCCACGTCCAGGGCCGCCGTCGGCTCGTCGAGCACCAGCAGCGCGGGGTTGCCGGACACCGCGACCGCGAACCGCACCCGCTGGGTCTGGCCGCCGGAGAGCCGGTCCACCCGCCGTCCGGCCAGGTGGGGGATGCCGGCCAGCTCCAGGGCGCGCGCGGCGGACAGCGGTGCCGGGTACCGTCCGGCCACGAAGGTCACCAGCTCGCGGACGGTGACCCGGGGCACGGCCCGCGCGTCCTGGAGCATGGCCCCGACCAGGCCGGCGCGCACCGCCCGCTCGGGCGGCCCGCCGAACAGTTCGACGCTGCCCTCGTCGGGCGCGTGCAGTCCGAGCAGCAGCGAGATCGCCGTCGACTTCCCCGCTCCGTTGAGGCCGAGCAGGGCGACCGTCTCGCCCCGCTCGATGGTGAGGTCGACGCCGTCGACCGCGCGTACGGCGCCGAAGGTCCTGACCGCCCGTGTGAGGGACACGGCACGTTCCGTCTGTGTCATGTCTACGACCTGTGTCATGTCTACGACGTTACGAACTACCGTGCCGCGTACGGCAGATGCGCTTGTACGGACTCCGGCAGGACAAATGTCACGGCGGTGGTCCCGCTGCGTGCGTCGGGTCGATGGTCAGGATCCTTCACAGCCGAAGACCGCTGGACTAGATTCTGGAAGCCCATGCCCATCGACGCAGCCAAGGCCCTCGCGGCCGGACCCCGTAGCGGTGAGATCTCCTGGACTCCCCGGGACGTCCTGCTCTACCACCTGGGCATCGGCGCGGGCCTGCCCGCCACCGACCCCGGCGAGCTGCGTTACACCTTGGAGACGCGGCTGCACGTCCTGCCGAGCTTCGCCACCGTCGCCGGCGGCGGCCCGCCCGGTGTGATCGGCGGACTGTCCATGCCCGGCGTCGACGTCGACCTCGCCCGCGTCCTGCACGGCGGCCAGTCGCTGACCGTGCACCGTCCCCTTCCCGTGGCGGGCACCGCGACCGCCGCCAGCCGCATCGCCGCCGTGTACGACAAGGGCACGGCGGCCGTCCTGGTCATGCGCACCGAGGTCGCCGACGGCGACGGCCCCCTGTGGACCGGTGACGCGGAGATCTTCGTCCGGGACGAGGGCGGCTGGGGCGGCGACCGCGGGCCCTCCGGCCGCACCGCGGCGCCGGCCGGCGAGCGGCGCGGTGAGCCGACAGGTGAGCCGGACCGCACGGTCGAGCGGACGGTCCGCGAGGACCAGGCCCTGCTCTACCGCCTCAGCGGCGACTACAACCCGCTGCACGCCGACCCGGAGTTCGCCGAGCGCGCCGGCTTCGACCGGCCCATCCTGCACGGGCTGTGCACCTACGGCATGACCCTCAAGGCGGTCGTCGACACGCTCCTCGGCGGGGACGTGACCCGCGTACGGTCCTGGTCCACGCGCTTCGCCGGGGTGGTGTACCCGGGCGAGACCCTGCGCGTCCGCATGTGGCGGCGGGACGGCGGGGTGCGGGTGGCGGTGAGCGCCGTCGAGCGGGAGGACGCACCGGTGCTGACCGGCACGGTCGTCCGCGACGCCCCGGAGCGCGAAACGGCCCCGCCCGTCTGCTGACGGGCGGGGCCGCGGCGTTCGGCGTGCGGTCAGGCCGCCGATTCGTTCTGCTCTGCGGGCCTGCGGTGGCGGCCGCTGGGTGCGGCCTCTCCGTCGCCCACCGAAACCGGACCCCGGTGCTTGCCGTGTGCCGCGGACTCTTCGACGTCGGCGGCGGACGGCTGGGTCATGCTGGCGTCGCTCATCGGAAGAAATTCACCCCGTCAACAATGATCTTTCGTACAGCCCGGCGAGTCTAACCGGCGCACCCGGGGTCGCACCCAGGCGGCCACGCCAACCGGCAGCAGTTGGCACTAGTTCGTTACAAGCCGTCCCAGCGGCGCCTGTTGGAGGGGAACAGGACGGGGGGCGGGGCGGGGTACGAAGGCCACCGGAGGACCGGATTCCGGGGCGGGGGAGTGGCCGAGGGCGGGGCCGAAGGTGGGGTCGAAGGCGAGGTGGGGACCGGATACGGATCCGTCTTCAAGGACGGGGACGGGGCGAGGGATGAGGAGCCCGGTTCCAAGGGTGGCGTGGGTTCCGGCTCTGGGAGTGAGGTGCTGGTGCGGGGTGGCTTCGCCTGGGGCGGGAGGCCCGCTCTCGGCACTGGCGAGGGGCCTGGCGCCGGGCCCGGCCTGGGGTGTGAGGCGGAGTCCGGTACCGGGTCCGGCTCCGGGACTGGCCCCTGGTGTGAGGTGGGGTTCCGCCTGGGGCGCGACTCCGGGGCCGTTGTGGTGCCCGGTTTCGAGTCCGGCGTGGCGTTCTGCTTCGAGTCCGGCGTGCGGTCCGGTTCCGGGTGGGACGTGGAGCCCCGGTGCGGCGGGTGGGCCGAACTCGTCCCGCGGACCGGGGCCGGCGGCTGGTTCGGGGTTGGCGGACGGTCGGGACCCGTCGTGCGGTTCGGGTTCGGTTCCGGGGCGCGGTTCCGGTGACGGGCCCCGGTCCGGCGCCTCGGGTGGCGCGGGGAGCGGGATGCGCGCCCCACTCGGTTCCGGCGCCGGGGGCGGCTGGCTCGTCGGGGACGTCCACCGCGCCACACCGCACGGCACGGTGCTCGTGGCGTAGGGGAGTCGGAGCGCGCCGTCGTCGGTCCACAGGCCGGACCCGGCCAGCCACCCCTCGGGCGCCGGGAGATGACGTACCCGACGCTCGGCGGGCCGCCACACGGCCACCCAGCTGCCGGACGCGCCGTCGCAGCGCAGCGCCACCCCGCACTGCTCGGGGGTGAGTACCTGCCCCGGCTGGATCGCGAACGGCGTCACCACGCAGTCCGGCAGCCTCAGGCACTCCGGGAAGCGGACCGGCTGGGTGCTGCCCAGCACGCCCCAGCCCAGCCGCTGCCGCCCCGGCGAGGGGGCGTCCGAGCGGATCAGCAGCAGTCCGCTGTCGAGGTCGGCGAGCAGCAGCCGGTCGTCGCTTCCGGCGGCGATCTGGAGCAGCGGCGACGTCTCGCCGCCGCGCTCCAGGTCCACCACGACCGCCTTGGTGCGCCCGCCCGTCTCCCGGTCCAGGGCCAGCATCCGCCCGGCGCGGTCCAGCCAGACCCCGCCCGAACAGCGGCCCGGCACCTCGGCCAGATGTTCGGGCCCGAAGGCGCCGCCCACCACCAGCCACACCGCCGAGGACCGCTGGCCCACGGCGAGCGCGTAGGCCCGCTCGCCGCCGGGTGCCGGGGGCAGCAGCCGCAGCCCGGTGCCCTCGGGGCACTCGATGGCGCCGAGCGGCAGCTCACCGGTGCCCGGGCCGGTCGGGTACAGCAGTGAGAAGGTGTGCCGGCCGTCCACCAACCGCCGGATCAGCACCCGGCCGTCGCCCATCGGCAGCACCTCCGTGCCGGGCTCCTCGGGCTGGTTGGCCGGCAGCGGCACCGCGTACGGCTCGGGGCCGTCCAGTGTCCAGCGCTCCGGGTACAGGGAGTCGCCGCTGCCCGCGAGCCGGGCGGCGTAGGCACCGTCCACCGTGATCGTGCAGCCCGCCCACGGGGTACCGTCCTTCTCCTCACCGGCCTTCTCACCGGCCGCCGAAGTCTCGACAATGCAGGCTGTCATCGTTCGGTCACCTCCTGCCAGGACGGTAGTTTTCCTACGCACACGGGACGGACCGGCGGGCGGCTGCTTCACACATACGGGTGGCCGAAAAACGATTCGCCTGAGGAAACCGCGACCGATGTGCTGGACGGCCCCGGGCCGGCCGGGGGCGACGGCACCGGTTCAGCCGCGGCGAACACCCAGGTAGCCTTGCACCCGTGCCCCGTCTGTCTGAAGTCATCGCCGCGCTGGAGAACCTGTGGCCCGCCGAGCGGGCCGAGTCCTGGGACGCGGTCGGCACCGTCGTGGGCGACCCCGAGCAGGAGGTCGGCCGGGTCCTGTTCGCCGTCGACCCGGTCCAGGAGACCGTCGACGAGGCGGTGAAGCTGGGCGCCGACCTGCTGGTCACCCACCACCCGCTCTACCTGCGCGGTACGACGACCGTGGCGGCCTCCACCTTCAAGGGCCGCGTGGTGCACACCCTGATCAAGAACGACGTCGCCCTGCACGTGGCCCACACCAACGCGGACACCGCCGACCCGGGCGTCTCCGACGCGCTGGCCGGCGCCCTCGACCTCAGGGTCGTACGCCCCCTGGTGCCGGACGCCACCGACCCGGAGGGCCGCCGGGGCCTCGGCCGGGTCTGCGAGCTGGACCACCCGCTGACCGTGCGCGAACTCGCCGCCCGCGCCGCCGAGCGGCTGCCCGCCACCGTGCAGGGCATCCGCGTGGCCGGCGACCCGGAGGCGGTCGTCCGCACGGTCGCCGTCAGCGGCGGCTCGGGCGACAGCCTCTTCGACGACGTACGGGCCGCGGGCGTCGACGCCTTCCTCACCGCGGACCTGCGCCACCACCCGGCCTCCGAGTTCATCGCGGACCGCGCCCACGGTTCCCTCGCGCTGCTCGACGCGGCGCACTGGGCCACCGAGTGGCCCTGGTGCGAGCTGGCCGCCGCCCAGCTCGACGAGATCTCCGACCGGCACGGATGGGGCCTGCGCGTCCACGTCTCCACGACGGTCACCGACCCCTGGACCGCCCACGCGGCGTCCACCACCGCCACTTCTAGCGACCTGGGAGCCCCCAACTGAACGCCGCGCCCGCCGACCAGATCCGACTCCTCGACGTCCAGGCCCTCGACGTCCGCCTCCAGCAGCTGGCACACAAGCGGAAGTCGCTGCCCGAGCACGCCGAGATCGAGTCGCTGAACCGGGACCTCGCACAGCTGCGCGACCTCCTGGTGGCCGCGCAGACCGAGGAGAGCGACTGCGCCCGCGAGCAGACCAAGGCCGAGCAGGACGTGGACCAGGTGCGCAAGCGCGCCGCCCGTGACCAGCAGCGCCTCGACTCCGGTGCGATCACCTCGCCCAAGGACCTGTCGAACCTCCAGCACGAGATCGTGTCCCTCGCCAAGCGGCAGGGCGACCTCGAGGACGTCGTCCTGGAGGTCATGGAGCGCCGCGAGTCCGCGCAGGAGCGGGTCACCGAGCTGACCGGGCGCGTCGCCTCCGTCCAGGCCAAGGTCGACGACGCGACCGCGCGCCGGGACGCGGCCTTCGAGGAGATCGACGGCGAGGTGGCCTCCGTGACGAAGGAGCGCGAGGTCATCGCCGCCGCCGTGCCCGCGGACCTGATGAAGCTCTACGACAAGCTGCGCGGGCAGCAGGGCGGCATCGGCGCGGCCAAGCTGTACCAGCGCACCTGCCAGGGCTGCCGGCAGGAGCTCGCCATCACCGAGCTGAGCGAGATCCGCGCGGCCGCCCCCGACACGGTCGTCCGCTGCGAGAACTGCCGCCGCATCCTGGTGCGCACCGCCGAGTCCGGTCTGTAGCCGGGTTCGCGGGCCGGTCATGGTCAGGCCCGCGAGGAGCAGTAAGGAGTAAGCGGCGTGCGGGAGTTCATCGTCGAGGCCGACGGCGGGTCACGGGGCAATCCGGGGCCCGCGGGCTACGGGGCGGCGGTGCTCGACGCGGCGACGGGCCAGACCCTGGCCGAGCACGCGGAGTACCTCGGCGTGGCCACGAACAACGTGGCCGAGTACCGCGGCCTGCTGGCCGGACTGCGCGCCGCGCACGCGCTGGACCCCGCGGCGGCCGTGCACGTCCGCATGGACTCCAAGCTCGTCATCGAGCAGATGTCGGGCCGCTGGAAGATCAAGCACCCCGACCTGAAGCCGCTCGCGACGGCGGCGGGCCGGGTGTTCCCGGCCGACCGGGTCACCTACGAGTGGATCCCGCGCGAGCGCAACAAGCACGCCGACCGCCTCGCCAACGAGGCGATGGACGCGGGCGCCCGCGGCGAACAGTGGTCCGCCGCGTCGGCTCCGGACACCCGGGCCGGGCCGAGCGCCGCCCCGGCCCCCGAACCCGGCCCGGCCACCCGCGAGGCGGGTGCTCCGCCTGCCTCCGGCGATGTTGCCGGCGCCGGCGCGGGCGTCCCCACGGCGGGTGCCCCGCCCGTCTCCGGTGGCCCCGCCGACGCCGGTGCGGGTGACCGTGCGGTCCGTGCCTCGTCCGCCTCGGGCAGGCCCGCCGACACCGGTGCGGGCGCCGACGTCCGGGCGGCGCGTGCCACCGCCACGCGTGCCACCGTCACGGGTGGCCGGACGGCTTCCGGTGCGGGGCCCGAGGGGGCCGTGGCCACCCCCGGCTGGGCGCCCGCCGATCTTGGCGCGCCCGCCACCTTCGTGCTGCTGCGGCACGGGGAGACGCCGCTGACGCCGCAGAAGCGTTTCTCGGGCAGCGGCGGCACCGATCCGTCGCTGTCCGGTGTGGGCCGCGAGCAGGCCGGGAGGGTCGCGGCGGCGCTCGCCCGGCGCGGCACCGTCCAGGCCGTCGTGTCCTCGCCGCTCGCCCGCACGCGCGAGACCGCCGGCATCGTCGCCGCCCGCCTCGGCCTCGACGTGACCGTGGAGGAAGGGCTGCGCGAGACCGACTTCGGCGCCTGGGAGGGCCTCACGTTCGGCGAGGTGAGCGAGCGCTACCCGGACGACCTGAACGCCTGGCTGGCCTCCCCGGACGCCGCGCCCACCGGCGGCGGCGAGAGCTTCGCGACCACCGCGGTACGGATCGCCGCCACCAGGGACAAGCTGGTCGCCGCCCACGCGGGCCGCACGGTGCTGCTCGTCACGCACGTCACCCCGATCAAGACGTTCGTCCAACTGGCCCTCGGCGCCCCGCCGGAGTCCCTGTTCCGCATGGAGCTGTCGGCGGCGTCCCTGTCGGCGGTGGCGTACTACGCGGACGGCAACGCGAGCGTCCGCCTGTTCAACGACACGTCCCACCTGCGCTGACCGGCGCGGCGCCGCAGGGGTCGGCCACTCGATCCGGGCCCAGCCCCGGGCGGCCACCGCCGACGCCGTGGATCCGTCACCACGCCGAGCCCATCACCACGTCCGGCACGGCACCAGTGATCGCCCGGAGCACGTCGAGCGCGGTCGATGCCGGCGGCGTCACGTCGATCGCGGGCAGTTCGCCGGCCGTCGGCGCCCGGGCTCCGGCGGTACGGCGGCGAGTGGATCCCCGCGTCAGTGGATCTCCGTCACCACCACGTCCAGCGACCACGGCCGCCCCGCCTTCGCCGGCGGCTCCGCCTCCACCACGTACCCGAGGTCCCGCAGCGCCTCGACCAGCCCCGCCGGGTCCTTCGGAGCGGCCGCCTCGGTCAGCAGGGCGCGTACGATCCGGCCCTTGGTCGCCTTGTTGAAGTGGCTGACCACGGACCGCTTCTCCACGCCGTCCACGACCTGGGAGTGCAGTACCCGCACGGTCGCCGTCCGGTCCGCGACCTCCCCCTTCGGCTTCCACGCCGCCGCGTACGCCGAGGACCGCAGGTCAAGCACCAGCCCGTCACCGGCCGCCTCGGGCAGCACCGAGGCCATCGGCGTACGCCAGTACGCGGCCAGCGCGCCGAGGCCGGGCAGCTTCACCCCCATCGAGCAGCGGTAGGACGGGATCCGGTCGGTCACCCGTACCGCGCCCCACAGCCCCGAGAAGACCAGCAGTGAGCGCGCGGCGCGCCGCTTGGCCGACGGGTCGAGGGAGGCCAGGTCCAGGGCGTCGTAGAGCACCCCCGTGTAGATCTCCCCGGCGGGCCGCGTCCCCGCCGTGCGCAGCCCGGCGTTCTTGGCGACCTCGCCGCGCAGGCCCTCGCTCAGCCCGAGCACCTCGCGCGCCTTGTCCTCGTCCCCGGCGCACAGCTCGACCAGCTCCGTCAGCACCGACTCGCGGGCGGCGGCCAGCCCCGGCAGCGACAGCGACTCGGGCCTCAGCGGGGCGCCACGGCCGGCGGCGGCCTTGCCTTCGGACGGGGGCAGCAGCACAAGCACGGGGGTTACTCCTTCGGATAGCGCTCCGCGCCAGCGTACGGCGTGCCGCCCAGGGGCCCTGGCCCCGCGTCCGCCGCCGTCGTCGTCGCCCGCGTGAGCTCCCGTACGAGCGCGCCGGCGTCCTCGGCGTGGAACCGTACGAGCCGCACGCGCCTGCGCCTGCCGAGGAGGCTGATGTGCTCGACGGGTGCGGCCAGTTCGAGGGTGACGGAGGTCTGGGAGCCGACGGGCAGGTCCAGCTCGCCCTCGGCTCGTTCGTGCGTGGTGCGCGTCTCGCGGCGCACGGACGCGATCCGGTGCAGAGGAACGCGCAGATCGACGTGGGCGGCCTGCCGTATGCGCAGAAGGTCCGCGTCCAGTACGTGCGGCCGGACCACCGAGGCCGCGTGCAGGGCCACGACGAGGACGACGCCGTACACGTCGAGGAGCAGCGCCACCGTGTGCACGGCCGGCCAGCGCCGCAGCAGCACGGACATCGCCACCGTCTCGATCACGCAGACGAACCCCAGCCCCGCCATGACCGGGCCCTGACCGCGGGCGTACCCGAAGGCCCGCCCGTTCTCGGTGCCGTGGGTGCGACGCCTCAGCCACAGGGCAAGTCCGGCCAGCAGCCGCAGCTCGTGCCGGGCGAGGCGGAACGCCGCCCGTGCCGCGGCCCTCACCGCCGTCCCTCCGAGAGGATCCGCAGAGCCTGCCGGACCGCCTCGGCCTGGGCCGGGGCGAAGTCCGCGCAGAGGGCGCGCAGGAACCCGTGGCTCTCGCCGGGACCCGCCCCGCCCCGCAGCGCGTCGCAGGCCTCCCGCGGCAGCACGTCGGGGGGCACGCACCCGGCGATCACGCGGGCCGCCTCCGCGATCCGCGGATCGGGCGGACTCGCCTCGGCGTCCACGTCGGCGAGCGCGTCCAGCAGCGCGTAGGCCTCCCGCGCCCGCGCGGCGCCTTCCGGTGAGCCGAAGGCCGCGCTCATGGCGGCCATCATCCGCTCCCAGTCCGCGGGCGCCGCGGCCGTCTCCAGCAGAGCGAGGACCTCGCGGTCCTTGGCAGCCGCCGGGGAGTCGGTCAGCTCGTCCCCCGCCGTGGCGAACAGGGCGGCCAGCTCGGGGGAGACGGGCCCCTCGGCGGGCAGTTCCCCGACGTCGAGGAGGGCACGCAGCCGGGCCCTGCGGTCCCGGATGGCCGCCTCCTGCCGCGCCAGATCGGCGTCGAGCTCGCCGAGCACCTCGGCGAGATCCCTCCCGGCGTCGTCCGCGAGCACGTCCCGCACTTCCGCCAGCCCCAGCCCCAGCTCGGTCAGCCGCCTGATCCGGGCCAGGACGACGGCGTGCCGCAGGCCGTAGTGCCGGTAGCCGTTGGGCCGCCGCTCCGGCTCGGGCAGCAGCCCCAGGTGGTGGTAGTGCCGCACGGTCCGCGTCGTGACACCGACGGCGGCGGCGAGTTCTCCGATCCGCATGGGGACCAGTACAGACGTTGACGTCGCGTGAAGGTCAAGCGCGGGGTGCGGCGGCCGGCCGGCGCCTGACCCGGGCCCGACCGGAAACGGCGCGGGCCGCGCGACCGGTACCATGGTGCCTACGGCAGACGAGCCGGGCGGGCGGCCGCGTGGAGTCCCCTCAAGGGGGCTTCCCGAGGAACGTCCGGGCTCCACAGGGCAGGGTGGTGGCTAACGGCCACCCGGGGTGACCCGCGGGACAGTGCCACAGAAAGCAGACCGCCGGGGACCTCGGTCCTCGGTAAGGGTGAAACGGTGGTGTAAGAGACCACCAGTGCCCAGGGTGACCTGGGCAGCTAGGTAAACCCCACCTGGAGCAAGGTCAAAAGGAAACACCCCGGTGTTTCTGCGCGGACGTTCGAGGGCTGCCCGCCCGAGTCCGCGGGTGGACCGCACGAGGCCGGCGGCAACGCCGGCCCTAGATGGATGGCCGTCGCCCCGGGCTCCGCGAGGAACCCGGGGAACAGAACCCGGCGTACAGCCCGACTCGTCTGCCGCTATCAGCAGGAGCTTGCTGCGTCAGGCGGCGGAAGGTCCCCCGGAAGTGGTCGCCGGCGAGGGCCCACAGCGTCGTCGGTCGCGGCAGCATCGGGGACTTCGCCCTCTTCAGCGCGTCCGCAGAGCTGTTCGGCGTCGGTGAGCAGCACGCCGCCGGAGCGCAGCGACAGGTGCTGCCAGACCGTTCGCTCGGCCGCGGTGCACAACTCGTGGCCCCAGTCGAAGAGCGCACGCGGCGCCTGGCGGCGATCACAGTCCCGCCCCAGGACCAGACAGCTCAGTCCGCTGCGCGGTATGTCAACAGCACTGCGCGCATGGTCAATGACACACCCTCGTAACAGCTGGAAGCCTTCGTGTCCGCGCCCAGTAACAGACACCCTGACCGAGCAGGAGGAATCCCATGAAGATGCGCGTGCTTCTGGCGGCTGCGGGGCTGGTGGCCTCGCTGGCAACCGCCGGGGTGGCGGCCACTCCGGCGGCGGCCGCCCCGAGCGACTGCGCTTCGCAGTACCTGTGCGCCTACCCGCAGGCGTACTACCAGGGAGGAGCGGGGCCCGTGAAGGACAACAACGCGGACCTGCGGCAGTACTCGAAGTTCCGGTACGTGCAGTCGATCTTCAACAACGGGGCGAGCTGTACGGCCTACCTGTGGTCCAAGCCCAACTACCAGGGCGTCATGCACACCCTGAGTCGGGGTCAGGGCTACCCCACCCTCGACAACATCCCCGAGTACCGCACCACGGGCATCCAGAGCAACCACTGGTGCACCTCTCGCTGACCCCCACCGTGGCCCGTGCCCTCGGCTGTCCGGCCGAGGGCACGACCAACCAGGCATGAGGTGCGTGGAGAACCGATGAAACAGCCATCACGGCGCGGAATCGCGGTGCTGACGGTGGTGTTCACGGCCCTGGCGGTCCTGATCGGGCTGGTGGCCCTCGCAAGCTCCTGGAGCTGGACCGGCGGGGGCAAGCCGCGGAACGCCGGCGCGCTGCCCGAACCTTTCGCCTCCCTCCAGTTCTCCGGGGAACAGCGGCAATCACTCCGTCACGCCGAGGACGTGCTGACAAGGCGCTGCATGCGGGCTCGCGGAATGGACTTCCACGTCGTCGCCAAGGCGGAGCTGCCCCCGGAACCGCCGAACCCGTACGGCCTGCTGGAAGGCGGGGATGTGGCCAGGCACGGCTATGGACTCCACGACTCGAGGGTCCCAACGGACAACCGGCTGGCCGACCGCGAGCGCGATGCCCTGTTCGGCACCGCCGCATATGAGAAGACCATTCCTCTGGAAGACGGCGGTGAAATCGCCGTCCGTACCGACGGGTGTTTCTACAAGGCCCAAACCGAGCTTTACGGCAAGGAGTGGACGGCCCTGCTGTACAGCGAGGAGACGTTGTACGCCAAGGTCATCGCCCGGGTGCAGGGCGACCCGCGGGTCACCGCCGCGCAACGGAAGTGGGCCGCGTGCATGGACCGGGCCGGATACCCGGTGACCACGCTGGCGAAGGTATGGCCGGACGCGAACCGCCGCATGGAGCAGACGGGGGCGAACCGAACCGCCGGCCGTGCGGCGTTCGACGCGCTGCTGACCCAGGCGAGGCGGGACGTCGACTGCCAGAAGCAGGCTCGGGTCGAGCCTGCGATTCGAGCCGCGCAGGACGACGCGGAGGGGTCGGTGGCCCGAGGCCACGAACAGGGTCTCAGCAAGCTCGCGACCCTGCGGGCCACAGCGCTGGCGACGGCGGCGCGGACGCCGTGAAGTGACGGTGGGGGGGCGTCACTTCACGGCGTAGGAAATTCTTCCAGGCCGCGGGAGAGAGGGTCAGGCGGGGCCCCTGACCAAGCACCCCCGCCACGGCGTCGGGTGGCACCCGGGCCGCGCATGCCTGGCTGGACTCGCAGCGGTGGGAGGAGTGTGCGAGGCGGGGGCTTCGGGGACGACGTCCAGGCGGCCGGTGTCCGCGTCGAACGCGACCGCGGGTGAGTGCCCGGCGAGCCCGGGTGCGGCGCCGCGGCGAGAACGTTGCCCCACTTGGCGAGGACGCTGCCGCCCGCGGCCGGGGCGACCATGCCGCGCTCGGACATCATCAGGGTGATCGCGGTGCCGGGCCCGTGCGGCTCGCGGCCGTCCCGCCGCATCACCTGGCTGGTCCGCCGCTTCGGCTTGTCCTGGCGGTGGCCGGGCCTCAAGTGCTCCGTACAACGGCCGATCATCGACTCCCTCTGCGTGGCCCGGGCAGGGCACGCTTGCAGGGCACGCTCTCACCGACGCGTATCCGACCGGCCCCGGGGGCGAAATGCTGGTGACGGAGTTCAGTACGGAGACGGTGGCACCGCCGGAGCGGTTCGCCCTGTGGGAGGAGTTCTCGGGGCGCTCGCATGTCCGCGACCTGCTGCGCAGCGAGAACCAGAACGACTTCCGTGCGAGGATGCGCATCCTGCATCTGGGCGACCTACAGGTGTCCGCGCTGGCCATGCCCCATCTGCATGTTGTGCGCACCTCCAGATCGGTGCGGCAGTTCGACCCGGAGGTCTACCAGGTCAACTGTGCCGTGTCCGGAGGCGGACGTGTCACAACCGCTGGGCGCGATGCGGAGTTCCACGCCGGCCAGACTGTTCTGGCCGACAGCAGCCACCCCATGAAGGCCACGCTCCACAACCCTTCCCACGGATGGACCTCGTTCGTCATCCAGCTCCCCCGAGCCCTGCTGCCCCTGCCGGAGAAGACCGTGCGGCGCCTGATCAGCGTGCCGGTGCCTGGCGGCCAGGGCATGGGCGGCGTCTTCCACCGCTGGGTCGCCGACCTCCACCGCCGAGCCCACGAGTTCACCCCGGCGGACGTGCCCACCCTCGCCTCGGTCACCACCGACCTCCTGGTGTCCACGCTCAGCCGTTGCCTGGACGCCGAGGACGCCCTTTCGCCCCAGGCCCGCAGACGCGCCCTGGGCGTCCAGATCCGTGACTTTGTCGAGCAGCACCTCGATGACCCCGGCCTGACTCCCCAGGCCGTCGCGGACGCCCACCACATCTCCCTGCGCCACCTGCAGCAGCTGCTCGCCGACGACGGCACCTCGCCGGCCGCCTGGATACGTCAACGGCGCCTGGAGAGCTGTCGCCGTGATCTGGCCGACCCCCGCCTGGTCATGCGCCCGATCCAGGACATTGCCGCTCGCTGGGGCTTCACCGACTCCGCCCACTTCAGCCGCCTCTTCCGCGCCGCCTACGGCATGCCTCCCAGCGACTACCGGCGCCCAGTCCTCGACCGGTCCGTGCAGGAATCGACAACGACCGTGCGCTGACGGTCAAGAACTTTCCTGCTGTCATTGGCCAGCCTTGTCTCAGACGCCGCCGCGGACTTCGGATCCGAGCCGGCCACGGCCCCGTCGGCGTGTGCCCCGCTCCCTGTCACGCCTCGTCCCCGACAGCGTCCTCGACATCGCGTCTCGCGACAGGAGGAAATTTCGTGCATGCTCGCAAAGCTCTGGCTGCAGCGGCACTCGGGGCCGCGCTGGCCCTGAGTGCCCTGTCCGCCCCCGCGGCCCAGGCCGCGGCCACCGCACCGGCTGCGGAGACCTGCGGCAACACCTACTGGCCGCATCAGCAGCTGGACGGGACCATCGGCAAGGTGATCAGTAGTTCCTCGGCCGCCGTCCACACCGGCCCCTACGGGAGCTGCACCGGCGTCGGGGAAATCGCGCCCGGTACCAAGGTCGAGTACGACTGCTACGTCAGAAACGACTACGGCAACACCTGGACGTGGGTACGTGTCCCCGGCGGCGGCAGTCTCGGCTGGGTCTACGACGCCTACCTGAGCAACAACGGTTCCGGCAAGCCATGTAAGCGATAAGGCCCGGCCCGACGGCCGGACGGGAGCGCCGTCCGGCCGATCGTCCACGGACACGCTGACGTGGCTCTGTCGCGACTTCCGGAAATCGAGCCAGAACCGGCAGTGCCTGCGGAGGCCTCAGAAAGCCGGTGCCGGCGCTGCAGCGCGTCACAGTGTCGCGGTCGTCTGCTCCCCGGTCGCGCCGCCTGCGAGCCACTGGTCCCATGCCAGGTTGAAGGCGGCGTAGCCGTTGTCGGCCGGGGCCTTGGCACGGGGCGAGCCGGTGATGGTGACCGGGTCGCCCTGCTTGACCTGACCGTAGAACCACTTGGCGTCCGGCAGGGACAGATGGACGCAGCCGTGCGAGCCGCGGGCGCTGCCGCTGCCCGGAGTGGGGTCGCCGGTCGAGTAGTGCACATACGTGCCGGACTGGGTCAGGTGGACGTCCCAGGGCAGCGTCAGATCGTAGTAGTCGGGGCTGCCCTTGTCGCAGCTGATGCCGACGCTGCAGGAGGTCATGTGGACCTTCTCCTGCTTGTCGATGACGGCCATCGTCCCGTTCCACGTCGGATACTGAGCACTGCCTGCGTTGATCGACAGGGTGCGCACCACGTTGCCGTTCCGGCTCACCTTCATGGTGTGGCCGGTCACCGAGACATCCGCGCGCACGTCGTCGCCGATCTCGAAGGTGTGCGTGTAGTCGTGCACGCCGTAGCGTCCGTTGCCGTTGCTGACGCCTTTCATCTCAACGTCGATCTTCACCTTCGTGCCGGAGGGCCAGTACGTCTTCGGCCGCCAGTCGGCGCGCTTGTCGCCCATCCAGTGCCAGGCGCCGACCACCGGCTGCGAGGCGCTCACCTTCATGTGCTTCTCCACCGCGGCCCGCGCCTTCGCCGCCACCGGGTTCGTGAAGACCACCGAGATCGGCATGGCCACGCCGACCGTGGTTCCCGTCTGCGGAGTGATCGTCTCCAGCAGCATCGGTGGGCCCGCGGGCTTCGTCGGTGACGGCGAGGCGCTCGCACTCGGCTTGCCCGACGCCTTTGCGTCGTCCCCGCTCGCCTTGTCGCTGCCGCCCCCGCCGCAGGCACTCGTGCCCACCAGCATCGCGACCGTGACAAGAGCGATCCCCATGCCGCCCCTGCGCCGTCCCACGGCCTGCCCCGCTCTCTCGCTCCCCGGCCCATACGAGCCCGACTCACTGTCAGACAGCGACGACGTAGGCCGCAGTTGCGTGGGGCACGGAGGTCTTTAGTGATCCACGTCACTCAGGCTTCGATGGTACGCACTCAACGTTCGACGGCACAGGACGCCGCCCCCTTCGCAACGAAGGCCCTGGGGAACCTGAGGCCCCGCCCTGAACTGGCCAAACGGCAGGGTCGCCTACAAGGCGAGCGTCGACCTCGACGGCTCCACCAGTGTGAGGGCGCGGACGTACTGGTGGCCCCATCCGGGCCTGCGGGTCGCGCACCGAAGCGCAGGTTCTGAGTGACAGGGCCACGCTGGCGTTGACCTTCGGGTCGCGGCCTGTCGCTCTACTCAAATGCGCTCGAAAATGGGTGAGTTCATCTTCAGGCGGAGTGTGGTTGGCTGGAAAGCGACTGTTGCGGAACGGAGTTGACGGGCGAGGGCCGGTGTATTTTTGCACACCTGACACTTCGTCAGCACATTCACAGTCAGTGGCTTGCGCGTCGGGGCGTCCTGAGAGCTCCATCTCCTTTATCACGGACGGGCGTTCAGACAACCGCTTCGCGACGAACTTGCGTCTCCGGCTGACTGGGCGGTCAGCCAGATCTTCTCGCGCGGCGGTGTGGCTAGCATGAGCGGGTACCCGGTCGGAAGATCGTCGTCCTCTTGGCGACCCCCTTTCCGGCCCGCGGCCGCCGTGAGCCGGCTGCCCCGTTTCTTCTGATCTCATGGACCGAGGGACCGCGGAATGTCAGTGCCTGCACCGCCCAGTCAGCACCGGCCGGCGAAGGCGCCGCACACCTCGCCGACCGCGCCCCTCGCCGTACTGGTGGTGGGCGCCGCGGCCGGCGGTACGGCCGTCGCCCTGGCGCCGTCCGGCGCCCGCGCCTGGGCGCTGACCTTCGCGGCGGTCGCCTGGGTGTGCCTGGCCGTGACCGTCCTCGTCAGTCACCGGCTCATCCACCGGGCCCGGCGCACGGCCGCGGCGCAGGCCTCCGAGACCGGCCGTCTCAAGGCGCAGTCCGCGCAGCTTTCGGCGGAGACCGCGCACCTGGTCAACGTGACCCTGCCCGCCGTGGCCAAGCAGCTCCGGGACGGCACGAGCGCAAAGGACGCGGTGGGCAGCGTGCCGCCGCCGTCCGACCCGCAGCTCGGCCGGATCGTGCACACCTTCGCCGCCGCCGTCGAGGAGGACGTGCGGCGCGCGGCCGCCCTGGACGACGAGCGCCGGCAGGCCCGCCAGGAGCTGGCGGAGGCCACCGCCGCGCTGGAGCGGCTGGAGCAGGAGACGCTGCCCGCCGCGATCGCCCGGCTGCGCGACGGCCAGTCCGCCGACACGGTGCTCGCCGAACTCGACCTGCCGCGGCCGGCCATGGTGCGCACCCCGACCGAGTCGTTCGTCCGCGAACTCGCCCACAGCGAGCGGCGCGCCGCTGCCGCCCAGGCCGCCTCCGCCAAGGCGCTGAGCCGCGTCCAGGCCAAGTCCGTCAGCATGCTCGCCGACCTGCGGGAGATGCAGGAACGCCACGGCGAGGAGGTCTTCGGCGACCTGCTCAAGCTGGACCACAGCACCTCCCAGCTCGGCCTGATGACCGACCGGCTGGCACTCCTCATGGGCGGCCGGTCCAGCCGTGCGTGGAACAAGCCGATCGTGATGGAGAGCATCCTGCGCGGCGCCGTCGGCCGTATCGCCGCCTACCAGCGGGTGCGCCTGCACTGCTCCACCACCGCCGCGGTCTCCGGCTTCGCCGCCGAGGGCGTCATGCATCTGCTCGCCGAACTGATGGACAACGCGGCGAACTTCTCCCCGCCCATCGACGAGGTGCACGTCTACGTCGAGGACCGCGCCGCCGGCATGGTCGTCACCATCGAGGACAGCGGCCTGAAGATGGCCGACGCGGCGATGCGCCGCGCCGAGGAGGCGGTGTCCGGCCGCGTGAACGACCTCGCCTCGCTCCAGGGCACCCGGCTCGGACTCGCCGTGGTCGGACGGCTCGCGGGCAAGTACGGCATCAGCGTCAACTACCGCCCCTCCTCACGCGGCGGCACCGGCGTCGTCGTCCTGCTGCCCCCGCAACTGCTCGCCCAGCAGCGCGAGTCGATCCCGCGGGAGACGACCGGCCGCCCCGCCGCGGGAACCGCGCCCACGCCCGGTCCCGTCGCCGCCACGTCGCCGGCGCCCGCCGCGTCGCCCGCCCCGGCCCCGACGCCCGAGGCCCCATCGCGCCCCCGAGCCCCGGAGCGGCCCGCCGCCCGGCCGGAGCCGCCCGAACAGGGACAGCCCCGGCGTGCCACCGGCGCCACGCTGAACGGCCTGCCCGTCCGCGCCCCCGGCCGCACCATGGCCGAGGCGGAACGGGAGCGCGAGCAGCGCCGGTCGGCGTCCGAGGCGGCGTCCGGCACGAAGTCCGAGGCGCCCGACGGAGCCCGCCCGGCACGCGACGCCGGTTCACGCTTCGGCGCCTTCCACCGCGGGCGCCGGGCCGCGGGCGGCACCGCGGGACCGGACGCCCGGCCCGAGTCCGGGCCGCCGGCCGCCCCGTAAGCCCACCGCCCCCTTCCCGTACGGCGCCCGGGGCGTCGGCGCCCACGTCCCGCTCGATTTCCTGAGATTGGAGGAACGGGCCGGTGACCGGTCGAACCGGGCACCACCGTCCCATCACCCATCATGCAGACCACAGACAACAGCCTCACCTGGCTCCTCCAGAGCCTCCTGGAGCGCACCCGCGGCACCCGCCACGCCCTGGCCCTGTCCCGGGACGGCCTCAAGCTGTGCTGGACCGAAAACCTGGCCCTGGACCAGGCCGACCAACTGGCCGCGATCTGCTCCGGCATCCAGGCACTCGCCCAGGGCGCGTCCATGGAGTTCGGCGACGGCAGCGGCGGAGTGCGGCAGTCCATGACGGAGTTCCACGGCGGCCTGCTGTTCATCGTGGAGGCCGGCGAGGGAGCGCACCTGGCCGTCCTCGCCGACGAGGACGCCGACCCCGGCGTCGTCGGCCATCAGATGACGGAACTGGTCGACCAGATCGGCGAGCACCTGCGCGCCCTGCCCCGAGAGCCCGTTCCGGGGAGTGCCGCGTCGTGATGCGCAAACCCGTGGACACCGGTGACCCCGACCGGCTCTACACGGTCACGGCCGGCCGGAGCCGCGCCGACGAATCCTTCGACCTGGTCACCCTCATCGTCAGTGAGTCCCGGCCCACCGCGGGAATGCAGTCGGAGCACACCCGGATCCTGGAGCTGTGCGAACACCCCACGGCCGTCGTCGAGATCGCCGCGGAGCTGAAACTGCCCATCACGGTGGTGCGGATCCTGCTCGGCGACCTGCTCGACATGGGCCGTATCACCGCCCGCCACCCGCGCGCGGCGCAGTCCGTCGCCTCGCTCCCCGATTCCGCCCTTCTCAAGGAGGTGCTCCATGGGCTCCGCAACCTCTGAGCTGCCCTCCCACCGCACGCCCCTGGACGACGCCGCGGAGACCGGCCTGAAGATCGTCATCGTGGGCGGTTTCGGTGTCGGCAAGACCACCCTGGTGCGCTCGGTGAGCGAGATCCGGCCGCTGAACACCGAGGAGGTGATGACGCAGGCCGGCGTCGGCGTCGACGAGACCAGCGCGGTCGCGACGAAGACGACCACGACGGTGGCGTTCGACTTCGGGCGGATCAGCCTCAACGAGCGCATGGTGCTGTACCTGTTCGGCGCGCCGGGCCAGGAGCGCTTCTGGTTCCTGTGGGACAGGCTGTTCTCCGGAACCCTGGGCGCCGTGGTGCTCGTGGACACCCGCCGGATGGACGACTCCTGGTACGCGATCGACCGGCTCGAGCACCACAAGACGCCGTTCGTGGTGGCCGTCAACCGGTTCGACGACGACACCGACCGGTACTCCCTCGATGAGATCCGCCAGGCGCTCGCACTGCCCGAGCACGTGCCGATGCTCGACTGCGACGCGCGGGTCCGGCAGTCCGGCAAGGACGTGCTGATCACCCTCGTGGACCACCTGTACGAACTGGCCATGGTCCAGGAGGCGACACCGTGACCGACTCCTCTTCCGCGCGACCGGCCCCGCCGGGCTGCCCCGCCCACCAGCCCGACGCGGTGCGCCTGGCGGGGCTGGAGTACCAGCAGACGCCGTCACAGCTCTACCGCGCGCTGCGCTGGGAGCACGGCCCGGTCGCGCCGGTGCTGCTCGACGGGGACATACCGGCCTGGCTGGTGCTCGGCTACTCCGAGGTCACCTATGTGACCAGCCACGACGAGCTGTTCGCGCGGGACTCGCGGCGCTGGAACCAGTGGGAGAACATCCCGGCGGACTGGCCGCTGATGCCGTACGTCGGTTACCAGCCCTCGGTGCTGTTCACCGAGGGCGGCGAGCACCGGCGGCGGGCCGGGGTGATCACCCAGGCGCTGGAGGGCGTCGACCAGTTCGAGCTGGCCCGCAACTGCCAGTCGATCGCCGACCGGCTCATCGCCGACTTCGCGGGCAGCGGGCACGCCGAGCTGATGTCCGGTTACGTGCACGCCCTGCCGATGCGGGCCGTGGTGCAGATGTGCGGCATGCCGACCTCGGGCGAGGACACCCAGCAGCTCGTCGAGGACCTGCGGATCTCGCTGGACGCCGCCGAGGGCGACGACCCGGTGGCCGCGTACGGGCGTGTGGGCGAGCGGCTGCAGCAACTCGTGAAGGACAAGCGGGTCAGCCCGGGCCCCGACGTCACCTCGCGCATGCTGCGGCATCCGGCGGGGCTGACGGACGAGGAGATCGTCCAGGACCTGATCTCGGTGATCGCCGCGGCGCAGCAGCCGACGGCGAACTGGATCTGCAACACGCTGCGACTGCTGCTGACGGACGAGCGGTTCGCCGTGAACGTGTCGGGCGGCCGGCTCAGCGTGGGTGAGGCGCTCAACGAGGCGCTGTGGCTGGACACGCCGACGCAGAACTTCATCGGACGCTGGGCCGTCCGGGACACCCAGCTGGGCGGGCGGCAGATCCGGGCCGGCGACTGCCTGGTGCTGGGTCTCGCCGCGGCCAACACCGATCCGCAGATCTGGCCCGAGTCGAACGTGGGCGCGGAGAACGCCGCGCACCTGTCGTTCAGCAACGGCGAGCACCGCTGCCCCTATCCGGCACCCCTGCTGGCGGACGTGATGGCGCGGACGGCGGTCGAGACGCTGCTGGAGCGGCTGCCCGACCTGGTCCTCTCGGTGGAGCCGGAGACGCTGACCTGGCGTCCGTCGATCTGGATGCGGGGGCTGATGTCGCTTCCGGTGCGGTTCACGCCCGTGGTGCAGTAGGCGGGCGGATGGGCCCCTGTTCCGGAAAGGGGCCCATGGCCTCGGCGGTGCCGGTCGGGTGATCAGGCGGTCACGGGTGTGAACCGCACCGGCAGACGCTCCGGTCCGCGGGTGAAGACGCCCTGCTCGACCGGGTCGAAGCCGTCGGCAAGACGCAGGTCCGGCATGGCGTCCAGCAGTTGGCTGACCCCGATCTCGACCTCCGCCTTGGCGAGCAGCGCGCCCACGCAGAAGTGCCTGCCGAGCGCGAAGGCCAGGTGGTCGGCGGCGGCCGAGAAGGCCGTCGTGGCGGTGAGGTCGTCGCGGAAGATGTCGAAGCGGTCGGGGTCGCGGTAGCGGTTCTCGTCGCGGTTGGCGGCGCCGATCAGGCAGGTGACGGTGACGCCCGCGGGTATGGTGCCGCCGCTGAGCTCCACCTCGGTCGCGGTCTGCCGCATGATCATGTGGACGGGCGGGGTGTACCGCAGGGTCTCGGCGAAGGCGCGCGGGATCAGTTCGCGGTCCGCGCGGACGGCGGCGAGCTGGTCGGGGTGGAGCAGCAGGTTCGCGAAGATGCTGGCGATCGCCTTGTCGGTGGTCTCGCCGCCGGCGGCGAGCAGCAGGCTGCAGAACGCCTTGATGTCCTCGTCGCTCATCCGGACGCCGTCGACCTCCGCGGCGCACAGCGTCGACAGCAGGTCGTCGCCCAGGTTGTCGCGGCGCTCGCGGATGATCGGCAGCATGTACTCGGCGAACTCGACGCGGGTCCGCTCGCCCGCCGCGGCCACCTCGGGGTCGCCCGACAGGTTGCCGAGGAAGGCGATCACGGACGTGTACCAGCGGTGGAAGCGCGCGTGGTCGGCCTTGTCGAGGCCCAGCATGTCGGCGATCACGTTGACCGGGAAGCGGGTGGCGTAGTCGCCCACCAGGTCGGCGGAGCCGGAGTTCCGGAAGCCGTCGATCAGTTCGCGCGAATTGCGCTCGATGACGGGCAGGAACTTCTCCTGGAGGTCGGCGCCGCGGAAGGCGGGGGCCACCAGTGCGCGGCGCACGGCGTGCTCACGGCCGCTGAGCTGGAGGATCGTCTTGCCGTGCACCGGCTCGATCTGCCAGTCGTAGTTGTCGGTGGTGAACTCGCCCTTCTTGTCCTTGAAGACGCGCTCGACGTCCTCGTAGCGCGAGACGATGTAACTCCGAGTGGCCTCGTGCCAGATGAGGGGCGCGGTGTCGCGCATCAGACGGTACGCCGGGTACGGGTCCGCGGCGAACTCGGGCGAGAGGATGTCGGGCACCTGCTGCGCGGTGGACATGGGGCTCCCTCGAAGTGAGTGACTGGCTTACGGCACAAGGTAATTGATCAACCGTCAACCAAGACAGACCCCACCCCCTCCCCAGCCGCCCCACCAGCACCCCTTGGCCGAAAACCACCTCTTGCGTCCGGCCGGGGCAGCCAGGCCGGTCCGCCGTGTCAGCCCGTGACCGTCCGCGACCGCGGCGTCGACGGCGGGCCGGTCAGGCCCCGGTCGAGGTACCGGCGCAGGGTGGGGGCGTCGTCGGCCAGGGCGGCGAGCAGGACGGCGCCGGGGGAGAGGGGCATGACGGCCGCGTCGGCGGTGGGAGGTGCGGGTGGGAGCGCGGGACTGCCGGGGGCGACGACGAGCAGGGTGCCCAGGGCTCGCCGGCCGCCGGTCACGGCCGGGCCGCGCCAGCCCGGGACGTCCGGGCCGACGGCGAACTCCTGGTCGTGGAGGGGGCGGCCCGCGAGGGTCACCCGCAGGCGCTGGCGGACCGAGCCCGGGGTCTCGCCGTGGCGGCCCAGGAGCAGTTCCTCGCGGACGAGCAGGCGGGCGCCCGGCTCCAGCTCGATGCGCGTCGTGGCGTGGTGGTCGCAGCGGCCGGCGGCGATCACCGGTTCGGGCAGCCAGACCAGGGTGCCGGCCGGCGCGACCCGCAGGCGGGTATCGGTGTGCGAGGGGCGGCCGTGCGGCCCCGGCAGCACCAGGGTCGCCGCCACACCGCGTACGACGAGCGCCGCACCCGCCGCGACCTCGACGTCCAGCCGCAGGTGGTCGCCGCCGACCGGGCCCGCGGCCGCCGCGGCCAGCGCCACGTGGGCGGCGCCGTGCGGGTTCCACCGGCCCGTCGGCTCGACGGCGGAGGGGATGGTGGGCCGCCAGATCAGCGGCGCCTCGGAGCGGAGGCGGCTGATCCGGGTCCTGGTCCCGCCGGACCCGTCCAGGTCGGCCGTCACCGCCAGGCGGGCGTGGGCACGCATCACCGGGTCACCGGGCGGGGACGGCGAGGCACTGCCGCACCCACGCGGCGACGTCGGCCGCGGACGGGTCCCGGACCAGCGAGGTGAACAGCACCGGCAGGTCGCCGCGCTTGGCGTGGGCGTCACGGTCCATGACGGCGAGGTCCGCGCCGACCTGCGGCGCCAGATCGGTCTTGTTGACGACCAGCAGGTCGGCGGAGGTGACCCCCGGCCCGCCCTTGCGGGGCACCTTGTCCCCGCCGGCCACGTCGATGACGAAGATCTGGTGGTGGACCAGTCCGCGGCTGAACGTGGCGGTGAGGTTGTCCCCGCCGCTCTCCAGAAGGACGAGGTCGAGCGGCGGCAGGGTCGCCTCCAGCTCCTCCACGGCTTCGAGGTTGGCGGAGATGTCGTCGCGGATCGCGGTGTGCGGGCAGGCCCCGGTCTCGACCGCCCGGACCCGTTCGGCGGCCAGTACGCCGTTGCGCAGCAGGAAGTCGGCATCCTCGGTGGTGTAGATGTCGTTGGTGACCACGGCCAGGGAGAGCTCCGGGGCCAGCGTGCGGCACAGCGCCGCGACCAGCGCGGTCTTGCCGGAGCCGACCGGGCCGCCGATGCCGATGCGCAGCGCCCGGCCGGGGTGGCGGGGCAGAGTCCCTCGTGCCTCGGCGTGCGCGTGGACATGGGCCCGGCCGGGGCGCGGGGTGGGGTCAGGACGCAAAGAGACGCACCTCCCAGACGGAGTGGTGTTCGGCACGGATGTCGAGCAGGGGGCCCGCGCGGGACGGGAGATCCGCGGGCGCGGTGTCCGCGTGGTGCGCCGCCCCCGCGGCGACGGCGGCGATCCGCGGGCCCAGCCGGGCGAGGACGGCGTGGACCGCGAACGGGTCGAGTCCGAGCAGCCGCACGGCGGCCGTCGCCGGGGTGAGCACCGCTTCGTGGGCGGCGGCCAGCGCCGCGGCGTCCGGACCCAGGCCGGCCGCCGCGGCCACCGCGCCGAGGGCGACCGGCTGATGGGGGCCGTGCCGTGGCGCCGCGCTCAGCTCGTCCAGGCGGGGGTGGGGCCAGACCGTACGGCCCGCCCGCAGCAGTTGCCGTCCCAGGCGGCGGGAGGCGGTGCGCAAGGCCGGTGACGGGGTCCTGGCGGCGAACTCGCGGTCCAGCAGCTCAAGTTGCTCGGTGCCGGCGTCCCCTCGGCGGCCCGTGCCGCCGAAGGCGGCGCACGCCGCGGCCGTGAACGCTGCGCTCACCACGCCGGTCGCCGCCAGCCGTCCTTGCAGGAACTCCTCCAGCGAGGCCAGGTCGTCCACGCCGTCCAGGGCCGCCGCCGCTTCCAGACCGCCGGAATGCGCGTGCCCGCCGGAGGGGAAGCGCCCGTCGGCGAGCAGCAGCAGCGCCGCCGGCTGCGACTGCGTGGCGTCCTGGGCGTTCATCGAGGCGCGTCCCTGTCATGCGGTCAGAAGAGGAAGTAGCGCTGCGCCATGGGCACTTCGGCCGTGGGTTCGTGCTCGATCAGCTCCCCGTCGACCCGCACGGCGTACGTGTCGGCGTCGACCTCGATGCGCGGCGTGGCCGTGTTCTCCGGCAGGTCCCGCTTGCCGCGGCCGCGTACGTTCTCCACGGCAACGAGCCGCCGCCGCAGCCCCAGGCGGTCCGCGAGGCCGTCCTCGACGGCCGCCGGTGCGACGAAGGCGACGCCGCTCGCGGCGGCGGCCGGGCTGCCCACGTTGTAGCCCATCCGGTTCAGCACCGGCTGGGGCGTGGGGATCGACGCGTTCGGGTCGCCGAGGGCGGCGCTCGCGGCCATCCCGGCCTTGAACACGACCGTGGGCCGCACCCCGAACAGGGCGGGCTGCCACAGCACCAGGTCGGCCAGCTTCCCGGGCTCCACGGAACCGATCTCGCGTTCCAGGCCGTGGGCCACCGCCGGGCAGATCGTGTACTTGGCGACGTAGCGGCGGGCCCGGTGGTTGTCGGCCCCGCTGCCGCCGGGCAGTGGGCCGCGCAGCTCCTTCATCCGGTGGGCGGTCTGCCACGTCCGCGTCACCACCTCCGCGACCCGGCCCATCGCCTGGGCGTCCGAGGACATGATCGAGAGCGCTCCGAGGTCGTGCAGCACGTCCTCGGTGGCGATGGTCGTGGGCCGCACCCGGCTCTCGGCGAACGCGAGGTCGTTGGGCACCTGCGCGTTGAGGTGGTGCGCCACCATCACCATGTCCAGCGCCTCGGCGACCGTGTTGACGGTGAACGGGCGGGTCGGATTGGTCGAGGCGGGCAGCACGTTCGGCTCACCGGCGATGCGGATGATGTCCGGTGCGTGGCCGCCGCCCGCGCCCTCGGTGTGGAACGCGTGGAACGTCCGGCCGCCCACGGCGGCGAGCAGATCCTCCACGAAACCCGCCTCGTTGAGGGTGTCGCTGTGGATCGCGACCTGAACTCCGGCCCGGTCGGCGACGGTCAGCGCGGCGTCGATCGCGGCCGGGGTGGCGCCCCAGTCCTCGTGCACCTTGAACCCGCCCGCGCCGCCGCGCAGTTGCTCCCACAGCGCCTCGGGGGACACAGTGTTGCCGCGGGCCAGGAACAGCACGTTGAGCGGCCAGGGCTCGCAGGCCTCCAGCATCCGCCGCAGCCACCAGGCGCCCGGCGTGGCCAGGGTCGCCTTCGAGCCCTCGGTGGGTCCGGTGCCGCCGCCGACGAACGTGGTGGTGCCCGCCGCGAGGGCCTCCTCGAACATGGCCGGGCCGACGAAGTGCACATGGGTGTCGATCGTGCCCGCCGTCAGGATCAGCCCGTTGCCGGCCGCGATCTCCGTGGAGGGGCCGATGACCAGGCCGGGATGGACCCCGTCCATGGTCTCGGGGTTGCCCGCCTTGCCCAGCGCCACGATCCTGCCGTCCCGCACGCCGACGTCGGCCTTGACCACTCCCCAGTGGTCAAGGACCACCGCGCCCGTGATGACCAGGTCCGGTGTTCCCTCGCCGCGGGTGGCCCGCGACTGGCCCATGGACTCCCGGATGGATTTGCCACCGCCGAAGACGGCCTCGTCGCCGCCGCCGCAGAGATCCCCCACCGTCGCAGAGCGAGAGCTCACCCCGCGTGACGCTCAGCGGGCCCTTCCGGCGGGCCCGACCTCCTCCGCGCGTACGCCACCGGTCCGGGCGTGCGTCAGGATCGCCCGCCGCGACCGGCCGTCCAGGGGCAGGTGGAAGGCCTGGAGCGAATGGCGTGCTCCACCCGTGTCGAAGCGGTCGACGACCTTGCCCAGCGGGTTCCGCAGCCGCCCGTCGGGCATGAGGACGCCGGCCGGCTGGGAGAAACGGGCCCGCTGGCCGGCGTCGAAGTCCACCCAGCTCGCACCGGCGTGGCGCACCAGCACCTCACCCACGTACGCCCCGAGGCCGAGCAGCGGCCCCCGTACGCGCTCGCGCGACGCGCCGCTCTTGCGCATGCCGTCGATCAGGAAGTCGACGATCCGCAGACTCGCCACGGAGTAGTCCAGGGGCAGCCGGCTGCGCTCCGTGAGACGGGCGACCAGGTCGGCCGCGCGCTGGGGCATCCCCTCCGCGTACGGAACGCTCTCGTCGGCCTCGGCCATGGAAATTCCACCCTTCGCTTGCCAGGGGGGCCTTGGCGGGCCCCTGATCAGCAAGCGGATTCCGCCACCGGAACGTCACGCGCCGCCGATGCGCGGGCGGGGCCTCGGTCAGGTCTCCCCGCCCGGCCCCAGCGACCGCTGCCTGACCCGGTCCAGATGCCGGGCGAAGACCTCCCGGGCCTGAGGCGTCAGGGTGCGCAGGGCCACCAGGGCGGTGATCACCACGTCGCACAGTTCCGCCTCGACGTCGTCCCACGTGTGGGTGGTGCCCTTGCGCGGGTTCTGGCCGGTCGCGCCGATCACCGCCTGGGCGACCTCGCCGACCTCCTCCGACAGCTTCAGAACCCGCGGCAGCACCGTCGCCTCCCGGCTCTCGCCGAGGGGGCGGTGCCCGTCCAGCCAGGCCCACAGGTCGTCGACGGCGGACCAGAGATCCTCGGGCGGTGCCGGCGCGGAGCCGGGGTGCTGATCGCTCATGCGGCGCAGCCTGCCACGACCCGCCCGTCCGGCTCCGCGAAAGCGCCCCCTGCCGGTCCTCGCTACTCCTTGAAGAGGGCCTCCTGCTCGCCCTCCTTCTCCTGGCGCAGCCGCCGGACGCGGGCGCCGAGGACCAAGGACGTCGCCGCGGCCACCGTCGCGAACGCCGTGGGGACCATCCAGCCGCGGTTGACGGTGTGTCCGAGGGCGTGGTCCACGGAGAGCCGGCCGGGGCCCGTGATCGCCAGGCCCGCGGAGGTCAGGCCGAGCGAGGCCGCGTACTCGTAGCCGCCGCTCTGGGCGAAGAAGCCGCTGGGCGCGTGCACAGCCGCCGCCCCCGCCATCGCGCCGGCCGCCGCCGCGCCCGCCGCCGGGGTCGCCAGGCCCATGGCAAGCAGCAGGCCGCCGCCGGCCTCCGACAGCCCGGCCGCCATCGCGCTCGCCTTCCCCGGCCGGTAGCCCACGGACTCCATGAACCGGCCGGTCCCCTCGATCCCGCCCCCGCCGAACCAGCCAAGGAGCTTCTGCGCTCCGTGCGCGGCCAGCACGCCGCCGGTACCCAGCCGGAGCAGCAGCAGGCCAAGATCGCGTCGGTCGTAACAGGTCACGGTGGCTCCCAGGCGGACGGCGGAGGAACAGCGGCTTCGGACCGCTTCCGGGTGTCCACCGTCGCACCGCCCACACTCCGACGGCCTGTCCTGGGCGCCGTCCGGGTGGCGGGGTCCCCGGGACCGGTGTGACGCTGCCGACATGACGATTCAGACCGCCAGACTGAGCGACCCGGCCGTCCGTGCCTTCGTCACCGCCGTCAACGCCCACGACCGCGAGGGCTTCATGCAACTGCTCGCGCCCGGCGCGACCATGGCGGACGACGGGGCCGACCGCGACCTCGCGGAGTGGATCGAGGAGGAGATCTTCTCCACGCACGGCCACATGAATGTCGACAACGAGTCCGCCGGCGGTCGCGCCCTCATCGCCCGCTACCGCAACGACACCTGGGGCGAGATGCGCACTCGGTGGTCGTTCACCATCACCGACGACGGCCGGATCTCGCGGTTCGAGACCGGCCAGGCATAGCCCACCGACACGGATCCCGTACCGGGCCTTGCCCTCGCGTGCGCTCCAACTCGTAGCGTCCCGGGGCATGGAGACCACCACCTGCACAAGGACACTGGGACACGGCGGGATCGAGGTCAGCGCACTCGGCTTCGGGTGCTGGGCGATCGGCGGGGAGTGGCGGTCGGCGGACGGGCAGCCGCTCGGCTGGGGCAGGGTGGACGACGAGGAGTCCGTACGGGCGATCCGGCGCGCCCTCGATCTCGGCGTCACCTTCTTCGACACGGCGGACGTCTACGGCTGCGGGCACAGCGAGCGGGTGCTCGGGCGGGCCCTGGGCAAGCGGCGGGACGAGGTCGTCGTCGCCACCAAGTGGGGCAACCTGTTCGACGAGCGCACCCGCACCGCCGACGGCCAGGACGCCACCCCCGAGCACGCGCGCCGCGCGCTCACCGCGTCCCTGGCCCGCCTCGGCACCGACCACGTCGACCTGTACCAGCTGCACATCTCCGACGCACGGCCCGGCGACGCGGCCGCCCTGCGGGACGCCTGCGAGGACTTCGTGGCCGAGGGGCTCATCAGGGCCTACGCCTGGAGCACGGACGACCCCGCCCGCGCGGCCGTCTTCGCCGAGGGCGAGCACTGCACGGCCGTGCAGCACGCGCTGAACGTGCTCCAGGACGCGCCCGGGATGCTCGCGCTGTGCCAGGAGCGGGGCCTCGCGAGCGTGAACCGCAGCCCGCTGGCCATGGGACTGCTCACCGGCAAGCACGCCGGGCGCGCGCCCCTGGAGGCGGGGGACATCCGCAGCAGGCCGCCCGCCTGGCTGAAGGGCTTCGGGAACGGCGCCGGCGCCGACCCGGAGTGGCTGGCCCGCACCGAGGCGCTGCGCGAGGTCCTCACCAGCGGCGGCCGTACGCTCGCCCAGGGCGCCCTGGCCTGGCTGTGGGCGCGCAGCGGGCGGACGGTTCCCATCCCCGGCTTCCGCTCGGTCGCCCAGGCCGAGGAGAACGCGGGCGCCCTCGCCAAGGGCCCGCTGACCGCCGCCCACCTGGCCGAGACCGACCGCATCCTGGGGCGCTGAGGAGCCGCGGGCCGGGGGCCGAGGGCGCGGCGTGGGCGCTGCGCGGGCCGGGGCGCGATTCGACAGGGCATTCGGCGACTCGTCCTTTGATGATCTTTTGATCAGACTTTGAGGACATGTCGCACACGGGCTCAGGCTCGCTCTGTACGGTCCCGGGGTGCGTGTTTCCTCTCGGTCCCCCCACGGCCCGTCCCGGCGTTCCCTGCTCACCCTCGCCGCGGCCGCCCCGCTGGGCACCGTGACCGCCACCGGTCCGGCCGCGGCCGCCGCCCCCGCCCGCGCCGCCACCGTGATCGGCGGCGAGCGGCTGGCCCATACGAAGGTGCAGGTGAGCGGCGCCACCGGCCTGCCGGGCCGACTCACCGCCCGTGCCTGGCTCCTCGCCGACGGGGAGACGGGGCACGTGCTCGCCGCCTACCGCGCGCACCAGCGCCTGGCGCCCGCCTCCACGCTGAAGATGCTGTTCGCGGACACGGTGCTAGGGAAGTTCCACCGCGCCGAGCGGCACACCGTCACCGAGGCCGAGCTGGCCGACATCCCCAGGGGCTCCAGCCTCGTCGGGATCCAGGCCGGGACCACCTACACGGTGGAGCAGCTGTGGCAGGGCGTGTTCCTGCGCTCGGGCAACGACGCCGTGCACGTGCTCGCCCACATGAACGGCGGGGTGGCGAAGACGGTCGCCGAGATGCAGGCCAGGGCCCAGGACCTCCAGGCCCTGGACACCCACGTGGTCAGTCCGGACGGTTTCGACCACCCCGGTCAGCTGTCCTCGGCGTACGACCTGACGCTGATCGCCCGGCACGGACTGCGCAAGGCCGACTTCCGCGGCTACTGCGGCACGCACGCCGCCGACTTCCCGGCCGGCCGGAGCAGGACCTTCCAGATCCAGAACACCGACCGCCTGCTGACCGGAGCGTGGGGCCTGAAGGCGTACCACGGCCTGATCGGGGTGAAGAACGGCTACACCAGCGACGCCGGCAACACCTTCACCGGCGCGGCCGTACGCGGCGGCCGCACCCTGCTGGCCACGGTGCTGAACCCCGCGGCCGGCAGCAACGCCGTCTACGAGGAGACGGCCGCCCTGCTCGACTGGGGCTTCGGGCAGGGCGGTTCCGCGCGGCCCGTCGGCACGCTGGTCGAGCCGCTGAGCGAGGGCGGGAAGAAGGCGGACACGGACACCTCGCCCGTGAAGCAGGCGGCCCCGGCCGCCGCCGGGCCGCCGGGCGCGGCGGCGGCCGACGGCCCCTCGGCCTGGCGGCTGCTGGAAGGCGCGGGCGGTACGGTCGCGCTGCTGGCCGGCGGCGTGTGGGCGCTGCGCCGGCGCCGGGCCGCGGCCGCCGCGTCCGGGGGGCGCCACCGGCGCTGAGCCGTCCGTGCGGCAGCCGTTCCGCGCACCGGCGCGCATCCCGCGGTCCTGCCGCGAAATCCACCCCCGGCCGACGCCGTGGAACGGCTGCCGCCTCCCCCCGAGGTGTGGCTCTGGACCCGGCCGGCGGAAGCGCGTGTCCCCATCTGTGAAGCTCTGATGGAGGAGTTGTCGAGCATAGGCGCGCCACCGGCCCCGATCGCGCGGAACATGGAACTCCGCTTGTGCGGATCGCCTGCCTGCGGCCCGGTTCGGCGTCCGTCCCGGGCCGTTCGGGCCCGTTCCGGGCGGCTCAGCCCCGCCCCACGTACGGCATCGTCGTCGCCAGCACCGTCGCGAACTGCACGTTCGCCTCCAGCGGCAGCTCCGCCATGTGCCGCACGGTGCGCGCCACGTCGGCCACGTCCATCACGGCTTCCGGGGCCACCTCCCCGTTGGCCTGGAGGACGCCCGACTCCATCCGGGCCGTCATGTCGGTGGCCGCGTTGCCGATGTCGATCTGCCCGACCGCGATCCGGTACGGCCGGCCGTCCAGGGAGAGCGCCTTGGTCAGGCCGGTCAGGGCGTGCTTGGTGGCGGTGTAGGGCGCCGAGTGGGGCCGGGGCGTGTGCGCCGAGATCGAGCCGTTGTTGATGATCCGGCCGCCCTGCGGGTCCTGCTCCTTCATCCGCCGGTACGCCGCCTGGGCGCACAGGAAGGCCCCGTTGAGGTTGGTGTCCACCACGTGCCGCCACGCCTCGTAGGACAGCTCCTCCACCGGTACGCCGCCCGGCCCGAACGTGCCCGCGTTGTTGAACAGCAGGTCGACCCGTCCGAACCGGTCGACGGTGGCGGCGAACAGCGCGGCCACGTCGTCCGGCCGGGCCACGTCGGTGCGCACGGCGAGGGAGGCGGCCCCCGGGGCGAGCGCCGCCGTCTCCTCCAGCGTCTCGGGGCGGCGCCCCGCCAGAGCCACGGACCAGCCCGCGCGCAGCAGTTCCACGGCGACGGCCCGCCCGATGCCCGAGCCGGCTCCGGTCACCACCGCGATCTTCGATTGCCTGTCGTTCATGGCATCGGAGCGTACGAGGACGGTCCGCCAAGCGGAATCCGCTGTCCGCCATACGGATGCCGACGAGGGTCGCGGAGGCCTGCGGGCGCCCGCCGGTGTCGCGGGGCTCAGGCGAGCGCGGCCTCCCGGGCCCGCCCGGCGTCCGGTCCGTCCGCCTCTCCGGGATACCGCACGCCGATCCGCTCCCGCACCGCGTCCAGCGTCCGCATCACCGCCAGGGTGCCCTCCAGCGGCACGAGCGGGGACTCCGTCTCGCCCGCGCGCAGGGCCCGCATCACCTCCCGCGCCTCGTGCCGCAGGGTGGAGCGCGGACCGTCGGCCGGGTCCGCGGTGAACTCCTCCGGGTCACGGCCGTGTCGGCGCAGCACGAAACGGTCGGGGTGGAAGAAGCCGGAGGGCACGTCGATCCGGCCCCCGGACCCGGTGACCGAGGCGCAGGTGGCCGTGGAACCCGTGATGGAGCAGTGCAGTTGGGCCAGCGCGCCGCCGTCCCAGGAGAGCAGTGCGCCGGTCTGGAGGTCGACGCCCTCCGCGGAGAGCACCGCCCTGGCCGTCACGTCCGACGGCTCGCCGAGCAGCAACTGGGCGAACGACACCGGGTACACGCCGAGATCGAGCAGCGCCCCGCCGCCCAGGTGAGGGTCGCGCAGCCGGTGCGAGGGCGGGAAGGGGCCGGCGAGCCCGAAGTCGGCCTGAACGGTGCGCACTTCGCCGATCGCGCCGTCGTCGACCAGTGCCTTCAGACGCCGTATCAGTGGATTGCAGTACATCCACATGGCCTCCATCAGGAACCGGTCGTGCTCACGGGCGAGCGCGACGAGTTCCCCGGCCTGCCGCAGGTTCAGCGTGAACGGCTTCTCGCACAGCACGTTCCGTCCGGCCTCCAGGCACAGGCCGGCGGCCGCCCGGTGGGCCGTGTGCGGGGCGGCGACGTAGACGACGTCGACGTCCGGGTCCCGGGCGAGCGACTCCCAGTCGCCGTACGCCCGGGGGATCCCGAACCGTTTTGCGAACGCCTTCGCCGGCTCCTCGGTGCGCGAGGCCACCGCCACGACCTCGGCGTCCGGCAGGTCCACCAGGTCCGCGGTGAACGCGGCCGCGATCTGGCCGGTCGCCAGAACGCCCCAGCGCACCGTCTGTTCCGCCACCCCGGACACTTCCGACATCCCGGACCTCACCCTCGCTCACGCGTTCCCCGGCACGGTGTACGAGCTGAGAGCATAGGCGGCGGATCAGCCGGAGAGGCCCGGAGAGGGCCGAAGAAGGCCACGAGCGGGCCGGGAGAGGAAGGGACACACATGTCGGAGGGTGGGGCGCCCGCACCGCACGCGCCGCGGACGGCCGTACCGGAGCGGGAACTCGCCGGACCACCGGCGCGCTCGGCCCGCCGCACCGGGCTGCTGGTGACCCTGATCCTCGGCGGGCTCACCGCGACGCCTCCGCTCGCGATGGACATGTACCTCCCCTCCCTGCCGGAGGTCACCCGGTCCCTGCACGCCCCGGCCGCGACCGTCCAGCTCACGCTGACCGCCTGTCTGGCCGGGATGGCGCTCGGGCAGATGGCGGTCGGCCCGATGAGCGACCGGTGGGGGCGCCGCCGCCCGCTGCTGGCGGGGCTCGCCGTCTACGTCCTCGCCACCGCGCTGTGCGCGCTCGCCCCGAACGTCGAGACGCTGGTCGCCTTCCGGCTGGCCCAGGGCCTTTCGGGCGCGGCCGGCATCGTGATCGCCCGCGCGGTCGTGCGGGACCTGTACGACGGCGTGGCCATGGCCCGCTTCTTCTCCACCCTGATGCTGATATCCGGCGTCGCCCCGATCGTGGCGCCGCTGATCGGCGGGCAGATCCTGCGGGTGACGGACTGGCGGGGCGTCTTCGTCGTCCTGACGGTGGTCGGGGCGCTGCTGGCCGTGGTCGTCTGGACCCGGCTGCCGGAGACCCTGCCGCCCGACCGCCGGCACGGCGGCGGGGTGGGCGAGACGCTCGGCTCGATGCGCCGGCTGCTCGCCGACCGCGCCTTCACCGGATACCTGCTCGCGGGCGGCTTCGCCTTCGCGGCGCTGTTCGCCTACATCGCCGCCTCGCCGTTCGTGATCCAGGAGATCTACGGCGCCTCCCCGCAGACGTACAGCCTGCTGTTCGGACTCAACTCGGTCGGGCTGGTCATCGTGGGCCAGGTCAACGGCCGGGTGCTCGTCGGCCGGGTCCGCCTCGACCGGGTGCTGGCCGTCGGCCTCGTGGTGGTCATCCTGGCCGCGGCCGCCCTGCTGCTGATGGCCACGGGGGTGTTCGGCGAGGTGGGCCTGGTGCCCGTGGCCGCCGGGCTGTTCGTCCTCATGTCCGCGATGGGCGTCACCCTGCCCAACACCCAGGCGCTCGCGCTGATGCGCACCCGCGAGCACGCCGGTTCCGCGTCCGCCCTGCTCGGCACGTCCTCCTTCCTCATCGGCGCGGTCGCCTCCCCGCTGGTCGGGATCGCCGGGGAGCACACCGCCGTGCCCATGGCGCTGGTCCAACTGGCGGCCGCCCTGGTGGCGCTGGCCTGCTTCATGGGAATGTGCCGTCCCTGGAGGCCACATGCGGCCGAGAGCGTGCAGGAGGAGAGCTGAGCGCACCGAGACTGCGCGGGGACACACCGGAGAAGGCCGGACTCGACCCCGCCGAGCTGCGTCACCTCGTCCGTGAGGTCCACGAGCTCACCACCGGGGAGCACCCCTGGGCGGCAGGCGCCGTCGTGCTCGCCGGACGCGGCCCGGTGGTCGCCGTCGCCGAGGCGGCGGGCTGGGCGGTGCGGTACGCGTCCTACGACCCCGCCACCGACCGGGGCGTCGAACTCCCGGCCGGCCGGCGGGTGCCGATGACCGTGGACACGCCGTTCGACCTGGCCTCCCTGACCAAGCTGTTCACCGCGGTCGCCGCCGTGCAGCAGATCGAGCGGGGCACGCTGGGCATCGACGCCCGCGTGGGGGCGTACCTGCCGGAGTTCCGGGCGGCCGCCGCTCATGGCGTCACCGTACGGCAGTTGCTCACCCACACCTCCGGGCTGCGCCCCGAACTCCCGCTGTACGACTGCCCCGACGCCGCCTCCCGGTCGGCGATGCTGCGCGCCGAGGCCCCGGTGGGCGTGCCCGGCACGTACACCTACTCGGACCTCAACCCGCTGCTGCTCCAGCACGTCCTGGAGCGGATCACCGGCCGCACCCTGGACGTCCTGGTCCGCGACGGGATCACCCGCCCGCTGGGCATGGCGTCCACCCGCTTCGGCCCGTGCCCCGGCGCGGCGGCGACCGAGGACCAGCGGCGGCCGTGGGCCAAGGCGGACCGGGGGATGCTGCGCGGCGAGGTCCACGACGAGAACGCCTGGGCGCTGGGAGGTGTGGCCGGTCACGCGGGCCTGTTCTCGACGGGCCCCGACCTCGCGGTGCTCTGCCGCGCGCTGCTCGCGGGAGGCTCCTACGGCCCCGCCCGGATCCTCGGCCCCGACCTCGTCGACCTGCTCCTGGCCCCACCGGGCCTGGGCTTCGCCGTGGACCAGCCCTGGTTCATGGGCGAACTCGCGGGCCACGGAGCAGCGGGCCACACGGGCTTCACCGGCACGTCCCTGACCCTCGACCGGGCAACGGACACCTTCCTGATCCTCCTGGCCAACACGGTCCACCCCCGCCGCCGCCCCCCGTCGAGCGCCCCCCGCGCGACAGCGGCGACACGCCTGTCACGAGCGGTGCGTGGCGCCCGCCGGGCCTGAGAGAGGCGCACACCTCTACGCGTGGTGGCGGCCCGTGGCCGGCGCAGGCGAGGGGCGACGCCCATCTTGTCCAGCGTGCCGGCCCCGCTGGCGTGGGCGGTCCGCGGTGTCCGCCGGGGCTGCGGGGGCGGTTCTGGAGGTTCGCCGGACCTGAGAGAATCGGACGGTGAACGACGTTGTACCGCCGTCGGAGACTCTCCGTGCCGCGCTTTCCGGGTTGCTCGACGGGCTGCCGCCCCGGCAGGCCGCGGGGGCCGTGGAGCGGCTGATCGCCAACTACCGGGGGAGCACCCCCACCGACGCGCCGATCCTGCGCGACCGCGCCGACGTGGTCGCGTACGCCGCGTACCGGATGCCGGCCACCTTCGAGGCGGTGCGCTCGGCGCTGGCCGCGTTCGCGGAGGCCGCGCCGGAGTGGACGCCCGCCGGCCACACCGACGTCGGCGGCGGCACCGGCGCCGCCGCCTGGGCCACCGCCGCCACCTGGGACGGCATCCGCCCGGTGACCGTGCTCGACTGGGCCGAGCCCGCGCTCGCCCTCGGCCGCCGGATCGCCGAGGCCGACCCGGCCCTGCGGGACGCCCGCTGGCAGCGCGCCCGGATCGGCGCGGCGCTCACCCTCGACGACACCGACCTCGTCACCGTCTCCTACGTCCTGGGCGAGCTGACCGCGCCCGACCGCGCGGCCGTCGTGGACGCCGCCGCGGCCGCCGCCCACGCCGTCGTGGTCGTCGAACCCGGCACACCCGACGGGTACGCCCGCGTCATCGAGGCCCGGGACCGCCTGATCGCGGCCGGCTTCCACATCGCCGCGCCCTGCCCGCACAGCGCCGCCTGCCCGATCGTGCCCGGCACCGACTGGTGCCACTTCTCGGCCCGGGTCAGCCGGTCCTCCCTGCACCGGCAGGTCAAGGGCGGCTCCCTCGCCTACGAGGACGAGAAGTTCAGCTACGTCGCCGCCACCCGCTTCCCGGTCACCCCCGCCCCCGCACGCGTCGTCCGCCGCCCCCAGATCCGCAAGGGCCAGGTCCTGCTCGACCTGTGCGCGCCCGACGAGGACCTGCGCCGCGAGACGGTCACCAAACGCCACGGCGACCTGTACAAGGCGGCCCGCGACACGGACTGGGGCGACCCCTGGCCGCCTGCCGACCCGACGCGCTAGGCGACCGGACCCGGCCCGCCGGGAGCGGCGAGACGCACCGTCTCCCCGCCCTGCTACCGTCGGCGCATGCCCGACAAGCCCGCCCCCGACGCCAGCCGCCGCAGCGAGAAGTCCCGCCGCGCGATCTACGCCGCCGCCCTCGCGCTCGTCGCCGAGACCGGGTATCCGAAGACCACCATCGAGGCGATCGCCGCGCGGGCCGGGGTGGGCAAGCAGACGATCTACCGCTGGTGGCCCTCGAAGGCGGACGTCCTCATGGAGGCGTTCCTCGACCTCGGCGAACAGGCAGCGGCCCGGCAGGAGGACGCGGGGGCAGACCGGCAGCCCCACGGGATCCCCGACACCGGCGACCTCGCCGCCGACCTCAAGACCGTCCTGCGCGCCACCGTCGACGCACTCTTCGACCCGGCGTTCGAGGCGCCCGCCCGGGCCCTGGCCGCCGAGGGCCTGGTGAACGACCAGCTCGGCCGGCAGTACGTGGCCAAGCTGCTCCAGCCGCAGCTCGAGCTGTACGTCCACAGGCTCCGCTCGGCCCAGGACACCGGCGCCGTACGCCCCGACATCGACCCGCGCATCGCCCTGGAACTCTTCGTCTCCCCGCTGGCCCAGCGCTGGCTCCAGCGCACCGCGCCCGTCTCCTACGAGTACACCGACACCCTCGTCGACTACGCGCTGCACGGGCTCGCGCCCCGCTGAGCACCGCCCCGGCCACCCCGGTTGCGGGCTCCGGCCCCCCGAGGCGGAGGATGGTGGCAGCATGGGACATGCTGTCCACACCAGCGAAGTCAGGGGATAAATGAGCGCGGAGTTCGGCGGTCGTACCGGCCGGGAGGGCAAACTCACCAGGTGGCTGCGGGGACGCCGCCCCAAGGAGACCGCCGGAGACGGCGGCCGTGAGGCCCTGCTGCTCGCCGCCGCCACCGCGGGACTGCCCCTCGCGCCCGCCGCGCACCCGGCCACCGGATACGGCTGCTCCTGCGTCCGCGTCGGCTGTCCCACACCCGCCCGGCACCCGGTGTCGTTCGCCTGGCAGACGCAGTCGACCACCGACCGCGCCCAGATCGAGCGCTGGGCCCGGCACCAGCCGCAGGCCAACTTCATCACCGCGACCGGAATGGTGCACGACGTCCTCGACGTGCCCCTGGAGGCCGGCAACGAGGCCCTGGAGCGGCTGCTCGCCGAGGGCGTCGAGGTCGGTCCGGTCGCCGAGAGCGACGACGGCCGCATGCTGTTCTTCACCCTCACCCGCGGCACGCCCGAGGACGAGGACGAGTGGTGGCCCTGCGAGCTGGACTGCCACCCGGAGACCATGGACGAGCACCCGGGCCTGCGCTGGCACTGCCGCGGCTCCTACGTCCTGGTCCCGCCGGCCCGCCTGCCCGGCGACGACGACCAGCGGGTGCGCTGGCTGCGCGGCCCCGAGTACGCCCTCCCCGACCCCCTGAGCCTGCTGGAACCCCTCACCGACGCCTGCGCCCGCCACGCCGCCGGGGCATCGGACCCCCACTCCTCGACCTGGCCCCTGCACCGCTGAACCCCGGGGGAACCCGCGGGCGCCCGGCTCCTACCCGCCCTGGGCCGAGGTCAGGCCCTGGACGCGGGCCAGTATCGACACCTGCTGTCCGGCCGCGCCCTTCGGCGGGTCGAGGGCCACCTCGTTGGAGAAGAACTCCATCGTCAGGGACTGCTTGACCTCGCCCGTGGTGAGGGCCTGGACGTCCTTGTTGGGGGTGGGCACGGAGGCGCCCTCGGCGGCGGTCTGCTTCTCGTAGTGGCGGGTGGTGAAGAACACCAGTGCCCCGCCGTCCGCGGTGCGCAGCGCCAGCGGGGCGAAGGCGCCGTCCGTCCTGGGCTGGTCGATGTACTGCCGCGCCAGCCCCGGCCGGCTCGCGGCCCTGTCGCGCAGCTCGCGCCAGCCGGTGGTGTGCGGGCCGTCGGCGAAGGTGTCCCCGCCGTTGCTCAGGTACGTCGCGTAGTCCTGGCTCAAGTCGCCCGGCACGACGGCCAGATCGCCGCTGCTCGCGGGCAGGGCCTCGGCCAGGCCGCCCTCGTCCTTCCGGAACTCCGGTATGTCCCCGGGGGCCACCAGCGTCAGATACGCCACCCGCCACTCCTCGGTGACGCCGTAGCGCAGGAACACCATCAGCCAGCGCTGGTTCCCGCCCTTGTTGCCCTTGGCGTCGGCGAGGAACCAGCGCGGCCAGCCCGCCTTCTGGGGGATCGTGAACCTGGCGTCCGTCAGCGTCAGCGGTGTGTGCGCGGGGTTGCCCTCCGGGTGGTTGGCGCGCCCGGCCTTCAGCCGCGCCCCGTCGATGGCGCCGAGCGCGCCGACGACGAAGTCCGCGTCCAGGGTGCGGTCGTAAGCCTTGTCGGCCGCGTTGTACGCCTCGGTGAACCGATTCAGCGCCTTCGCGGCCTCCGCGGGGGTGGTGGCCGGAAGCACCTCGCGCTCACCGTGCACCACCACGCACCCGCCGGCCGTCAGTGTCAGCGCGGCCGCCGTGACCGTCGCCGTCGCCCAGCGCTCAAGCCTGCGAAGCCTGCGAGGGCCGCGAACCCTGCTCATCAGCCACCGTCACCTTCCTCTTCCCGGAGGCGAACCCTACCGGGGCGAAGAAGAAGGTGAGCGTCGGGACCAAGTACAGCAGCCACACCGTGACCTGAAGCACCGTCGGGTCGGGCTGGAAGTTGAACACGCCCTTCAGCAGCGTGCCGTACCAGCTGTCCGGCGGGACGGCCCCGCTGATGTCGAAGGCCAGGTTGCCGAGCCCCGGGACCCAGCCGGCCTCCTGGAGGTCGTGCAGGCCGTATGCCAGCACACCCGCCGCGACGACGACCAGCATGGCGCCGGTCCAGGTGAAGAACTTGGCGAGATTGATCCGCAGCGCGCCCCGGTAGAACAGCCAGCCGAGCAGGACGGCCGTGGCAAGGCCGAGGGCGACACCGATGAGCGGGCGCGGGGTGCCGTCGGAGGCCGCGTGCACCGACGCCCACACGAACAGCGCCGTCTCCAGGCCCTCCCGGCCCACGGCCAGGAACGCGGTGGCGACCAGCGCGCCCGTCCCCATCGCCAGCGCCTGGTCCAGCTTGCCGTGCAGCTCGGACTTCAAGTGCCGGGCGGTGCGCCGCATCCAGAAGACCATCCAGGTCACCAGGGCGACCGCGAGGATCGACAGGCTTCCGCCCAGCGCCTCCTGCGCCTGGAACGTCAGCTCCTGGGAGCCGAATTCGAGGACGCAGCCGAAGCCCATGGCGATGGCGACCGCGATGCCGATACCGGTCCAGATCGGCTTCAGGGCGTCCCTGCGGCCGGTCTTGACCAGATAGGCGATGAGGATGCACACGACGAGGCTGGCTTCCAGCCCCTCGCGCAGGCCGATCAGATAGTTGGAGAACACGGGTCACGCCTCCTCGGACAGCAGGGTGCGGCCCCACCAGTCGTGCGTGTCACGCACGCCGGGCGGGATCGCGAAGACCGCCGAACCAACGTGCTGGATGTACTGGTTGAGCGCGTCCGACGCCGCCAGCCTGCGCTGGAGCGGGATGAACCCGTGGCGCGGGTCGCGCTGGTAGGCCAGGAAGAACAGTCCGGCGTCCAGGCGGCCGAGGCCGTCGGTGCCGTCGGTGAAGGAGTAGCCGCGGCGCAGGATCGTGATGCCGTCGTTGGAGTCGGGGTGCGCGAGCCGTACGTGCGCGGTGGGCTTCATCGCCTTCAGGAACGGCTCGTCGTGCTCCTTGGGCTTGCCGACCGGCGCGCCCTCGCCCTTGTCTCGGCCGAAGATGTCCTCCTGCTCCTGGAGCGGAGCCCGGTCCCAGGTCTCGATGTTCATCCGGATGCGCCGGGCGACGAGGTACGAACCCCCGTGCATCCAGGCGTCGTTCGCGCCGCCGTCCTGGTCGCCGACCCAGACGTGCTCCGTCAGCCGGCCGGTCTCGGTGCCCGCGATGTTGCGGGTGCCGTCCTTGAACCCGAAGAGGTTGCGCGGGGTGTGGGCGTCCGGGGTGGTGGAGGAGGTCTTGCCGAAGCCGAGCTGGGACCAGCGGACGGCGACCTTGCCGAAGCCGATGCGGGCCAGGTTGCGGATCGCGTGCACGGCGACCTGCGGGTCGTCCGCGCAGGCCTGGATGCACAGGTCGCCGCCGGTGCGGGAGCGGTCCAGGTTGTCGCCGGGGAACTTGGGCAGGTCCACCAGGGCGGCCGGCCGCCTGTCCCGCAGCCCGAACCTCTCGAACAGCGTGGGCCCGAAGCCGATGGTCAGCGTCAGCCGCGAGGGGTTGAGGCCCAGCGCCTCGCCGGTGTCGTCGGGCGGCGCCTCGGGGAGTCCGCCGTACGCGCCCTCGCCGACCTCCTTGCCGGCGGTCATCCGGCGTGCGGCGGCCGTCCAGTCCTTCAGCAGCGCTGCGAACTCGGCGCGGTCGTCGGTCTTCACGTCGAACGCGGCGAAGTGCAGCCGGTCCTGCACGGCTGTGGCGATGCCGGCCTGGTGGGCGCCGTGGAACTCCACCGCGCCGCCCGCTTCCGTGCCGACCGGGTCCAGGTCGGAGCCGGACTTGGTCATCGCCACCGCGCCGCCGGCCGTGACGGCGCCGAGCGCGATCCCCGCCCCGCCCCAGCCGATCACGGCGCGGCGGGACGGAGTGCTGCCCTGGGTATCGGTCATCTCCAGCCTCTGCTTCACTGCTTCACTACTTCACGACGGCCGCGGCGAGCTTGGACAGCGGCTCGGCGAGCGCGTTCACCGCGTCCGAGAGCTCCTTGCGGTCGTCCTTGCCGACCTTGTCGTAGGAGACGAACTCGTACGACGTCTTGTCCTCGCGGTACTTGTCGAGAAGCGTCTCGAGCGCGGCGAACTGCTTGTCGAGCTCCTTGGCCAGCGCCGGGTCGTTCTTCGAGGCGACCGGCCTGAGGAGTTCGTACGCCTTCTGCGCGCCCTCGACGTTGCCCTTGAAGTCGACCAGGTCGGTGTGGGCGTAGCGGTCCTCCTCGCCGGTGACCTTGCCCTGGGCGACCTCGTCGAGGAGTTCCTTGGCGCCGTTGGCCATGGAGGTCGGGGTGATCTCGGCGGTGCCCACCCGCTGCTGCCAGTCCTTGAGGTCGGTGAGGAGCTGGTCGGCGAGCGACTTCTCCTCGGCGCCGATCTTTCCGTCCTTCCACAGCGACTTCTCCAGGCGGTGCCAGCCGGTCCACTTCTGGCCGTCCTCCAGGCCGTCCTCGCGGACGTCGACCTTGGGGTCGATGTCGCCGAAGGACTCCGCGACCGGCTCCGTGCGCTCCCAGCCGAGGCGGGAGATCGCGTACGCCTTCTTGGCGGCCGGCACGTCGCCGGCCTTGATCGCCTTCACGAAGGCCTCGACACGGGGCAGGGTCTCGTCGGCCTGGTCCTGGGCGTACTGGCGGTAATCGGCGACGGCCGCGTCCAGCTTCGGGTCGCGCTTGGAGACCGCGCCGCCTGTCGCCTTGACCTCCTGGCGGATGCCCTTGCCCTTCATGCCCGGCTTGCAGGCGATGAGGTAGTCGCCGGCCTTCACCTCGGCGGTGATCTTCTGCTTGATGCCGGGACCGATGTTCTCGCGCTCGGCGACGATCCGGTCGTCCGGGAAGAGGAGGTAGACCTCGGTGACCTTCGAGCCCTTGTTCTCGATGGTGAGCTCGACGTGCCCGGCCGGGAACTCCTTCTTCGAGACCTCGCAGGAGTCGTCCTTCGCGGTCACGTCGACCACCCGGTCGGTGTCCTGGGTGCCGCTCTTCTGCGTACAGGCCGTCACGGCGGTCAGCGCGACCGCTGCCGCGGCGGTGATGACGGAGAAGCGGACGGCTCGCACGAGGGCTCCCGGAAGTGGCTGGAAGGTGACCTGACACCCCACGACCATTGGTGAGGCTTGCCTAACTTAACCGAGGCTTACCTGGTTCCCACCCGTGCGGACCGTGATTCCTGTCTCATGATCCGCGTACGGGAACGAACTGATCGCGAATGTGCCAACAACGGGCAAAGGGTAGGTCAAGTCGGGGTCAAGGGCTCCGTCTGGGGGTCACCAGGACCGCGCCCGTACGCGGATGCGGCAGCACCTCGACCCGCTGGTCGTAGACCCGGGAGAGCAGCTCCTCGGAGAAGACCTCGGCGGGCGGGCGGTCGGCCACGACACGACCGGCGCACAGGATCGCGACCCGGTGCGCGTACGCCGCGGCCAGTCCCAGATCGTGCAGCACCACGACGACCGCGTCCCCGGCGTGCGCCCTGTCCCGGCACAGCCGCAGCACCATCTCCTGGCTTCAGGTCGAGCGCGGCGGTCGGCTCGTCGAGCAGCAGCAGCGGTGCCCGCTGGGCCAGTACCCGGGCGAGCGCGACCCGGGCCCGCTCACCGCCGCTGAGCGCGGGGATCGTGCGCGCCGCGAACGCGGTCACCTCGGTGGCGGCCATCGCCTCGGCCACGATCCGCTCGTCCTCGTCCGGGGACGAGCGTGCGGGGCACGGCCCTTCCGCACGACCTCCTCGACGGCGACGGGGAAGGAGAGCGCCGCCGACTGCGGCAGCACGGCGCGGCGCGGCGCGAGTTCGGGCGCGGACCACTCGTGGGCCGGACGGCCGTGAACACGCACCACGCCCCCCGTGGGCGGGAGATCGGCGGTGAGCGCGGCCAACAAGGTCGACTTTCCGGCGCCGTTGGGGCCCACCAGGGCCGGCACCTCCCCGGCGCGGACCACCCTCGACAACCTGCCCGCCACCCTCACCACCCAGGGCGCACGGTCCTTCGCCGGCTACTACGCGGCCGGAACCCCGCTGGACCCGGTGAGCCTCGCGGCGGACGTACGCCCGGCAGCGAAGGCGGCGTCCCCCTCGCCCACGCCCACCCCGTCCAAGTCCGCGCCCAAGAAGGCGGCTTCGCACCGGGCGCTCGTGAACGGCGCCGTCGACTGGGGTGTGCGCCGCACCTTCCGCGAGTACGTCACCGGCGACATCGCCCGCGGCAAGTGGACCCTGACCGGCGGGGCCCAGGACGGCGGCGCCCTCTTCCGCTTCCCCTCCGGCCGGGGCACGTACGACAAGGGCACGCTCGACGCCACGTCTGATCCGCGTCGGCGGCGGTGCCGTCCGAACCGGACGGCACCGCCGCGATGCTTCAATGCCCGGGTGACTGATTACGACGTGCTGCGCGTCTTCTGCGGGCCGCGCGGTGGCTACGGGAACGAACTCGGTGTCGTCCGGGACGGCTCGCGCGTCCCCGACCGGGACGACCGCCAGGAAATGGCCGCCAAACTCGGCTTCAGCGAGACGGTGTTCGTCGACGACCCCGAGCGTGGCGTCATCGACATCTTCACCCCCACCCTGCGCCTGCCGTTCGCGGGCCACCCGTGCGTGGGGGTGGCGTGGCTCCTGGACGTGCCGGAACTGGTCACCCCCGCCGGGACCGTGGGAACCCGCCTGGACGGCGAGTTCACCTGGATCGAGGCCCGCCCGGAGTGGGCCCCGCCGCGGACCCTGCGTCAGTACGCGACCGCCGCCGAGGTCGACGACCTGCCCGTACCGCCGTCCGGCGAGTGGATCTACGCCTGGGCCTGGGAGGACGAGGCCGCCGGCCGCATCCGCGCCCGCGCCTTCCCCGGCCGCGACGACTGCATCGACGAGGACGAGGCGACAGGCGCGGCGGCCCTGCTGCTCACGGCCCAACTGGGCCGAGCCCTCAACATCACCCAGGGCACAGGCTCCCAGATCCTCACGGCCCCCCAACCGGGCGGCTGGGTCGAGGTCGGCGGCCGGGTGATCCTGGAGCGCTGACGCGTACGGTTCACACCCTGCCGAAGACCCGCCCCCGGAGGGAGCGGGCCACAGCGGAGGGGAGCGGTACTACGGCAGCGTCAGGATCTCCGCCCCCGAGTCCGTCACCACCAGCGTGTGCTCGAACTGGGCGGTGCGCCTGCGGTCCTTCGTGACGACCGTCCAGCCGTCGTCCCAGACGTCGTACTCGTAGGTGCCCAGCGTCAGCATCGGCTCGATCGTGAAGGTCATGCCGGGCTGGATGAGCGTCGTGGCGTGTGGGCTGTCGTAGTGCGGGACGATCAGCCCGGAGTGGAACGACGTGTTGATGCCGTGGCCGGTGAAGTCCCGGACCACGCCGTAGCCGAACCGCTTGGCGTACGACTCGATGACCCGGCCGATGATGTTGATCTGCCGTCCGGGGCGGACCGCCTTGATCGCGCGGTTGAGGGCCTCGCGGGTGCGCTCGACCAGCAGGCGGCTCTCCTCGTCCACGTCACCCACGAGATACGTCGCGTTGTTGTCCCCGTGCACCCCGCCGATGTACGCCGTCACGTCCAGGTTGACGATGTCGCCGTCCCGCAGCACGGTCGAGTCCGGGATGCCGTGGCAGATGACCTCGTTGACCGAGGAGCACAGCGACTTGGGGAAGCCGCGGTAGCCGAGCGTGGAGGGGTAGGCGCCGTGGTCGCACATGAACTCGTGCGCCACCCGGTCCAGTTCGTCCGTGGTGACGCCGGGCGCGATGTGCCGGGCCGCCTCCTCCATGGCCTGCGCGGCGATCCGCCCGGCGATCCGCATCGCCTCGACGGTCTCCGGCGTCTGCACCTCCGGCCCCGTGTACGGCTTTGGTGCGGGCCTGCCGACGTACTCGGGGCGGCGGATGTTTCCGGGCACGGAACGGGGCGGGGACAGCTCCCCGGGGACGAGCAGCGACTGGCCAGACATGTCGGCGAGTCTATCCGGGGGCGATGGGGGAACATGTCCGTGGCGAGAGGAGCTGGTCATGGCCCTGTTCAAGAAGCGGACCGCAGGAAAGCCGGGCGAGTGGTACTACTGCCTGGAGCACAAGAAGGTCGAGGAGGGGCCCGAGTGCCCCGCCAAGGACCGGTTCGGCCCGTACACCTCCCGCGAGGAGGCCCAGCACGCGATGGACACCGCCCGCGAACGCAACCTCGAGTGGGAGAACGACCCCCGCTGGCACGACGCCCCGACGGGCGGCACCGAGGAGGGCTGAACAGCCCCGAAGGCGCCGCTCACGCCGATCACGCGGCCGCGCGCACGGCGGCGGCTCGCTCGCTGGTCGAACGAGCCGCTCGAGCCGGGAATCCCCCTGCCCAGGCTGTGGGAGAGGTCAGGAAGGGCCGCCGTCGGCAGGCGCGGCGCCGGCGGCGACCGGTTCTCCGTGCGCCCCGCTACCAGCGCGGCGGTGGCGGGGCCGTCAGGAGGTCCGTCAGTCGGGACAGGCGGTCCCGGAGGCGGCCGCGGCCGCGCTGGGCCGGCAGCGGGTTCTCCCCGGCCGCCGCGCTCACCAGGTGCTGCACGGTGTCCAGGTCCAGTTCGGATCCGGGCGGCACCGCCAGCGTCTCGTGCGCCATCGCCTCCAGCTCGCCCCCGCCCGGGCCCAGCGCCAGCACCGTCGCTCCGGCCCGCCGGGCCTCGTGCACCCGCTCCAGGAGCGGGGCGGGCTCCTCGGGGGCCACCACGAGCAGCGTCTCGCCGCGCCGGGCCGCCGCCAGCCGCCCCAGGCCCACGGCCAGATGCGCCCGGTCCGAAGGGCGCGGGGCGTGCCGTACCAGCGTCGGGGCCAGCTCCGGGGTGCCCGACCAGGCGGCCTCGTCCACCAGGTGGGCCGCCAGGTGCCAGGGCTCGTCCTGCGGGGTGCCCACGAGCAGCAGCCCGCCCCCGTGCGACACCACGGACCCCCGCAGCACCCCCGCGAAGCGCCGGGTGGCCCCCAGCCACTCGGTCCCGGCGAGCACCTCGCGCAGCAGCGCGACCCGTACGGCGTCCATACGCGCGCATCCTGCCGCAAGCGGGTACGGGCGGGGCGGACTTCGACCGGCGTTCGCCCTTCCGGGGGACCCGGCGGAGGCGGGGCCGCGGACGTAGAGTCGGCCCATGACCTCTAGCGACAGTGCACACAAGGCCCCCGCCAAGGACCCCTGGGACCTCCCCGACGTCTCCGGGCTGGTCGTGGGCGTGCTCGGGGGAACCGGCCCGCAGGGCAAGGGCCTGGCCTACCGGCTCGCCCGCGCCGGGCAGAAGGTGATCATCGGCTCGCGCGCGGCCGAACGGGCCCGGGCGGCGGCCGAGGAGACCGGGCACGGCGTCGAGGGCGCCGACAACGCCGAGACCGCGCGCCGCAGCGACATCGTGATCGTCGCCGTGCCGTGGGAGGGCCACGGCAAGACCCTCGACGCCCTGCGCGAGGAGCTGGCCGGCAAGCTCGTCGTGGACTGCGTCAACCCGCTCGGCTTCGACAAGAAGGGCGCCTACGCGCTCGTGCCGGAGGAGGGCAGCGCCGCCGAGCAGGCCGCGGCCCTGCTGCCGGACTCACGGGTGACGGCGGCCTTCCACCACCTGTCGGCCGTCCTCCTCCAGGACCCCGGGACCGAGCGGATCGACACCGACGTGATGGTCCTCGGCGAGGAGCGCGCCGACGTGGAGATCGTCCAGGCGCTGGCCGGCCGCATCCCCGGCATGCGGGGCGTCTTCGCGGGCCGGCTGCGCAACGCCCACCAGGTGGAGTCGCTGGTCGCGAACCTGATCTCGGTCAACCGCCGCTACAAGGCGCACGCGGGGCTCCGGATCACGGACGTATGAGTCCATGGGGGACACTGGTGGCCGTAGCAGTGTCCCCCGACAGGAGCCGACCCCATGCCTCGCCTCGCCCTCTACGCCCTGATCGTCTGCCTGCTGTCCGTGGCCGCGGCCGTCGTCTCCTTCGTCCAGGGCAGCTGGCTCGGGGTGGTGTGGATCCTGCTGGCCGGACTGTCGTCCAACATGACCTGGTACTACGCCCGCCGCGGCCGGACGGGTCAGGACAGCTCCGTCACCGGCTGACCGGGCAGAACTCGCTGGTGCCCTGCCAGAAGCGGTACAGCTCGTGACCGCAGTACTGGTCGAGGGGGCCGACGCCGAGGTGACGCAGCAGCGTGTGGATCACGTCGAAGAACGCGATGTTGAGCGAGGGCACCCACAGCAGCGCGAAGACGAAGATCAGGCCGAACGGTGCGAACGGCTCCACCTGGCGCTTGATCTTGTGCGACAACCAGGGTTCGATCACGCCGTAGCCGTCCAGGCCCGGGACCGGCAGGAAGTTCAGGATCGCGGCCGTCACCTGCAGCAGCGCGAGGAAGGCCAGGGCGAACCGGAAGCCGCTGGGCACGCCGTCCAGCGCGTGCGACCAGAACGGTGCCGTGCACACCGCCGCGAACAGCACGTTCGTCAGCGGTCCCGCCGCCGAGACCAGGCTGTGCCGCCAGCGGCCCCGGATCCGGCCGCGCTCGATGAACACCGCGCCGCCGGGCAGCCCGATCCCGCCCATGACCAGGAACAGCAGCGGAAGCAGGATGCTCAGCACGGCGTGCGTATAGGCGAGAGGGTTGAGGCTCAAGTACCCCTTCTCTCCCACTGTGATGTCGCCGCTGTGCAGGGCGGTGCGAGCATGGGCGTACTCATGAAGACAAAGTGAGACCACCCAGGCCGCGGTCACGAACACGAACACCGCCAGACCCGGCCGGGCCGGAATCGGTGCGAAACCGGTCCAGGCCGCCCAGCCCCCGACCGCAGTGACGGCCAGGATGCCGAGGAAGACGGGGCTGATCCGGCGGTCGCCGCGGCGGGTGGTGACGGACGTCATGGGGGACGGCTCCTGTGCTCGTACGGTTCGTGCGGCGAGCCCGACCGTACCGGGCACACGGGCGGAACGTCCCGTCCGGGGCCACGGGTTCCCGCATCGCCCGCGCGCCGCGCCGCCGAAATCCCGTGACCGTCCGTGAGACCACCGGAGACAATGGACCCCGTGCGCTATCGCATCCTCGGCACCACCCAGGCACTCCGCCCCGACGGCACCGTCGTCCCGCTCGGCGGGGCACGGCTGCGTGCCCTGCTGACCGTGCTCGCCCTGCGCCCCGGCCGTACGGTCCCGGTGCGCGCCCTCGTCGACGAGGTGTGGGACGGCGAGCCGCCCGCCGACGCCACCGGCGCGCTCCAGGCCCTGGTCGGGCGGCTGCGCCGGACGCTCGGCGCGGACGCGGTGGCCTCGGCCGAGGGCGGCTACCGGCTCGCCGCCGCGACCGACGACGTCGACCTGCACCGCTTCGAGCGGCTGGCCGGGGAGGGCGTGCGCGCGCTGGGCGACGGCGACCCCGCGAAGGCGGCCGCCGTCCTCGACGACGCCCTCGCGCTGTGGCGCGGCCCCGCCCTCGCCGACCTGCCCGACCGCACCGCCGAGGCGGCCCGCTGGGATACCCGTCACCTGGACGTGCGCCGCGCCCGCCTCAGCGCCGCCCTCGCCCTCGGGCACGCCGAGCGGAGCCTGCCCGAGCTGACCGCGCTGTGCGAGACGCACCCCCTGGACGAACCGCTCCAGACCCTCCGCCTGCGCGCCCTGCGCGACGCGGGCCGCACCGCCGAGGCCCTGGCCGCTTACGAGGACGTACGCCGGCTGCTGGCCGACCGCCTCGGCTCCGACCCCGGCCCGGAACTGCGCGCGCTGCACGCGGAGCTGCTGCGGCCCACCGGCGGGACGCGGCCGGCGCACGGGCCGGTCGCGGGCGCTGGGGGCTGGGCCGCTGAGCCCGGTCCCGGTGCGGTGTCCGGCCCGGTCGCGGGCGGCGGGGCCCGGACCGCTGAGCCCGGTTCCGGCGCGGCGTCCGGTCCGGGTGTGGCCGGGACCGCTGTGTCTGGTCCCGGCGCGGCGTCCGGGCCGCGTGCCGCGGGGCAGGCCGCCGTCCCCTCGGCGGTGTTCTCCCGCGGTGCTCCCTCGGCGGTACCCCTCGCCGGGTCCGCCGCCGGCGTCCCGGACGCTGCCGCGGGCGAGGAGGTGGGCCCCGGTACGCCCGATGCCCGGCCCCCGAGCAACCTCCGCGCCCGGATCACCTCCTTCGTGGGCCGCGAGGCCGACATCGGGACGATCCGGGCCGACCTGGACGCCGCGCGTCTCGTGACGCTGCTCGGGCCGGGCGGGGCGGGGAAGACCCGGCTGTCGCAGGAGGCCGCCGAGGCCGTGCGGCCGGTGCCGCCGGACGGCGTGTGGCTGGCCGAGCTCGCGCCCGTCGACGACGCCGAGGCCGTGCCCGGGGCCGTGCTCACGGCCGTCGGCGCCCGCGAGACCGTGCTGTACGGCGCCGGTGCCGAGGAGATGCGGGCCGCGGTCGCCGACCGGCACAACGACCCCGTCGAGCGGCTGGTCGAGCACTGCGCCCGGCGCCGCATGCTGCTCCTGCTCGACAACTGCGAGCACGTCGTCGACGCGGCGGCCCGTCTCGTCGAGGAGCTGCTGGCGCGCTGCCCGCACCTCACCGTCCTCGCCACCAGCCGGGAACCCCTCGGCATACCCGGCGAGGTGCTGCGGCCGGTGGAGCCCCTGCCCGACCCGGTGGCGCTGCGGCTGCTCGCCGAACGCGGGGCCGCCGTACGGCCCGGCTTCCGCACCGACGCCGACCAGGAGACCGCGGACGCCTGCGCCGAGATCTGCCGGCGCCTGGACGGGCTGCCGCTGGCCATCGAACTCGCCGCCGCCCGGCTGCGGATGCTCACCCCGCGGCAGATCGCCGACCGGCTCGACGACCGCTTCCGCCTGCTCACCTCGGGCAGCCGTACCGTCCTGCCCCGCCAGCAGACCCTGCGCGCCGTCGTCGACTGGTCCTGGGACCTGCTCGACGCCGACGAACGGTACGTGCTGAGCAGGCTGTCCGTCTTCGCCGGCGGCTGCGACCTCGCCGCCGCCGAGGCCGTGTGCGGCCCCGCCGCCTTCGATGCCCTCGCCTCCCTCGTCGACAAGTCCCTCGTGGTGGCCGCCCCCGCCGCCGACGGCGGGATGCGCTACCGGCTGCTGGAGACCGTCGCCGAGTACGCGCGGGAACGGCTCGACGAGACCGGCGGCCGCACCGCCACCGAGCGCGCCCACCTGACGCACTACCGCGAACTGGCTCGCACCACCGAGCCGTTGATGCGCGGCTCCAGCCAGCGTGCGGCGATGGCCAGGATCGAGCTGGAGTACGAGAACCTGCGCACGGCGCTGCGTCACGCCGTCGCCGCACGCGACGAGCAGGAGGGCCTGTGCCTGATCCTCTCGCTCGCCAATTACTGGCAGATGCGCGACATGCGCCTCGAGGCCCGCAACTGGTGCGGCGAGTTCATGGAGTTCGGCCCCGACCCCTTCACCGAGCCGGTCCGGCCCGCCGAACCCGTCTGGCAGCGGTGCACGGACGCCCCGCCCCCGATGACCGGCGAGGTGCTCGCCGAGGCCCGACGGGGTCTGCACCTGGTCCGTCTCTCCTGCATGGACACCGAGTTGGAGGCCTGGGAGTCGCCCGAGGCGAAACGGAAACTGCGGCTCATCACCCAGGTCTACCAGCCCGGCCAGCCGCAGCTCTGCCGCAGTCCCGGCATGCTCTGGATGTTCGCGGTGATGCTGACCGGCGAGGTGAAACGCCTGCTCGAGGTCACCGACGCCGCCGTACGCACCTGCCGCGAGACCCCGGGATTCGAGTGGGAGCTGGCCCACGCCCTCCAGTGGCGCGCCAACCTGCTGGCCAACCGGACCGACTGGGCCGGGGACGCCGGCCGGGACGCCGACGAGTCGCTGGAGATCTTCCGCCGTCTCGACGACGCCTGGGGTACCGCCGAGGCGCTCTCCGCACGCGCGGAGGCCCATGAGCGCACCGGCGCCTACCTGTCGGCCGCGGCCGACTACCGGTCGGCCATCGACCACGCCGAACGCCTCGGCGCGGCCGCCCAGGTCACCGTCCTCACCGCCCGGCTGGGCAGCGCGCTGATGGAGGCGGGCGACACCGAAGAGGGCGAACGGCTGCTGTGGGAGGTCGTCGAGCAGAGCCGGAACAGCCACAACGAGGCCATGCCCCCCGCCCGCCTCTACCTCGCCGGCCGACTGGGCATGACCGGACGCATCCCCGAGGCGCGCGAACAACTGCGGTTGCTGCGCGAGGAGTTCGGCATCTCGCACTTCGTCGTCTTCGACGCCTTCATCCTCGGCGCCGAGGCCTGGGTCGACGCGGTCGACGGCCTGTACGAGGACGCCCTGGACAAGATCCGCCGGGCCCTCCAGCGCGCCCAGGACCCGCTGTCCGAGGCCATCGCGCCCCATATGCCCTCGGCGTACCTGACCATCGCCGCCACGGCCCTGGCCGGCGTGGACGGCGGCCGCCGGGCCCGGGACGCCGTCCGCTGCCTCGGCGCCGCCGACGCCCTGCTGCCGCCCCGCCACGTCGCCTCGTCCATGGAGCGCCACGTCCGCGACGGGGTCGTCGCGCGCACCAGGGAACTGCTCGGCGACGAGGCGTACGAGGCCGCGTACGCGGAGGGCGGCGGCCTCTCCCCGCAGGAGGCCGCCGCCCTGATCTGAGCCGGCGGCGCGGCGCCGTACGGTCAGCTCTTGGTGCGGAACTTGTGGATGGCGATCGGCGCCATCACCACCGTGATCCCGGCCGACCAGGCCAGCGTCAACCACAGGCTGTGCGCCACCGGGCCGCCCACCATCAGCCCGCGGGCGCTGTCCGCGAGGGCGGACAGCGGGTTGTACTCGGTGAAGTTCCGCAGCCAGCCCGGCATCGTCCCGGGCGGCGCGAAGATGGACGAGCCGAACTGCAGCGGCATCAGCACCAGGAAGCCCATCGCCTGCACGGACTGCGCGTTCTTCATCACCACACCGAGCGTGAGGAACACCCACATCAGAGCCGAGCCGAACACCGCCGACAGCCCCACGGCGGCGAACAGGCCGGGCCAGTTCTCGATCTCGAAGCCCACGAGGACCCCGACGACCAGCAGGACCGTCGTCGCGATCATCATCCGCAGCAGCTCCACCGAGATCTTGGCGAACAGCACCGAGCCGCGCCCGATCGGCAGGGACCGGAAGCGGTCCATGACACCGGAGTTGAAGTCCTGGTTGAAGCCGGTGCCCACGCTCTGAGCCAGGTTCATGCCCATCATGGCCATCAGACCGGGCACGATGTACTGCACGTACTGCTGCTGCCCGCCGCCCAGCGACTGCCCGATCGAGCCGCCGAAGACGTACACGAACAGCAGCGTGAAGATCACCGGGAACAGGATCGCGTCGAACATCGACTCCGGGTCCTGCCGGATCCACAGCAGGTTGCGGCGGACCAGCGCGCCGGTGTGCCGCAGATGGCTGCGCAGCGGGATCCGGGCGTCGGCCTTGAGGCCGGGGGAGCCCAGGGGGGGCGTGGTGACGGCGCTCATACGGCGACCTCTTCGCGGGTTTCGGCGGGCACGGTGTCCTGCGGGGCACTGGCGCGGTGGCCGGTGAGGGACAGGAACACCTCGTCCAGGCTGGGCAGTTCGGTGGTGATGGAGGCGATCGTGATACCGCGCGCGGTGACCGCGCCGACCACGGCGGTCAACTGCTCGTCGCTGAGGATCGGCACGAGCAGGGAACCGGTCTCGCGGTCGACGCTCGTCGCGGCGAGCCCGGTGATGCCCAGTTCGTCGAGCATCCCGGCCAGCGGTCCGAGCTCCAGCGGATCGACCGGTTTCACGCGCAGGGTGCGCCCGCCGACCTTCGCCTTCAGCTCCTCGATGCCGCCGTTCGCGATGACCTTGCCGCGGTCGACGACGGTCAGCTCGGAGGCGAGCTGCTCGGCCTCCTCCATGTACTGCGTGGTCAGCAGGACGGTGACCCCGTCGCCGACCATCGTCTTGACCTCGTCCCACACCTCGTTGCGGGTACGGGGGTCGAGGCCCGTGGTCGGCTCGTCCAGGAACAGGACGCTCGGCCGCCCGATCATCGAGGCGGCGAGGTCGAGCCGCCGCCGCATGCCGCCGGAGTAGGTGCGGGCCGGCCGCCGCGCGGCCTCGGTGAGCGAGAACCGCTCCAGCAGCTCGTCGGCGCGGGCGCGGGCCTCCTTGCGGGGCAGGTCGAGCAGCCGGCCGATCAGGTAGAGGTTCTCCCAGCCGGGGAGCTTCTCGTCCACGGAGGCGTACTGCCCGGTCAGCCCGATCACCCGGCGCAGCTGCCGGGGCTGCCGTGCCACGTCGTAGCCCGCCACGGTGGCCTGTCCCGCGTCCGGGGCGAGCAGCGTGGACAGGATGCGTACGAGGGTGGTCTTGCCGGCTCCGTTCGGCCCGAGCACGCCCATCACGGTGCCCTCGCGCACGTCCAGGTCCACGCCGTCCAGTGCCTTGGTCTCGCCGTAGTGCTTGACCAGCCCCCGCACGGTCACGGCGTTCGGCACGCCGCCGGGGTTGTCGTCGATTCGCGTCATGCCCCGAACGGTGCCATCCACCACTGACAAACCGCCGACATCCCGCCGACATCCCACCGACAGCCCGGTGATCCGGCCGGCGAGCACCGCAACCATCAATTGAGGAACCACGACGGCGAGCGACCACCTCCGCGAGAGCGGCGCCGGTTCAGGCGCAAAAACCAGCAGCCCCGCCGACGGGGGAAGATCGGCGGGGCTGCCCTGGTACCGCGATGGCTCAACCGGAGGTCAGTGCACCGAGTGCTCCTCCAGCGGGAACGTCCCGCCCACCACGTCCTCGGCGAACGCCTTGGCCGCGCCGCCGATGACCTCCCGCAGATCGGCGTACTTCTTGACGAACTTGGGCACGCGCCCGCCGGTCAGTCCGAGCATGTCGGTCCACACCAGCACCTGGGCGTCCGTGTCGGGACCGGCGCCGATGCCGACGGTCGGGATGTGCAGCACCCGTGTCACCTCGGCGGCCAGTTCGGCCGGCACCAGCTCCAGGACCACCGCGAACGCGCCCGCGTCCTGAACGGCCTTGGCGTCCCGCAGCAGTTGCTGCGCCGCCTCCTCGCCGCGGCCCTGGACGCGGTAGCCCATGGCGTTGACGGACTGCGGGGTCAGGCCGATGTGGGCCATGACCGGGATGCCGGACTCCACCAGGAGCCGGATCTGCTCGTGCGACCGCTCGCCGCCCTCCAGCTTCACGGCGCCGACGCCCGCCTCCTTCACCAGCCGGGTCGCCGAGCGCAGCGCCTGCACCGGACCCTCCTGGTAGGAGCCGAAGGGGAGGTCGCCGACGATCAGGGCGCGCTTCGTGCCGCGGACGACCGCGGCCGACAGCATCGTCATCTCGTCGAGCGTCACGGGCACGGTCGTCTCGTAGCCGAGGTGGCAGTTGCCCGCGGAGTCGCCGACCAGCATCACCGGGATGCCGGCCTCGTCGAAGACGGACGCGGTCATCGCGTCGTAGGCGGTGAGCATGGGCCACTTCTCGCCGCGTTCCTTGGCGAGGGAGATGTCGCGAACAGTGATGCGGCGAGTGCCCTTCCCCCCGTACAGCGCCTTGCTGCCGTCGGAGGGCTTGTTGTGGGCAGCCGAAAGCTGCGTCATGACAACGGCTCCTTCAGTCATCTCGGGGCGCCCTGACGGCGTCCCCGGATCCCTCCCATGGTGGCACCTCGTGCCGGAGGCGGCCAGAGGAGCCCCGTGTGCGCAACGTCTCGGCACGCGAGTCGTAAGATCTGGGTAAAGGATTGCGATACGAGACGGTCTCGTATCGGAAGTGCCCTAGGCTCGCCGGCATGACTACTCCTGCCGACCGCGCCGTCGACGGCCCCCGGGTTCCGGAGGCGGTGCACCGCCGACGCTGGGCGATTCTCGGCGCGTTGATGCTGAGCCTGCTGATAGTGGTGCTCGACAACTCGATCCTGAACGTCGCGATCAAGACCATCTCGACCCCCGCCCCGACGGGCCTGGGCGCCACGCAGAGCGAGCTGGAGTGGGCGATCAACGCCTACACGCTCGTCTTCGCGGGCCTGTTGTTCACCGCGGGCCTCGTCGGTGACCGCATCGGGCGCAAGAAGGTGCTGATCGGCGGCCTCATCGTGTTCGGCGCCAGTTCCGCGCTGGCAGCCGAGTCCGGCTCGCCCGCCCAACTCATCGCCTTCCGAGCCCTGATGGCCGTCGGTGCCGCCTTCGTCATGCCGGCCACCCTCGCCGTCCTGATGAACGTCTTCGAGCGCGACGAGCAGCCCAAGGCCATCGGCATCTGGGCCGGCGGCGTCGGCCTGGCCATCGCCATCGGCCCGATCACCGGCGGTCTGCTCCTGGACCACTTCTGGTGGGGCTCGGTCTTCCTGGTCAACGTTCCCATCGTCGTCGTCGCGGTCGCGCTGATGCTGTGGCTGGTGCCCGACTCCCGCGACCCGCGGCCCGGCCGCCTCGACCCGATCGGTGTCGTCCTGTCCGTCGTCGGCCTGGTCCTGCTCGTCTACGGCATCATCAAGGGCGGCGAACTCGCCGACTTCACCGAAACGACCGTGCTGTCGACGATCGTGGCGGGCCTGCTCGTCCTCGCGGCCTTCGTGGTGTTCGAAAAGCGCAGCGACCACCCGTCCCTGGACGTCACGTACTTCAAGAACAAGGTCTTCTCGGCCGCCATGACCGCCATCGCGCTGGTCTTCTTCGCGCTGATGGGCGTGACGTTCTTCGGCATCTTCTACACCCAGAGCGTGCGCGGCTACTCGCCGCTGCAGTCCGGTGTGCTGATGCTGCCGCTGGCCGTCGCACAGCTGATCTTCGCGCCGCGGGCCCGGCTGGTCGTCGACCGCTTCGGCAACAAGGCCACCACCACGGGCGGACTGGTCCTGCTCGCCGCCATGCTGGCCGCCTTCGCCGGCTTCGAGGCCGACACGCCGATCTGGCTGCTGGAGGTCGTCTTCTTCCTCATGGGCACCGGCATGGCGCACATCATGACGCCGACCAGCGTCGTCATCATGCAGGCCCTGCCCCGCGAGAAGGCCGGCTCGGCCTCCGCGCTCAGCAACACCTTCCGTCAGGTCGGCGGGGCCCTCGGCATCGCCGTCCTCGGCTCGGTGCTCTCGACGGCGTACCGCAACGACATCGAGGGCAAGCTCGGCCTGCTCCCGCCCGGGCTGCGCGACAAGGCGGCCGAGTCCATCGAGGCCACCCTCGGCGTCGCGGCCAAGCTCGGCCCGCAGGGCAAGGGCCTGATAGAGCCGGCCAACCACGCCTTCCTGCACGCCATGCACGTCACCTCGCTGTGCGGGGCCGCGGTCGCGCTCGTCGGCGCGGTCGTGGTGGCCCTGTTCCTGCCCGGCAGGCAGCCGGTGCCGCAGAAGGGTGAGGAAGAGGAGAAGGTGGTGGCGGCGGTGGAGTAGCCGGGATATGACGGGGGCACGCGGCGACGGGGGACTGCCGGCCGGAGGCGGCCGTCGGTGGGTCGGACCCACCGGCGAGCCGCCCGATGGACAATCTCCTGTGCGACGAAAGGACGGCCCACGTGAGCCTTGCCGACAGCCACACCGCTGCCGACGCCCCCGTGCGGGGGCGCCCCCGCAGCGAAGCGGTGGAACACGCCATTCTGGAGGGCGTGATGAAGCTGCTGGAGGACGGTGTGCCGCTGGCCGAACTCTCCATCGAGCGCATCGCCCGCACCGCGGGCGTCGGCAAGGCCACCATCTACCGGCGCTGGAGCGGCAAGGAGGAGCTGTTCGTCGACGTCGTACGCGCCGCCGAGCCCCCCGACCCCGAATTGCCGGGCACCTCCATGCGCGACGACCTCGTGGCCATCCTCGAACAGCTGCGCCGCCGCGGCCTGGTGAGCCGCAGCTCGCTCATCCTGCACAACGTCTACGCGCAGATGAAGAGCAGCCCGAAGATCTGGTGCGCCTACCACGCGACCGTCGTCGAGCCGCGGCGCAGGCTCCAGGTGGAGGTCCTGCGCCGCGGGCAGCGCGACGGCGAACTGCGCCGGGACATCGACGTCGAGGTACTCGTCGACCTCTTCGTCGGACCCATGCTGGTGCGCAGCGTGATGCGCCCCGACGCCGACCTGCCCGAGGGCCTGTCGGAGCAGATAGTGGACTCGTTGCTCGAAGGGCTACGGCCCGTCAGTTCCCCGCGCTGATGTGCGCGTTTCGTCACAGACCGGGCCGTGGGCGGCGCAAGCGGAACTCCGCGCACCGACTTGTTCGTCCTCCTGCCCGTACGGCCGTCGAGGACGGCGGGAACGGTGCCGATCATCCCCTAGGGTCGTAGAACGCGGGGGTGAACGGTGTGCACGGCAGGCAGTGAGGCGACGGTATGGCGCGACAGGCGTACGTGACGCAGACGGCGGGCGGTTCGGGGCCCGGGCGCCGGGGAGGCCGGCTGCGGCGCCTGGCGCACGGCCTCGCCGACGGCCGGCGCGGCGACGCGGGGATCTGGCGCCGGGGCCTCCTTCTCGCCGCGTTCGCGGTCGCCCTCGCCCTGGTGATGCTGATGCACGCGCAGATCCCCAACCGGATCGGCAACCTCGGCAGCCTCATCGAGACCTTCCTGCCGTGGGCGGGCCTGTTCGTGCCGGTGCTGCTGGTCCTGGCCCTGGTGCGCAGGTCGCCGATCGCGCTGATCGCCGTGCTGCTGCCCGGGATCGTCTGGTTCCACCAGTTCGGCGGCCTGCTCACCGACAAGACGGGCATCGGCGGCGAGCTGATGGTCGCCACGCACAACGTCAACGCCGACAACCCCGACCCGTCCGGCACCGCCCGGGAACTGGCCGCCTCCGGGGCCCAGGTGCTCGCCCTGGAGGAGCTGAAGACCTCCGTGCTCCCCGTCTACGAGCGGACGCTCGCCCCGCAGTACCGGTACCACTCGGTGCAGGGCACGGTCGGGCTGTGGAGCAAGTACCCGATCAGCGGCGTCCGCGCCGTCGACATCAAGCTGGGCTGGACGCGCGCCATGCGCGCCAGCGTGGCCGCGCCCGAGGGGCCCGTCGCGGTGTACGTCGCCCACATGCCCTCGGTGCGGGTGAAGCTGAACGCCGGGTTCACCGCCGCGCAGCGCGACGAGAGCGCGGACGCGCTGGGCGAGGCGATCGCCGATGAGCAACTGCCCAGGGTGGTCCTGCTCGGCGATCTGAACGGCACCATGAACGACCGCTCGCTCAACGCCGTCACCTCCCAGATGCGTTCCACCCAGGGCGCCGCGGGCAGCGGCTTCGGGTTCAGCTGGCCGGCGTCGCTCCCGATGGCGCGGATCGACCAGATCATGGTCAGGGGAGTGGAGCCGGTGAGCTCCTGGACCCTGTCGCGCACGGGCAGCGACCATCTGCCGATCGCAGCGCGGGTGAACGTCACCGCATCGGAAACCGGGTCGTAACCTGCTGGAATACTGGGCCTGAGAGGCTTTGTTCCGTCTGAGAACATACGCGGGTCACCGCGGTACGGAACTGCCCGCATGCTTCGAAGCTTCGAAAGGCCCTTCATGCCCCTGGCTGTGCTCGCCCTCGCCGTGGGCGCTTTCGGCATCGGCACCACCGAGTTCGTCATGATGGGGCTGCTCCCCGACGTCGCCGGAGACCTGCACGTCTCGATCCCCGCCGCCGGGCACCTGGTCTCCGCGTACGCGCTGGGCGTCGTCATCGGCGCCCCGCTGCTGGCCGCCGTCACCTCTCGGCTGCCCCGCCGTCACGTCCTGATCGGGCTCATGGCCCTGTTCGTCGTCGGCAACGCGCTCTCCGCCCTCGCGCCCGGCTACCACTGGCTGCTGGCCGCCCGCTTCCTCAGCGGACTGCCGCACGGCGCCTTCTTCGGCGTGGGCGCCGTGGTCGCGGCGGCCCTGGTGCCGCCGGAGCGCAAGGCGCGCTCGGTGTCCCTGATGCTGCTCGGCCTGACCCTCGCGAACGTCATCGGCGTCCCGGTCGCCACGCTCATGGGCCAGCGCCTCGGCTGGCGGACGACCTTCCTCGCGGTCAGCGTGATCGGGGTCGCCGCGATCGCGTCCCTCGCCCTGCTGGTCCCGCACGACCGCGGCCACGTCCCCGCGGCCGGACTGCGCCGCGAACTGGCCGCCCTGCGCTCGCTCCCCGTCTGGCTGGCCCTGCTGACGACCGTGGCCGGATGCGGCGCGCTGTTCTCCGCATACAGCTACATCACGCCGATGCTCACCCGCTCCGCCGGGTACACCGAGGCCGGAGTGACGGTGGTGCTGGCCCTGTTCGGGGTCGGCGCGACCGCCGGCAACCTGCTCGGCGGGCGCCTGGCCGACCGCTCGACGCGGGGCACGCTGTTCGGCGCGCTCGTCGCGCTGGTGGTCGTCCTTGCACTGTTCCCGCTGATGATGCGGACCCACTGGAGCGCGGCCCTCGCGGTGGCCCTGCTCGGCACGGCGGCGTTCGCCACCGGTTCGCCACTCCAGCTCATGGTCATGGAGAAGGCGTCCACGGCCCCGTCCCTGGCCTCCGCGGCCAACCAGGCCGCGTTCAACCTGGCGAACGCGGGCGGCGCCTGGATCGGCGGGCTGGCGCTCGCCGCGGGCCTCGGCGTGACCTCGCCGGCCCTCGCGGGGGCCGCCCTCGCGGTACTGGGCCTCGCGGTGGCCGGCACGGCCCGCAGGGTGGACCTGCGGCGGGCGGGTGCCGTACGGGGACGGGAGTGTGTGGTCGCCTCGCACATGCCGGCCACGGCACGTCCGGTCGTTCCTTCCGCCCCGTCGAGCACGGGGGAGCCGCGGGCGGAGGCGGTCGGAGCCGAGGGCGGGCCGGGGGGCCCGGGGGCTTGACCCCAAAGCCCCCCGGCCTACCCCCCGTTGGGGCGCCTACGCCGACTCCCGCCAGCCGTTGGTGATCGGCAGGCGCCGGTCCTTCCCGAAGCCCTTCGCGGAGATCTTCGTGCCCGGCGGGTACTGGCGCCGCTTGTACTCGGCCGTGTCGACCATGCGGAGCGTCTTCGCGACCAGCTCGCGGTCGTACCCGGCCGCGACGATCAGGTCGGCGCCCTTGTCCTGGTCGACGTAGAGCTCCAGGATCGCGTCCAGCACCGGGTAGTCCGGCAGCGAGTCGGTGTCCACCTGGCCGGGGCGCAGCTCCGCGCTCGGCGGCTTGGTGATGGAGTTCTCCGGGATGGGCGGGATCTCGCCCCGCTCGGCCGCGGCCCGGTTGCGCCACTCGGCCAGCCGGAAGACCGACGTCTTGTACACGTCCTTGATCGGGCCGTACGCGCCCACCGAGTCGCCGTACAGCGTCGAATAGCCCACCGCCAGCTCCGACTTGTTGCCGGGCGCGAGGACGATGTGGCCCTCCTGGTTGGAGACCGCCATCAGCAGCGTGCCGCGCAGCCGGGACTGGAGGTTCTCCTCGGCCAGACCCGTAAGGCCGAGGGAGCCCATGTAGGCGTCGAACATCGGGGCGATCGGGACGGTGCGGAAGTTCAGGCCGGTGCGGCGTGCCAGCTCCGCGGCGTCGTCCCTGGAGTGCTCGGAGGAGTACTTGGACGGCATGGAGACGCCGTACACGTTCTCGGGGCCCACCGCGTCGCAGGCGATCGCCGCGACCAGCGCGGAGTCGATGCCGCCGGACAGGCCGATCAGCACGGAGCGGAAGCCGTTCTTGCGCACGTACGCGCGCAGGCCCACGACCAGGGCCGTGTAGACCTCCTCGTCGTCGTCCATGCGCGCGGCGTACTCGCCGGCCGGCTCCGGCTCGTAGGCGGGCAGCGGCTCGTCGGACAGCACCACGCGGTCGATGCGCAGACCGTCGTCGACCACGCCCGTGGGCGCGTCCACCGAAGCGGCGGGCAGGTCCAGGTCCAGCACCATGAGGTCCTCGGCGAACTGCGGCGCCCGCGCGACCACCTCACCGTCCGGGGAGACCACGATCGAGTCGCCGTCGAAGACCAGTTCGTCCTGCCCGCCGGTCATGGCGAGGTAGGCGAGGGTGCAGCCGGCCTCCTGGGCCCGCTTGCGGACCAGTTCGAGGCGGGTGTCGTCCTTCAGCCGCTCGTACGGCGAGGCGTTGACCGAGACCAGCAGCCCCGCGCCCGCGCTGCGCGCGGCCGGCACCCGGCCGCCGTCCTGCCACAGGTCCTCGCAGATGGCGAGCGCGACGTCGACGCCGTGCACGCGCAGGACCGGCATGGTGTCGCCGGGGACGAAGTAGCGGAACTCGTCGAAGACGCCGTAGTTGGGCAGGTGGTGCTTGGCGAAGCTCAGCACCACCTCGCCGCGGTGCAGCACCGCCGCCGCGTTCTGCGGCGCGCCGGCCGGCATGCCGTACTTCGGCTGGGCGGTCTCACCGCGGTCGAGGTAGCCGACGAGCACCGGCAGCTCCCCGAGGCCCTCCGCGGCGAGCCGGGCGGCGAGGGCGCGCAGCGCGGCGCGGGACGCCTCCACGAAGGACGACCTGAGGGCGAGGTCCTCGACGGGGTACCCGGTCAGCACCATCTCCGGGAACACCGCGAGGTGCGCTCCGCGCTCGGCGGACTCCCGGGCCCGGCGGACGATCGCCTCGGAATTCCCGGCGAGGTCTCCGACGCGCGAGTCGATCTGGTTCAGAGCGAGACGTAGTTGAGGCACGCCCCCAGTGTAATCGTCAGAGCGACGCGATAGCCGGGCCCGAGGATGTGGCCCGTCCCACGCCGCCCAGGACCGCCGGCGCCCATCCGCCGTCGCCCGTCGGTCCGGGACGTCGGCGACGCCCGCACCGGGGCCGGATCGCGCCGGCCGGCGAGCACCGGGACCCTCCTGCGCGGACCGTCGCGAGCCCGGGCGCCCGCGTCGGCCTGTGCGGGCCGGGGCCCGCGTCGGACTGCCCGCCCCGGGCGGTTTCCGGGCCGGACCTGCGGTCCCGTGCCGGGGCCTGCGGCCCGTGCCGCCCCTGCCCGCCCGGTCGGTCCCCGTCGGACAGGGGCGTCTCCGGGCGCGCCCCGCCGTGTCCCGCCGACCGGCGAGGTGTCCGGGCCCCGCTCGTGCGGGGGCGCCGTACACGCGTGTGCCCCGCCCCTCCGGTGGAGGGGCGGGGCACACGAGGCTGAGCCGGGTTCAGCGGCGGGGGTAGGACTCGACGTAGCCGGGTGCGGGCGAGCCCACGCCGGTGACGGTGTCGTAGCCCTTGACCGCCTGGAGCGAGCTGTCCTTGCCGAGGCTGCGGACGGAGTAGCTCAGGCCGTCCGCGGCGTCGACTCCGTTGACGTAGTCGACCCGCGCGACCGCGAGGTCCTTGCCGGTCGGCCGGTCCACCACGTCGTGGTAGACCTTCGAGCCGTACTTGGAGTAGATCGCCGGGTTGGCGAAGCCGATCGCCTTGCCCCCGCGGGCCTCCTGGGCGAGCGCCTGAACGGCCGCGATGACCGGCGCGGCCAGCGAGGTGCCGCCGATGCGGTACTCGCTGTACTTCTCCGAGCCGTTCGGGAAGGTCTGCGTCTGGCCCACCAGGAAGCCGGTGTTCGGGTCGGCGATCGCCGCGATGTCGGGAACGACGCGGTTGCCGGCCTTGTTGTTGGCCGTGGCCAGCGCCTTCGGCACCACGTTCTTCTGGTACGACGGCTGCGGAACCGTGCGGCTGGTCCCGCCGCCCGCGCCCGAGGTGAACGCGCCGGGGAAGCCCGCCCAGCTCTTGCCGTCCTTGGACAGCGAGGCCTTCTGGGTGCCCCAGCCGGTCTCCCACAGGTACTTGTGGCCCTTGCCGACGGCCAGCGAGGTACCGCCGACGGCGGTCACCCACGCCGAGTTGGCCGGGGTGTCGACCTGCTTCGTACCGGTGTTCGCGACCTCGTCGCCGTCGTCGCCGGAGGAGAAGTAGAAGCCGATGCCCTCGACCGCGCCGAACTGGAACACCTGGTCGTAGGCCGCCGCGACGTCCGGCGTCTCGTTGGCCTCGATGTCGCCCCAGGAGTTGGAGACGATGTCGGCCAGGTGGTTGTCGACGATCTTGCTCAGCGAGTCGAGCAGGTCGTCGTCGTAGCAGGACGCGGCGCCGACGTAGACGACGTTCGCGTCAGGCGCGACCGCGTGCACGGCCTCGACGTCGAGGGTCTCCTCGCCGTACCAGCCGGCCGCCCCGCACTCCTCGGTGTCCGTGTAGCCGGCCGGGAGCACCTGGCGCAACTGGCCCGTCTTCCAGGGCTTGTCGCCGTTCTTCTTCGCGTAGGTGGCCACGTCGTAGGCGATGGTCGGCGAGGCGTAGGCGTCGGTGATGGCGACGCGGACGCCCTTGCCGGTGTACTTGCCCGCGCCGTAGGCGGACCGCAGCTCCTTGCCGGTGTAGCCCTTGACGGCGTACGGGACCTTCTGGCCGTACGCGGAGGGCAGCGTGCTCGCGACGTTGGAGCCGTGGTACGTGGAGAACGGCCCGGAGTTCTTGAAGACGTCGTCCGGCGGCGGCAGTTGGTCCTTGTGCTTCGCCTTGTGCGGAGCGTTGTCCAGGCCGGTGACGGTCAGGACGGCGCCGTTCAGGGAGGCCGGCACCGACGCCGTCCGCGCCGGGGCGCGGTAGGTCCTCGAACCCTTGGCGAAGTTGTGGAGCTGGGTGCCGAACGCCTTCTCGACGGCGGCGACGTCACCGGAGACGGCGACGTAGTGCGGGGTCACGGAGGTGACCTTCAGCCCCGACGACGCCAGCCACGCCTTCACGGCGTCCACCTGGGCCTGCGTCGCGCCGAAGCGCGCCTGCGCCTCCTCGGCGCTCAGGTGCTTGCCGTACGAGGCCGACGACGGGTCGGAGACCGCCGCGGCGTACTGGGCGAGGCCGGCGGCGTCCCGTCCGGCCAGGTAGACCCGGGCACGGACCTGGGCGCTGTCCGAGGTGGCGCCCTTGTCCGCCGTGGCCGTCGCCCAGACGGGCTTGGTGCCCGCGAGCGTGCTGCGGCTCGGGTGGTCCGCTGCGTGCGCGGGTATGCCGAGCGCCAGTGCGCCGGCGAGCAGCGGCAGGGTCGCCGCCAAGCTCACTCCGGCGCGCGCTGTGGCACGGTTGGATCTCATAGAACCCCCTGCGATGCGTTCGCATGTGTCGCAATGAGTGGTTGGCCCTCGCGCGATCCCCGCGGCGCCCGCGGCGGTTCGGCCCCGAATGGATCACACGAACGGGCTCACTCTTCCTGATGAACCGTTCATGTCAGGGGAATGGAAAGACCAAGAGAAACCCAAAGAACCCGCCGGACAGCGGGAATTGAGGCTTTCATCCCCACGGCGTGCGCGGGGAGACGTGTGGCGAAAGGCATGACCGCGTCCCGAACGGGCGTCCGTGCCGGGAACGGGGCGTCCGGGGCAGGGAACGGGGCGTCCGGGGCAGGGAACAGGGCGTCCGGGTCACGAACGCGGCGCCGCGCCACGCTCCTTGAGCATGTCGGCCATCAGCCGCAGCTCCGACTGCTGCGACGCGACCATGCCCCGCGCGAGCCGCTTCTCCACACCGACCGTGCAGCGGGCGACACAGCCCTCGGCCATGTGGACCCCGCCCTTGTGGTGGTCGGTCATGAGCTGAAGGTAGAGCACCTCGGCCTGCCTGCCGTCGAGTTCGCCCAGCTCGCGCATCTCGGTGTTCGTCGCCATGCCGGGCATCAGCGCGCCGTCCTCGCCCGCGGGCATGCCGCCCATGCCCATCCACGCCATCGGCGGCTTCGCCGACACCTTCGGCAGCTCCCACAGATCGAGCCAGCCCAGCAGCATGCCCCGCTGGTTGGCCTGCGTCTGCGCGATGTCGTAGGCGAGACGGCGCACTTCGGTGTCCGTGGTGCGGTCGCGCACGATGAACGACATCTCGACCGCCTGCTGATGGTGGACCGCCATGTCCCGGGCGAAGCCGGCGTCCGCCGAACCGGCGGCGGGCACCGTCGCGGCGGAGCGGGCCCCGCCGCTGTCCTCGGCGACCGCGTACGTGATCGCCCCCGTCGCCACCAGGGCCGCCGCCACGGCCCCGGCGATCAGCCCGATGTGCCTCACCGGTCGAGACCGCCCGTGCAGGTGGCACCCGGCTCCGGCGTCTGCGGGCCCTGGACGAACTCGGCGAGGAACTTGTCCACGTGCGGGTCGATCGCGCCCGTCACCGAGCGCTGGTGCGCCCAGGCGGACAGCATGAGGGGGTCCTTCTGATCCTCGACCGGGCTCATCAGCGTGTACGGGGTCTTCCTCACCTTCGCCGCGAGCGCGGCCACGTCCGCCTTCGACGCCTTGCTGTTGTACGTCACCCATACGGCTCCGTGCTCCAGCGCGTGCACGGCGGCCTCGTTCTTCACCGGTTCGGAGTACACGTCACCGTTGCAGTTCTGCCAGACCGGATTGTGATCGCCGCCGACCGGGGGCTCCATCGGATAGGTCACCGGGGCGGTGGTGTGGTTGCGTTCCAGCGTGCCCTTCCACGTCCGTACGCCGTCCGCACGGGTGACGAAGCGCCCTTCGCCGCCGCCCTTCCCGTCGCTCGCAGCGGCCGGCGCGGCGTCGGAGGACCCCGAGTCCAGCAGCACCACGCCGCCGGTGACCAGCCCGGCCACGACGACCGCGCCCGCGGCCATCGTGAGCCACCGGTTGCGCCGCTCACGGACGCGCTGCGCCCGGCGCATCTCCTCCGTACGGGCCTTGTGCTGTTCGGTACCGGTCCGGGGCGCGGCATCCATGGCGGAATCCTTCGTGGGGGAGGGCGGTCGGATGTGGCGGTCTGGTGGGGCATGCGGGTGCGGCGTGCGGGAGCCGTGCGTGCCCGAGGGGCCCGCTGATCGTAGTGGGACGGAGGCGTCCGCAGCGAGACCGCCGATAAGTTGAACGAAGGATGCGTATTACCTACCCTGGCCCCCATGCGGCTGCTGCGCTCCACCGACATGGCGCTGCGCGTCCTGATGCGGCTCGCGGTCGCCGGCGAGTCGAGCCCCACGACCCGGGAGGTCGCGGACGACATGGGCGTGCCGTACACGCACACCGCGAAGGTGGTCGCCGAACTCCAGCACCGCGGTCTGCTCGCGGCCCGCCGCGGCCGCGGCGGCGGACTGACGCTCACCGAGGCGGGCCGCGACGCCTCGGTCGGCGCCCTCGTGCGCTCCCTGGAGGGCGAGGGCGACGTGGCCGACTGCGAGGGCAGCACTCCCTGCCCGCTCAGCTCCGACTGCCGCCTGCGCGGGGCCCTGCGCCGGGCCCAGGAGGCCTTCTACGCCGCCCTCGACCCCCTCACGGTCGCCGACATGGTCGCGGCCCCGACGGGACCGCTGCTGCTGGGCCTGCCCGCCATGCGGCGGGCGACCTGAGCGGGTCGGTGCCGGGGGCCCGGAAGGTTTCTGCACGAGCACACGAAAGGCCGGCCGGAGCGGTGTGAACCGCCTCGGCCGGCCTTCACGGCACGTCGGCCGGATCGCTCAGGCGGCCGGCTGGGCCAGCCACAGGTCCGGGCCGAAGACCTCGTAGTGGATGTCGGCCGGGGACACGCCCTTGCCGATCAGCTGCTCGCGCACGGCCCGCATGAAGGGCAGCGGACCGCACAGGTACGCGCGTGTGCCGGCCGGGACCTCGACGTCGCCGAGGTCGACCAGGCCGGGCCGCCCGGCCCCTTCGGCGTCCTGCTCGTAGAAGAAGACCGGCCGCGCGTCCGGCAGCTTGGACGCGTACGCCTGGTGGTCGGAGCGGAGCGCGTGCGCGGTGGGCGAGCGGTCGGCGTGGACCACGGTCACCGGGGCGCGGTGGCCGGCGAGGGCGAGCTGCTCCAGCATGGCGATCATCGGGGTGACACCGATGCCCGCGGAGGCGAGCAGCAGCGGTGCCTCGGTCTCCTCGATGACGAGGTCGCCGTACGGGGCGGAGAGCTGGAGGACGTCACCCACGCGCACGTGTGCGTGCAGGTGGTTCGAGACCTCGCCGTCGGGCGTCGTGGCGTCGCCGGCCACCCGCTTGACGGCGAACTGCCGCTCCGGCGAGCCGGGGGCCGCGGTGAGGCTGTACTGGCGGATCTGGCGGGCCCCGTCCGGGAGCTCGACGCCGACCGAGACGTACTGGCCGGCCCGGTAGCCGGGCACCGGGGCGCCGTCGGCGGGGCGCAGCCTGAAGGTGGCCACGTCCGCGGTCTCCTCTGTCCGCTCGACGACCTCCCACGCGCGCCAGCCCCGCTGCTCGCTCTGCTCGTACAGGCGCTTCTCGATGGCGATGAGGGCGTTGGCCATCAGCCAGTAGACCTCGGTCCAGGCGTCGGCGACCTCCGGGGTCACCGCGTCGCCGAGCACCTCGGCGATGGCCGCGAACAGGTGCTCGTGGACGATCGGGTACTGCTCCGGAGTCACCCCGAGCGACGCGTGCTTGTGAGCGATGCGCTGGAGCATCAGGTCGGGCCGCTGGTCCGGGTTCGCCACGAGGTGGGTGGCGAAGCCGGCGATGGAGCCGGCCAGAGCCTGCCGCTGGGTGCCGGCGGCCTGGTTGCCGCGGTTGAACAGGTCGCGCAGCAGCTCGGGGTGGGCGTCGAACAGTCTGGCGTAGAAGCGCTCGGTGATCCGCTCGATGGCCGCGCCGACGGCGGGAAGGGTGGCGCGGACGGTTGCTGCTGACTGCTCGGACAGCATGGTGGCTCCTCGATGACTCGATCGGACGGGCTCGATCGCTCGACTGATCGAAACGGTATTGAAACTTGCATTTGAGATGCAAATTAAAGCGGCGTGGTTTCGGTCACGTGGGTGACGGATCGGCCATTACGGATGACGGTGCGAGCGGGCAAGATGGGCGGCAGAGCGGTACACCTGCCGTACGCGGGGCGATCGCCTCACGTGGCGGCCGGGCGCCAGGGCTCCGCAACACGTGCGAAACGCGGCAGTGGTGGGATGCTCGGGTGCCCGACGGTCTCCCGTGACAGCGCACACAGGCGGCCTGACCAGCAAGGATGGGAAGCGGAAGATGGACAAGCAGCAGGAGTTCGTGCTCCGGACGTTGGAGGAGCGCGACATCCGGTTCGTACGCCTGTGGTTCACGGACGTGCTCGGCTTCCTCAAGTCCGTGGCCGTCGCGCCGGCCGAGCTGGAGCAGGCCTTCGACGAGGGCATCGGCTTCGACGGCTCCGCCATCGAGGGCTTCGCCCGGGTCTACGAGTCCGACATGATCGCCAAGCCCGACCCGTCCACCTTCCAGATCCTGCCCTGGCGTGCCGAGGCCCCCGGTACGGCCCGCATGTTCTGCGACATCCTCATGCCGGACGGCTCGCCCTCCTTCGCCGACCCGCGCTACGTCCTCAAGCGCGCCCTGGCCCGCACCTCCGACCTCGGGTTCACCTTCTACACCCACCCCGAGATCGAGTTCTTCCTGCTCAAGAACCGCCCGCTGGACGGCTCCCGGCCCACGCCCGCGGACAACTCCGGCTACTTCGACCACACTCCGCAGGCCATCGGCATGGACTTCCGCCGCCAGGCGATCACCATGCTGGAGTCGATGGGCATCTCGGTGGAGTTCTCCCACCACGAGGGCGCCCCCGGCCAGCAGGAGATCGACCTGCGCTACGCCGACGCCCTGTCCACCGCGGACAACATCATGACGTTCCGCCTGGTCATGAAGCAGGTGGCGCTCGAACAGGGCCTCCAGGCCACGTTCATGCCCAAGCCCTTCTCGGAGTTCCCGGGCTCCGGCATGCACTCGCACCTGTCCCTGTTCGAAGGTGACCGGAACGCGTTCTACGAATCCGGCGCGGAGTACCAGCTCTCCAAGGTGGGCCGCTCCTTCATCGCGGGCCTCCTGCGCCACGCCGCCGAGATCTCCGCGGTCACCAACCAGTGGGTGAACTCCTACAAGCGCATCTGGGGCGGCTCCGAGCGCACCGCGGGCGCCGGCGGCGAGGCCCCCTCGTACATCTGCTGGGGCCACAACAACCGCTCGGCCCTGGTCCGCGTCCCGATGTACAAGCCCGGCAAGACCGGCTCCGCGCGCGTGGAGGTCCGCTCCATCGACTCCGGCGCGAACCCCTACCTCGCCTACGCCGTCCTCCTGGCCGCCGGCCTGAAGGGCATCGAGGAGGGCTACGAGCTCCCGCCGGGCGCCGAGGACGACGTCTGGGCCCTTTCCAACGCCGAACGCCGCGCGATGGGCATCGAACCGCTGCCCCAGAACCTCGGCGAGGCCCTGACCCTGATGGAGAACAGCGACCTGGTCGCCGACACCCTCGGCGAACACGTCTTCGACTTCTTCCTCCGCAACAAGCGCGCGGAGTGGCACGAGTACCGCTCGGAGGTCACGGCGTTCGAACTGAAGAAGCATCTGCCGGTGTTGTAGGCGCAGGTCAGAGCAGGTTTCCCGCTGGTTCAGCAGACGGGGTCGACGGTCGCGGACCGTCGACCCCATGGCGTCTCACTGACTCTGGGCCGTCTCTGGGCCGTCTGGCGCCGGATCTGTGCCCTCGTACAGGCCGTCCACGGCTTTCCGGGCCCGTGCGTCGCTGCTCGGCATGAGGTGCGTGTAGACCCGGAGCGTGAACCCCGGGTCGTTGTGTCCGAGGTAGTGACTCAGTGCCTTGATGTTCTCGCCGGCGTCCAGCAGAACCGAGGCGTAGAAGTGCCTGAGCGCGTGCATGCCATGCTGGCGGGCAGCCTGGTGACGCTCGCCCCGCTTCGGCTGGGGGATCACCCCGGCCGCGACGAGAGCGGGCTTCCAAGCGCGGTCGTTGAAGTCGGTCCGCCGAACCGCGCCCGCACCATCAAGGCGGGTGAACAGCAGTCGCCTCGTGACGAGCGGGCCGTCCAGCCGAAGCCACGGCAGGGTGATCTCTACCGGGGGGAACTCCTCCAGATGGCCCTTGAGGACGTGCGCCACGCGGTCGGGCAAGGGGACGTCGCGGACCTTGTTGCGCTTCGGTGGTGCGAACACGAGACCGCACTTGGTCACCTTCACCTGGTTCACGACGTGCAGCCACCCGCGGTCAAAGTCGATTTCGTCCACGGGAAGCCCTAAGATCTCCCCTTGCCGGAGCCCGCATCCGCCTCCGAGGTCGACCGCGGCCCGGAAGCGCTCAGGCAGCGCAGCCCGTACGGCGAAGACACGATCGGAGGTCCACGGGACGACACGGCCCCTTCCCGCGGCGGGAGGCCTCACGGATTGTGCGTGGCAAGGGTTCCTTGTTAGGTGACCGTCATCTACAGCCGCATTGAGGATGGTCGACACGTTGTTGTAGATCACACGCCGGTACGACGATGCGGGCAAGGCGCGTTCCAGTTCGCTCAGCCAGTCCCGGATGTGTTCCGGCTTGAAGGAACCGAGCGGCCGTGGACCGAGGTAGGGAATGGCATGGCCACGAATTGCCGACTCGACAGACTCTCGCGTCGTCATGTCGGTGGTCTGCGTGTTCAGCCACTTCTCGGCGTACTGCCGAAACGTCACGCGTCCGGCGGTCGGGTCGTTGTACTGGCCGCGCGACATGTCGGCCTCGATGTGGGCCAGCCATTGATCTGCCAGCCGCTTCTGTCCGTCTGGGAATGACTTGCTCTTCTCGGTCCCGTCCGGACCGATGTAGCGGGCGCGGTAGCGCATCCCGGTGCCGTAGCGGTCCGTGCGTACGCGGCGGGGCTTGCCAGCGGCGTCGGGTTCGGTCTTGTACCACCGGTCTTGGATGTGGCCTGCCATCAGGCAGTGGTCCTCTCGACATGCGGCAGGGAGAGCCGCCCGTGCGGCTCTCCCTGCTGTGTGGTGGGTGTTCGGTTAGGCGGCGGCGGTTTCGGCGTACTTGCGCTGGTCGACGTAGGCCCGTACGTCGGCGGGGTCGTAGCGAAGGTGCTTGCCGATGCGGAAGCCGCGAGGGCCGGTGCGCTTCTTGCGCCACTGGTAGACGGTCTCCAGGGGCACCTCGAACATCTCGGCGATGTCGTCGGGGGTGAGGTACCGGTCCGGGAGGCCGCCTCGGAGAGTGGCGCGGAGGTCGGGATCTGCCGGCTTTGCCATATGGACTCCAAGCGGGGAGGTCGTAGCCGCGCCTGTCCGAGGTGCGGATTTCTGCGTCACCTGCGTCATCTGCGTCATTCATGGCCCTGACCTGCGGTTTCGTGGTGACGCAGGACCCTGGGGGTGTGTCACCGGTGACGCAGTCCTCCGTCATCGGGTGACGCTGGTGACGCGGGGTGACGCAGGAATCGGCTGTCTGCGTCACCCGTCTTCTGGCAGGTCACCGGGCGTTTTCGGGGTGCGGGTGACGCAGGTGACGCAGCGGCTCTCTACTTCGGACAAAGAGGGGGTGGTGTCTGTTGTGGTGCGCGGCTCAGAGAGTGAAGAAGGAGCCGCTTCGCGGCGCGTCCAGTGCAGGGCGGCGCTGCCGCCGAAGAGCAAGAGGAGCACGCGGGGCCGGGTGCTCCTCTTGCTTGTGGGGCGGTCGTGGTGCCGCGCGGTCAGAAGGCCGCTGCCTGCTCGGACGGGGGCGGCGCGGCGGCCGGCCGCGCGATCTCGATGTAGCGGGACGTGTTGGTGCGTCCCCAGTCGATGAGGACGCCCCGGGCGGCGAGGGTGGGCTGAAGGCGCTTGAGTCGGTCTGAGAGCACCTTGCCGGTGGTTGGCCACCCTTTGGGCAGGGGGCGGAAGTCCTCGCCCGTGTAGAGGCCCGTGAGGCAGTGCAGCCATTCGGCGGACGTCATCCGTTGCTCGGTGCCCGGGTCGACGCCGGCGGCGTGCTTGAGCACGGTCTGTGCCAGCAGGTCGCCCTCGATGACGTCGTCGTTGAGGTCGTCCAGGCTGGCTCGGTAGGCGGCGAGCGCTCCCAGACCGGTGGCCGCGTCGAGTTGCGCGCACAGGTGCGCGAAGTCGGCCATGCGCAGGTCGGTTGGGATGTCCGCCTGCGCTGCTCGCACCTGCACGGTGAGGTCCAGGAGCGAGCCGAGGATGACGGGCAGCACCTGGGCGAAGTCGGACCACAGTTCCGCCTCGGTGCGCCGGACGCGGGGGCGTTCCAGTCGCAGGGGCAGGAGCCGTTCGGCGAGGTCGGGGCGGATGACGCCGACGTCGATGCCGGTCAGGAGCAGGGGGCGGCGGTAGCCGATGCGGAAGACGTCGCCGTCGGTGAACAGGGCGCGCTTGACGTTCTCGGCTCCGGTGACGATGCAGCACATCGCGTCGGACAGTTCCGGGGTCATGTGGGAAAGGTTGTCCAGGGCGGTGACCCAGCCGGCCGCCACCGCCGTGATCAGGTTCTCCTCATCCTTCGGCGCCCGGCGCAGGTCCCCGGTCATGCCCTCGATGATCCGCACGAGCATCCGCCCACCGGTGGACTTGCCCGCACCCTGCGGGCCGGTGAGGAACGGGGCCGGCACGGGCACGGCCGGACCCAGGCAACCGATGAGCCACGCGATGGCCAGGCACTCGGTCTCCGCGGTCGCGAAGTTGCACAACCGCATCAGCAGATCGATGCCCTTGCCGTCAGTGTCCTTGACCGGCAAGGGCAGCTCCCCCGTGAGCTGGGTACGCCGCCAGCAGACTTCCTGCGGGTCCGGGGTGAGGATGTCCCACCCGGTGGGATGGATGCGCACGGACCGCCCGTCGCTGCGCCCCAAGTCCAGCCACGTCGCCCCGTCGAACCCGGGGGCGACGCGGATGTGCACGGGCTGCACGTCCTCCGTCAGCGCCAACGCTTCGATCAGGTCCAGCGCCTCCTTCATCGCGGTGCCGTTGAACACGCCAATGCCGTCCCTGAACAGTCCGACCATCAGTTCCTGCCGGTGGCTGCCCGTCGTGCCCTGCGAACGGATCGGACGAGCCACGGGGTGGCCGTTCCTCTGCGCGTACACGGTCCCGTCGGCGGTGCGGAAGTACCGAAAGTGGGATTGTGCGTAGTCGGTGATGATCTCGCGTGCTGGGTTCTTTTCGTCGTCGGACATGGTCACAGTCCCAACGTGGTGCGGGCGTTGGTCCACGCGTCCGTGCAGTGCCGGGCCGTCTCGCCCTTGCTCTGCGCGGCGGTGAACAGCCGCGTGACGTGCGCCTCGGTGAGGCAGCCGCACCGGCCGTGCGTGGACAGCACCGCGAGGAAGGTGCGGTAAACGGTCGCGTGAATCGCGCTACGGGCCTCCGCGATGCGCTGCTCCGCCATGGCGATGCCACGGTCCAGATAGGCGGGCGTGCGGTGGCGGCACTCCCCGCCCCCGACTCCCTTGGGCGCGGCTACCGCGTGCGGCGCCGGCCGGGCCGGGGAGGGTTCCTTGACGGCCAGCGCGCGGACGGCATCCGGCAGGGCGGTCATGGCGCCGGTGCCGGGCCCGAGGTAGCGGGCGTAGGCCATCGTGGACTTGATGTCGACGCCGGGCCGCACCGCGTTGCGGGACGCCATGGTGCCTCGGTAGATCCAGTGCTGTCCGCGCGTCGTCGGCACGGTCCGCGTGGCGGGCAGGGCACCGCGGGCCCAGGCGATGGCGTCCGCGTTGTCCAGGTCGACCACGGTCAGGCCGGCGCCGCCGGGGTGGTAGCCGACGCACACCGCCTGCCGCCACGCCGCGACCCACGGGGACGAGTCGATGACGGCCGGGGCGGTGGTGGCGGCGGCCCAGGCGTGGCAGATGCCGGGGCAGCGGCAGGGCCCGGCGGTCTTCATGTTCGGCCGGCCGCCGCACGCGTTGCCCGCGCAGGTGCGGCAGTTGCCGAACGGGACCTTGCCCCTGCGCAGGGGCAGGACCGGCACGCCGGACGCGGCGAGGCCCAGGGCGGTGCGCAGGTGCTCGTTCACGCTGCCACCCCCCGCACGGCCGCGAGGTAGGCGCGGCCGATGTGCTCGGTGTAGGCGGGCGGGATGGCCTCGGTCAGTTCCTCGCGCACATCCGTCCAGTCGATGCCCATCGCGGCTTGCAGCTCCGGGACGGACGGCTTGCCGCCGCCGTTGCCGTAGGCGGCGACGTAGGGGCCGTCGTAGAAGCGGCCGTGCCGGTAGCCGCGCACCCGTCCCCGATGGGCGATGTGCGCGGGCTGCGTGGTGGTCCAGCCGCCCAACTCGAAGTTGCGGTGCCGGATGACCCCGAGCCCGAACATCTCCCCGCACAGGGTCAAGTCCTTGCGGATCTCCGCGCGCCCGTTCGGTTGCTCGATGACGTACGGCAGGCCCGTGGCGTCGAGCAGGGTGCGGGTGGCGCCGACGAGGTCGACGTGGGAGCGGCCCCAGCCCTGGGAGGCGTTGGTGCCCACGGTCAGGGCGCATCCGTGCTGGCAGGGCGGGGAGGCGTGCACGAACGCGTACCGGCGGATCCCGCCCGACGCGATCAGCGCGGCCAGATACTCCAGCGCGTCACCCCGGTGGTAGGGGAAGGGGTAGTTCGACCGGTCGGCGATGTCGCAGCCGTCCACGGCGAACCCGGCGCGGGCGTAGCCCGTGGCGGCGCCGCCGGCGCAGGAGAACAGGTCCAGCAGTAACGGCCGGTGCCGCTCTCGCCGGATGTCGGTGGGTTGCGTCATGCTGGGAGGTCTCCAGTTCTCTGTGACAGTGCTGGATGGTCAGGGCGGCCCCGATTCATTGGCGTGAGTGGGGGGCCGCCCTTGGCGTAGCTAGTGGTTCGTGGTGCGGGCGAACAGTCCGCGGGTGTGCGTGGTGGTGTTCTCCTGGCGGACCGGGCCGGCGTAGTGGTGGTGGTGCTCGGTGTGGGCGGCCTTGAGGGCCCGCAGGGCCGATCCGATGGCGGCGGCGACGGCGGCCACGGCGGCGATGGGCAGGGTGACGAACAGGACCGACGCGAGGGACACGGCGGCGAATCCCTGGCAGGCGAGCCAGACACCGCACCCGACGCCCACGCACGCGGCACCGACACCGATCCCGGCGACGGCAGTGCCGGCGGCCCAGGCGGGGACGATCCGGTGGTCCGGCTGGGGGACCGGGGGCGTGGTGCCGTAGGCGGGCAGGGGGCTGGTGTCGCGGTACGAGGTCGGCACCTCGGGTGCGGGCCGGTAGGCGTCGGCGATGATCCGCCGTGCCTCGGCCGCGGCTTGGTCGTCGGTCATCCGGGCGTCCGGACGGGCCGGGCTGGGGGTGGTCTCGGGGGTCATGCGGAATCCCTTCCGGTGCTCGGTGAGGGAGGCGGAACCACCCCCTTGCGGGGTGGCTGTGGAGGGGTGTTTCAGGGGTCTGACCTGCGTGCCTCCCTGACTCCCTGACCGATCATCTGCGCTGGTCAGGGCCAGGGAGGCGGGTCAGGGAGGCGATCAGGGAGTTCTCCCTGCCTCCCTGACCCGTCGGGGGCCGCCTCCCTGTCACTCGGAGGCGGAAGCGGAACCATCCGCGTCGCGGTTGGCGAGCGCGCGGGCGACGCGGTCGCGGCCGACGACCATGCGGCCGTCGGACTTGTACGGCTCCGCGCCGGCGTCCTCCAGCACGCGCTTGAGGTCGCCCGGCGTCCACCGCCCGTAGGCATCCGAGTCGAGCGCGGACAGCCGCTTGAGGACGTCCGCGGTGAGCACGCGCGGCGCGTCCCCGAGCACGGCGAAGATGTCGGCGAGCGGGTCACGCTCCTCGCCCCGCCCGATGACGTGCAGCGTGGTCACCCCGTCCCGCAGCGCCTTGGCCCGCTCCGCGATCTCGGTGGCCGTCTCGGTGTCGATGTAGTGGGTGCGGACGGTGATGGACGCCTGGCCGGCGGGGATGGTGATGCCGTCGGAGGCGACGACGACCGTGCCCTTGTCCAGACCGGGCCGCAGCAGGTTCGGGGCCGCGCCCCCGTCCACGGCCTTGTCCCCCAGCGCCATCCGCGCCTGCGACTCCGTACCCAGCGCGAGCGAGGCACGCGTGTGGGCGCCCTCGCGCACCAGCTTCGGAAGGTTCTGGTCCGTGGGGTCCTGCGTGCCCTGCCACAGCAGCACGTTCACCGCGCGGCCCTGGTTGTGAATCTTCCGCGCGGCGGTGAAGTACCGGCTGGTGGCCTTGCTGCCGCCGTACGGCCGCCTCTGCTCGTCCTTGGCCGGGCACATGAACGCCACCTGCGCCTCATCGACCAGCAGGATCAGCGGCGGGAAGGCGGCCCCGTCCGCGGCCTGCAAGCGGCGCTCCATCTCGGTCACGCCGCCTTCGAGCATCTCGGTTGCCTCGATGACGTGGTCGTCGGTCGGGCCCTGGATCAGGATGGTGGCGAGCCCGATGAACATGGCCCAGTCACCGGCCCCCTTCAGATCCGCCACCCTGAACTCCACCCTGCGGTCCAGGGCGAGCCACAGGGCGAGCGCGCGCAGGGCGGCGGTCTTGCCCTGGTTGGACAGGCCCGTGATGAGCAGGTGCCGCTGATACAGGCTCAGTGCCGCGGCGTCGCCGCGCAGGTCCTGGCCCCAGGGGGCGCGGCCCTTGGTGTAGTCGGCGGTCAGGGTGTCGTCGGTGGCCAGCGGGGACGGGCCGATCGGCTCGTCCAGCGCCCCCGAGTCGGCGATCCACAGCCGTACGGTGCGGGCGGCTTCGGGGAGGGTGATGAACACCTCGTGCTCGTGCCGGGTCAGGTTCTCCGCGAGCTTCCGGCGCCGGTTCTGCACCTCGTTCGTCGACACTCCCGAGGGCAGGGTGACGTCGACTTCCACGCCGCATCCGGCGATGCGGATGGGTCCGAGCATGGACGCGCCGGCGTCGCCCATCTCCTTGATGGCGTTGCGTAGCGCCGGGACGCCGAGGTCGCGTAGGGCCTTGACCACGATCGAGGGAGTGATGGGTTCCCCTGCCGTGTCGCGGACGTTCACCGGGAGGGCCCAGGCGGGTGCGGCTTGCTGGTGGCTGCCGACGGCCCACAGGGCGAGCAGGGCGAGGAACGGGCCGATCGAGATGAGCGGCCCCCACACCACCTGAACGATCGTGATCAACAGTTGGATGAACTTGACCACGGCCATGAGCGGGGTGACGACGTCGGTGGCGTCCTTGTTGGCGATGGCCAGGACGACGCCGAGGGCGACCAGGGAGCCGATGCCCATCCCGGTGCCGACCAGCACACCCTTCGCCGCGTCCGTCGGCGAGTGCAGGAGGTCCATGCGGCGGCGGTGCCGGGCCTCGCGGAAGCGCTGCCCGCGCTCCTCCCACTCCGCGGCTGCCTCGTAGTTCCCGGCGGCCTCCGCCGCCCGGAGCATGCGCTCGTAGCGGGCGGCGGTGCGGCCGTCCCAGGTGCGGCGGGCCACGATCCGGGCGCCACCGAACACGTAGAGGCCGTGTCGGGCGGCGCCGCGTGCGGCGGCCCTGGTCGTCTCGTGCGTGATGACCGTGCGGATGGCACGGCCCGAGCGGACCCACAGGGGGACGACCGGGGCGGCGGGCTGCTCGGGGACGACGGTGAGGGTCGGGCGGGTGTCGGCGGTGGTGGGCGGGTCGGTGTGCTTGTGCAGGTGAACGACGTTGCCGCTCATGACAGGGCTACTCCTGACTGCCCCGGATCGGGGCGAAGTTGAAGGGGGCGGGGTGGACGTAGCGGTCGCGGCCACCCCGCCGGCAGCGGTGGGGGTCGGGTGCCGGTGCGGGCCGTCGCCGGCCGCGTCACCACCAACCGGAAGACTTCTTGGCGGACTTGGCAGCGGCGGCCTCGGTGACGATGCGCTGCCGCTCCGTCTGCAAAGCGGTGATCTCCGCGATCAGCCGCGTCTCGGCCGACTGCCACGCGGACTCCAGGCGGCGGTCGGCCCGGTCGGTGCCACGGCCGCGCATGACCCCGTAGGAGCCGCCGGCCATGGCCGCGACGATCGCGCGCCGCTCGCGGCCGTCCAGCGGCCACATCTCCCGCTCGCGGACCGCCTCCAACTTCCGGTTCGTCTTCTGGATCTCGCGGTCCAGACGGCGGGTGTCGGGCTTACCCATGTCAGGTACTCCTCGGGGTGTCGTCGTCAAGCGGGGTGGCGGGGGTGGGGAAGGCACAGGGAACGCACTTGCCGAGCGAGCCGGGGATCACGTATCCGGCATCGCGTCGGCACTGCGGGCAGAGGCGGCGGGCGGCGTTGGCCTTGGCCAGGGCCGCCCGCTTCGCGTCCGTCATGGGCCGCACCGGCTTGGCCAGATCGACCCGGTAGAGGTAGGCGACCAGCGGGCCCCGGCGGCGGCGTGGCCGTTCGAGCTGAGCGGCCACGCCCTGACCACCGGGCCGAAGTCCGCGGGCGCGGAGTTGGCGGCGGGTGGCGTAGCCGTCCGGGGCCAGGCGCCACCGGAACACCGGCAGCGCCCCCATCACGCGACACGCTTCCACGAGGCCCGCAACCGGACCTCGGACGCGGAGTGACCGGCGGCGCGGAAGCGGGCCGCCATCTCCCGGTAGGACAGGGCCGGGGTCTCGCTGTGACGGATCTCGTCGACCAACGCGTCAAGAGCTTCGTCGGTGAGCGCGGGTCCGGCCTCCAGTGGGAGCGCCGCCACCGGATCCGTGGGACCCCAGACCGGGAGTTCCCAGCAGGGTGTGACACCGGGCGTGACGCGGGTCGTCACGCTGGTCAGCGCCCTCCCGGTCTCCTCGCCCTTGCGGGCCGTCTCCAGCGTCGACCACGCCTCGGAGAGCGTCTCGGCGGTCTTGGCCTGGACGCGTGCGACGCGGGCGCCGGCCTCCGTCACGGCCGTCAGCCGGGTCTCCTCGGTGGACGCCTCGGCCCGCAGCCGGGCACGGGCCACGGCCGCTTCGTCACGCGCCTCCTGCTGAATGCCGCGGATCGCTCCGAGCGCGGTCGGGGTGAGCGCGGTGCGCTCCCACAGCCCGTGGACCAGCCACAGGGCCTTCGCGGCGATCGGCAGCCACGCCACGGCCAGCCACGCGCCCGTGGAACCCTCGGCGGTGACCGCGTGGGCGACCAGGACACCGGTCGCGATCAGGCCGAAGCACCAGCCGACGCCGGTCACGACGCGGCTGTGGTCGCCCTGTGCGGCCAGGCGGCGTTCGTAGGCGAGGGTGGCCAGCCATCCGCCGTCGATGCCGAGACCGACGACCAGGGCGACCGGCCACGGCATCGCCGTACCCAGCCACATCACGACCACGGCCAGCGTCAGCACCATGGATACGGCCGTCATCGCGACGGCCGGAAGAACGGTCTTCGCGCTCACGCCGCGTCCCCTTCCTGCCCACGCACGTCCACGGCCGCGATCAGAACAACCGGGCTGCTGTCGTCCTCGTAGATCCGGCCGTCCTCGATCCAGGACCACGGAGCGCCCGGCGCCACCTCGTAGCCGAGACCGGCCAGCACCGCCCGCCGCTCCGCGACGGTGGGCACCGGTCCGGACCGCTCCCACCGGAAGGTGGGCCACTCGCTCTCGCCGAACAGCACGACGTACAGGCGCCACGGCCCGCCGTCGCTCGCCATCTGCGCCGTCAAGGCCCTCACAGCGCACCCCCCGCCGTGAGCAGGGCGGCGAGGATGAGCAGGGCCCCGCCGGTGTAGGTGAGGTCGACCGCGCGGCGCAGGCAGGTGAACTTGGCGACGGCCAGCCGGGACAGGCCGGCGACGTCCGCCGCGAGGTCCCCGTCGTTGACGGTGGTGGTGATCTCGTCGGGGGTGAGGGTGGCCCACAGCGGGAAGCCGAAGCGCTCGCGCCGGTTGCCCAGGTTCGGGCGCACCGAGCGCAGCAGCATCCCTGCCGCGGCGACCAGCACCGCCAGGCCGCCCCCGCCGACGATGGCGGCCGACAGGGTCAGCGGGAGGTCGCGGGCGACCGTCCACGCGCCGGCCAGCACCGCGCCGACGAACGCCAACAGCAGCCCGGTCTTGCTGTCGGTCCGCGCGATCTCCGCCTTCACCTCAGCGTGCGCGGCACTCAGGTTCCGGCCGGTGGCGCTCACGCGGCACCCCCGGGCAGGCTCGCGCCGGCCGTGCGGTTGAGCAGTGCCACGCGGGCGGCGAGCGCCCTGCGGCGGGCGCGCCGGATGCGGCGGGCGTCCAGCTCGGACGGCGTCCGGTCCAACGTGAGGATCTGCGCGTCCAGCAGGTCGACGTCCGCGAGGATCACGGGCATCTCCAGCTCGATCGCGTCCAGCTCCGCGGCCGTCGGCTCCATGAAGTCGGCGAACGCGGTAACAGCGTCCTGAACAGTAACGATGGGGTTCATGGGTCGTGGTTCCTTTCACAGAGGAACGGCCCGAACGCGGCTCCCGGGTGGCACCCCGGGAGCCGCGCGCCGTTGAAGTCGATTCCGACTCCCCGCGCCCCCGCCCGTACGTCCCCCCGCATGCGGCGCGGAACGGACGGGCGAGAGAGGCAGTCGGCGCAGCAACCGTGCTGCGAACCGGAACGGACCGAGCTACCGCACGGCACCGCCGGCCGGTCCTTACCGGCGGTGCCCAAGGTCTTCGTTGTCGCATCAGGTCTCCCGGGAGGTCAGAGGAACAGAACGGCTGCAAGGGGGCCTTAAGCCCCACCCTCCGGCCGTTGCTCGCGGTCACCGGGCCACCTCGCCAGTACGGGCCGAAACCCTGTTCCACCTGGCCTTTAGCGGGATTGCAGCGTCCCCGCCCTCTGCGTCAGCGCAAGCGAAGGCAACTCAAGGGAATTGCTCCGCTTGCTCAACTTGTTGGTACAAGCTGATGCAGTGATGCTGCACCAGCAGAGAGTGAGCCGTCAAGGGATTGGAGCCCACATGTACCAACAAGTTGAGCGAGTGAGTCATGATGGGGGCATGAGCAAGCAGCCGAAGTACCGGCAGGTGGCCGATGTCCTGCGCAGAGAGATCGACAGCGGCACGTACGCGCCGGGCGCGCGGTTGCCGTCGGAGAGCGAACTGATGAAGCGCTTTGACGCTTCGAGGAACACCGTGCGGAACGGGCTAAGCCTCCTGGTCAGCCAGGGTCTCGTTTCGTCCAGCCAGGGGTTGGGCTACGAGGTCCGGTCACACGAGGTGTTCAAGCTCAACGCGTCCCGGTTCGAGAACTTGGACTTCCCGCAGAACGGTGACGCGTACCGCACGGACGTGACGAACGCCGGCCGTCGACCGCATCAGACATTCCGAGTCGAGATGACCCCGGCATCCGCGGATGTCGCGGAGCGGCTGAAGGTCGACGTGGGCTCCACCACGGTTCTGCGGTTCTGCCACCGGTACGTCGATGACGTGCCCTGGTCGACGCAAGCCACCTGGTATCCGGGGTGGCTTGTGGAGCGGTCCCCACGACTCACTGAGCCGGGTGACATCGAAGAGGGGACCACCCGCTATCTCGCCTCGCACGGGATCGAGCAGGTGGGCTACTTCGACGAGATCGCGGCACGAATGCCGACCCCCGAAGAGGCACGCCTCTTGGAGATCGGCGCCGGGGTGCCCGTGCTGCTCTGGACGCGTACCGGCTACTCGGAGGATCAGCCGATCCGGTGCACGGTCACCACCTTCCGGGGAGACCTGAACCAAATGAACTACGAGATCGGCACGCTGTCCGGCCGGGAAGAGAACGAGCCTCAGTGAGAATCTGCTCAGCGCAACCGCACGACCTGGCCAAGCTGCTCACCTTCCGACAGGAGGCGGCAGCTTGGCTGTCTCGTCTCGGCACAGACCAGTGGCAGCGCCCCTACCCGGCTGACAAGCTGCTCGCCACCATCGAGGCGGGAGAGGTATTCATGGTGCGCGATGGCGACGCCACAGCGGCCACGATCACGTTGACCCCGGTGGCGGAAGAGGGACTGTGGACCGCAGATGAGCTACGGGACCCCTCCCTGTTCATCAACAAGCTGACCGTGGCGCGGACGCACGCCGGCCAGAACCTTGGCGGCCGGTTGCTCGACTGGGCCGGGGACCGTGGCTGTCGGGCGGGTGCCGAGTGGCTTCGCCTGGACGCCTGGACGACGAACATCGGCTTGCAGGCGTACTACCTGCGCCAGGGTTTCCGGCACGTTCGGACGGTTCAGCAGGGGTTCGCCGTGAACGGCGGACCGAGGGTGTCAGGGTGGCTCGCACAGCGGGCAACGGGCCCCGCGGCGCACGGATTCACGGACGAAACCACAGCTCCCGAGCACGTGGGCTGACATCAACACCGGCATACAAGAACGCACGTCGGCGAACCAATTATCCCTATTTGTACCAATACGGAACCCGCCTCCGTGATGGAGGTCACAAAACTTCTACCAGCCGCCCAGGGCTTTATCTGCGTGAATCAGAGCCCCACCCTAGGGCATCCTTGGATGCCCTAGGGTGGGGCTGACCTGGAACGCTCCCCAGAAAAGTGATCCTCGCCACACGTCAAAGAGGGGCGATATTGCTGCACTTGATCTGTGAATCGGATTTGTGATATTGGACGAGACAATTCTGTCCAATATGCAGAGTCGCTGCACGTGAAGACCAGGCGCGGGTCGCCGCGAATGTCCGGAATGATGGTCTGGAATGCGAAATATGACCGCTCTGTCGATTTCGGGGTCACGGTGCGATGACCGAGTGTGGCGCAGCACACGTTGCTTGAAGGTCGGATCCCGTCTGTGAGCCAATTGCTCAGAGCACCCCAAACGTGGTGCTCCCACAGGCCGTTGGCCGCAGTCATGTCTCCACATGACTGCGGCCCCCTGATGGCACAGGGGGCCGCCGGGCAGTTGTGTAGCACCTAGAAGGGGCCGATACCCGTGTTCAACCGTAATGCCGCTCGCCGTCTTCGCACAGTGACACCGCTCACGCGTCGCCGTCGGAGCCTTCTACTCGCTGCCGGCGCCTCGGTCTCCGGTGCACTCCTCGGGGCGAGTGTCCTTGGTGGACTAGTCGAACCCGACACGGGGGCCGCCGTGGCGACCATCGGAAGTGCGACGACGGGTGCTGTGGCAGTCATCCTGCGCCGATCGCCGCGGGAGGAAGCAAAGGTGTCGCTCAGTAAATAGCAGGCTCTGAGGTCGCGGTGCAGCAGCGAAGTCCATCAACCGGCACCGCCCAGCACCGGCCCACCAAGGCTGTGGCTCGCTGTCCTGGTCGTTGTCCAGTTCGCTGGCGGGCATCAACGTTCGCCGCCGTACAGTCACCCATCCTGAGATGCTGCGCGTACCGGCTTGAACACCCTTGTACGGCCGTGCGGACAGTTGGAAAGCGTGTTGAGGGAAACCCCCTCACGGGTTGGAATTTGGGAGCAAGTAGTTGAGTGGCGTCCTGGCCATTCTCTGACCAGGACGCCACTAGCTAGTCTGGCGCTGTTTGCAAACGTCGAGGTCACGGGCCTAGTCGGGCGCGATCGGTGGCCGGTCTTGAAAACCGTCGTGCTCCCAGCGCGGTATAACTAACTCAACTTCATCAAGGAGACTCGAGGCGGACAGTGAAATTATATGGGTTCCGGAGTACGGACCTGTTGCCGCGCTTCTCCAGGCTTCCCGTTACCGCAACTGTGACTCCGCTGTCGTGGGCGCGCGTGGCTAGAGAGTAATCTTCTTCAGCCAACTCCAGCCAGATGCGACGTAGGCGGTCATTGACTCGGTCTTCGATGATGCCAGCAATGCTGACTTCCCCTGGCCCGAAAGCCCCTTCCCTGTGGAGCCTAACCACGGCGCCGACGACCGTAACGTCATCTTCTGGCGCGGCTGCCCGCATTTCCTTCGCCGCATCGCGCAGAACACTTACCTGATCTCTACTCAAGGTGATGGGAGCCGTCGGTATCACTGGACGCGACAGCGCCCACGTGGCGTCGATTTTTGCTTGCCCACCTTCCTTAGTAGTGAACCCTGCTAGCGCCTCGCAGAGGTTCGCATTAACTCCGCATTCGGCTCGTCGGGTGAATGCCTCAACTCCCTCGCTGCTTTGAATCACTTCATTCGCGGCCCAAAGTGCTTCCTTAGTGGCCTCTCTGAGCTTCAGTGAGACTGATCGTTCGAAAGGCTGGCTAGCCTGCCTTACAAGCGGGTCGTCCACTTCGATCTCAGTCTGACCACCGCGGCCAGGTACGGGAATATAGGCGGTGAGGATGTAACTGCCCTCAAAGGTGGGGCCAAGCCTGACAGATCTCATGAACTCAAGTGCCTTGGTGGGCTTGCGTGCTGGCTGCACCACCCGGGCCTGGGGTGCGGCGGTCAAGACTGCCCCTGAGAGAACCCATTGCCGGAGACTTTCGAAGGCTTTGACGCCCTCTTCGATTGGAGTAGTTCCCGGGTCCGCGTCTGGGTCAGTGTGGATGTAATGGACGTCAGCGTCTGAGACGGAGATCTCAAGCGAGATCTTTGCCTCACTGCGTCCTTCGGCGACAGACAGCGTCTTCAGCAGCGTCGCAACGTGGGAAAGGTAGCCCCGCATTTGGCGATGGCGAGGGACGAATACTTCGTAAGCTTCGTCCTGAGCGACCCACAAAGTTCCGCCGGGTTCCTCGTGTGAGATCCATCCATGGGTCGTTAGATAAAGGGAGATGCGGCGTGGATCGCTGGCCTGAGTGAATTGAAATCCGCCGGGTTCAATCATCACACCGCTTCCCTCCTCTGAAAAATCTCTCCCGTGACTAATTGAGTCAGAGTCTCAACTGTCAGCAGATTCTGACGCGGTACGTGCACCCTTTTCGTGGATTGCGCTTCGGGATCAATCGGGTCGTGATCCATGATGTCGACCCAGTAAATGGCGTGCTGAAAATTGCTCGACGTGTGAGTCGAAAGTACATACTCGGCCTTCGTGGCTGGCGTGTGCACCAGGAACAAATAACGTCTGGTAGGCAGGTCTACGCCCACGCGGCCGATCAAGTCGTTGTAGTTCTTGACCGGAATTGAATAGGAGAATGAGTCGCCTACATAGTTGGGATTGCAGCACGATTTCACCTGCGCCTCAATAAGTGGATAGCGCATCGTGCCAACGGCGCCGGGGAAGCCGATTTGAATGTCGACGCCGTCCGTATCAAGGGCCCGTTTGCCGGGATTCAACCCCGCGGCGCAAGAGAGTGCCCACACAAGCCCTTCGGCGAAGTGGCCTTGCCAAACCTCGCTCTGAAATCCCGCCACCCAGCGCCCCCTTGCCGCACTTCGCAGCTCCACCCCTCGCCAAGCCATGGTCACGGAGGATGAGCGATCAGCGCAATGGGGGCAGCGCACACCGAACGACGGCTGATGCATTTTGCCCTGATATGTCGCAACCAACTGAGGTGCCAACATGGCATCAGTGTGGCTTCTGACGTACCTGATCGCCTGCTAGCGGCGGACGTGTCGCGCCGGGCTCTACGGGCGGCCGAAGTGGTCTCACTCGGGCCCCGAGCAGACCTCGGGAGTAGGCCCCGGGCACCCCGGCTGCGAATGCACACAATCGCCTACACCGCGCATGGCTCCGATGCTTGGATGCCCGCATGAGTCAACTGGGGGTAGCGCTTGTCAGTGCAGGATCCGCGCTCAGCGGCGCGACCATCGCAGGCCTGTTCACGTTACTCAAGGGTCGGCAAGAGTCCAGAGAGCGCTCTGCCGACAGGGAGGAGCAACGCCGACAGCGCCGGTTGGACGCCCGACGTACCGCGTACATGGCCTTCCTTAAGGAGTTCTCTCTGACGACGGATGCGTGCCAAAGGATGCTCGACACCAACGCCCCGGCGGAGACTGAGACCTGGGAAACCATCGGAAGCGGGGTTGCGGACTCCTTTGGCCGACTGTTCCAGGCAAAGCTTGAGGTGGAGATGGTAGGGCCACCAGTCATGGCAGCGCAGGCTGAACGCGTACTGGAACAGGTCACGACGCTCATCGAAGAGTGTGAAGAGGCCTACGCGCAATATGACAGGTACGTCAGGGAGCGCGGCGACGCTGATCCCGTGCCACTTCACGAGTTGGTCGAGTACACGCCTCGACTGGTCAACAGGCTGAACGTGCAGCGTGACCGCTTCGTGGGTGCAGCCCGAGTGCAACTCGACGGGGACGTTAATGAGGTCCCAACGGAGGTGCTAAGTGGCTATCTCGGCGCCCTAGGTGCTTTCGGAAACCAGTCAGATGGCCCCCAGAGCGGTTGATTGGCTGCACTGGCTTTGGCGGTGGAAGCCCATCGGGAAGGGCTCAACATCATGCGGTGGGCCTGCGGCCGCGCTTCCCCCAGGTGTCCCCCACGGAAGGCCTGGCTCCTCGTTTCCGCAGGTTAGAGGGGGCAGGTTGGGCCCGCTGTAAATCTGCCGGGTCGCCCTGCGGGGCCGTCTGTGGGCCGTCGAAGGGCGGCCCACAGCGACCAACGACGACCAACGGCGACCCCTCGGGCTACTGGTCTGTACTGGGCTGGCCTTGATCGCGCGAGGTCGCTCCCGCCCCGCGCCTCTTCCTCCGCAACAAGCGCGCGGAGTGGCACGAGTACCGCTCGGAGGTCACGGCGTTCGAACTGAAGAAGCACCTGCCGGTGCTGTAGGCGCAGGTCAGGGCGGGTTTCCCGCCCGTTCGGCGGAGGGGGCCGATGATCGTGAACCGTCGGCCCCGCAGCGTCCAACCGCCCCTGGGCAGCCGCTCGACCCGCGGTCGGCGAGGGCGGATCCGATGCGGCGCATGGCGCTCCTTGCAGTGACAGGATCGGTGCTATGGGCACCGAGACGGACTGGGTGTACCGGGTGTTCGAGCCGCACGGCTCGGAGGGATGGCGCCCCTACGGCAGCGACCCCGAACGGTGGCGGGGCACGATCACCGCCGACGATTCGAGCGAGGGCCCCCAGTACGCCCTTTCCCTCGTCGTCGCCGACCTGATGACCGAGTGGAAGGTGCGCGGTCTTCACCGGGCGAAGCACGTTCGGGTCTACCTCTGGCGCGACGAGGAGGGCGAGCAGGAGGACGCCGACGCCATCGTGGAGGTCCGGCCGAGCATCCACGCTGAGTTACCGGCTGGGTGAGCTCGATTTCACTACCGCACCCTCGGCCCTGGACACGGTGGGCCGTGCGCTCGCAACCGATCCGGAGACCTTCACCAACAGGTTGCGGGATGCGGGGGTGCTCGCCTCTGCGGGGGCTTCCGTGGTGGGCGCCCTCAATTCGATCGCGCACTGGTTGGGGCCGTCGGCAGCGAGTGTAGAGACTGCTTCCCCCGGGCGTCCCCCGACAGCGTCAGCTTCAGGGGAAACTCCGGGCTGCAGGGGGTGAACGGAGCCCGCTGTAAATCCGCTGGGTCGCACGCGTCGGGCTGTCCGTGGGCGTGTCTCACCACCCGCCGGCGAAGAAGTCGGCGAGCGCTTGGGGTGAGTGTGCCGCGGTAGTGGTGTTCGCGTAGGCGATGACGAGCACAACGGCCGCCAGGAGCGCTGAGGCGGTAGCGCCGAATACCGCAGCGCGCCTCGACCGGGCGTCGGGCGACGTCCTGAGGCGCCTCCACAGCACGACACTCGCGCCGGCCATCGCGAGCGCGACCACGGCGGCCATTGCGGCCAGTACCGAGTGGTAGCGGGCGAAGTCACTGATCATGACAGTCAGGGCGGGAGAGTGCCGGCCCTCCGGATAGGCGGCGATCTGCTGCTGGACTTGGCCGAGAGTCGCGGTGAGTTCGCCGTCGGCGCTGCCACTCATCAGCATGGGAAGCAGCGAGGCGAACGGAGCCGCCGCGCCCTGCAGATTGGCCAGCAGGGCCACAAGAGCGAAGAGCCCGAGGACCCCGGCGAAGAACCTGAGCAGCGCGAGGGGATACCGGCTGGTTCGCCCGTCGGCCGACTGCCGGAGATATCGGCTGAGGACGACACCGAGAGCCACAGCCACCGCGAGGAGCAGTGCGGAGACGCCGGCCTTGACGAGGTGGAAACGGAACCAGAAGGCGACCGTGGTGCTCAACAGGGTGGGGAAGTCCTCGCTGCTCGAACTCCAGTAGGCGACGAATCCGCGGCGGAAGGAATCGCCGACGTTCGCGGTGTTGACGGAACTCCGGGCCAGCGCGTTGGGCGCGAGGAAGAAGGCGATGAGGACCGCTCCAGCCAGAGCGGACAGAAGGCCGATCTGCCGCCGTGGCGTGGCGGTGAGGCGGGACCGGATGTCGAAGCGGTTCATGGAGGGCTTTCGGTTCGTCGGGGGCGGCGCCTTGTCGCTCAGGCCGGGGGTCTGAATCCCCGGAACGGGAAGCTACCGTGGGGCGACCGGCCGGTCTCTGGAGCCAGCCTCCGGCTACGGGGTGGGGCTGACTCCACTGAGGAGGGACTACCGGCCGACTCCCGCCCCCACGATCTCGTCGTACAGCGGCGCGGTCTTGTTCCAGCGTCGTCGTGATCTCGCCGCGGAGTTCAAGAAGGTCCAGGGCAAGGAAGGACCAGGCACGTGTGCGAAGGGTCCCGGAGATGTTCTCCGGGACCCTCCGCAGTGCTTAATCGGACCGCTGAGGAGCCAGGGCGGCCCAGGCGTCGCCGGGGGCGGATTCGGTGCCGTCGGCGTGGAGCGCCGTCACCCAGTAGAAGTGCGTGGTGCCGACGGTGGCCGTGGTGTCGGTGTACGACAGGCCGGTGACCGGGTCCGCGGTCAGCGGCTCGTACGCGGCGGTGGCCCGGTTCCAGCGGTAGACCCGGTATCCCGTGATGTCCGTCGGGTCGTAAGCGGGGGACGGGTTCCAGTCGAGCTGGACCGTGCCGGCGGCGGGACCGGCCTTGGCCTCGGCGGAGACCAGCCGGCCGGACGGCGTCTCCGCGGTGGGCCGCAGGTCGTGCTCGGTGACGGTGGTGTGCGCCGTTCTGTAGGGGTCGCCGGCCAAGGTGTGGATGGAGTTGTTCGAGGTGTCCACCGCGTCCACGAAGTACGTGAGGGTCTCGCCGTCCTGGAGGTTCTCCGTGTCGACGAAACGGGTCGTTCCCGGCTCGGTCCGTCCCACCCAGGTGAGCTCGGTGCCGTCCTCCTTCGTGCTCTTCCGGAAGACGGTGTACTGGGCGAGGTCGGCGGCCGGGCTGTCCTCCCAGTCCAGGACCGTGCCGTACTCGGTGGCGGTGGCCGTGAGCCCGGTGACGGCCGGCGGGGCGGTGCTGTCACGGTAGGAGCGCAAGTGGGTGGCGGACGGCCCCGACTCCCGCCCGAGTGCGTCGACGGTGGTCACCCAGTACACGTAGTAGCTGTCGGACGGGCTCGGGGTGACCGTGGTGTCGGTGCAGGCGTACGTGTGGCGGGTGCCGTACGCGGTGTCGGTGAGCGTCGGGGCGCAGGGCACCACCCGGGAGTCGACGACGTCGAACGTGCCGGTCGCTTCGTTGAAGCGGTGCTCCTCGCGGTGGACCCGGAACTCCGTCGGTGCGTACGGCGACACGTCCCAGGACAGGTCGACGCCGCCACCGTCCTCCGGCCGGTTCTGCGACCTGTTGAAGTAGGGCACGGCGAGCGGCCGGGTGAACGACACCACCGACGAGTACCCGGTGTTGCCCGCCAGGTCGGTCGCCGCGACCTTGTAGTAGGAGGTCTCCCCGTACGGGGCGGTTTCATCGGTCGCCGAGTTGCCCAGATTGCTCTGTACCACCGTGAACGGCCCGTCGGGCGAACTGGACCTCAGCAGCTCGTACTTCAGCAATCCCTCGTCGGACATCCACCCGAGGGTCACCCACGTCAGGGAGTCCTCGCCGAAGACCTTCAGATCACGGACGGTCGGCGCCAGCCGGTCCACTGTGATGACGCGCTGGTCGGCAGTGCCGGTGGACTCGTTGCCCGCCTTGTCGTAGGCGCGGAACTCGTAGTAGAAGGTCGCGCCCGACTTCGGGAGGGAGGTGTCGGTGTACGACGTGGAAGTGGTCGTCGCCAGTGGCTGGCGGGGGAAGGAGTCGCCGTTGCCACGTCGGTAGATCCGGTATCCGGCGAGGTCCATCTCCTTGTTCTTCACCCAGGTGAGCTTCGCCTTGCCGGTGGCCTGGTCGTACGACACCGAAGTCCCGGTCGGCACCAGCGGCTTGACCTTGTCGACGGTGGCGGCGGTGCGCGGCGCGTACGTGAACTTGACCTTGGCGCTGCCGGTCCAGTTGACGTAGTCGACGCGGAGGGTGTGCTTGCCGGAGGGGATGGTGACGTTGACGCTCTTGGAGACGGTCTTCGAGACGTCCTTCCAGAGGTCGATCTTGCGGACGCCGTCGAGATGGACGCGGATGCCGTCCAGCCCCGAGGCGTTGAAGGAGAAGGGGCCGCCGGAGCCGAAGTCGCGGGTCACGCTCCAGCGGACGCCGAAGTTGTCCTTCGGGAGGCCGGTCACGGGGGCGCCGCTCCAGCTCTCGTCGACGGCCGAGTCGCAGTCGGTCTTCTTCGGCGTACCGGAGAACTTGGTGTTCGCGTAGAACTGCCGCTTGAACACCGGGGAGGTGCAGGTGGTCGCGGCGGAGGCGGGCACCGTGGCCATGGTGAGCAGGCCGCCGGCGGTGGCGAGCACGACGGCGGTCGCGGCCGCGGTGGTCGTGCGTCTGGCTGGGTTCATGAAGATCATGACTTGCGAGGAGCGGAGACGGTTGTACCACCGGCCCGCACGGACACCCGGCGGGCACCGTCGTCTCGGTACAGCCAGACGGATCCGTGTCGGCCATGCGCGTTCCGCCGGAGGGCCGATTTTTGTGTTTTGCGGGGCAGCGCGAACACAAAACCGCCGCAGTGCCCCATGGGGCACTGCGGCGGCACTCACGGCGCGGAACAACCGCCTTCGGTGACTACGCCTTGTCAACCTGAGTCAGGCCCTGGAGGCGGCGCAGCGAGCTCTGCATACCCTCGACGCTTCCGTCGAGGAAGATCACGTTGCCGTCGCCCTCCTTCGCGGACTCGCGAATCGTCTCCGTCCACATCGTGAAGGCCAGCAGGCCAGGGTCGACCCCGTGATCCGTCAGGGTCTGCGCGGACTCGGACAGGCCCTTCGCCAGCTCCATACGGAACTGCGCCAGACCCTCACCGCGCAGTCGTGCGGCCTCCGCCTCGTTCTGCGCGGCGATCCGGATCGCGGCACCGTTCGCCTCCGCCTCCTTCGTCCGCGTGATCAGCAGCGCCTGACCCTCGAACTCGGCGGCCGACTGCGCGTTCTTCGCCGCCACCACACGAGACATCGACGCCATGACCTCGGCGTCGAAGGTGATGTCGTTCACCGTCAGGTCGACCAGGGTGTAACCCCACGAAGCGAGCTGCTCGTCCAGGGTCGACTTCGCGTGCGAGACGATTTCCGACCGCAGGCCCAGAACCTCAGCCTGCTTCTTCGTCGACACGAACTCCCGCACACTCGCCTCGACGGCGCTGGTCATCGCCATGTGGAACGAATTGTCGTTGATGAACTTGAAGGCCACGAGCTGCACGGTCTCCGGGGAATGGTCGGAGACCGTGAAGATGATCGTCGACGTGAAGTGGACCGCGGCCTGGTCGCCCGTGATGGCGGAGAACTGCAGACGGGAGGTCTGGTTCTGAACAGGCACCTTGCGATGGATGCGTTCGAAAATCGGGATGATGAGGTTCAGGCCAGGGTTCAGGACCCGGCGGTACTTCCCGAACAGGGTGACGACTGCGACATGCGCCTGGTCGACAGTGCGTATGGAACTGAAGAGCAGTACGAGCACTATGACGCCGGCGGCAACCAGCGCGACAAGAAGAGACACAAGAAGACCTTTGGATCGGGCGAAACTGACGAAGTGCGCGGCGTGCGCCATACGAAGGGCGGCAGTAGAGCGCGTACCTGAGCGGCGACGGAGACCTCGGAAGACAGGCCGCCCTGCCGATTTCCGGGAACACGACCCCCAGCGGCCTGCACCAACACTGCCTTCTCATACCCGGAAGGGGCCGGTGCTGTCCAGCCGAGCCTCTAGGCTGTCGTCGCCCGCCTCACCCTCGCCGCGTCAAGACCCTCTGTCGCCGATGAACTTCGACAAGCTCCCCGCCGGCCTGGTCGACCTCACCAAGACCGCGGCGATATCCCTGGAGAAGAACAACCTGACGGGGCAGCGAGCGGCCGTCTACCTGGTCCTCGACCGGTCCCGCCGGACTGGCTTGCCAAGGCACGCGAGGCTGAGATCCTGCAGTGACCATGCTGGTAAGCCCGCATACACCTGCCGCTCACCTCAACACTGCGCCATGCGCAGCCAGCAAACACTTCGGTGCGGTGAGCTGCGGCCAGGGCGACATCGATCGCCTCCGTCAGCCCGATGCCCTTGCCTCCCCTCCATGTACTGCGTGGTGCTGCAACCTTCCTCGGGTGACATGGTCCCGAAGGCATTCGGCGTGGGCCAGTGTGCAGGGAGGAACCATGAGGCTCTATGTCGTCATACCTTGTGTTCTGGTGGCGTTGCTCTTCGCCGCCTCCGGCGTAGCGGGGATCACGCGTGGCTGGGTGCTCCCCGTGAACCGGCATCGAGTCCGCCGCGTTCGCCTCTATGGCTGGGGCCAGTTGGTGGCTGCCGTCGCGCTGTGCCGGCAGATGCTCTTCTCGACGGTGCTCAGCGATCCTGACACGCTCGACCCCCACATCCGGGAGTGGGGGTTCCTGTCCGGCGGCGCGCTCCTGCTGACCGGCCTCATCCTGATGGGGGTGAGCCAGCGCGCGAGGGGTGCTCGACAGGGCACCGGCACGCCCTAGCTGTGCTGTCCCGGGACGGGGTCAGCTCCCGCCCGCGAAGCTCACGAAGTCCGTCCAGGCGGCTGGCGCGAGGGTGAGGCGGGGGCCTCGGGGGTTCTTGGAGTCCCGGACATGGACGGTGGCGGGGGTCGTGGCGACTTCTACGCAGTCGTTGCCGTCCCCGCTGCTGCTGTAGCTGCTCTTGAACCAGGCCGGTCCCGAGGCAGGCCGGGTTCGGGGGGTGCGGATCATGACTCTCCAAGCATTCGCTCGATGAAGGCCCGCGACTCCCGGGGGGTGAAGGCCTGGGCCCGGATCATGCCATAGCGCAGTTCGAGGATCCTCAGCTGCTTGGGATCGGTCACCGGCCGCCCGCTGAACGCGCCTTCGGAGCGTCCAACGGCACTGCCGTCGGGGAACTTCAGCACCTCGATCAGCCCGCCCGTCCCGAAGTGGTCCTGGCTGTCGGTCAACAGCACCTGGATCGACACGTTGCGCAACTCACCCAGTTCCAGAAGGCGTTCGAGTTGCCCGCGCCACACCATTCTGCCCCCGACCGGGCGGCGGAGCGTCACCTCTTCCTGGACGAAGCTGAGGGTCGGCGCCGGTGACCTCTCGAAGATCGCGCGCCGCGCCAGACGTGCGGCTGCCATGCGCTCGGTCTCCTCCTCCGAGTAGGCCGGGAGCCATACGTCGAACAGAGCACGCATGTGGTCCTCGGTCTGCAGGAGGCCGTGGACGTTGTGGTTGCTGTACAGCCCGATCTCGACCGCCTGGGACTCCAGCTTGGCCAGGTCCCGGACCTTCTTCGGGTACCGGACCCGCTTCACGTCCTCCTTCATCGCCGAAAGCAGCCCGCCCGCGCCCAGCACCTCGTCCGCCTTGTCCAGGTACTCGGGCCGGGGGATCCGCTTCCCGCCCTCGATCTTGTAGACGAGATCCTCGCCGTACCCGACCGCCGTCGCGAACTCGCCGGCCCGCATCCCCGCCGCCTCCCGCCGCAGCCTCAGCTGCCGCCCCACGGTGGCGACGACCGCGATGCCCCAGTCGTCGTCCGGGTCCACCTCCCACCCCGGCTCGTCCGCCTCGCTCCTGAGCCGTACCGCCTCACCGTCCACCGACATCCGGACCCCTCCGTCGTACGCGTCGTATCGCGATGTGCCTGACGGTAGACACGGCGGCCACTCTGAGTGATGTGAACAGGTCGGCCGACACACCTACGGGTGACACGGTCTGCGGGCGCGGCCAAGTGTGTTGCCGCTGGTGCATCACCGGCACCATGTCCCCATGTCCCCATGGCACTGAAGCGCAGCGCATCCATGCCCGCGTCGACGACAGCGACCTACTCCTGATCAAGGAGGCCGCCGCCCGTCTGGGTGTGTCGGAGGCGGAGATGATCCGCGAAGGCATCCACCGCATCGCGTTGGCGCACCGTGGCTGGGACACCCCCTTCGTGTCCGATGAGGAGACCTACGATCTCGGCGCTCCCGCGGAGAAGGACGAGACCAGCGCCGCAGAGACGCGGTGACGCGAGGGAACCGCACGCCTTCAGGGCGCCGGGGTGGGGTCGCCGTCAGGGCCCCCGTCCCCGAGTCCGGATAGGCTCTGGCCAGGACGGGCTGGATCCGACGGGAGGCCGGGATGACGGCGCCGGGGCGCAGGAGCAGTACCTTCACGCGGCTGCTGCGGCACGGCTTCATCCATGCCACGGACGCCGAGCGGCTGCTGGACGGTCCGGACCTCGCGCCGCTCAGGGACGATCCGGTGCTGCTGGAGGCGCTGGGCGCCACCGCCGACCCCGACCTCGCGCTGGCCGGTCTGGTCCGGCTCCTTGAGGCGCAGCCGGAGTCCAAGGCCCGCCGCGAGCTGCTCGACACCCTGATAGCGGCCAAGCCGCTGCGCGACCGGCTGCTCGGGGTGCTCGGCGCCTCCGCCGCCCTCGGCGACCACCTCGCCCGGCACGCCGGCGACTGGCGGGCGCTGGTCACCTACGAGCCGCGCGACCTGCACCCGGGGGTCGAGGAGTTCGAGCAGGGGCTGGCCGAGGCCGGCGACCCGGTCGCGCTGCGCGTCGCCTACCGGCGCTGCCTGCTGTCCATCGCCGCCCGCGACGTGTGCGGCACCACCGATGTCGCCGAGACCGCCGCCGAGCTCGCCGACCTCGCCACCGCCACCCTGCGCGCCGCGCTCCGGATCGCGCGGGCCGCCGCGCCCGAGGACGACGCGCTGTGCCGGCTCGCGGTGATCGCGATGGGCAAGTGCGGCGGCCACGAGCTCAACTACGTCTCCGACGTCGACGTGATCTTCGTCGGTGAGGCCGTGAACGGCGCCGACGAGGTCAAGGCCCTGCGCGCCGCGACCGCGCTCGCCTCGCACATGATGCGGATCTGCTCCGAGACGACCGTGGAGGGCTCGATCTGGCCGGTCGACGCCAACCTGCGGCCCGAGGGCCGCAACGGGCCGCTGGTGCGCACCCTCAGCAGCCATGTCGCCTACTACCAGCGGTGGGCCAAGACCTGGGAGTTCCAGGCGCTGCTCAAGGCCCGCCCGGTGGCCGGCGACCCGGAGCTCGGCGGCCAGTACATCGCCGCACTCGCCCCGATGGTCTGGCAGGCCGCCGAGCGCGAGAACTTCGTCGCCGACGTGCAGAAGATGCGCCGCCGCGTGGTCGAGACCATCCCCGTGGCCGAGGTCGAGCGCGAGCTGAAACTCGGCCCCGGCGGCCTCAGGGACGTCGAATTCGCCGTGCAGCTCCTTCAGTTGGTGCACGGGCGGACCGACCCGTCGCTGCGCAGCGGCTCCACCCTGGACGCGTTGCAGGCACTGGCCGCAGGCGGGTACGTCGGCCGCGTGGACGCCGTGCAGCTCGACGACGCCTACCGGTTCCTGCGCTCCCTGGAGCACCGCATCCAGCTGTTCCGGCTGCGGCGCACCCACCTCGTTCCCGAGGACGAGGCCGATCTGCGCCGGCTCGGACGGTCGCTCGGGCTGCGCAGCGACCCGATCACCGAGCTGACCCGCGAGTGGAAACGGCACACCAGCGTCGTACGCCGGCTGCACGAGAAGCTGTTCTACCGGCCGTTGCTCGACGCGGTCGCCCAACTCGCGCCGGGCGAGGCCAGGTTGAGGCCGGACGCGGCGCGGGAGCGGCTGGTCGCGCTCGGGTACGCCGACCCGGCCGCCGCGCTGCGGCACCTGGAGGCGCTGGCGTCCGGCGTCACCAGGAAGTCGGCCATCCAGCGGACCCTGCTGCCCGTGCTGCTGGGATGGTTCGCGGACTCCGCCGACCCGGACGCCGGGCTGCTGAACTTCCGCAAGGTGTCGGACGCGCTCGGCAAGACCCCCTGGTATCTGCGGCTGCTGCGGGACGAGGGGGCCGCCGCCGAGAACCTCGCCCGGGTGCTGTCGGCCGGGCGGCTCGCGCCCGACCTGCTGATGCGCGCACCCGAGGCCGTGGCCCTGCTGGGCGACGGCGACGCGGGCGGCCTCGGACCGCGCGGGCGCGCCCAGCTCGAGCAGGAGGTCCTCGCCGCCGTCCGCCGCGCCGAGACCGCCGAGCAGGGGGTCACGGCGGCGCGCGGCGTGCGGCGGCGGGAGCTGTTCCGTACGGCCGCCGCCGACATCGTCGGCTCCTACGGCACCGAGACCCGGCCCGCCGAGGCCGACCAGGGCGCGCTCGTGGACCGGGTGGGCGGCGCGGTGTCCGACCTGACGGCGGCGACGCTGGCCGGCACCCTGCGGGCGGTCGTGCGCAAGGGCTGGGGGGACACCCTGCCGACCCGGTTCGCGATCATCGGCATGGGACGCTTCGGCGGGCACGAGCTGGGCTACGGCTCGGACGCGGACGTGCTGTTCGTGCACGAGCCGTGGGAGGGCGCCGACGAGCGGGAGGCCGCCGAGGCCGCGGCCAAGGTGGTCGCCGAGATGCGCCGGCTGCTCCAGGTCCCGAGCGCGGATCCGCCGCTGCTGGTCGACGCGGATCTGCGGCCCGAGGGGAAGTCCGGGCCGCTGGTGCGCACGCTCAAGTCGTACGAGGCGTACTACCGGCGGTGGTCGCTGGTGTGGGAGTCGCAGGCGCTGCTGCGGGCCGAGCCGGTGGCCGGGGACGAGGACCTGGGGCGGCGGTTCGTCGAGCTGATCGATCCGCTGCGGTATCCGCGCGGCGGGCTGCGCGAGGACGCGGTACGGGAGATCCGGCGGCTGAAGGCCCGGATGGAGTCCGAGCGGCTGCCGCGCGGCGCCGATCCCAAGCTGCACACCAAACTGGGTCCGGGCGGGCTCTCCGACGTGGAGTGGACCGTGCAGCTGCTCCAGATGCGGCACGCGGCGGGGGAGGCGTCGCTGCGGACCACGCGCACGCGTGAGGCGCTGGCGGCGGCGCGGGAGGCGGGCCTTGTGTCCCCGGAGGACGCCTCGACGCTCGACGAGGCGTGGGTGCTGGCCACCCGGGTGCGCAACGCGGTGATGCTGGTCCGGGGGCGGGCCGGGGACACGTTCCCCACCGAGTCCCGGGAGCTGGCCGCGGTGGGGCGGTACCTGGGCTACGGGCCGGGGCACGCGGGCGACATGCTCGACGCGTACCGGCGGACGGCCCGCCGGGCCCGGTCGGTCATGGAGGAGCTGTTCTACGGCGCGTGAAGCGGCCGCTCAGGGAAGCAGCCGTGCAGTGAAGCAGCCGTGCAGTGAAGCGGCCGTGCAGTGAAGCGGCCGCAGTGGGACGGCGGCCGTTCAGCGAGACGGCCGTTCGGCGCAACGGCGGCCCGGTGACACCACCGCGGGCGCCTACGCCTCCGTCGGCCGCAGCGCCGGCGTCAGTCGCGGCAGCGCGTGCGGCAGCGCCCCGTACCAGACGCGGACCGCCGTGAAGCCGAAGGAGAGGCACAGGACGCCGCCCACCGCGTCGAGCCAGAAGTGGTTGGCGGTGGCGACGATGACGACCAGGGTGGCCACGGGGTAGAGCAGCCCGAGGACGCGCAGCCACGGGACCGCGCTCAGGGCGAAGACGGTCAGCCCGCACCACAGGGACCAGCCGATGTGCATGGACGGCATCGCGGCGTACTGGTTGGACATGTTCTTCAGGTCGCCCGAGGCCATGGAACCCCAGGTGTGGTGCACCTGGACCGTGTCCACGAAGCGGCCGCCGGTCATCAGGCGCGGGGGCGCCAGCGGGTACACGTAGTAGCCGAGCAGGGCCACGCCCGTCGTCACGAACAGCGTGAGCCGGGCCGCCGCGTAGCGGCCGGGGTGCGTGCGGTAGAGCCACACCAGGACGCCGATGGTGACCATGAAGTGCAGCGTCGCGTAGTAGTAGTTCATGCCGATGATCAGCCAAGTCACCGAGTTCGCGGCGTGGTTGACCGCGTGTTCGACGGCGATGCCGAGCCGGTGCTCGGCGGTCCAGATCCAGTCCGCGTTGCGCAGCGCCTGGGCCTTCTGCTCCGGGACCGCGTTGCGGATCAGCGAGTACGTCCAGTAACTCACCGCGATCAGCAGGATCTCGAACCACAGCCGCGGGTGGCGGGGTGTGCGCAGCCGCTCCAGGGCGGTGGGGCGCCGCTCGTCCGTGACGAGGTGTGGAACGGCCTTTTCCCGGCCTTCCCGGCGTGTCACGGTCGAGTCACCCATAGGCACAGAGTCTGCCAGAAAAGCGTTCGTCCACCGATCATCCCCCGGTCGGGTTCCGTTCGCATGTTCTCCGCCTCAGGGGCGAGGGCGGTCCCCGGGGGCCGAAGCGGTCGAGCCGCGCACCACCAGCTCCGGCATGAAGACGAACTCGCTGTGCGGCGCGGGCGTCCCGCCGATCTCCTCCAGCAGCGTGCGCACCGCGGCCTGGCCCATCGCCGGCACCGGCTTGCGTATGGTCGTCAGGGGCGGGTCGGTGAAGGCGATCAGCGGGGAGTCGTCGAAGCCCACCACGGAGACGTCCCGGGGGACCTCCAGACCGCGCTGCCGGGCCGCGCGGATGGCGCCGAGCGCCATCATGTCGCTGGCGCAGACGATCGCCGTGCAGTCCCGTTCGATGAGCGCGGTGGCCGCGGCCTGGCCGCCCTCCAGGGTGTAGAGGGAGTGCTGGACCAGCTCCGACTCGACGACGTCCGCGGCCAGGCCGAGCTGGTCCCGCATGGCGCGGACGAAGCCCTCGATCTTGCGCTGCACCGGGACGAAGCGCTTCGGACCGAGGGCCAGGCCGATGCGGGTGTGCCCCAGGGAGGCGAGGTGGGTGACCGCCAGGGTCATCGCCGCCCGGTCGTCGGGGGAGATGAACGGCGCCTGCACCTTGGGGGAGAAGCCGTCCACGAGGACGTAGGGCACGCCCTGGGCGCGCAGGCGCTCGTAGCGCTCCATGTCGGCCGTGGTGTCCGCGTGCAGACCGGAGACGTAGATGATCCCGGCGACCCCGCGGTCCACCAGCATCTCGGTCAGCTCGTCCTCCGTGGACCCGCCGGGGGTCTGGGTGGCGAGCACCGGGGTGTATCCCTGCCGGGTCAGCGTCTGGCCGATGACCTGCGCCAGCGCCGGGAAGATCGGGTTCTCCAGCTCCGGGGTGATCAGTCCCACCAGGCCCTCGCTGCGCTGCCGCAGCCGCACCGGGCGTTCGTAGCCGAGGACGTCGAGGGCGGCCAGCACGGACTGGCGGGTCGTGGCGGCGACGCCGGGCTTCCCGTTCAGGACGCGGCTGACGGTCGCTTCGCTCACCCCCGCCTGGGCGGCGATGTCGGCAAGCCGTGTGGTCACGTGACCGGACTGTACCGGTCGTCCCCCGCCCTGCCCACCGATGGGGCGCCTGGCGCGAGCCGTTGAACGGCCCGCTGCGGGCTGCTGCGTCATCGCGATCCCTCGTGTTCGGTCGGCGTCCGGTCGACGTCCGGGTCTCGGCGTCCGGTCCGCAACGGGATGATTCCTCCCCCGCCACTGTCTGGCAAGGGCTTGCAGAGTCTTGCACAAGTGTCCGACGGGCCGCCTGTCCGCGTGAAATCGGGGCCGTAGGACCCGCAGGGGCGGGTCACGAAGTGGTAACTGACGCGGTGTCTTGCACTTTTTTTCTGCAAGGTCTTTCGCCAGGCTTGCAACGCTGTTACGTTTCCGGTCGCCCGGCGGCGGCAATGGCGCGGTCGGAAAGTCGGCAGGGCGGCGGACGGGGCCGTTACCTGTTCACGGGCTTAACCCTCAAGGAGAACTCATGCGGCGTGGCATAGCGGCCACCGCGCTGGTGGCGTCCCTCGCCCTCACGGCGACGGCGTGCGGCGGGAGCGACAACGGCGACAAGTCGGACGGTCCGGTGACCATCACCTGGTGGGACACCTCCAACGCCACCAACGAGGCACCGACGTACCAGGCCCTGGTCAAGCAGTTCGAAGCGGCCAACAAGGACATCAAGGTCAAGTACGTCAACGTCCAGTTCGACCAGGCCCAGAACAAGTTCGACACGGCCGCCGGCTCCAAGGGCGCCCCGGACGTGCTGCGCTCCGAGGTCGGCTGGACCCCGGCCTTCGCCAAGAAGGGCTACTTCGTGCCGCTGGACGGCACCGAGGCCCTCGCCGACCAGGACAAGTTCCAGCCCAGCCTGGTCACGCAGGCCCAGTACGAGGGCAAGACCTACGGCGTCCCCTTCGTCACCGACACCCTGGCCCTGGTCTACAACAAGGCCCTGTTCAAGAAGGCCGGCATCGCCGAGGCCCCCAAGACCTGGGACGAGCTGAAGTCCGCCGCCGCCAAGATCAAGGACAAGACCGGCGTCGACGGCTACTGGGGCTCCACCCAGGCCTACTACGCCCAGAGCTTCCTCTACGGCGAGGGCACCAACACCGTCGACGCCGACGCCAAGAAGATCACGATGAACTCGGCGCCCGCCAAGAAGGCCTACGGCACCTGGCTCGGCCTGTTCGACGGCAAGGGCCTGCACAAGGCCGACACCACCGCCGACGCCTACGCCCACATCCAGGACGCGTTCGTCAACGGCAAGGTCGCCGCGATCATCCAGGGTCCCTGGGAGATCACGAACTTCTACAAGGGCTCCGCGTTCACGGAGAAGTCCAACCTGGGCATCGCCACCGTCCCGGCCGGCTCCTCCGGCAAGGCGGGCGCCCCGACCGGCGGACACAACCTCTCGGTCTACGCCGGCTCGGACAAGGCCCACCAGGACGCGGCCCTGAAGTTCGTGAACTTCATGACCTCGGCGAAGTCCCAGGAGGCCATCGCGCTGAAGAACTCCACGCTCCCCACCCGCGACGACGCCTACACCGACGAGGTCAAGGCCGACCCCGGCATCGCGGGCTACCAGGGCGTCCTGCCCGCCGCCCAGCCGCGCCCGGCGCTGCCCGAGTACGGCTCCCTGTGGGGCCCGCTCGACACCGAGCTGCCCAAGATCGCAGCCGGCAAGGAGTCCCTGGACAAGGGCCTGAGCAACGCGGAAATCGCGATCGCCAAGCTGGTCCCCGACTTCAGCAAGTGAGCCGTCGTGGCCGTCGGAGTGCTCCCGTGAAGGGGAGGACTCCGACGGCCACCGGCCTGTGCCCAGCCCAACTCCCTGATCTTGCAAAAGGTGTCGAACCATGACAGTCGCCATCGACCGCGCGACCGGCAGGCGCCGCGGTGACCGCGCGCCTCGGCCCGGGCTGGGGCAGCGCCTGAAGAACGGCTTCCAGAAGTACTGGTACGCCTACGCGATGATCGCGCCGGTGGTCGTCGTCCTCGGCGGCCTCGTGGGCTATCCCCTGGTGCGGGGCTTCTACCTGACCCTCACCGACGCCAACAGCCTCAACTCGGCGCGCACCATCGGCGTCAACCACATCGAGGCCACCTACAAGTTCATCGGGCTGGACAACTACCAGGACATCCTGTTCGGCCCCACCTCCTACGACCGGTTCTGGTCGCACTTCCTGTGGACCGTCTTCTGGACGGCCGCCTGCGTGTTCCTGCACTACACCATCGGCCTCGGCCTCGCGCTCATGCTCAACCAGAAGCTGCGCGGCCGCACCTTCTACCGGCTGATGCTGGTCCTGCCCTGGGCCGTGCCGACCTTCGTCACGGTCTTCTCCTGGCGGATCATGCTCGCCGACTCCGGCGTGCTCAACCAGGTGCTCGGCAATCTGCACCTGCCCCAGCCGCAGTGGCTGGAGGACACCTTCTGGCAGCGGTTCGCCGCGATCATGGTCAACACCTGGTGCGGTGTGCCGTTCATGATGCTCTCGCTTCTCGGCGGCCTGCAGTCCATCGACTCCGCGCTCTACGAGGCCGCGGAGATGGACGGCGCGAACGCCTGGCAGCGGTTCCGGTACGTCACGCTGCCCGGTCTGCGCTCGGTCAGCTCCACCGTGGTGCTGCTCGGCGTCATCTGGACCTTCAACCAGTTCGCCATCATCTTCCTGCTGTTCGGCCCCTACAGCGCGCCCGACGCCCAGATCCTCGTCACCTGGGCCTACTACCTGGGCTTCGGACAGCAGCCGCGCGACTTCGCCCAGTCCGCCGCGTACGGCGTACTGCTGCTGTCGATCCTCACCGTCTTCACCTCCTTCTACTTCCGCTGGCTGAAGCGCAATGACCAGCTCGCCGTCTGACGCCGCAGGAGCCGCCCCCATGAGCACCACGACCCTCGAGAAGACACCGGCCGGACCGGCGTCCGCCCCGCCGCCCCCGCACCGGACCCGCCGGCGGGGCGAGCGCGGCCCGCTCGGCAGCGCCCTCCTGCACGGCGGCCTCGCCGTGGCGAGCCTCGTCGCGCTGGCCCCGGTGGTCTGGCTGTTCTTCCTGTCGCTCGGCCCGGACAAGGACGACTACCTGCACCCCGGCAAGATCTTCGGCAAGCTCACCTTCTCCAACTACAGCTTCGTGCTGCAGCACACCGCCTTCTTCGACTGGCTCAAGTCGACGATGATCGTGGCCCTCGGCACCACCCTGATCGGTGTCTTCGTGGCCGCCACCACCGGCTACGCGGTCTCGCGCATGCGCTTCCCCGGCTACAAGCAGCTGATGTGGGTGCTGCTGCTCACCCAGGCCTTCCCGATCGCCATCCTGATCGTGCCGATGTACGAGATCTTCGGCCGGTTCGGCCTCATCGACACCTACTGGGCCCTGATCATCATCAACTGCACCACGGCCGTGCCCTACAGCGCCTGGCTGCTCAAGGGATACTTCGACACCATCCCCTTCGAGATCGACGAAGCGGGACGCATCGACGGGCTCAGCCCCTTCGGCACCTTCGTACGGCTGATCCTGCCGCTGGCCCGCCCGGGGCTGGCCGTCGCGGCCTTCTACAACTTCATCACGGCCGTCGGCGAGGTCGCGTTCGCGACCACCTTCATGCTGGACGACTCCAAGTACACCTTCGCGGTCGGCCTGCAGAGCTTCGTCAGCGAGCACGACGCCCAGTGGAACTACATGGCCGCCACCGCGGTGTTGATCGCTGTTCCTGTGTCGGTCTTCTTCTACCTTGTCCAGAAAAACCTCGTCACCGGCCTCACCGCGGGCGGCACCAAGGGCTGACCCCCACGCGCCCGACAACGGCTCCCGCGCGCCTGACCCGCGCGGGTGGCGGCCGCGGTGCCCACCCCGAAGCTCTCCGAGCGAGGGGGCCCCTGACCCCGCGGGCACCGCGGCCGCCTCATCACCCGGACGCCGTCACCCCTGCCCACGACAAGCAATCGCCCCCGAGCTCTCGCCCACGCCGGAGCAGGGGCACACCCGACGCACCAAGGACGCCATGAGCAAGCAGCACTTCCCGGCCGAATCCCCCCTCTCCGAAGCGGCTGCCACCACCGTCGCCCCGCGCCGCGACTGGTGGCGGGACGCGGTGATCTACCAGGTCTATCCGCGCAGCTTCGCCGACAGCGACGGCGACGGCATGGGCGACCTGGAGGGCGTACGCTCCCGCCTGCCGTACCTGCGCGACCTCGGTGTGGACGCCGTCTGGCTCAGCCCGTTCTACGCCTCCCCGCAGGCCGACGCCGGCTACGACGTCGCCGACTACCGGGCCGTCGACCCCATGTTCGGCAACCTGCTGGACGCCGACGCGCTGATCCGCGACGCCCATGCGCTGGGTCTGCGGATCATCGTCGACATCGTGCCCAACCACTCCTCCGACCAGCACGAGTGGTTCAAGCGCGCGCTCGCGGAGGGCCCCGGCTCCCCGTCGCGGGACCGCTACCACTTCCGCCCCGGCAAGGGCGCGGACGGCGAACTCCCGCCCAACGACTGGGAGTCCATCTTCGGCGGGCCCGCCTGGACCAGGGTCACCGAGCCGGACGGCACCCCGGGCGAGTGGTACCTGCACCTGTTCGCGCCCGAGCAGCCCGACTTCAACTGGGACCACCCGGCCGTCGGGGACGAGTTCCGCTCCATCCTGCGGTTCTGGCTCGACATGGGTGTCGACGGCTTCCGCATCGACGTGGCGCACGGCCTGGTCAAGGCCGAGGGCCTGCCCGACCTCGGCAGCCACGACCAGCTGAAGCTGCTGGGCAACGATGTCATGCCGTTCTTCGACCAGGACGGCGTGCACGCGATCTACCGCCAGTGGCGGCACATCCTCGACGAGTACTCGGGCGACCGGATCTTCGTCGCGGAGGCGTGGACCCCGACCGTCGAGCGGACCGCGAACTACGTGCGCCCCGACGAACTGCACCAGGCGTTCAACTTCCAGTACCTGGGCACCGAGTGGGACGCCGGCGAACTGCGCGAGGTCATCGACCGCACCCTGGAGGCCATGCGCCCGGTGGGTGCCCCGGCCACCTGGGTGCTGTCCAACCACGACGTCACCCGGCACGCCACCCGGTTCGCCAACCCGCCCGGCCTCGGCACCCAGATCCGCAGCGCGGGCGACCGCGAGCTCGGCCTGCGCCGGGCGCGCGCGGCCACGCTGCTGATGCTGGCGCTGCCCGGTTCGGCGTACGTCTACCAGGGCGAGGAACTGGGCCTGCCGGACGTCGTGGACCTGCCGGACGAGGTGCGCCAGGACCCGGCGTACTTCCGGGGCGAGGGCCAGGACGGGTTCCGCGACGGGTGCCGCGTGCCCATCCCGTGGACCCGCGAGGGCTCCTCCTACGGCTTCGGCGCCGGAGGCAGCTGGCTTCCGCAGCCCGCGGACTGGGGCCGGCTGAGCGTGGAGGCCCAGCAGGGCGTGCCGGGCACCACCCTGGAGCTGTACCGCTCGGCCCTGGCCGCCCGCCGTGCCCACCGCGACCTGGGCGCCGGCGAGGCGGTGGAGTGGCTGCGCGCGCCCGAGGGCGTCCTCGCCTTCCGGCGTGGCGAGTTCGTCTGCGTGGCGAACACGACCGGCGAGTCGGTGACCATCCCGGCGTACGGCCGGGTGCTGCTCACGAGCGGCGAGGTCACGGAGGCGGACGGCGAGGCGAAGGTTCCCTCCGACACGACGGTGTGGTGGACCACGGCCTGAGCCGGCAGGTCACAGTTTCACATCAACTCCACACGGCCCGCTGCCCGTTGAGGCAGCGGGCCTTCTACCATCCGGGGTCAACGACTTGCTGAACCTTTCAGCAAGAGCCTTCAACGAAGAAGGAACCCCCACATGGCCATCCGCAGACCCCTTTCATACGCGGCCGCCCTCGCCGTGGCCGCCTCCGCGGCCCTGGCGACGCCCGCCGCCGCCTCCCCGCCCGGCACCAAGGACGTCACCGCGGTCCTCTTCGAGTGGAACTACGCCTCGGTCGCCAAGGAGTGCGCGAACACCCTCGGCCCGGCCGGCTACGGCTACGTCCAGGTCTCCCCGCCCGCCGAGCACATCCAGGGCCCGCAGTGGTGGACGTCGTACCAGCCGGTGAGTTACAAGATCGCCGGGCGGCTGGGTGACCGGGCGGCGTTCCAGAGCATGGTCAACACCTGCCACGCGGCCGGGGTGAAGGTCGTCGTCGACACCGTCATCAACCACATGTCGGCGGGCGGCGGCACCGGCACCGGCGGTTCCTCGTACACCAAGTACGGCTACCCGGGCCTGTACTCGAACAACGACTTCAACGACTGCAGGACCGGCATCACCAACTACCAGGACCGCTACAACGTCCAGTACTGCGAACTGGTGGGCCTCGCCGACCTCAGGACCGGGTCGGACTACGTCCGCCAGGCCATCGCGGGCTACATGAACGACCTGCTCTCCCTGGGCGTCGACGGCTTCCGTGTCGACGCGGCCAAGCACATCCCGGCCGCCGACCTGGCCAACATCAAGTCGCGTCTGAAGAACCCTTCCGCCTACTGGAAGCAGGAGGTCATTTACGGCGCCGGGGAAGCGGTCCAGCCGACCGAGTACACCGGCAACGGCGACGTCCAGGAGTTCCGCTACGCCTACGACCTCAAGCGGGTCCTCAGCAACGAGAAGCTCGCCTACCTCAAGAACTACGGCGAGGGCTGGGGCTACATGAACAGCTCGGTGGCCGGCGTCTTCGTCGACAACCACGACACCGAGCGCAACGGCTCGACCCTCAGCTACAAGAACGGCGCGAACTACACGCTGGCCAACGTCTTCATGCTGGCCTGGCCCTACGGCGCCCCCGACATCAACTCCGCCTACGAGTGGTCCGACGCGGACGCCGGTCCCCCCAACGGCGGCAAGGTCAACGCCTGCTGGCAGGACGGCTGGAAGTGCCAGCACGCCTGGCCGGAGATCAAGTCCATGGTCGCCTTCCGCAACGCCACGCGCGGCCAGGCGGTGACGAACTGGTGGGACAACGGCAACAACCTCATCGTGTTCGGCCGCGGCAACAAGGGGTATGTGGTGATCAACCACGAGAACACGACGGCCGACCGCTCCTACCAGACCTCGCTCCCCGCGGGCACCTACTGCGATGTGCAGAGCAACAGGACCGTCACGGTGGACGGCAGCGGCTGGTTCAAGGCATCGGTCGCCCCGAACACCGCCCTCGCCATCTACGCGGGCAAGTCGAGTTGCTGACGACCCCACGCCTGCTCCCGCGGCCGGTTTCTCCCCCCGGTTGCTCCCCGGGCACTGGGGGCACGGCTACGCGCTGCTTCCCGTGACGGCGGGGCTGGCGCTCCACTCCCGGAGCGCCGGCCTCCGCCGGAGCGGGTGGCCGGTTGCGTGAAAAAAGTTGCCATGAGTTTCAGAGGTATTGCAGTAACGCTTGCGCAGGCGATACGTTCGCGGCCGCACCCGGTGGCCCTGTTGATGGCCGGGGCGAGGGGTCGCAGTCAAGTGATCCGTACCGCCAAGGAGTTCACCCCGTGATACCGAGATGGCCGGCGCCCTCGCGGCGCCGCACCCCGTCAGGCAGACGCGTCGCCGCCGTCACCGCGGCCGCGATTGCCGCAGCGCTCCTCCCGCCGCTGACGGCGCGGGCCGCCGAAAAGCCGCCCGCGCCGCCCTCGGACGCGAAGCTCGCGGCCGAGCCCGCCCGGCACGACAGCACCCGGGAGCAGTTCTACTTCGTCCTGCCGGACCGTTTCGCCAACGGGGACACCGCCAACGACCGGGGCGGGCTGACCGGTTCACGGCTCGTCACCGGCTACGACCCCACCGACAAGGGCTTCTACCAGGGCGGCGACCTCAAGGGCCTGACCAACCGGCTCGACTACATCAAGGGCCTGGGCACCACGGCCATCTGGCTGGCGCCGATCTTCAAGAACCAGCCCGTGCAGGGGACCGGCAAGGACGCGTCGGCCGGCTACCACGGTTACTGGATCACCGACTTCACCCAGGTCGACCCGCACTTCGGCACCAACAAGGACCTCACGACCCTCATCTCCAAGGCACACGCCAAGGGCATGAAGGTCTTCTTCGACGTCATCACCAACCACACCGCCGACGTCATCGACTACGAGGGCGGCTCCCACGAGTACCTGTCCAAGGGCGCCTTCCCCTACCTGACCAAGGACGGCCGCCCGTTCGACGACGCCGAGTACGCGGACGGCACGAAGAAGTTCCCCGCCGTCGACGCCTCCTCCTTCCCGCGCACACCGGCCGTCCCGGCCGCCAAGAAGAACGTCAAGGTCCCGTCGTGGCTCAACGACCCGACGATGTACCACAACCGCGGCGACTCCACCTACACCGGTGAGAACTCCACCTACGGCGACTTCTCCGGCCTCGACGACCTGTGGACCGAGCGTCCCGAGGTCGTCAGCGGCACGGAGAGGATCTACCAGCGCTGGGTGAAGGACTTCGGCGTCGACGGCTTCCGCATCGACACCGTCAAGCACGTCGACATGGAGTTCTGGACCCAGTGGGCCACGGCGCTCGACGCCTACGCCGCCGCCCACGGCCGCAAGGACTTCTTCATGTTCGGCGAGGTCTACTCCGCCGACACCGCCGTGAACGCCCCGTACGTGACCGAGGGCCGCCTCGACGCCACGCTCGACTTCCCGTTCCAGGACGCGGCCCGCGCCTACACCTCCCAGGGCGGCAGCGCGAAGAGGCTCGCGGGAGTCTTCGGCGACGACTACAGGTACACGACCGACAAGGCCAACGCCTACGAGCAGGTCACCTTCCTCGGCAACCACGACATGGGCCGCATCGGGTACTTCCTCAAGCAGGACGACCCGAAGGCGACCGACGCCGAGATCCTGCGCAAGGACAGGCTCGCCAACGAGCTGATGTTCCTCAGCCGCGGCAACCCCGTCGTCTACTACGGCGACGAGCAGGGCTTCACCGGCTCCGGCGGCGACAAGGACGCCCGCCAGACCATGTTCGCCTCCAAGGTCGCCGACTACCTCGACGACGACCGGATCGGCACCGACCGCGGCCACGCGAGCGACGCCTACGACACCACCGCGCCGCTCTACCGGCAGATCGCCGCCCTCGCGAAGCTCCGCAAGGACAACCCGGCCCTCGCGGACGGAGTCCAGACCGAGCGGTACGCGGCGGACGGGCCCGGCGTCTACGCCCTCACCCGCACCGACGCCCGGACCGGGGCCGAGTACGTCGTCGCCTTCAACAACGCGGGCGAGGCGCGGACCGCCACGTTCGCCACCGGCTCGGCGCGGATGACGTACCGCGGGGTGTACGGCACCGAGGCCGCCGTGACCTCCGGCGCCGACCGCAAGGTCACCGTCACCGTCCCGGCCGGATCGTCCGTCGTCCTCAAGGCCGCGGGCACCCTCGACCGGCCCGCCGCCAAGCCGGCCGTCACCCTCACACCCCCCGGCCCGGGCGCCACCGGCACCGTCGAGCTGAGCGCCGACGTCACCGGCGGGCAGCTCAACCGGGTCGTCTTCGCCGCGCAGACCGGCAACGGCCCCTGGAAGGTGCTGGGCTCCGCCGACCACGCCCCCTACCGGGTCACCCAGACCCTGCCCCGGACCGTCCCGGCCGGCACCGCCCTGCGCTACAAGGCGGTCGTCGTCGACTCGGCGGGCCGCACGGCGAGCGCGACCGCGGCCTCCACCACCGGCACCCCGCCGGCCCCCGAGGTCCCCACCGCCTCCTCCCGCGACTACGCCGTCGTCCACTACAAGCGCGCCGACGGCGACTACGCGAACTGGGGCCTGTACGCCTGGGGAGACCTCGCCGACGGCGAGTCGACCACCTGGCCCGACAGCCACCCGTTCATAGGCCGGGACGCCTACGGAGCCTTCGCCCACGTCAAGCTGAAGCCGGGCGCCTCCGACGTCGGCTTCCTGGTCATCGACAAGAACGGCAACAAGGACGTCTCCGCCGACCGGTCCATCGACGTCACCCGGACGGGCGAGGTCTGGATCGAGCAGGGCAAGGAGGACGTACGGACCACGCGCCCCGAGTATCCGGCGCAGGACCCGGCCAAGGCCGTCCTCCACTACCACCGAGCCGACGGGAACTACGCCGGCTGGGGCCTGCACGTGTGGACCGGCGCCGCGAACCCCACCGACTGGTCGAAACCCCTCCAGCCGGTCAAGACTGACTCCTATGGCGCGGTCTTCGAGGTACCGCTCACCGACGGTGCCACCAGTCTCGGCTACATCATCCACAAGGGCGACGAGAAGGACCTGCCCACCGACCAGTCCCTCGACCTCACGGCGGCCCACGGCCACGAGGTGTGGCTGATGAGCGGCCAGGACAAGCCCCTGCTGCCGCAGCCCGCCGGCGGCGCGGGCGCCCTCGACCTCACCACCTCGAAGGCGGTCTGGATCGACCGGGACACGGTGGCCCTCAAGGGCGTGGAAGGCGCCGCCTCCACCCAGCTGCTCTACTCCCACGACGGCTCGATCACCGTCCAGGACGGAACGCTGACCAGCGACGACGAGCGCTGGCTGCGGCTGGCGAGGACCACGCTCACCGACAGCCAGAAGGCGAAATTCCCGCACCTGAGGGACTACACCGCCTGGTCCGTCGACCCCCGCGACCGCACCCGCGTCCGCGAGGCTCTGAGCGGCCAGATCGTCGCGTCCCAGCGGGCCGCGAACGGCGCCGTGCTCGCCGCGACCGGCGTCCAGCTCGCGGGCGTGCTCGACGACGTGTACGGCACCCTCGCCACCAAGGCGGAGCTCGGCCCCGTCTTCCACCAGGGCAGGCCCACGCTGAGCGTGTGGGCGCCGACCGCGCGGAACGTCGCCCTGGAACTGGACGGCAGGCCGGTCGCCATGCACCGCGACGACACCACCGGCGTCTGGTCCGTCACCGGCCCGGCGTCCTGGAAGAACAAGCCCTACCGGTACGTCGTGACCGTGTGGGCGCCCACCGTCCGCAAGGTGGTCACCAACAAGGTCACCGACCCGTACTCGGTCGCCCTCACCGCGGACTCCGAGCGCAGCCTCGTCGTCGACCTCGACGACCGTGCGCTGGCCCCGAGCGGCTGGCAGGGCCTGGCCAAGCCCAAGGCCGTACCGCTCAGGGACGCCCAGATCCAGGAGCTGCACATCCGGGACTTCTCCGTCGCGGACCGTACCGTCCCGGCCAGGGACCAGGGCACCTACCTGGCCTTCACCGACAAGAACAGCGACGGCTCCCGCCACCTGCGGGACCTGGCGAAGGCGGGCACCTCGTACGTGCACCTGCTGCCCGCCTTCGACATCGCCACCATCCCGGAGAGGAAGGCCGACCAGGCCACCCCGGACTGCGACCTGGCCGCCCACCCGGCCGACTCCGAGCGGCAGCAGGCGTGCGTGGCGGCGACCGCCGCGAAGGACGCCTACAACTGGGGCTACGACCCCTACCACTACACGGTCCCCGAGGGCTCCTACGCCACCGAACCGGACGGCACGGCCCGTACCGTCGAGTTCCGGCAGATGGTCAAGGCGCTCAACCAGGACGGCCTGCGGGTCGTCATGGACGTCGTCTACAACCACACGGCCGCCGCCGGCCAGGCGGACACCTCCGTGCTCGACCGGATCGTGCCCGGCTACTATCAGCGGCTCCTCGCCGACGGCTCGGTGGCCGACAGCACCTGCTGCGCGAACACCGCGCCCGAGAACGCCATGATGGGCAAGCTCGTCGTCGACTCGGTCGTCACCTGGGCCCGGCAGTACAAGGTCGACGGCTTCCGCTTCGACCTCATGGGCCACCACCCCAAGGCGAACATGCTCGCCGTCCGCAAGGCACTCGACGCGCTCACGCTCAAGAAGGACGGCGTGGACGGCAGGAACATCATCCTGTACGGAGAGGGCTGGAACTTCGGCGAGGTCGCCGACGACGCGCGGTTCGTCCAGGCCACGCAGAAGAACATGGCGGGCACGGGCATCGCGACCTTCTCCGACCGCGCCCGTGACGCGGTCCGCGGCGGCGGCCCCTTCGACGACGACCCGGGCGTCCAGGGCTTCGCCTCCGGCCTGTACACCGACCCCAACTCCTCCCGGAGCAACGGCAGCAGGGCCGAACAGAAGGCCCGCCTGCTGCACTACCAGGACCTGATCAAGGTCGGCCTGAGCGGCAACCTCGCCGCGTACCGCTTCACCGACACCGGCGGCAGGGAGGTCACCGGCGCCGAGGTCGACTACAACGGTGCGCCCGCCGGGTACGCGGACGCCCCCGGCGACGCCCTCGCCTACGCCGACGCCCACGACAACGAGTCGCTGTTCGACGCCCTCGCCTACAAGCTGCCGTCCACCACGAGCGCGGACGACCGGGCCCGGATGCAGGTCCTCGCCATGGCGACGGCCGCGCTGTCCCAGGGGCCCGCACTGTCCCAGGCAGGGACCGACCTGCTGCGCTCGAAGTCCCTCGACCGCAACTCCTACGACAGCGGCGACTGGTTCAACGCCATCCACTGGAACTGCGCCGACGGCAACGGCTTCGGCCGCGGGCTGCCCATGACGGCCGACAACCAGGACAAGTGGCCGTACGCCAAGCCGCTGCTCAGCACCGTCAAGGTGGGCTGCCCGCAGATCCAGGGGGCCTCGGCCGCGTACCGGGACCTGCTGCGCATCCGCACGACCGAGCAGGCCTTCTCCCTGGCCACGGCGGCGCAGGTGCAGCGGAAGCTGTCCTTCCCGCTGTCGGGCGGCGACGAGACGCCCGGCGTGATCACCATGCGGCTCGGCGACCTGGTCGTGGTGTTCAACGCCACGCCCGAACGGCAGCGGCAGCGCGTCGCGGAACTCGCGGGGACCGGCTACCGGCTGCACCCGGTGCAGACCGCGGGCGCCGATCCGGTGGTGAGGACCTCGTCGTACGAGAAGGCGACCGGGACGTTCACGGTCCCGGCGCGTACGGTCGCGGTGTTCAGGAACTAGTGCCGCGGCAGGCAACGTTTGCCCGTGAAGGAGCGGCGTCCGGTGCGTGCTCTCGGTGTGCCGGCCGGAAGTCCTCGTACTGGACGTACTTGGGCTTTCGGCCGGTGCGGCGAGAGGGCGTGCCGGGCGTCGCGACGGGGCGAACGTTGCCTGTCGGGGCACTAGCGCGGGTCCCCGGTCGGCCCGGAACAGGAGAGCTCATGCCGCAGATCACCGTCGACTACTCCGAGCGGTTGGCCGACGCCTTCGACCGGCGTGCCTTCGTGCGGGAGCTGCACGCCCGCACGGTCGAGATCGCGGCGGCCAAGCCCCCGGCGTGCAAGACGCAGTTCCGCCGGACCGAGGACACGGCCGTCGGTCCGGACACCGAGGGGCACGCGATCGTGCACGTCACCATCGGCCTGCTGGCCGGGCGCACCGACGAGACCAAGGCGCGTCTGACGGAGGCGGTCCTTCAGGCGCTGCGGGAGCATGTGAAGCCGGTCGAGGGCCTGGCGCTGCACGCGTCGGCCGAGGTGCGCGACCTCGACGCCTCCTACCGGAAGTTCGACGCCTGACGAGGGGGCAACCAGCGTCAGGAGGCGAGAGCGACGAGCCGGCCGACCAGGTCCAGGAAGGGGCCTTCGGCCGGCTCGTCCTTGAAAGCCCGGCGCATGAGCGCGCCCATCTCCTCGTCATGGGCGGCGCTGACGGCGACCAGCGCGCCGAAGTCGTGCACGAGCTGGACCTCCAGCTCGGCACGCGGGATGCGCCGGCCGTCCAGCCAGATCAGCGCCGTCGACTCCGCGAGCGAGATCCACGAGCGGACGACCAGTTCCAGCCGCGCGGGCGGCTGATCGATCCCCAGATGCGAAAGGATCTGGTCGTAAGCGGCCTGCCGGACGGAGTCGATGAGCGCGTTCGTCGTCGACGAGCCGACCGCCGGGCCGCCCCGCATCAGGGCCGAGAAACCGGGCCCGTGCTCGTCCACGAAGTCGAAGAACCGGCGCATCACCCGCAGCAGCCGCGCCCCCAGCGGGCCCTCGTGCGGCTCCGTGAACCGGCCCGCCAGATCGTCCGAGGCGCGCTTCAACGCGGCCTCGTACAGGCTGAGTTTGCCGGGGAAGTAGTGGTAGACCAGCGGGCGCGAGATACCCGCCGCCGACGCTATCTCGTCGATGGAGACCTCGTCGGGCGAGCGGCGGCTGAACAGTTCGAGGGCGACGCCGATCAACTGCTGCCGTCGCTCGTCGACTCCCATCCTGCGGCGAACCCCGGTAGTCATACGAACACCTTACCGATCGATTCCGGCCCACGAACGGACCGGCAAGGACCGATGTTCGACCGCGGCTCGTCACACCCCGCCGCGCCGACCGCTCACTTCTGACGCAGCACGGCGACGGACCTGCCGTCGGCCAGCGTCCCCTTCAGGTCGGCCTGTGCGCCCTGCCGGGTCCGTACGGCGAGCAGGCGGCCCTGGGCGGAGGCGCTGACCCCGCCGGTCGCGCTGATCGAGGCGGTGTCCCGGTCCCCGGCCGCGAGCAGGTACCAGGCGCCCGCCTGCGACTTCCAGAGCACTCCGGCCAGCACGTGCGGATCACGGGCGCCGCACGCGGGCACGTTCTCGGCCTGGGCCGCGACCACCGCGTACTTCCCACCGGGCGTGTGGAACTGGGCCAGTACCCGGGTCCCGTCGCCGCGCCAGGTCTCGGCGCGGGTGCACATCCACGCGGCGGCCGAACCGGTCGCGTCGGGCAGCGGCTGCTCGGCGTACTCCCAGGCGTTGACCGACCGGACGCCCTGTGCGCGCACGGCACCCAGCGAGCAGGCCAGCGGCGCCCAGGCGCGCAGCCCCGCCGCACCGGACGCCTCCCGCGGGGCATCGGGGCGGCCCGTGGTGAGGCGGGCGGGGGCCAGTTCGCCGAGGTCGGCCAGGAGCCGGGTGCCGGGTTCGCCGGTCAGCTCGAGCACGTTCCACGAGGTGCAGCCGCCGCCGCGCTGGACCGGGCTGGCCAGCGGCCCGGTGACGCCGCCCGTGAGGCCGAGGTCCATCGCCCCGGCGTCCGGCTTGAGCAGGTCCCGCTCGGCCGCCGCCTTCACCCAGGGCGCCGTCAGATAGCGGACGTTCCCGTCGGAGCGGCCGAGCACCACCGCGCTCGCCTCCGCGCCGGCGGCGCCGTCGACCCGGGCGAAGTCGAGGGCGGCCCCGGCCGCGGAGTCCCTCGGCTCGGCATAGCGGGCGATACGCAGGCCGTCGTGGAACAGCACCACGCGCGCGTTGTCGACGTCGCCGGCGTAGAGCAGTTGCGGCGGTCCCGCGGGGCCGCCCGTGGCGGTGCCGGGGGTGGCCGAGACCCGTACGGACTCGCCGGGGCGGGCCCAGACGGCGAGCGCCCGGCGCAGCAGGGCCGTGTCGCCGGCCAGGTTGCCGCGGGCCGGCCACACGGAGAGGTCGAGCCGCGCGGAGGTCCGCCAGGCGGTGGGGGCGATCCTGGTCAGCCTGCCCGGGTCCAGGGCGGCCTCGGCGGACGGGTTGTGCGCGTAGGCGGGTGCGGCGGCGCCGTCCGGACCCCAGCCGCCGCCCGGCAGCGCGACCAGCGCGCCGCACACGGCGAGGGCCGCGGCCGCGGCGAGCGCGGCCCTGGTGTGCTGCCTGCGCCGCTTCAGATCGGTGGGCCGGGCCTGCAACGAGCACGGGTCGAACTCGGGGGAGTCGAGCAGCGCGTACTGGGCGGGCAGGCGGTCGGCCTGGCGCAGCGCGGCGACCGGGTCGGCCACGCCCGCGGCCGTCAGCACCTCCCGCACGGCGGGGTCGGGAAGCCTTTCCAGGCCGCGCAGCACGTAGGCGGCACGGGCCGGCCCGGACAGGGTCGCCAGCTTCTGGTCCAGCGCGAGTTCGTCGGCGCCGCCCGAGCGCGGGAACAGGCGCAGGCCCCACACCAGGGGCAGCGCCGGCCGCAGTCGGGCGCGTCCGGTCCGGATCCCGCGCCGCGGCGGGCGGCCCGCCCCCAGCGCCGTGCGGATCACCTGGAGGCGTACGAAGGCGTAGCCCGGGTCGGACTCGCGGCCGGCCGACTGGGCCGGGATCACGGTCGCCGAGGACCGGCCCCGCGGCAGCGCCCGCTGGGCCAGCGCGTGCGCGGTCAGCACGCGGCGGCTCCGCCCGAGTCCGGGCGGCAGCACCAGATAGGCGAGCCGGACCAGACGCGGGTAGTGCTCGACGAGCGCGGCCTCGGCCCGCTCGGCATCGACGACCGGCCCGGAGGAGGACTTGTGGCGCGGGGCGACATCCTGTGACTGCACGTCCAGGCCAACGAGCGAGTCGGTCCCAGGTCACACCGGGGTCCGGCGGTGTCAGTCCTCGGGCTCCACCAGCAGCCGGGCGTAGTTCGCCATCGAGCGCTGGTAGCGGGGCAGATGGGGCGCGAGGGCGCCGAGGACGAGGGACAGGCCCTCGCGGTCACGGCCCAGGCCGGACAGGCACAGCGCCAGACACGCCCGTACGGCGTCGTCCAACTCGTCGGAGGGCCCGTCCAGTTCGGGCGTGAGCAGTTTGACGCCCTCCTCCGGCCGGCCGAGGTTGCGCAGCGAGCTGGCCAGCTGGATCCTGGCCCGGCGGCCCCGGTAGCCGCTCAGCCCGCGCTCCAGTGCCTCCTGGTAGAGCGGCACCGCCCGGTCCGGACGGCCGGTGGAGTCCCACGCGCAGGCCTGCTCGAACGGGCCGAGCGGGCTGCCGTCCGGCAGTTCGGCGACGAGCGCGTCGACACCCGCCCGGAACGCGGGCGCCTCGTCCTCGGAGAAGTCGTCGAAGCGGGCCCAGGCGGCGGCCACGCGGTCTTCCCAGTCCTGGTTCACCGGCTCACGTTCGCACGCGTGTGCACGCGGCGTCCACCGGATTGAGCGCTGTGCGCACCGCAGCCGTATCGAAGGGCGGCCCCCTGCCGGGGCCCGGTGCGGCATGCTTGTGGCGCGTGCCGCCGGGAACGGAGTGCCGGAAGCGACCGGAGGAACAGATGAGGGTGACCCGACCGATGCTCGCGGTGGCCGGTGCCGCGGCGGCACTGGCGCTGACGGGGTGCGGTTCCGGTGACGGCGCGGCGGCGAAAGTGCCGCCGACGGCGACCGGCAGCCTGGAGAGCCTGGCCGCCGAGGTGAAGTGCGAGCCGGACATGCAGACCGACGCCGACACCATCCGGCAGGCCATCTGCACCAACCCCACCGGCAAGTTCGTCCTCGCCACCTTCGCCACCGACCGCGGCCAGCGGGAGTGGATCGACGACGCCAAGGACTACGGCGGCTCCTACCTCGTCGGCCGCAAATGGGTCGCCGTCGGCGACAGCGGCGTGGTCACCGCGCTGCGCGCCACCCTCGGCGGTGACGTGGAGACCGGCACGGACCACAGCGCCCACGGCGCGCACAGCGGCTGAGCCACTCGGAGGGGCGCGGGCGCGCACGGGCACACGGCGAAGGCCGGCGGCGGGAGATCCCGCCGCCGGCCTTCTTCAGGAGGTCACCGGTCCAGTGTCACCGGATCAGGGCGTCACTTGCAGTTCCGCCCCGAGTTGACACAGTTGGCGATCTTGTTCGCCAGGCCGCCGGTCGTGATGTTGATGAAGTCGTCGTGGTCGGTGGCCGCCTTGTGCAACTGCTCGGGGAAGCCGTCGACCGCGTAGGCGTTCTTCACCACACCGTTCTCGATGCTCGGCCGCGGCACGTCGTAGACCAGGCGCATCGTGAGCTTCGGTATGGCCTTGAAGCCGCTGGGGCAGTTGCCGCGCTGGTCGGCGAAGGCTATGTGCGTACGGTGGTTGGCGCTGTCGGTGTTCTGCCCGTCCCAGCAGCTCTGGAAGGCGAACGTGCGGACCATCTTGCTGCCCTCGGGGCAGATCGGGTACTGCTCCGTCAGCTGGACCTTGTTCTCGAAGCCGGTGCAGCTCCAGTGCGCGTTGGCGTTGGCCAGACCGTTGGTCGTGGTCTTGGCGTCACCGGTGATGATGCGCAGGAACTGCGGCATGGCGACGACCTTGCCGGTCGGGCTGCCGACGTACTTGATCTCCGCCTGGAGCGGCTTGAGGATCCGGCCGACGTTGCCCTCCTTGCCACCGCCGTCAGCGTCCTGGTCGAAGTCCTGCGAGCCGTCCTGGACCCGGATCACCGGCCAGTAGTAGGACGACAGGTCGTTCTTGTTCTGGCAGCTCGTGGCGCTCTGCAGGAACGTGTCGTTGCTCGCGAACGCGTCGATCTTCTGGTTGCCGACGTAGTCGTGCAGGTGGTGGGCGCCGTTTGCCACACCGGGCGCCACGATCACGTTGTCCGTGTTGTGGTTGCCGTTGGCGTTCACACCGCAGCGCGTGGTGAAGCTGCCGTTCGAGGCGTTGCGGCTCTTGCGCGGCTTGGCCGGGACGTTGGGCTGGACCGTGGTGATGTCCACGAAGTCCGCCGCGACCGGGCCGTTCCCGGCCTGACCGCCGATGCCCTGCTGCCCGTCGTCGCCGCCCTGCTGGCCGCCGTCGTTCTGGCCGCCGTCGTTCTGGCCGCCGTTGTCGCCCTGCTGCCCGTTGTCGCCCTGCTGCCCGTTGTCCTGGCCGTCGTTCTGGCCGCCGTTCTGGCCGTTGTCCTGACCGCCCGCGCCGTCGCCCGCGTCCGTCTGGTTCTGTTCGACGGGGGTGCCGGTGCAGGGCGCGAGGTCGTCCAGGTTGCCGGGGGTCTTGCCGCCGGCCCGGTTGATCTCCAGCTTGATCCGGTCGAGGATCACCTTCCGCCGGTCCTTCAGCGGACCCAGGATGGCGTTCTGGACGAAGCTCGCGTCCCTGGTCTGCGCGTCGCGCGTGGTGGCCAGCCGCTGGTAGGCCTCGGTGATCTGCTGGTCGAGCGTGGCGAGTTCGCCGTCGACCTCTCCACGGGCCTGCTCCGGCACGGCGGTGAGCTGCTGGCCGACGTCAGGGCACTTGATCGTCGCGACCTGCGCGCTGACGGCCTTCGTCCGGTTGCCTCCCCACGCGTCGTTCTTCGACTCGTGCGCGGATGCGTAGTAGTTCGCCCATACAAGCCCGCCCCCACCGAGCGCTAGGGCCGCCGCCCCGGCTATGGCCTTGGTGGCCAGCGGCATTCGGCGTTTGCGTGTGTTGCGTCCCATCATTCTCCTAGCGAGGTGTTAATTTGTCCGTTGCCCCGCAAGGGGTCGGTTCGGGCTGGACCGCAGCCTTCAGGCTGGAAGCCCGCTGCTTCAGCGGTGGGTGGAGTCACGGAACTCCTCTGACTTCGTTGAGGAGCACCCCCTTACGGGCGTTGAAGCGCCCAACAGAATCGGAGCGGCTCCCCTCAATACGGGAGCCGCCCCGGGCGTGTTCAGTCGACCCACGAATTGATGCGCGATCCGTGCCTCACTCGGGCCGCAACTTACCCATTTCCGCAGGCAGTTGCGGCAGCACCGGCTGAAATCCCGGGCCGCGGGAGGCCGAGTACTTTCGCTCCTAGAGTCCGAGAACCTTCGCCTCCATGGCCGGATCCAGGCCCACCGGAGGCCGGCCGGGCCGCTGCGGGGCCGTGCCGCCCAGGGCCCGGAGCCAGGTCCAGGTATCCGTGACCGTCTCGGTCACGGGGCGGCAGCGCAGGCCGGTCGCGAGGGCCCGGGTGACATCGGCGCCGTGCAGCGCGTCGTGGCTCTCGCTGCCCGGCGGCACCCACACCGGCAGCTCCGTCCAGGGCTCGATGCCCGCGGCGAGGATCACGTCCGGGTCGGTCCAGCGCAGCTCGGCGTCGGCGCCGGTGGTCCGCACACAGGCCTCCAGCAGTTCACCCATCGTCGCGTGCCCTCGCGGACTGATCAGGGTGTACGGGCCGCTCAATCCCTTCTCCACCGCTTCGAGGATCCACACGGCGAGGTCCCGGACGTCGACGTACTGCAGGGGCAGGTCCCGCGGGCCGGGCGCCAGTACGGGGCCGCCCCGCGCGATCCGGCTCAGCCACCACGGCAGCCGCCCGACGTTCTCGTGCGGCCCGAGGATCAGCCCGGCCCGTACCAGCACCGAGCGGTCCGCCCCGAAGGCCTCCACCGCGGCCAGCTCGCCGCCCCGCTTGTCCCGCGGGTACTCCGTCTGCCCGGCGCCCGCCTCGGCGCTCTCGACCAGCGGCGCCGCCTCGGTGTAGCCGGCGGGCGGGGCCCAGGCGTACACCGAGCAGGACGACACGTACACGTACCGGCCGGCGCGGTCCCGCAACAGCCGCGCCGCGTCCCGGACCGCGCGGGGCGCGGCCGACCAGGTGTCGACGACCGCGTCCCACGCGCCGTCCGTCAGGGCTTCGAGCCCGTCGGGCGCGGTGCGGTCGCCGCGCAACGACCGCACTCCGGGAACGGGCGCGTGCCGCCCCCGGTTCAGGACCGTCACATCCCAGCCGCGCCCGGCCGCCGCCTCGGCGACGGCCCGCCCCGCGAACTCCGTACCACCCAGAACCAGAAGTCTCATACCGGTGACTGTGCCCGTCCGGGCCGTGGCAGGGAACCGGATTCTGCCCCAGGCAGAGATCAACGTCCGGTCGGCGGAGCGTACTTGTAGCCTACGCGGCGCACGGTCTGGATCGTCCGGCGGTGCTCGGCGCCCAGTTTGCGGCGCAGTCGGGCGATATGGACGTCGACGGTGCGGCCGTCGCCCACATGGTCGTAGCCCCAGACCGTGGTGACCAGTTGGTCGCGGGTGTGCACGCGGTGCGGGTGGGCCACGAGATGGGCCAGCAGCTCGAACTCCAGGTAGGTGAGGTCGAGTCCGTGCCCGTCCACCTCCGCGATCCGCCGTGCGGTGTCGACGCGGACGAGCGGATCGCCCGCGCCGGGCGCGGTGCCTCCGCCCGCCCCGGCCTCCGGACGGCCCGGGTGATCGAGGCGATCGAGGTGGCCGGGGCGGTCGGGCACCGCCACCGGCAGGTGCGGCGGCTGCTGGTCGGCGGGCACGAGCACCAGATAGCCGACCATCGGCGGCCGGCCCGGCAGCCTGGGCACGGCGTGCTGCGGAGCCGGCAGCCAGGTGGCGCCGGGCGGCAGGAGATCGGCGATTTCTACGACCTCGTCCCGGCCGACGGCCCGCAGCCGGTGCCGTGGGGAGGCGGGGGAGGAGAGGGGGCGGGAGGAGGCGGGGGCGGGGGCGGGAAGGGCGGCGTCGGTCAGAGAACGGGTGGTCGCCATGACAGGTCAGCTCTTTCGCGGGAGAGGTTCGCCGGAGGACCGACGGCCGCGAGTTCATGGTCGGGCGCGTCGGGACGTACGTCGTTCCGCGCGGACCGGAGACCGGTGGGTTACGGCTTCACCGGGCCCGCGCGTGCGGCGCGCGGCAACAGAGCCGGTCGAAGTCGTGGTGCTGACGGGAGGGCCAGAACGGCTCCAGGTCGACGCGACTCGTCGCGACGCACTCCCGGAAACCGACCATGCCCCCATTGAAGCAGACCCCGTGTCCGGACAGGTCCCTCTTCTCACTGCGCGGACACCCGCCGGCGGGCAGCCGGCGCCCGGCTGCCCGCCACCCGTTCCGATCAGGCCCGCCCCGCCTTCTCCGGGACGGTGCGGCAGGTGGCGACCAGCAGACGCGTGAGGCCGTACGGGTCGACGTTGGCATTGCGCCGGCGGTCCCTGACGCAGCCCTTGCCGTCCCGCTCGACCTGCCAGGGCATGCGGACCGGGGCACCGTGGTGCACGGCGAGGGCCCGCCGCTCCCGGCCGGGAACAGCGGGCCCTCGCCCGTCGGGGGCGGGTCTCATCCCACCTTCTCGATCACCGCGCGCCGGATCAGGAACTTGCCCGGCTCCCGGACCTCCTCGAAGGCCGCGTCGTTGAGCAGGACGCAACTGCCGGAGACGGACGTGACCTTCACCGTGATGGCCTTGTTGTTGTCCAGGTTGGTGACCTTCAGCGTGGTGCCCGCCGGGAACTGGTTGCTGGACGCGGCCGGTGCGCCGCCCTCGCCGGAGAGCGTCACCGTGGAGCCCTGGCACACCTGCTGTCCGGACGCGGCGACATCGCCGCCGCCGTTGCCGTTGCCGGCGGCACCGTCCTGCTGCCCGGCCTGCTGACCGTTCTCCTGCCCGGCCTGCTGCTCGGCCCCCTGGCCGTTCTGCGCCTCCTGCTGCCCGGCCTGGGAGTCCTGAGCCGACTCCCCCACCGTGCACCCGGACGCGGCCTGCTGGCGCTTGATCTGTTCGATGACCTCCTGGCGGTTGGCGATCCGCGCCTCGGACAGCGCGTCCGGAGCGGCCCGCTGGTCTTCGATGAACTTCTGGTTGTTGCCGAGGGCGGTGGCGAACCCCTGGCAGGCCGTCGAGTCCGCGGCGGAGAGGGTCCGCGGCGCCTCCGGCTGGGCGGCGTTGGACGTGGCGGCGAGGGCGAAGGCCCCGCCGCCGGCCACCGCCGCGGCCGTGACCAGCAGCGCGACCTTCTTCTTGGTGCTGACAGTGCGCCTACGCGACATGCGCGCCTCCTGAAGAGGTGAGGGAGCGTACGCCGCTAGGTACGAGATGCCGCACGAGGTTACTCAGCGGTTGCGATCCGAGTTGAAGTGACCTGCGTCATAAGGGAGTTGGCGTACACCGCACGCCGCCCTGCCAACACCGCGCGCCGCACCGCCGACGCTCACCCCCGCCCGAGCGCGTCCCGCACCGCGTCCTCGGTCCGCGCCACGACCGCCGTGCCGTCGTCGGCCGTGATGATCGGACGCTGGATCAGCTTCGGATGCTCGGCCAGCGCCGCGATCCACCGCTCGCGCGCCCCGGAGTCCCGCGGCCAGTCCTTGACCCCGAGCTCCTTCGCGACGGCCTCCTGCGTCCGGGTGATGTCCCACGGCTCCAGCCCCAGCCGCCCGAGCACCTCCCGGATCTCCTCCGCACTCGGCACGTCCTCCAGATAGCGGCGCACGGTGTACTCGGCCCCCTCGGCATCGAGCAGCCCGACGGCGCTGCGGCACTTGGAACATGCCGGATTGATCCAGATCTCCATGCGGCCACGGTACGCGAAGTCCCCGACGGGAAACGGCCGCCGGAACCGTCGCGATCGCCGTCGCGGAAACCCATGGAAACCCGCCTCCCGCCTGCGTCACTCCAGCCCCGAAAGCCCTTGTGACCAGGGGGCTTTGTCAGTGCCGAGCAGTAGAATCGAAGCAGTGTCCGAGAGCGTCGCCGGGGTCTCCTCGTGGCGCTCCCCTCGCGACAGGAGGATGCCTGTGGCCGCTGCCGCACTGAAGCCGAAGCCGTTGCCGACCCAGTCCACCGCGAAGCGTCCCGTCCTGCTCGACCTGCCCTACGAACCCGTGGCGAAGCGGCCGTTGCCGCCGGGGCGTCCGCGGGAGTGGTACGTCATCCACAACCGCCGTCTGAAGGCGATGCGGCTCGCCATCGCGCTGCTCGACTCGGGCGTCCACCTGCCGCACCAGGCCCGCGACGAGACAATCCGCTCCATCGCCGAACTCATCGGCGTGCACCGGCCGTCGAGCACGACGTGTCACATGGTGCGGGCGCTGATGCGGTACTCGCGCTGAGCCCGGACGCCGGGCGCCCCGCGCACGCGGGGTGCCCGGCTCCGGCTACGCCGCCAGTTCCTTCTCCAGCGGTGTGCGGAAGCGCGGTGTGACCCGGGTGGGGCCGAGCCGGCTCTCCAGTTCCTCCGCCTGCCCGGCGATCGCCGCCTCCGCCTCCGCGCCCAGCCCGTCCCGGTCCAGGATCCGCCAGGCGATCCCGCCGTCGGGGCGCTGGGCCCAGGCCCCGACGACCCGGCCGTTCCACCACACCGTCGGGCCGACGTTGCCGCTGCCGTCGAACAGGGCCGGCCGCAGCCGGGGCGCGAGGTACCAGTCCCGCTGTTGCCAGCCCATCGCCGTGGGGTCGAGACCGGGCAGCAGGGCCGCCCACGGTTCCTCCGGGCCGGTCACCGGGGCGACGTCGTCCCCGGTGACGTACGCCGTGCCCTCGTCCACCCTCACCTCCCGCGCCCCCGCCGCGGCCAGAGCCCGCCGCACGTCCGTCACCCGCCACCCCGTCCACCACTTCAGGTCGGCCTCGGTCGCCGGGCCGCAGGCCGCGAGCCAGCGGCGCAGCAGATCGCTCTGGGCGGCGGCGACGTCCAGCTCGGGATGCCCGGGCGCGAGGGCCCAGCGGAACTGCGTGGACGTCCAGGAGCCGAGCGGCCGGCCCCGGACCACCTTGCCCTCAACGCCCAGGACGCGCAGCAGCCGCGAGGAGACCGTGTGCACGCCCTCGTAGCTCTTCCCGGCCGCGTACGCGAACTGCTCCCGCAGCCGCGGCTCGTCCTGGGCCAGCTCGGCGGCCGTGGCCTGCCCGCGGCGGGCCAGCGCGGCGAGCGCCGACTCCTCGACCTCCTTCAGCCAGGCCGCGTCCGGCGCGCCCGCCTTCGCCATGTCCTTGATCAGGGCGGTGCGGGCTCGGGCGGCGACGGCGATGCCGGTCGAGGCGTGGACGACGGCGGTCAGCTCGGCCGGGAAGACGAAGACCGTGTGCCGCATGCCGTGCATCCGCACCAGCGTGCGGTCCTCGTACAGCGCGTGCTCCGTCCGCGCCACCGTTTCGGCCGGGTCGGCCAGGCGGGCGCCCACGCCCAGGTACACCGTCGCCGGGTCCGTCCCGTGCAGTGCCACCAGCGCCCGGGCGACCTCCTCCGGTGTGCCCGCCCGCGTCCCGGCGGCCAGCCGGTGCCGCAGGGCCAGCCTGGCCCGCCGCTCCGCCACGTCGATGTACCGGGGTTCCTCGCCCATGAGATCTCCGCCCGTAGTAATGCCTGACCGCATCCTCCCCGACACCACTGACACCGGCCCCGTCCCGCCGTCGCCGAAGCGGCCTCAGCCGTACCGTTCCATCAGCCCGTCCACGTACGCCCGCAGCCGGTCACCCAGTACCTCCGCGGTGAGGTCGGTCCGCCCGAGTTCGCGCCAAGGACCGGCCAGTCCGGCCGCGTCGGGGGCGTAATGGAGGGCGTCGAGCAGCCGCCAGTAAAGGTGGTCCGGGCCGTCGGCGAGCGGACGTCCGCCGTGGGCCTCGTAGCGGTCCCGGAAGCGCAGGCCGGGTTCGGGGCCGTGCAGCAGCGCGAGAGCCGTCGAGCAGTGCGCCACGTCGAGGTCGGCGGGACCCCACGAGGTCTCCACCCAGTCGACGACACCGCTGATCCGCAGATCGTCGCCCGCACCGGTGAACAGCACGTTCCCTGGGTGGAAGTCGCGGTGCAGGAAGCAGCCCTCGTACTCCGGAGGCTCACGGCGGAGCACGTCCACCGCACGCTCCCACAGCGCACCCGGCCGGGCACGCACCCGCTCCGGTGACGTCCACGCCTGGTACCGCCGCGGGCGTTCGTCCGGCACGACACCGTGGATCCGTACGAGCTGCGCCGCCAGCAGGTCCAGCCGCGCGGCCAGGTCCTCCTCGTCGAGCCGCACCCGGCCCGCGAGCTGCGACATCAGCAAAGAGGGGTGGTCGCAGTGCTCGGCGCCCGCGTCGACGGCGACGGGCGCCGGCGCCGGGATGCCGTCCCGGCCGGCCAGCAGGCCCAGGACGGCGGCCTCGCGGGTGAGCAGTCCGGGCGCGTGGCGCCGGAAGAAGGGCTTGACGAAGGTCCGCAGCACCAGGCCGGTGCCGTCGTCGAGGGCGAGCGCGCGCATCTGCGCGCTCGAACCGCCGCACAGCAGGGTGGTGCCGCGTATGGTGCGGTCCCGCGGCAGCTGCTTGGCCACCCACGCCTTCGTCGCCGTCCAGCCGCCCTCGCCCAGCCCCGTCAGCACCGCGTCCACGAAGTCCCGCCGGTCGCCGGCGTGGTCGCGGAGCCACAGCCCCAGCGTGTGCCCGGCGTCGGGGAGTTCGAGGCGGGTGAACTGGGCGCGGGTGCTCAGCGCGTCCTGGACGGCCTCGGTGACGGCCGGCGGGATGACGGTGTCCGTGCCCGGCACGGCGAGCACCGCCCGGCCCTCGTAGGCGCGCAGTACGTCTAACGCGGAGGCCCCGCGCCAGCCGCCGGGCCGGCGGATGATCTCGCTGAACCGCCCGTTCCCCGTGCCGAACGGCACGTCCCAGGCCTCGTCGGCGTAGACGGCCGGCGCGCACAGGCCGAGCGCCACCACCCGCTCCCCGTAGTGCCGGGCCAGGTCGGTCACGGTCTGGCCGCTCATGCTGAACCCGACCAGGATCAGCGGACCGCCCGCCGGCACCTGGGCGTCGATCACGGCAACCGCCTGCTCGAAGCGCCGGCGCAGACTCAACTCCCGCAGCGCACCGGTGCTCTCCCCGTGCCCCGAGAAGTCGAACGCGACACCGCGGCAGCCACGGGCGACGAACTCGGCGAGCAGCGGCAGCAGCCGCCGCGCGTCGCCGTTGCCCGCGCCGTGCAGCAGCACGACGGTGGGCAGGTCCGCGCCGCCGTCGCCGCCGTACACGCCGCTGAGCCGTTCGCCGTCATGGTCGTGGCCGAAGGAGGAGAGCTCACTCATCCCGCCATTCACTCACGGCGCCCGCACGGATCGTGGCCCTCCGGCCACACCGGAGCAGTGGGCACCGCTCCTGCACCGGGGCGCGGTCACAGGCCGGGGGCGCCCCACACCGGGAACCAGCGGCTCAGGTCCTGTTCGATGCGCAGGTCGTCGGCCAGGGCCGCCTTGACCCGGAGTTCCAGCGGGTTGTCGCGCCGCTGCGCCTGGCCGGGCAGCGGCGCGAACGGGTAGAAGGTGCCCCGTTTGTAGAGGTACACCAGCGCCAGCCGCCGGCCGGCGTCGTCGTGGAAGCCGGCCAGGGAGCACAGGAGCTGGGGGCCGAAGCCGTTGACCTCCATGGCGCTGTTCACCGCGTGCAGGTCGTTGACCAGATCGGGAAGCTGGTCCGGGCTGCGGCGGGAGACCAGCCAGGAGTAGCCGTAGGAGTCCTGGGACAGCTCGACGGGCGGCCCTTCGCGGTCGGCGTCCGCGTCCAGCAGGGCCTGGACCTCTCGGTGCGTCTGCTCGAAGGCGGCGCCCTCGACCGTGGCGAAGCACACCGCGCCCTGCCCGGTCGGGGTGAAGCCGGCGGCCGCCTCCAGGGTCAGGGCCGCCGACGGCAGCGCGAACAGCTGGTCCAGGTCGGGCAGGGCGGGTTTGGTGCGGCCGAGCAGAATGTCCAGGAGGCCCATCCTCAGCCCGCCTTCCCCGGCGTCGCGGCCTCGCCCAGCTCGGCGGAGATCCGCGCCAGCTCCTCCAGCCGCCGCTCCAGGGTCGGGTGGGTGGAGAACAGCCGGGAGATGCCGGGCTCGGCGCCCAGCGCCGGAGTGAAGTAGAAGGCGTTGAAGGCCTGCGCGGTGCGCAGGTCCTCGGACGGGATCCGGCCGATGTCGCCGGTCACCTTGGTGAGCGCGGAGGCCAGCGCGGAGGGCCGGCCGGTCAGCAGTGCCGCCGCCCGGTCCGCGGCCAGTTCCCGGTACCGGGACAGCGCCCGGAGCAGCAGGAAGCTGATCGCGTACACGGCCGCCGAGACGCCCATCACCATGGCGAACAGGGCGAGGGTGTTCTGGTCCTTGCGCCCGCGCCCGCCGAACAGCTCCGAGTAGAAGGCGAACCGTACGACCAGGCCCGCGACCACCCCGAGGAACGAGGCCACCGTGATCACGGCGACGTCCTTGTGCGCCACGTGCGACAGCTCGTGCGCGAGCACGCCCTCGAGCTCGGCCGGTTCAAGCCGCCGCAGCAGTCCCGTGGTCACGCACACCACGGCGTTGTCCGGGTTCCGCCCGGTCGCGAATGCATTCGGCATGTCCATGCTGGACACGGCGACGGTGGGCTTGGGCATGTCCGCCATGGCGCACAACCGGTCGACCACCGCGTGGAGCTGGGGATACTCCTCCCGCTCCACCACCTGGCCGTGCATCGCGAACAGGGCGATCCGGTCGGAGAACCAGTACTGGGCGCCGAGCACGCAGGCCGCGATCACCACGACCAGCACCCAGGACTTCAGCAGCACGATCAGCACGGCCACGAACGCCACGTAGAGCAACCCGAGCAGGAACAGCGTGACCCCCATGCGAACGGTCAGTCGTCGGTCGCTCCGGAAGCGGCTCTGCATCTTGCATCACCCCGCAGTCAGGCACTCGTCCCGCCATCCAGTGTGCACCTGCGGATGCCCATGGAGCGGTCCTGATCAGCTCCAGGACCGGCAAAAGCCGCCTGTGACCCCGTGAGCGCGCGGGGTGAGCGCGCGCAGGCCCCGGGACTCGGCGAAAGCCCTCAGAGGTAGCCGTGTGTACGGCCGTAGCCGAGCAGCACGATCACCGCTGCGACGCAGCCGAGCACCAGGACGGTGGATATCCACGAGGAGCGGCGCGGGGCGACCGGGTCCGGGTCGGCGCGGAACGGGACCGGCCCCGGCGGGTTGTGCTTCCAGCGCGCGGCGAGCATCCGGGCGCGGGCGGACGGCTCCTTGTGCTCGGCGGCCCGCGCCCACCGGTGATCGAACTCCCGCTCAAGGTCGTCGTGCTCGGTCATCCCCGTTACCTCTCCGGTCCTTATCCGTCCTTGATGCCGACGGAGAATCATCCCCTGACCACGTGAGCGCTGTGAAGCGATCGTCGCTGTGAGGCGATCGCTCGAGATGCTGCGCGCCCGCCGGGAAGCTAGCCTCTATGGGTGAGGGCGGCGGTCCGGCAACAGGACCGGCGTCGACCAAAGACCCTGCTCACGGGGCTGACAGCGCGACCGCGCGGGCCCTGCCGCCTGTACCCACGCGGCAACACCTACGACCGCGCCGCCGAACCCTTTCCGGCTGCGGCCGCGGCCATTCTTCTCGTGCCCCGAACCCGCGCGAGGGGATGGAAAGGAAGGTATTCCCATGAAAGCACAGCGTGCAAGGCGTCTCTTCGCAATGTCCGCAGTCGGTGTTCTGATGGCGGCCGGCACCGCCGTCGGTGCTGCGGGCACGGCCTCGGCAGCGACCCCGGCCGCGGCTCCGGTTCATGTCTCCACCGTCTCCACCAGCCTCACCCACGGCGGCGGCTGGGGCTGCGGTTGGTGGTCCCGCTGGTGCGGCGGCGGTTTCGGCCCCGGCTACGGCGGCTTCTTCGGCCCCGGCTTCGGCGGCTACGGCGGCTACGGCGGCTACGGCGGCTACGGCTTCGGCGGTGGCCCGGTGGTGGTCGTGGTCCGCTGACGGCACCACGAGCGAGGGCCGCCCCCCGGCACCGGGGGGCGGCCCTCGGCCCTGCTCGACCTTGATCTTCCTCAACAAGGGCTGCACGACCGGCGTTATGGAAACAAGGCCGTCGGCCGTGCCCCTCCGGGCGGGGAGGAGCACGGCCGACGGCCCACAGGCGGCCCGGGGGAGCGGAAGCCCGCTCCGGCCCGGGGCCACATCACACGTCGAAGTACAGCTCGAACTCGTGCGGGTGCGGACGCAGCTGCAGCGGGGCGATCTCGCTCGTGCGCTTGAGGTCGACCCACGTCTCGATCAGGTCGGGCGTGAACACGTCGCCCTGGAGCAGGAACTCGTGGTCGGCCTCCAGGGCCTGGAGGACGGCCTCCAGCGAGGTCGGGACCTGGGCGACGTTGGCGTGCTCCTCGGGCGCCAGCTCGTACAGGTCCTTGTCGATCGGCTCGGCCGGCTCGATCTTGTTCTTGATGCCGTCCAGGCCGGCCAGCAGCAGCGACGCGAAGGCCAGGTACGGGTTGCCGGAGGCGTCCGGCGCGCGGAACTCCACGCGCTTGGCCTTCGGGTTCGAGCCGGTGATCGGGATGCGCATCGCGGCGGAGCGGTTGCGCTGCGAGTACACCAGGTTCACCGGGGCCTCGAAGCCCGGCACCAGGCGGTGGTACGAGTTCACCGTCGGGTTGGTGAACGCGAGCAGCGCCGGGGCGTGCCTGAGGATGCCGCCGATGTAGTAGCGGGCGGTGTCCGACAGGCCCGCGTAGCCGGCCTCGTCGTAGAACAGCGGCTCGCCACCGCTCCACAGCGACTGGTGCACGTGCATGCCCGAGCCGTTGTCACCGAAGATCGGCTTCGGCATGAAGGTCGCCGTCTTGCCGTTGCGCCAGGCGACGTTCTTCACGATGTACTTGAACAGCTGGAGGTCGTCGGCGGCGGCGAGCAGCGTGTTGAACTTGTAGTTGATCTCGGCCTGGCCGGCGGTGCCCACCTCGTGGTGCTGGCGCTCGACCTGCAGACCGCTCTTCGCCAGCTCCAGGGAGATCTCGGCACGCAGGTCGGCGAAGTGGTCGACCGGCGGGACCGGGAAGTAGCCGCCCTTGTAGCGGACCTTGTAGCCGCGGTTGTCCTCCAGCGCGCCGGTGTTCCAGGCGCCCGCCTCGGAGTCGATGTGGTAGAAGGACTCGTTCTCGGCGGTCCGGAACCGGACGTTGTCGAAGACGTAGAACTCCGCCTCGGGGCCGAAGAACGCGGTGTCGGCGATCCCGGTGGACGCCAGGTACGCCTCGGCCTTCCTCGCCACGTTCCGCGGGTCACGGGAGTACTGCTCACCGGTGATCGGGTCGTGGATGAAGAAGTTGATGTTGAGGGTCTTGTCCCGGCGGAACGGGTCCACCCGCGCGGTGGACAGGTCGGCACGCAGGGACATGTCGGACTCGTGGATGGCCTGGAAGCCGCGGATCGAGGACCCGTCGAACGCCTGCTCCTCGTCGGGGTCGAACGCCTCGGCGGGCAACGTGAAGTGCTGCATGACGCCCGGCAGGTCGCAGAACCGCACGTCGATGAACTTGACGCCCTCGTCCGCGATGTACTTCTTGGCCTCGTCGGCGTTCTGGAACATCCAGCTCCTCCTACTCCCGACCGTCCCGCCGGGGTGGTAGATCGTTGGTGCGGCCGGTGCGGTGGCACACGCTGAGCTCGACCCTAGGGACGGGTGATTTCCCGGGCGTGACCCATTTGTTTCGCTGAAGTTAACCGGCTCGGGTGGCGGTCACGGTCGCGGACACCCCGCCGGCCCCCCTGATTCCAGCGTCGCAGTACGGTGGTCGGGTGGACAACAGGCAAGCAATGGGATCATGGCTGTCCGGCCCGCGCGCGGCCATGGAGGACGCCGGCGCGGACTTCGGCTACCGCGGTCAGCAACTGGGGCTGCCGGAGCGGGGAACGGGTTCGATCGCGGGTCCGGGGCGGCGGCTCGGCGCCCTGGCCGTCGACTGGGCGCTGTGCCTGTGGATCGCCTACGGCCTGATCACGCACGGCTACCACCAGGCCACCAGCAACTGGGCGCTGCTCATCTTCCTGGCGCTGGGCGCCCTCACCGTCGGCACGATCGGGTTCACGCCCGGCAAGCGCCTGTTCGGCCTGCGCGTGGTCGCCCTGGCCACCGGCCGCGTCCAGCCGCTGCGCGCCCTGCTGCGCACGGTCCTGCTGTGCCTGGCCGTTCCCGCCCTGATCTGGGACCGCGACGGCCGCGGCCTGCACGACCGGCTGGCGGGCACGGTGGAGGTCCGCATCTAGAAGCACGCGTACGACGAGGTGTCGTACGACGAGAGGTGTTCCTACGACGGCGGGGGCGCCCGGAGTGGTCTCCGGGCGCCCCCGCCGTCGTAGGAGGTGTCTGAGCGGTGTCAGCGGGCCTTCGGGCCGCCCTTCGGCATCCGCATGCCCTTGGGCATCGGACCCTTCGGCACGGGCATGTTGCTCATCAGGTCGCCGAGGGCGCGCAGCCGGTCGTTGGTGGTGGTGACCTGCGGGCCGGTCAGCACACGCGGGAACTTCAGCAGGGTCGTGCGCAGCTTCTTCAGCGGGACCTGGCCCTCGCCGTCGCCCACGATCACGTCGTGCACCGGGACGTCCACGACGATCCGGTTCATCTTCTTCTTCTCGGCGGCGAGCAGGGACTTCACCCGGTTCGGGTTGCCCTCGGCGACCAGCACGATGCCGGCCTTTCCGACCGCGCGGTGCACCACGTCCTGGCTGCGGTTCATGGCCACCGCCGGGGTGGTGGTCCAGCCGCGGCCCACGTTGTCCAGGACCGCCGCGGCGGCGCCCGGCTGGCCCTCCATCTGCCCGAACGCGGCGGTCTCGGCCCGGCGTCCGAAGATGATCGCCGTCGCGAGGAAGGCGAGCAGTACGCCCAGGATGCCGAGGTAGACCGGGTGGCCGATCGCGAAGCCGATCCCGAGAAGGACACCGAAGGTGATGATGAAGACACCCGCGAGTACCAGACCGATCTTGCTGTCGGCCTTGCGGGTCATCTTGTAGGTCAGAGCGATCTGCTTCAGTCGCCCGGGGTTGGCAGCCTCGGCTGCGTTGTCCTTCCTCGCCATGCCACGAAGTCTACGTGTCTCCCGGAGCGGCCCCGACGGCAGTGCCCGTACGGGCACCGGGCAGCAGGTGGGAAGGGGTGGGGGAGGAGCGGTCAGGGGCCGACGGCGGGGAACTGGTCGAGGACCCGCTGCGCCTCGACGCGGTCCTTGGCCCGGCGGCGGTCCTCAAGGACGGAGTTCCAGGCGTTGCGGCGGGCGGTGCGCTGGCCGCTGCTCATGAGCAGGGACTCGACCGCGCGCAGTGCGACGGTGAAGGACGGGATCGCGGTGGCACGAACGTGCGCGGCCTGCATGGGAGGTCCCCCTCATGACGGCTCTTGGTGTACGGGGTGTGAGTCCAGGGTCACTGCTTGGTGTTACCAGGGCGTGACCGGCCGGTCAAACACCGATGAAGCCTTGCGGCCGTGGCCCGAAAGGCTGACGCGGCCCTGTCCGAGGCGCTCATCTGCGGCGACGGTCAGGGCCGCGTCATATCGGCCACTACCGGGCAGTAGGTCCTTGTGCCCGATTTCACATACTCTCCGCCCGCCGGTGGGGCGGGAGTGGTGACGGATGGTCAGCCGCGTCAGACCGCCTGGGCGGCGATGTACGTGCCCCGCTTCTCGACGGCCATCCGGTACAGCCGGCCGGCGCGGTAGGAGGACCGTACCAGCGGACCCGACATCACGCCCGAGAAGCCGATCTGCTCGGCCTCCTCCTTCAGCTCCACGAACTCCTGCGGCTTGACCCACCGCTCCACCGGGTGGTGGCGCACCGAGGGGCGCAGGTACTGGGTGATGGTGACCAGCTCGCAGCCCGCGTCGTGGAGCTGCTTGAGTGCCTCCACCACCTCCTCGCGGGTCTCGCCCATGCCGAGGATGAGGTTGGACTTGGTCACCAGGCCGAAGTCGCGGGCCTCGGTGATGACCTTCAGGGAGCGCTCGTAGCGGAAGCCGGGGCGGATCCGCTTGAAGATCCGGGGCACCGTCTCGACGTTGTGCGCGAAGACCTCGGGGCGGGAGTCGAAGACCTCGGCCAGCTGCTCGGGGACGGCGTTGAAGTCCGGGGCGAGCAGCTCGACCTTCGTACGGCCGTCCTCGCGGTCCGCCGTCTGCTGGTGGATCTGGCGCACGGTCTCGGCGTACAGCCAGGCGCCGCCGTCCTCCAGATCGTCGCGGGCGACGCCGGTGATGGTGGCGTAGTTGAGGTCCATGGTGACCACGGACTCGCCGACGCGGCGCGGCTCGTCACGGTCCAGGGCCTCGGGCTTGCCGGTGTCGATCTGGCAGAAGTCGCAGCGCCGGGTGCACTGGTCGCCGCCGATGAGGAAGGTCGCCTCGCGGTCCTCCCAGCACTCGTAGATGTTCGGGCAGCCGGCTTCCTGGCAGACCGTGTGCAGGCCCTCGCTCTTCACGAGGTTCTGCATCTTGGTGTACTCGGGACCCATTTTCGCCCGGGTCTTGATCCACTCGGGCTTGCGCTCGATGGGGGTCTGGCTGTTGCGGACCTCCAGGCGCAGCATCTTGCGTCCGTCGGGTGCGACTGCGGACACGACCGGCTCCCTGTAGCTTCGATTCTTCGGCGTACACCAGGGTACGCCCGTGCTTGTTGCGCCCCGTCGGTGAGGCCAACCTGCGGGCCTGAGGGATCATTCCCCCCGGCAGGTCACGGTCAGGCGGTGGCCCGCTCGATCTCCCGCGGCTTCAGGTCCGCGTTCTCCAGGACGTCCCGCAGGTGCCGTTCGACGACCGGCAGCACCTCCTCGATCGTGACGTCCCGGCCGAGCTCGGCCGCCAGCGAGGCGACGCCGGCGTCCCGGATCCCGCACGGGATGATCTTGTCGAACCACTTGTTGTCCGGGTTCACGTTCAGCGCGAAGCCGTGCATCGTGACGCCCTTGGCGACCCGGATCCCGATCGCCGCGATCTTGCGGTCCTCGCGGCGCTGGCCGGCGTTGGAGGGGGCGTACTCCGGGCCGTTCAGCCGGGGGTCGAACTCGTCGTCGGCCAGGCGCCGGTCGAAGTCGAGGGACAGCCCGCCCAGGGAGGGACGCTGCTCCACCGGGTCGCCGAGCACCCACACGCCGCTGCGCCCCTCGACGCGGGTGGTCTCCAGGCCGAAGTCCGCGCAGGCGCGGATCAGCGCCTCCTCCAGGCGGCGCACGTGGGCCACCACGTCCACCGGGCGGGGCAGCTTCTGGATCGGGTAGCCGACCAGCTGGCCGGGGCCGTGCCAGGTGATCTTGCCGCCGCGGTCCACGTCGATGACGGGTGTGCCGTCGAGCGGGCGCTCGCTGTCCTCGGTCCGCCGGCCGGCCGTGTAGACCGGCGGGTGCTCCAGAAGCAGCACGGTGTCGGGGACCTCGTCCGCGAACCGGGCTGCGTGCACCCGGCGCTGCTCGTCCCAGGCCTGGACGTAGTCCACGGCCTCGGCACCGAATCCCATGCGGACGAACCGCAGCTCACTCACGGCGAACGCCTCCCTGGAAGGTCGTAAGGCACGAAACGTGCCCACGCAACTGTACGTCCGGCCGGAACGCGTCAGCCCCGCGGGCAATCCTCACACGATCGGATGAATGGTGGTCAAACTCTGCGGTCAGTTGCTCACTCTCCGCTACATTCGCGCCGTTCATGAGGCCATAAGGGCTGCTCACAGGCAATCCGGGCACCACGCGGCCGCGTGGCTGCCCGAAAGGCAGGAGACCGCACCGCAGATGACGGAACGACCCGCGCAGCGCACTCCCAACCGCCAGCTCGCCGCGCTCATCGCAGAAGCGGGATTCTCCAACGCGGGTCTGGCCCGTCGCGTCGACCAGCTCGGTCTCGAACACGGCCTGGACCTGAGATACGACAAGACGTCGGTCACCCGCTGGCTGCGCGGTCAGCAGCCGCGCGGGACCACGCCCGCCCTCATCGCGGAGGTCTTCACCCGGCGCCTGGGCCGCCGCCTGACGGCGCAGGACCTCGGTCTGGACGCCTGCGCCCCGGTGTACGCGGGGCTGGAGTTCGCCGCCACCCCGGAGGAGGCCGTCGACATCGTCGGCGGGCTGTGGCGCAAGGACTGCGGCAGCCACGCCGAGCTGCGCAGGATCGCCTTCACCCCGGCGGGGCTCGTGGTGCCCAGCCGGGACTGGCTGATCGGCCGGGCCGACGACCGGGTGGCCCGCGTCGAGGCACCACCGCCCACCCGGGTGCCCGTCCAGGGGCGCCCGGAGCGGCCCGCCCTCGTCGTGCCCGACCCCTCGGTGCCCGGCATGCCCCAGCAGCGCGTCCGGACCGAACGAGTCCCGGCCGGACGGGCGCCGGGCCTGAAGGTCACCGGCGGCGACATCGCCGCCCTGCGCTCGGTCGGCGAGCTGTTCCGCACCCTCGACGACCTGTACGGCGGCGGCCACGCCCGCCAGGCCCTCGTGCGCTACCTGGAGCACGAGTGCGAGCCGATGCTGCGCGGCACCTACGGCGAGCAGACCGGCCGCCGGCTCTTCGGCGCCGCCGCCGACCTGACCCGGCTCGCCGGCTGGACGTCGTACGACATCGCCGCGCACGGGCTCGCCCAGCGCTACTTCGTGCAGGCGCTGCGGCTCGCCCAGGCCGCGGGCGACCGGCCCTACGGGGCTTACGTGCTGGTCACCATGAGCCGGCAGGCCGTCTACCTCGGGCACGGGCGGGAGGCCGTGCAGCTCGCGCGGGTGGCCCAGCAGGGGCTCGGCGGCTCGGCCCCGCCCGCGGTGCAGGCGCTGCTGCACGCCGCCGAGGCGCGCGGGCACGGCGTGCTGGGCGAGGTGCGCGCCTGCACGGCGTCCCTGGTGCGCGCCGAGCGCTCCCTGGAGGCGGCCCGGCCCGGGGACGAGGTGCCCTCCTGGGGCCGCTTCGACGAGGCCCAGTTGGCCGACGAGTCCGGGCACTGCCACCGGGACCTCCAGCAGTACCGCGCCGCCGCCCAGCACGCCGAGCGGGCCCTCCAGCTCCGCGCCCCGGCCCACGCCCGCAGCCGGCTGTTCTGCCGCGTGGTCCTGGCCACCGCCCGCCTGGGTCTCGGCGACCTGGACCAGGCCTGCCGCCTGGCCGCCGAGGCCGCGACGCAGGCCGCCGACATGCGCTCGGTGCGGGCGGTGGAGTACGTCAAGGACTTCGAACGCCGCCTGGAGCCGTACAGGGACGCACCCCCGGTACGCGGCTACCGGGACAGGGTGGCAGCACTGGGCTGAGGCCGGGGCGGGGCGGGGTGGTGGCGTCAGGTCGAGGTCCGGGGCGGGGTTGAGGTCCGGGGTGGTGGCGGTGGTGATGGGCTGCGGCCCGGGATGGGGCGGGTGGTGCCGGGCCGTGGCCCGGGACAGGGTGGTTGGGGCGGCGGCCCGGGTTGGGGGCGGTGGTGCGGGGCCGTGGTCCGGGATGGGGCCGGTGGTGCCGGGCCGTGGCCCGGGACAGGGTGGTTGGGGCGGCGGCCCGGGTTGGGGGCGGTGGTGCGGGGCCGTGGCCCGGGGCGCGGGCGTGGTGCCGGGTTGAGGTCCGCCGGTGATGCCGGGCTGCCGTCCGGGGCGGGGTGGTTGGGGTGGAGGCCCGGCGGGGGTGTCGGGCCTCGTGGGCCGGGCGTCGGGACGGAGTTCAGGCGGCTGCTCGGGGGGCCGTTGCCGTCGGGTCCGCGCGGTGCATCGGGCGTCCGGCGCCCAGGTCGCCCAGGATGGCCGCCGCGGCCCGGTGGGCCGAGTGCAGCGCCCCCTGGACGGTGCTGGTGTCCCGGTGGTCGCCGCACACGTACAGGCCCGCCAGCAGCCGCACCGGGCGCCGCGGATCGTGCGGCGGGCGCATGGCGGGGACGGCCTCGGGGGTGTCATGCACGGCGAGCGTCTCCCAGCGGGCCGTGGAGGTGCCGTAGAGGCGGGACAGATGGCGGCGTACCGCCGTGTCGACGTCGGCCGGGGGCACGCCCAGGACCGTCGACGACACCAGGGCGCGGCCGGCGGGCGCGCGGGCGGGGTCGACGCGGCTGACCACCGCCGTGTGCGCCACCGGGCCGCCGCGGTCCGCGTCGAGCAGCAGGTACGCGCCCGTCTCCGGAGGCTCCTCGGTCGTGTGGTGGACCACCGTCACCGGGTGGAAGTCCGGCACGCGCAGCCCGGGCAGCAGTTCGGCCGCGGCGCGCGCGTCGGTGGCGACCAGCACGGCCCGGCAGCGGATCACGCCGTGCTCGGCGGTGGTCACCGCGGTCGTGGAGACCGAGGTGACCCGTACGCCGGTGTGCACGGTGCCGGGCGGCAGGGTGCGCGCGAGCAGCTCCGGCAGGACCTCGGCACCTCCCTCCGGCAGGCACAGCCGGCCGCTCACGAAGGAGTGCAGGGCGAGGTCCGCGCTGCGGCTGGACGTGGTGAGCTCCGGGTCGCACAACAGGGCCGCGAGCAGCGGACGCAGGAAGCCGTCGACGGTGCGGGCGGGCAGACCGCGGGCGGCCAGCGCCTCCCGGGCGGTCGACTCCGGTCGCGACAGCAGCCGTTCGACCGGGGTGGCGGCGATCCGGCCGAGCGCGGCGCGCAGCCGCAGCGGCGCGCCGATCCCTCGGCGTCCGGGAGGCGGACCCTCGAAGAAGGGCACGGCGGACGAGCGGGGGACGGACGAGCCGGGAGCGGACGGCCGGGGAACGGCCGCCCGGGCGAGGGACGACGGCCGGGACACCGGCGGGCGGGGGGCGCTCGCCAGGGCGCGCACTACATGAAGTGCGCTCCTCGCGCTCCCGCCGTGCGCCGGAGCACCCGCGCGGAAACGCCGTCCGTCGTTGTGCAGCAGGACCCCCGGCGCGAACGGACGCAGCACGAGCGCGTCGAGCCCCGGGCTCAGGGCCAGTTGGGGATACGAAGTGTTCAGCAGCTGTCCGATCCGGTCGAGCCGGAACCCGTCGACCTTCTCGGTCGACATGCGGCCGCCCACGTAAGGGGCGGCTTCCAGTACCGCGGTCGTCACTCCTGCGCTGGTCAGTCGATGCGCTGCCGCGAGCCCGGCGACCCCGGCTCCCACGACGACGACGTCAGCCTGATACGCGGGCTCAAGCACGTGCCCCTCCTCGAGGTTGCGCGGCCGGTGGGGCGGTGATGCCCGCGACCGGCGTCAGGAATACCCGAGTTCGCGTCGAGATTAGGGCCGCGCACGGTCAGGGACAGTCGCGCATCGACAGGGCACGGTCGCACGGCGGTCGCACACGGTCGCAAGGTGTCGTAGGTGCGATCGCAGGGTGGCACGGCGAGCGGTCACAGGCGTCACAGCGCCGCACGGACGGCGTCCTCGATCCCGGGGAAGGCGAACGAGAACCCCGACTCCAGCAGCCGCTTCGGCACCACCCGCGCGCTGCCCAGCACATCGCCCGCCATCTCCCCGAGCAGCGCGCGCAGCACCGGCGCCGGCACCGGGAACGGCGTCGGCCGGCCCAGCACCCGCCCCATGGCCGCGGTGATCTCACGGTTCGTCAGCGGCTGCGGCGCGGTGAGGTTGACCGGCCCGGACAGGCTCCCGGTGTCCAGCAGATGGCGCAACGCCGCCACCTCGTCGTGCAGCGCGATGAACGACCAGAACTGCCGCCCGTCTCCCATCCGCCCGCCCAGCCCGGCCTTGAACAGCGGGAACAGCCGCCCCCACGCCCCGCCCTCACGGGCCACCACCAACCCGGTGCGGGCGAACACCGTCCGGATGCCCGCCTCCCGCGCGGGAGCCGCGGCCTGCTCCCACTCCACGCACAGCCGCGGCAGGAAACCGTCCCCGGGCGGCGCCTCCTCGTCGACGGCGCGCTCGCCGGTGTCGCCGTAGTAGCCGATCGCGCTGCCGCCGACGAACACCCGCGGGGGAGCGTCCAGGGCGGCGACGGCCTCGGCGAGCGCCGCCGTGCCGAGCACCCGGCTGTCCCGGATCAGCTTCTTGTACTCCCGCGTCCACCGGTGGTCGCCCACGCCCGCGCCCGCCAGGTTGACCACCGCGTCGCATCCGGCGAGCCCCGCCGTGTCCACGTACCGGCCGGCGGGATCCCAGCGGATCTCGTCCGCCCCGCGGGCCGGACGGCGCACCAGGCGCACCACCTCGTGCCCGTCCGCGACCAGGGACCGCACCAGGGCACTGCCGATCAGACCGGACGCGCCGGCCACCGCGATTCGCGAACGTTCCATGGGCCCATCCTGCATGCCCCGCCACGAAAATCCCGGCGGACCGGACCGGCCCGCGCCGTAGAGTGACCGCTATGCCGGTACCTGTCATACGCCACGCCACCCCCGACGACGAGGACGGCCTCGGCCGGCTCGACCGCCGGACCTGGTCCACGACGCACGCGGTCACCCCGGCCCCGTGCCGGCCCTACGAGCCCTTCTTCAGCCACCGGTCGGGGCCACGCGACCACCTGGTCGCCGAACTCGACGGCCGGCTGGTCGGATACATCCGCCTCGGCTTCCCCACAGAACTGGCGTCCAACGCGCACGTCCGGCAGATCCGCGGTCTCGCCGTGGCCGAGGAGGCCCGCGGCAGCGGGGTGGGGCGCGCGCTGCTGCGCGCCGCCGTCGAGGAGGGCCGCCGCCAGGGCGCCCGCCGCATCACCCTGCGGGTGCTGGGCCACAACACCCCGGCCCGCAAGCTGTACGAGTCCGAGGGCTTCGTGGTGGAGGGCGTCCAGCCGGAGGAGTTCCACCTGGACGGCGCCTACGTCGACGACGTCTTCATGGGCCGCTTCCTGTGAGCCGGGAGCCCTGAGCCGAAAGGCGTGGGCCCGAGCGGCCCGAGCCGGGAGTACCCGGGTTCACGAGGTGACGAGGCGGCCCGTGTCCACCGGCGCGGTCGCGTGTGCCGCGCTCTGCGCGTCCGGGGCGACCTCGGCCGCCGTCAGGACGTATCCCGTCTCGTCGTCGGAGGTGGAGCGGGCGAAGACCACACCGAACACGTGGCCGTCCGTGGTCAGCAGCGGACCGCCGGAGTTGCCGGGGCGGACCGTGGAGCGGATGGAGTAGATCTCCCGGGTGACCGTGCCGCTGTTGTAGATGTTCTGGCCCTTCGCCCGGATCCGGTTGGCGACCGTCGCCGCCTGGAGGTTCAGGTCGCCGTCCTGCGGATAGCCCGCGACCACCGCCGAGTCCCCGCGCGCGGCGGTGTCGTCGAACCGCAGCACGGGGGCCTTCAGCCCGGGGACGTAGAGCACGGCCACGTCCCGGTGCGGGTCGAACAGCACCACCCGTGCCCGGTACGACCGCCCGACGCCGCCGATCCGTACGCCCGGGTCGTCGATGCCCGCCACCACGTGCGCGTTGGTCATCACACGCTCCGGCGCGTACACGAAGCCGCTGCCCTCGCGGCCCTGGTTGCCGGCTGCGCCCTCGATCTTGACCGTGCTGAACCGGGCGGCGTTCGTCGCGTTCTCCGTGACGCTGTCCCCGGTGGGCCGGGCGACACCCGCCGCCGGCTCGTTCTCGAAGGGGTTGAAGACCTGCGGGAAGCCCGCCTCGGTCAGCGCGGAGGTGGCGCGCGAGAACCAGGCCGGGGTGGTGTCCGGCATCGCGTTCTGGACCGCGCCCAGCAGCCGGGAGTCGCGTATCGCCGTCGTCACCACCGGGGTCGAGGAGGCGGCCAGGACGCTCGCCGCCACCCAGGCCACGATCAGCACCGCCACGGTGTTGGCGGCGGCCCCGCCGATGCCGTCGGCCACCCGCAGCGGCCCGCGGTCCAGCTCGCGCCGCAGCCGCAGCGCCAGACGGCCCGCCAGCTCGTGCCCGACCACGGCAGGCACCAGCACCGTGAGCACGGCGGTGACCGTCGCCGTGGTCGTCCCGCGCGTGACGAAGTCCATCACCCACGGCAGGATCCACACGCCGACGACGGCACCGCCGACGAAACCGGCCAGCGAGACGCAGCCGGCCACGAGTCCCCGCCGGTAGCCGGACGCGGCGTAGACGAGGATCACCAGCACCAACAGCAGGTCGAGCAGGTCCACTCGGGCCGCCTTTCTCCTCGGATCCCCACATACGCACGGGACGGGCCCAGTGATCAGCCACGCGTGCGTGGATCCGGGGACCGGCCACGTGTGCGTGTACCCACAGAAACGTCCTTGACCAGGACGATGGTTCCACCAGGTGGCAGAGCGCACATCGCGGACGGACCGGAACCGCCCGGCAGCGGGCGCACGCCTGTCGTGCGCGGAGCCGCGCGGCCGCGCCGCGCCCTCGCCGGCGGGGCGTCACGACGGGTCCGCGGGCACCCAAAGGCGCCTGGAGGAGCTATTCACGGAACCGGTCCCACAGCTTCGGATAGCGCAGGGCGAGCGCCCGGTCGTCCTCGAAGTCGACGGGGGTGCCCTCCGGTTCCGCCGGGGCGGACGGGACGCCGAGGTCGGGGGCGACCGTGCCGGTGAGCTGCTCGTAGGCCTCGTCGGCCGCGTAGCCGAGCTCCTCGCCGTCGCCGTCGACCTCCTCGTCGAAGTCGTCCAGCAGCTCGGCGAGCGAGTCCGGGTCGTGCAGGGCGCCCTCGAAGACCTCCCGGCCCTGGCCGATCAGCCAGCACCGGAAGAAGTCGAACGCGTCGTCGCTGGCCCCGTCCAGGAGCACCCAGGCGGCGCCCCACAGATCCCAGCGGTAGGCCCGGTTGTACCGGGCCTCGAAGTGACGGGCGAAGTCCAGGACCACCTCGGGGTCGCAGCCCAGCAGCCGTTCGACGAGCAGGTCGGCCTGCTCCTCCGGATCACCTTCGGCGGCCTCGCGGCTGCCGTCGATCAGCTCCCAGAACTCCGTCTCGTCCATCACGGCTTCAAGCATCGGCCCTCGCGCCGGGCGACGCACGCGGAGTGCACGGGCCGTCAGGGGCGGTACAGCGCCGCCAGCCGCTCGGCATCGCGCGCGAAACGCCGCCGCAGCGCCTCGGGAGCCAGCACCTCGGCCTCCGGCCCGAGCGCCGTGAGCTGCTCGTGGGCGACCTCCTCGGACTCCACCGGCAGGGTCACCGTCACCCACCCGCGCCCGTCGCGGCCGGCCGCGGCTCCGACGGCCTCCAGCGCCGCCCTGGCCGGTACCGGCCCCACGGCGTGCGGCAGCCGCCGTACGCCCTCCTCGGACAGCCGCACCACCACCTCCGCGCGCAGCACGGACCGCGCGAACTGCGCGGCCCGCTCGTCCCAGAAGGCGGGCAGATCGAAGCCGCCGTCCCGCTCGAAACGCGTCCCCGCGCCCGCGTCGACGGCCGTGAAACGGTCCACGCGGTACACCCGGAAGGAGCCGGGCCCCACGACCCAGGCGCACACGTACCACACGCCCGCCTTGAGCACGAGACCGTGGGGCTCCAGCTCCCGTACGGCCTCCTCCTCGCCGCGCCGGTAGCGCGCGGTGACCCGCAGGTCGTCCCACACCGCCTCCGCGACCGCCGGCAGCAGCCCGGGCGTCTTCGGCTCGCGGAACCAGTCGGGCGCGTCCAGGTGGAAGCGCTGCGCCGCCGTACGGGAGGCGTCGCGCAGGGAGGGGAGCAGGGCCGCGGACACCTTCAGCCGGGCGGCGGAGGCGGCGTCCTCGAGTCCCATCTCCCGAAGCGCGCCCGGCACACCGCTGAGGAACAGCGCCTCAGCCTCACCGCGGTCGAGGCCGGTCAGCCTGGTGCGGTAGCCGCCGACCAGCCGGTAGCCCCCGGCCCGCCCCCGGTCGGCGTACACCGGCACGCCCGCCTCCGACAGCGCCTGAGCGTCCCGCGTGACGGTCCGCTCCGACACCTCCAGCTCCCGGGCGAGCTCGGCGGCGGTCATGACGGGCCGCGACTGGAGCAGCAGCACCATTTTGATCAGACGGGCGGCACGCATACGGCCATCATGCCGGGGCCGGCGGCGGCGAACACCGGAACGGCGAAGGGGTACGGCCGCGGCCGTACCCCTTCACCCTTACGCGATGTGCCTCACAGGCCGTACTTCTCCCGGGCCTCCTTGACCGCCGAGGCCTTCACCTCGCCGCGCCGGGCGAGCTGGGCCAGGGCGGCGGCGACGATCGACTGGGCGTCGACGCCGAAGTGGCGGCGGGCGGCGTCGCGGGTGTCCGACAGGCCGAAGCCGTCGGCGCCCAGCGAGGTGTAGTCCTGCTCGATCCACTGCGCGATCTGGTCCGGGACCTGGCGCATGTAGTCGGAGACCGCGAGGACCGGGCCCTCGGCGCCCTGGAGCGCGCGGCGGACGTACGGCACCCGCTCCTCGCCGCGCAGCAGCGCCGCGTCGGCCTCCATGGCGTCCCGGCGCAGCTCGCCCCAGGAGGTCGCGGACCACACGTCGGCGGCCACGCCCCACTCCTCGGCCAGCATCCGCTGGGCGTCCAGCGACCAGTGGATCGCCGTGCCGGAGCCGAGCAGCTGGATCCGCGGCGCGTTCGCCGGGACGGTCAGACCCGCCGACTCCGCCGTGTTGAAGCGGTACAGGCCCTTGACGATGCCCTCGTCGATGCCGGGGGCGGACGGCTTGGCGGGCTGCGGCAGCGGCTCGTTGTAGACCGTCAGGTAGTAGAAGACGTCCTGGTCCTCGCCGGGCTCGGCCTGGCCGTACATACGGCGCAGACCCTCCTTGACGATGGCCGCGACCTCGTAGGCGAACGCCGGGTCGTAGCTCAGCGCGGCCGGGTTGGTCGCGGCGATGACCGGCGAGTGGCCGTCGGCGTGCTGCAGACCCTCACCCGTCAGGGTGGTGCGGCCCGCGGTGGCGCCGACCAGGAAGCCGCGGCCGAGCTGGTCGCCGAGCTGCCACATCTGGTCGGCCGTGCGCTGCCAGCCGAACATCGAGTAGAAGATGTAGAACGGGATCATCGCCTCGCCGTGCGTCGAGTACGACGACGAAGCGGCGATGAAGTCGGCCATGGAACCGGCCTCGGTGATCCCCTCGTTGAGGATCTGGCCGTTCTTGGCCTCCTTGTAGTACATCAGCTGGTCGCGGTCGACCGGCTCGTACGTCTGGCCCTTGGGCGAGTAGATGCCGAGCGAGGGGAACAGCGACTCCATGCCGAAGGTGCGCGCCTCGTCGGGGACGATCGGCACCCAGCGCTTGCCGGTCTCCTTGTCGCGGACCAGGTCCTTGACCAGGCGGACGAACGCCATGGTGGTGGCCACGCTCTGCGAGCCGGAGCCCTTGTCGAAGGCGGCGAACGCCTTGTCGGCTGGCGCGGGCAGCGGCGCGACCGGGTGGACGCGGCGGGCCGGGGCGGGGCCGCCGAGGGCCGCGCGGCGCTCCTGGAGGTAGCGCACCTCGGGGGAGTCGGCGCCGGGGTGGCCGTAGGGGACCTGGCCGTCGGCGAAGGCGCTGTCCGCGATGGGCAGCTCCAGCAGGTCGCGCATCTGCTTGAACTCGTCCACCGAAAGCTTCTTCATCTGGTGGTTGGCGTTCTTCGACGCGAAGCCCGTGCCGAGGGTGTGGCCCTTGACCGTCTGGGCCAGGATCACCGTCGGGGCGCCCTTGTGGGCCAGGGCGGCCTTGTAGGCGGCGAAGACCTTGCGCGCCTCGTGACCGCCGCGGGAGAAGTGGAAGCACTCGGTGATCTTGTCGTCGCTGAGCAGCTTCGCCATCTCGGCCAGCGCCGGGTCGGCCCCGAAGAAGTCCTGGCGGATGTAGGCGGCGTCGCGGGTCTGGTACGTCTGGATCTGCGCGTCCGGTACCTCGCGCAGCCGGCGTACCAGCGCGCCCGTGGTGTCCAGGGCGAACAGCTCGTCCCAGGCGGAACCCCACAGCGTCTTGATCACGTGCCAGCCGGCGCCACGGAAGAGGGCCTCCAGCTCCTGCACGATCTTGAAGTTGGCGCGGACCGGGCCGTCCAGGCGCTGGAGGTTGCAGTTGATGACGAAGGTCAGGTTGTCCAGGCCCTCGCGGGAGGCGAGCGTCAGCGCCGTGGTGGACTCCGGCTCGTCCATCTCGCCGTCGCCGAGGAACGCCCACACGTGGGAGTCGGAGACGTCCTTGATGCCGCGGCTGGTCAGGTAGCGGTTGAACCGGGCCTGGTAGATGGCGGAGATCGGGCCGAGGCCCATCGACACCGTCGGGAACTCCCACAGCCAGGGCAGACGGCGCGGGTGCGGGTAGGAGGGCAGGCCGTTGCCGCCGGCCTCCTGGCGGAAGTTGTCCAGGTGCTGCTCGGTCAGCCGGCCGTCGAGGAAGGCGCGGGCGTAGATGCCCGGGGAGGCGTGGCCCTGGATGTACAGCTGGTCGCCGGAACCGTCGCCCTCCTTGCCGTGGAAGAAGTGGTTGAAGCCGGTCTCGTACAGCCAGGCCGCGGAGGCGAAGGTGGCGATGTGGCCGCCGACGCCGTACTTGCTGCCGCGGGTCACCATCGCCGCCGCGTTCCAGCGGTTCCACGCGGTGATCCGGGCCTCCATGGCCTCGTCACCGGGGACGGCCGGCTCGGCGGCGGTCGGGATGGAGTTGACGTAGTCCGTCTCGAGAAGCTTGGGCAGGACGACGCCGGCGCCCTCGGCGCGCTCCAGCGTACGGCGCATCAGATACGCGGCACGGTGCGGCCCGGCCGCCTGGGTGACGGCGTCCAGGGAGGCCTGCCATTCGGCGGTCTCCTCGGGGTCGCGGTCCGGGAGCTGGTCGAGCTCGCTCGGCTGGATGGCGTTGGGGTCGGTCATGTCGCCGCCTTCCTCAGTCGAAGGGGGTTCCCTCATCGGTAAGGGTTCGGGGGTGCCCTAGGTCTTTGGCAGGACAGGGCGTGAGGCTCTGGTGGAAGCCCAGCGGTGACTGTAACCCCCTGATCGATGATCGATCAAAGATTTCCCGGGTAAAACCCTTCGATTTCGAGAAAGTCGGCACCCGGTGCCTTTGAAACGGGCACGCGGTGCCGCATTTTCGAAGGGATTTCCCAGGTGAGCGTACAGGTGCTCGACTGCCTCACGGTCGCGGCGCGCAGCCGAGAACGTGCGACTTGACCAGGTCGGCGATCCGCGGATCCCGCCGCTTGAACGCCTGCACCAGTTCCTCGTGCTCCTCCGCGTACGACTGCTGGACCGTCCCCAGCCAGCGGATCGACAGCGCGGTGAACACCTCGATGCCCAGGCCCTCCCAGGTGTGCAGCAGCACCGAGTTGCCGGCCGCGCGGACCAGCTCGCGGTGGAAGGCCACCGTGTGCCGCACCTGACCGGTGCCGTCGGACCTGAGGTCGGCCTCGTACAGCGCCGCCACGTGCGGTTCGAGGGCCGAGCAGTCGGCCGCCAGCCGCTCGGCGGCCAGCTCCGCCGCGATGGCCTCGAGGCCGGCCCGGACCGGGTAGCTCTCCTCCAGGTCGGCGGCGGTCAGGTTGCGCACCCGCACGCCCTTGTTCGGCGCCGACTCGATCAGCCGCAGCGACTCCAGCTCGCGCAGCGCCTCCCGCACCGGCGTCTGGCTGACCTCCAGCTCGGTGGCGATCCGCCGCTCCACGATCCGCTCGCCCGGCTTCCAGCGCCCGCTGACGATCCCCTCCACGATGTGCTCGCGGATCTGTTCGCGCAGCGAGTGGACGACGGGCGCGGTCATTTAGGGCTCCTTCAAGGGGGGACCCACGGGCCCCCGGGGGGCGTTCGACGTTTAGACAATACGGCCGTCGGCGTCTCGCGGTAGGGCGCATACGGGCGCTTTCGTGCAGGTGAGACGAGACTTACACCCCGTCATGGCCAAGAAACGGCAAACGCGACGCCCCCGCCCGGAAGGTTCCGGACGGGGGCGCCGTGGTGCTGGTTCCCTGGTGGCGGGGTCAGAGTCCGAGCTCGACCTCGAACGCGCCGGCCTCCAGGATCGCCTTGACCGCCGTCAGGTAGCGGGCGGCGTCGGCGCCGTCCACCAGGCGGTGGTCGTAGGAGAGGGTCAGGTACGTCATGTCGCGGACGCCGATGACCGTTCCCTCCTCGGTCTCGATGACGGCCGGGCGCTTGACGGTGGCGCCGATGCCGAGGATCGCGACCTGACCCGGCGGCACGATGATCGTGTCGAACAGCGCGCCGCGCGAGCCGGTGTTGCTGATGGTGAAGGTCGCACCGGACAGCTCGTCCGGAGTGATCTTGCTGGCCCGGACCTTGCCCGCCAGGTCGGCGGTGGCCTTGGCGATACCGGCGATGTTGAGGTCACCGGCGTTCTTGATGACCGGGGTCATCAGGCCCTTCTCGGAGTCCACCGCGATACCGACGTTCTCGGTGTCGAAGTAGGTGATGGTCCCCTCGGCCTCGTTGATCTTGGCGTTGATGACCGGGTGGGCCTTCAGCGCCTGGGCGGCGGCCTTGACGAAGAACGGCATCGGGGAGAGCTTGACGCCCTCGCGTGCCGCGAACGAGTCCTTGGCCTGGGCGCGCAGGCGCATCAGGCGGGTCACGTCCACCTCGACCACCGAGGACAGCTGGGCCTGCTCGTGCAGCGCCTTGACCATGTTGTCGCCGATGACCTTGCGGATCCGCGGCATCTTCACGGTCTGGCCGCGCAGCGGGGAGACCTCCAGGACGGGGGCCTTCTTCGCGGGTGCGGCGGCCGGAGCGGCCGCTGCCGGGGCGGCGGCCTTCGCGGCCTCGGCCGCGGCGAGCACGTCCTGCTTGCGGATACGTCCGCCGACGCCGGTGCCCTTGACGGCGGCCAGGTCGACGCCGTTCTCGGCGGCGAGCTTGCGCACCAGCGGGGTCACGTACGCGCCCTCGTCGGTCGGCTGGGCGGCGGCCGGAGCGGCAGCCGGGGCCGGGGTGACCAGGGCGGGCGCGGCCGGCGCGGGAGCCGGTGCCGCGGGCTTGGCGGCGGCCGGAGCCGGGGCCGGAGCGGCGGGGGCTGCCGGAGCGGCCGGAGCCGCGGGGGCCGGAGCCGGGGCGGCGGCCGGAGCCGGAGCCGGGGCGGCGGCCGGGGCCGGGGCGGCCGGGGCCGCGGCGGGAGCCGGAGCGGCGCCGGGAGCGCCGATGACGGCGAGTTTGGCGCCGACCTCGGCGGTCTCGTCCTCGCCGACGACGATCTCCAGGAGCACACCGGAGGTGGGCGCCGGGATCTCGGTGTCGACCTTGTCCGTGGAGACCTCGAGCAGCGGCTCGTCGGCCTCGACGGAGTCGCCGACCGACTTCAGCCAGCGGGTGACGGTGCCCTCGGTGACGGACTCACCGAGCGCGGGCAGGACCACGTCCGTGCCGGAGGCGCCGGCGCCCGCGGGGGCGGCCGGAGCGGCGGGGGCGGCGGGGGCGGCCGGGGCCTCGGCGACCGGGGCCGGGGCGGGCTCGGCGGCAGGGGCCGGAGCCTCGGCGGCGGCCGGGGCGGGGGCCGCCACGGGGGCGCCGGAGCCGTCGTCGATGACGGCCAGCTCGGCGCCGACCTCGACGGTCTCGTCCTCGGCGACCTTGATGGAGGCCAGCACGCCGGCGGCGGGCGAGGGGATCTCGGTGTCGACCTTGTCGGTCGAGACCTCGAGCAGCGGCTCGTCGGCCTCGACGCGCTCGCCCTCGGCCTTCAGCCAGCGGGTGACAGTGCCCTCGGTGACGCTCTCGCCGAGCGCCGGAAGGGTTACGGAAACCGCCATGGTTTCGGTTGCTCCTAACGAATTACGGAAGTCTGTGTCGTCGCGCCCGATGACGTGAGGCGTCAGTCGTGGGAGTGCAGCGGCTTGCCGGCCAGGGCCAGGTGGGCCTCGCCGAGCGCCTCGTTCTGGGTCGGGTGGGCGTGGATGAGCTGGGCCACCTCGGCCGGCAGCGCCTCCCAGTTGTAGATCAGCTGGGCCTCGCCGACCTGCTCGCCCATGCGGTCGCCGACCATGTGGACGCCGACCACGGCACCGTCCTTGACCTGGACGAGCTTGATCTCGCCCGCGGTCTTGAGGATCTTGCTCTTGCCGTTGCCCGCCAGGTTGTACTTCAGGGCGACGACCTTGTCCGCGCCGTAGATCTCCTTGGCCTTGGCCTCGGTGATGCCGACGGAGGCGACCTCCGGGTGGCAGTACGTCACCCGCGGAACACCGTCGTAGTCGATCGGAACGGTCTTCAGACCGGCCAGACGCTCCGCCACCAGGATGCCCTCGGCGAAGCCGACGTGCGCGAGCTGGAGCGTCGGGACCAGGTCACCGACGGCGGAGATGGTCGGAACGTTGGTGCGCATGTACTCGTCGACGAGGACGTAGCCGCGGTCCATGGCGACCCCGGCCTCCTCGTAGCCCAGGCCCTGGGAGACCGGGCCGCGGCCGATGGCGACGAGCAGGACCTCGGCCTCGAACTCCTTGCCGTCGGCCAGGGTGACCTTGACGCCGTCCTGGGTGTACTCGGCCTTCTGGAAGAAGGTGCCCAGGTTGAACTTGATCCCGCGCTTGCGGAAGGCGCGCTCCAGCAGCTTCGAGGAGTTCTCGTCCTCGACCGGCACGAGGTGCTTCAGGCCCTCGACGATCGTGACGTCGGTGCCGAAGGACTTCCACGCGGAGGCGAACTCGACGCCGATGACACCGCCGCCCAGGATGATCGCGGACTTCGGCACGCGGTCCAGGACGAGGGCGTGGTCGGAGGAGATGATGCGGTTGCCGTCGATCTGCAGGCCCGGCAGGGACTTCGGCACGGAACCGGTCGCCAGGAGGACGTGGCGGCCCTGGACCCGCTGCCCGTTGACGTCGACGGAGGTCGGGGAGGAAAGCCGTCCCTCGCCCTCGATGTAGGTCACCTTGCGGGAGGCGATGAGCCCCTGCAGGCCTTTGTACAGGCCCGAGATGACGTCGTCCTTGTACTTGTGGACGGCGGGCACGTCGATGCCCTCGAAGCTGGCCTTCACACCGAACTGCTCGCTCTCGCGGGCCTGGTCGGCGATCTCGCCGGCGTGCAGCAGGGCCTTGGTGGGGATGCAACCCCGGTGCAGGCAGGTACCGCCGACCTTGTCCTTCTCGATCAGGGCGACGTCCAGACCCAGCTGCGCCCCGCGCAGGGCCGCGGCGTAACCACCGCTGCCACCGCCGAGGATCACTAGGTCGAAAACGGTGCTGGCGTCGTTCGCCACGTCACGTCCTCCATGCATGTGCGCCGTACGCCGGTCGTCGGTGACCGGCAGGCGGCTGGTGTCCGGCCGCTTGAGTTTCGGCCCTTCGGTGGGGGCCCTGTCCTGCCGACGCCCATCTTCGCACTTGTCGGGAGTGAACGAGACGCGGGGCTGGAGTGTGATACAGCCCACGTCCACGAGCCTTGGGGAGGACCGCCGGCCGGCGCACACGCGGCGTGGCCGTCGTCCGGTGGACCGGACGACGGCCGTGACGCCGGTTCAGCAGAGGTCCGACTCAGCCGAGGTCTGGCTCGGCCGAAGTCTGACTCAGGCGAGGTCGCCGGCGGCGGCGAGTTCGGCGAGACGCACCAGCGTCCGGACCGCCGACCCGGTGCCGCCCTTCGGCGTGTAGCCGAACGGAGCGCCCTCGTTGAAGGCCGGGCCCGCGATGTCGAGGTGCGCCCACGTGATGCCCTCGCCGACGAACTCGCGCAGGAACAGACCGGCGACAAGACCGCCGCCCATGCGCTCGCCCATGTTGGCCAGGTCGGCGGTGGGGGAGTCCATCCCCTTGCGCAGGTGCTCCGGCAGAGGCATGGGCCACGCCTCCTCGCCGACCTCCTCCGCGGCCTCGTGGATGGCGGAGCGGAACGCGTCGTCGTTCGCCATGATTCCGAAGGTGCGGCTGCCGAGCGCCAGCACCATCGCGCCGGTCAGCGTGGCCACGTCGATGATCGCGTCCGGGTTCTCCTGCGAGGCGGCCCACAGCGCGTCCGCGAGGACGAGCCGGCCCTCGGCGTCGGTGTTGAGCACCTCGACCGTCTTGCCGCTGTACATGCGCAGCACGTCGCCGGGACGGGTGGCGGAACCGGAGGGCATGTTCTCGGCCAGCGCCAGCCAGCCGGTCACGTTGACCTCCAGGCCGAGCCGCGCGGCGGCGACGACGGCGGCGAACACGGCGGCGGCACCGCTCATGTCGCACTTCATCGTCTCGTTGTGGCCGGCCGGCTTGAGCGAGATGCCGCCCGAGTCGTAGGTGATGCCCTTGCCGACCAGGGCCAGGTGCTTCTTCGCCTTGGGGCTGGTGTACGACAGCTTGACCAGCCGCGGGGCCGACGCCGAGCCGGAGCCGACGCCCAGGATGCCGCCGTAGCCGCCCTCGGCGAGCGCCTTCTCGTCGAGCACCTGCACCTTCAGGCCGTGCTCCTTGGCCGCCTCCTCGGCGACGGCGGCGAAGGCGGCCGGGTTCAGGTCGTTCGGCGGGATGTTGATCAGGTCACGGGCGCGGTTGAGCTCCTCGGACAGGGCGGTGGCGCGCTCGACGGCCGCCTTGAACGCCTTGTCGTCGGACGCGCCGCCGAGCAGCACGGCCTCGCCGAGCGGGGCCTTGCCGTTGCGGGCCCCGGCGTCCTTGCCGTTCTCCTTGTAGGCGTCGAAGGAGTACGCGCCGAGCAGCGCGCCCTCGCCGACCGCGGCGGCAGCGGCGGCGTCCGCCACCGGCAGCGCGAAGCCGGCCTTCTCCGTCCCGGCGAGCGCACGGGCGGCGGCACCGGCGGCCCGGCGCAGCGCCTCGGCGTCGTAGCCGGAGTCCTTCTCGGGCCGAGGGCCGAGGCCCACCGCGAGCACGAGCGGGGCCTTGAAGCCGGACGGCGCGGGCAGCTTGGTCACCTCGCCCTCGGCACCGGAGGCGCCGAGGGTCCCCAGGACGTCGGCGAGCTTGCCGTCGTAGGCCTCGACGACGGCCTCGGCGCCCGGGGCTACGACCAGGTCCCCGGACTGCGATCCGGAGTCCTTGGCGACACCGACGACGATCGCGTCGGCCTCCAGGCCGGGCGCCGCGGTGGTGCTGAGAGTGAGAGCAGTCACGGTGGTGAAATCTCGCTTCCCTGTGAAAGGTGGTTGGCCGAATACGGGTGGGTCGACCGGGCCCGACCATAAGTCCTTCATACGGTGCGGTCTTCACCCGGGCAGGCAAACACCCGGCACGAGCCTACGCGCGTCACGGGATCGCACACTCCCGCGGGTGTTCACCCGGCGGAGGCGTCGCCGTCACAGGCCGGTTCCGGCACCGTGGCCGGAACCGGCACGTGACGGCCGCGGGGCGAGGCGCCGACCGCCCACCGGGCGGGCAACTGAGGTGCGCGGCAACGCAATCGGAGAAGATCGTCGGACGTACGTCCGTCACGCCGCCCAGGAGCCCGCCCGTTGAGAGCACTGATCCCGCGCGTCCTCGCGCCGACCGCCGCACTCCTGCTGCTCGCGGGCTGCGCCGCCCGCCCGGACGGCGACGGCGGCGACGCCGCGGGCCGCCCGGCCGCCGCGCGCTGGCAGCCGCGTCCGGGCACGAGCTGGCAGTGGCAGCTCAGCGGCCGCCTCGACACCTCCGTACCGGCCGAGGTCTACGACATCGACGGCTTCGACCACCCGGCGGCCACCGTCGCCCGGCTGCACCACGAGGGCCGCAAGGTGATCTGCTACGTCTCGACCGGCGCCTGGGAGGAGTTCCGCCCGGACGCGAAGAAGTTCCCGGCCTCCGTCCTCGGCCGGGGCAACGGCTGGAAGGGCGAGCGCTGGCTCGACATCCGCCGTACCGACGTCCTCGAACCGCTGATGGCGGCCCGCCTCGACATGTGCCGCGAGAAGGGCTTCGACGCGGTGGAGCCGGACAACATGGACGGCTACAGGAACCGCACCGGCTTTCCGCTGACCGCCGCCGACCAGCTCCGCTACAACCGCCTGGTGGCGAAGCTGGCCCACGACAGAGGCATGGCGGTGGGCCTGAAGAACGACCTGGACCAGATCCCTCAGCTGGTCGCCGACTTCGACTTCGCCGTCAACGAACAGTGCGCCCAGTACGGCGAGTGCGCCGCGCTGAAGCCCTTCGTCGCGGCGGGCAAGGCGGTGTTCCACGCCGAGTACGAGCTGCCGACCAGCAGCTTCTGCGCGCAGTCCGGCCGGCTGAGGCTCAGCTCGCTGCTGAAGAAGTACGAACTGGGCGTGTGGCGCCGGACCTGCTGAGCGGGACCGTTCAACGCAGGGCCAGGAAGACCAGCGCGGTGGTGGCGGCCGTCTCGGCGAGCGCGCCGAAGACGTCGCCCGTCACTCCGCCGAAGCGGCGCGTGCAGTGGCGCAGGAGGAGTTCGGAGGCGGCCAGGGCGGCGACCACCGCCAGCGCCGTGAGCACCCAGACGTGGGCGCCGAGGAACGCGCCCGCCGCCGTCGCGGCCGCCGTCACCACGAGGGCCGCGCCGATCGCGCCCGGCACCGGGACCACTCCCGCCACCGCGGCCCCCAGCCCGTCGGGGCGGGCGGCCGGCACCCCGGTGCGGGCGGCCAGCGTCAGGGCCAGCCGGGCGACCGTGGCCGAGACCACGGCGGCGAGCGCGCCGCGGGCCCAGGAGGCGTCGTAGGCCCGGCTCAGGGCGGCCGCCTGGGCGAGCAGCGCGAACACGAGCGTGATCACCCCGAAGGGGCCGATGTCCGACTGCTTCATGATCCGCAGCGCGTCCTCGGCCGGCTTGGCGCTGCCGAGCCCGTCCGCGGTGTCGGCGAGCCCGTCCAGATGCAGGCCGCGGGTCAGCGCGGCCGGCACGGCGACGCTGCCGACGGCGGCCAGCGGCGCCCCGGCTCCGGCGAGCAGGAGCAGCAGTCCCACGGCCGCCGCCGCGACCCCGACCACGAGCCCGGCGAGCGGCGCGCAGAGCATCCCGCCGCGTGCCGCCCCGCGGTCCCAGCGGGTCACCCTGACCGGAAGGACGGTGAGGGTGCCGAAGGCGAACCGCGGCCCGTGCGACGTGGGGATCCTGAACACGCGGGCAGACTACGGGACCTGCGCGCGCCCACCGGCGGGCGGGCGGGCGACCGGGGAAGGCGGCACACTGCATACATGGGTCACTGGCTGCAGCGGAACATCGTCGAACCCGGCAAGCTGCCCCTGCTCCTGGCCCTGGCCGCCTTCGTCCTCACCTTCGTGGTCACCCGGGTGATCACCCGCCTGATCCGCGCCGGCAAGGGCCCCTTCCGCAACGTCAAGGCCGGCGGGCTGCACATCCACCACGCCGTGCCCGGCGTCGTGCTGACCATTTTCGGCGGGTTCGGTGCGGTGGCCAGCGGCGGCCGGCACCAGGTCGCCATGGCGGCCTTCGCGGTCGTCTTCGGCGTCGGCGCGGGCCTCGTGCTGGACGAGTTCGCGCTGATCCTGCACCTGGACGACGTCTACTGGACCGAGTCGGGCCGCAAGAGCGTCGAGGTCGTGGTGCTCACCGCGGCGCTGGTCGGCCTGGTGCTCGCCGGTTTCTCCCCGTTCGGCGTCAACAACCTGTCCCAGGGCGAGTTGCAGGACCGCGGGGTGGTCATCGCCGGCGTGGTCGTGAACTTCCTCTTCTCCCTCGTGGCCCTGAGCAAGGGCAAGGGCCGTATCGCGCTGTTCGGCGTGATCATTCCGTTCGTCGCGCTGTTCGGGGCGATCCGCCTGGCCCGCCCCGGCTCCTACTGGGCCAGGCGCTTCTACCGCCGCCGTCCGCGCGCCCTGGCCCGGGCCGGCCGGCGCGCCGACCGGCACGACCGCCGCTGGTCGGGCCCCCGCCGGGCGTTCCAGGACTGGATCGCCGGCAAACCGGACCAGCAGCCGGCCCGCCTGCCCGGGCGCAGATGACACCTCGCCGGGGGCGGACGGCGCCTTCACCGACGCGGACGGCGTCTTCTCCGGCACGGACGGCGACGCGGTGCGCGGTGCCCGGTGCCGGGCCGCCGACAGCGCGCACAGCAGCAGCACCCCGGCGATCGCCGCCAGATGCTCCTTGCCGGCCAGGTTCTGCTTCAGGCCGACCTCCAGCGCCATGGCCGCGGCCACCGTGCCCGCCGTGACGTACGCGCCGTAGCGGCAGCCGACGTAGACCGCGAGGCCCACCACGGCCGCCGACGGGCCGGTGTCCACCACGTGCGCGTCCGTGCCGGGCAGGCCGAGCGGGTGGTCCGGGCCGAGGGCGACGCCCACGCGCGCGTACAGGGTTCCGCAGAGGGTGGCGACGTAGGCGACGGCGAGGGTACGCGGCCGGCCCAGGCAGATCTCGGCGATGCCGAACACGCACAGGACCTGCGCCAGCGCGCCCCACACCGGCAGGTCGAGAGCCGGCACGAACAACGACAGGGGAGTGCGCAGCAGCGCGAGCCACAGCGGCTCCTCCGCCCGTACGGCCCCGAGGTGCTGCACCAGGCCGTAGCCCCAGGACTGGTTCTGCACCAGCTGGAGCACCGCCGTCAGGCTCACCGCCGCGGTGGTCATCGGCACGGCCCGCAGGCGCCGCCCCAGCAGCGGCTCGCGCACGGTGGCGTAGAGCAGTCCCCATTCGGCGCGGGCCCGGCGGGCGAGTGCGGTCATCCGTGCGTCTCCAGGTGCCCTCGGTGCAGCCACTTCGGCGGTCGCGGCCCCTCCAGGAACCCCTCCGCGCGTGCCGCCGCGAGGCCGATGCGCAGCAGGTCCGCGCTCTTCTCGAAGAGCAGGAACCGCGGCTCCCAGATGGGCCGGTACTTGGCGTTCGCGCGGTACAGCGACTCGATCTGCCACCAGCGGGAGAACAGTCCGAGCAGCGATCGCCACAGCCTCAGCACCGGTCCAGCGCCGAGACGCGCCCCCCGTTCGAAGACCGAGCGGAACACGGCGAAGTTGAGCGAGACCTGGGTGATCCCGAACTCGCGGGCCCGGCGCAGCAGGTCCAGGACCATGAACTCCATGAGTCCGTTGCCGGCGTGCCGGTCGCGCCGCATCACGTCCAGGGACAGCCCGTGCGGCCCCCACGGCACGAAGGACAGCAGCGCCCTGAGCTCGCCGCGGGCGTCACGGCACTCCAGCATCACGCACTGCCCGTCCCGTGGGTCGCCGAGCCGGCCGAGCGCCATGCTGAAGCCGCGTTCGGTGGGGCCGTCCCGCCAGTCGTCCGCCCGGTCGGTCAGGTACGCCATCTCGTCCGCGGGGATGTCCCGGTGCCGCCGCACGCGCACCGAGTACCCGGCCCGCCCGACCCGGTTGTAGGCCTGCCGCACGGTGCGCATGGCCCGCCCCTCCAGGGTGAAGCCGTCGACCTCGACCACGGCCTCGTCGCCCAGTTCCAGGGCGTCCAGGCCGTGCCGCGCGTACACCGTGCCGGCCTCCTCGCTAGCGCCCATCACGGCCGGGATCCAGCCGTGCGCCCGCGCCTCGGCCAGCCATCCCTCGATGGCGCCGGGCCAGGCCTCCGGGTCGCCGATGGGGTCGCCGGAGGCCAGGCTGACCCCGCCGAGGACGCGGTAGGCGACGGCCGCCTTGCCGGTCGGCGACCAGATCGCGCTCTTGTCCCGGCGCAGCGCGAAGTAGCCGAGCGAGTCGCGCTCGCCGTGCCGGGCCAGCAGCTCCCGCAGCCGTCTGTCGTCGTCGGCGGTGAGCGGGTCGACGGCGCGGCGGGAGCGGAAGGCGGCGTACAGCACGGCGAGGACCAGGACGGTGGAGAGGACGTTGATCGACACGTTCACCCAGTTCGGGGTGTCGATGCCGGGGAAGCGGGCCTCGGAGGCGGCGACCGAGACCAGCCGCAGCGTGCCGTAGTGCCAGCGCTGGAGGTACGTCGAACGGGCCGCGTCCGGCGCCTGGTTGGTGACCGTCACCAGCAGCGTGGCGAGCAGCGAGGCGACCAGCAGTCCGCCGAGGCCGACGGCGGCGGCGAGCCGCGGGTTGGCGCGGTCGCCCTTGGCGTAGAACTCGCGGCGGCCGAGCAGCAGCGCGGCGACGAAGGCGGCGGTGAGGGCCAGGGAGATCCAGTTCTGCGCGGAGCCGCGGATCTCCGGGAAGGTCATGGTGAACGCGAACAGCAGGAGGAACGCCCCGGACAGGGCCAGGTTCAGGATCCAGGCGGCCCGTTTGCGCCGCCGCATGGTGATGGCCAGGAAGGCGGCGAACACGCCGGAGGCGAAGCCGGCGGTCAGCAGGTAGGGCGTGAAGAGGTCCTCCTGGTTGTGCCGCCGCACGTCCCGCTCCAGGGAGACCCACACCGCGCTGAGGAAGTTGACGAACGCGGCCGCCCGCAGGTACCAGACGGCGAACGCGGCCGCCCGCCGTGAGGTCCCGCCGCCCGGCCGTCCCGCCTCGGCCACACGAACCGGCACCCGCTCCTCACGCACGGCAATTCGGGCATCTCCCATGAACAGTGATCATATGGGCGCCTCCTGGGTGACCCTCCCTTTTCACCCGCCGTCCGTGCGCGAGGAGATGCGCCGCCGACCGGAGGCGCCCGGAGTCGTGTGGCTGATCACCGTGCCCCGCGCGGACACACGGTTGTGCCGCGGGCGGCCCGGCCGGGTGGCGCCGGCGGGTGCCCGTTCAGTGCGGCGTGTGCGGGACGGGTGCGCCCAAGCCGGGGGCGCCGGGGCATGGCGCTGCGGGCCGTGCCCCGGCGGGCCTGGCGGCGGCCGACGGCCTGCGCCGGCCGTGGCCGACAGCCGGTTCCCAGTGTCGTGGAGGACGGTCGGAGTCCGGTGTTGTGGCGGACTGTCAGCGACCAGTGGCCGGTGATCGATGTCGTGGCCGGCGGCCCCCGGCCGTGTCGGGCCTGGCGGCGGCCGACGGCCGGTGCCCGGTGCCGTGGCGGACGGCCAGCGGCCGGTGAACGGTGTCGTTGTCGGCGGCCGGTGCCCGGTGTCGTGGTCGGCGGCCCCCGGCCGTGTCGGTCGCCGTGTCGGCCGGGGGGTCGGCGCAGGGGAAGGATGGGCCGGTTGCCGTGCGGCTACTCCTCGGTCGCCTTCTCCTCCGCCTGCCCGTCCTCGGTCGCTGCGGCCTCGGCCGGTCCGGGCTCCGGGGCGGCCGAGGGCTTCTCCGGGTGCTCGGGGAGTTCCGCGGCCAGCGCGGCGGCGTTCTGGACCAGGGGAAGGGCCAGCAGCGCGCCCGTGCCCTCGCCGACGCGCACGCCGTGGTTCACGAGCGGTTCCAGGGCCATCCGGTCCAGGGCCTTGGCCTGGCCCGGCTCGCCGCTGTCGTGACCGGCCAGCCACCAGTCCGGCGCCCGGAACGCCACCCGCTGCGCCACCAGCGCGCAGGCCGCCGACACCACGCCGTCCAGGATCACCGGCAGCTTCCGCACCGCGCACTGCAACAGGAACCCCGTCATCGCGGCGAGATCGGCGCCGCCCACCGTGGCCAGCAACTGCAACTGGTCCCCGAGCACGGGCCGGGCCCGGCGCAGCGCGTCCCGGATCGCCGCGCACTTGCGCATCCACGCCAGGTCGTCGATCGGCTCGCCGCCGCGCCCCGTCACCACCGACGCGTCCGTCCCGCACAGCGCGGCGATCAGTACGGCGGCCGGCGTGGTCCCGCCGACGCTGACATCACCCAGCACCACCAGGTCCGTACCGGAGTCGGCCTCCTCGTCGGCCACCGCCACACCCGCCCGGAAGGCCGCCTCCGCCTCCTCCAGGGTCAGCGCGTCCTCGACATCGACGCGCCCGCTGCCGCGCCGCACCCGGTGCCGTACGACATCCTCGGGCAGCGACTCGGGCGCGCAGTCCAGTGCCATGTCGACCACCCGCACCGGCACGCCGAGCCGCCGGGCCAGCACGGACACCGGCCGGCCGCCGTCCAGTACCGCCCGTACCAGCCGCTCGGCACTGCCCGCGGGGTGGACCGACACGCCCAGTTCCGCGACGCCGTGGTCGCCGGCGAACAGCACCGCCTTCGGCCGTTCGACCGGCCGCACCGCCACGGCGGCCTGCGCCGAGGCCAGCCACTCACCCAGGTCGTCCAGGCGGCCCAGCGCGCCGGGCGGCACGATCTGACGCTCCCGGCGCGCCTCGGCGTCACGGCGCACGCCGCCGTCCGGGCGCTCGATCAGATCGGTGAAGTCGTCGAGATTCAGCGAGCTCATTCGCTGAACAGTACCGGCCCCGATTGCACCGGGCGGCGCCACATCGCCACCACACCCGTACGGCGTCTTTCCGGCCAAGATCCGGATCCCATACGTTCCCTTTGCAGCGACTTGTTCTCACAGTGACCCACCGGGAGCCGCCCATGCCGCCCCTGCCGTACGCCCCGGGGTTCTACGACCCGCGCCGCCTCGCCTACGCCGCCGAACTCGCCCAGGGCACCGGCCGTTTCCAGGAGCCGCCGCGCGCGGACTGCCCCTGGTGCGGCTCCCGGCGGCTGCGCACCCGGCTGCGCGCGCCGGACCTGCTCCAGCACAAGCCGGGCACGTTCGCGGTCGACGAGTGCCGCGACTGCGGCCACGCCTTCCAGAACCCCCGGCTCACGGCGGCCGGACTGGCCTTCTACCACCGGGACTTCGACGAGGCCCGCGCAGAAGGCCTCGCGGGACTCGCGGGACTCGCGGACCCGGTGCTCACGGCCCGCCGCGGCCGCCGCCGGCACCGCTGCGACGCCCGCCTGATGAGCCACCTGGGGGAGCCGGAGAGCTGGCTGGACGTCGGCACGGGCCACGGCCACTTCCCCGGGGCGGCGCAGGAGGTGTTCCCGTACACCGCCTTCGACGGCCTCGACCCCACCCAGCGCGTGGAGCGGGCCCGCGAGCAGGGGCGGGTCGAGGAGGCCCACGTCGGGCACCTGACCGACCCGCACATCGCGGAGCGGCTGCGCGGACGCTACGACGTGGTCAGCGTCTTCCACCATCTGGCCCATGTGCCGGACCCCCGTGCGGAGTTGCGGGCCGCCCTCACCGCACTGCGCCCCGGCGGGCACCTGCTGATCGAACTGCCCGATCCGCACTGCCTGTCCGCCCGGCTGCTGGGCCGGTGGTGGCTGCCGCACGGTCAGCCGCGCCATCTGCACCTGCTGCCGCTGGACAACCTCCGCGCGGAACTGGAGTCCCAGGGCTGCGCCGTCGTCGTCACCGACCGCCGCGCCCCGCACCGGCCCAACGACCTCTCGGCGGCCGCCGCCCTGCTCCTCGCCCATGTGCTGCCCGCCGCCGACGCCCCCTGGATCGACATCCCGCCCACCGGCCTCCAGCACACCCTGCGCAGCGCCCTGACCGCCCTCACCGGCCCCCTGGTGAAGGCGGTGGCGCTCCTGGACCTGCTCCTCTCGCCCCTCTTCCGCCGCGCCCCCGGCCTCTCCAACACCTACCGCGTCGTCGCCCGCCGGGCCCCGTGCTGACGCCGGCCGGTCGTCCGTCCGGCCCGCCGCCCGGACCGGGTCAGCCGCGCAGCAGCAGCGCCTGGCCGGCCACCACCAGCAGGACGTGTTCGCACTCCGCGGCGAACGCGGCGTTCAGGCGGCCGAGTTCGTCGCGGTAGCGGCGGCCGGAGGCGGTGGCGGGGACGATGCCGGAGCCGACCTCGTTGGAGACCGCCACCACGGTGCGCCGGGTGGTGCGCAGGGCGCCGGTCAGGGCGGTCACCCGTTCGCGCAGGGCGCGTTCGCCGCCGCCCGCCCACTCGGCGTCGTCCCAGGCGCCGACGGAGTCCATCGCGTCCGTCAGCCACAGCGAGAGGCAGTCGACGAGCAGTGGCGGGCCGTCCTGCGCGAGCAGCGGCACCAGGTCGCACGTCTCGGTCGTGCGCCACGAACCCGGCCGCCGCTCCCGGTGCGCCGCCACCCGGTCCGCCCACTCGGTGTCCCCGCCGCGGGTGCCGCCGGTGGCCACGTACAGCACGCCGGGGAAGCTCTCCAGCCGCCGCTCGGCCTCCACCGACTTGCCCGAACGCGCCCCGCCGAGCACCAGCGTGCGCCGGGGAACGTCCGGTACGTCCGATGCACGCGCCCCGACCGTCAGCGTCGTACCGTCCGGCACGGACCGCGCCCCCGCCGCCGCGAGCCGCCGGCGCAGCTCGTCACCCGGCGGCACGTCGTGGTCGAGGTGGACCGCGACGACGTCCGTGGCCGGCCCCACCGCGCCGACCGCCCGCAGCCTGGCCAACGCGTCGGGACGCCCCAGCACATCCGCCAGGAGCATGTCGTACGTCTCGGCGGAGCCCTCCTCCAGACCGGCCGGCGCGCCGCCCGGCGGCAGGTACAGCAGCCGCCGGCCGTCCGGGCCGGTCACCGCGTACCCGGTGCCGGGAGCGTCCAGCGCCACCGCCCGCACCCGGTGCCCGCTCGGCAGCGTCAGCTCCCGTCCGTCCGGCACCCGCCCCGGCTGCGGCAGCCCGGCCGGCACCTCGAGCGCCGGACCGTCGTGCGGGTGCGACAGCAGCACGTGCCCCACGCCGCCCAGCGAGCGCCCGGCCCTTGCCGCCGCGAACGCCGCGCCGGGGGTCAGGTCCAGCAGCAGCACCCCGTCCACGAGCAGCGCGGTCGCGGCCCGCGCGTCCGTGCCGAGCGCGGTCGCGCAGGCCGCGCAATGACAGTCGGGGCGGGGCAGGCCCGCGGGGGCACCGGTGCCGAGCAGAGTCACGTCCACGGACCCGATTTTCGCCTGCCGCCGCCGGTGGCGCGCATCCGGCCGGGGCCGGTCCGGCGGCGGGCGCGGAAAGCCGGCGCCCGCCGCCGGACCGTGGCGCGCATGCCGGATCCCGTGTCCTGGGCATGATCCACCGCACAGGCGGGAAGCTCGCGAGAGGCCCCAGTGCCCCGACAGGCAACGTCCGGACGCCGCTCCTTCACGGGCAAACGTTGCCCGCCGCGGCACTAGGCTGCGGGCAGAAGGCCGGACCGGGTCCGGCCCGCGCTGTGCAGTGTGCTCATACCAGGGAGGCGTACATGGCGGCATGGACGTGGCGGTTCGAGACGACCGACGGGACGGAGGTCCAGCCCGCGGTGCAGCCCGAGGAGTTCACCACGCAGGGCGACGCCGAGTCCTGGATCGGGGAGAACTGGAAGGCACTGGCCGACGGCGGCGCGGACCAGGTCCGGCTGTTCGAGGACGCCAAGGAGATCTACGGCCCGATGAGCCTGCACGCGGACGAGGCCTCGGCGTAGGCCCTGGGAGGCTCGGGCCCGGGCGGCCGCCGGTGGACGGCCGCCCCCCGCTCACTGCTCGCCCAGCGTCACGTCCACCGTCTTCCGGCTGTTGTCGCGCGAGTACGTCACCGTCGTCCGCTGCCCCGGCCGGTCGGCGGCGAGCGCCTCCGACAGCGAGGTGATGGTGGTGATGTTCCTGCCGCCGACCTTGGTGATGACGTCCCCGGACCGGATGCCCGCGCGCGCCGCGGCCCCGCCCGACTTCACGTCCACCACCGCCACCCCGGCGGGCTCGTAGTTCACGTCGACGACGGTGCGCGCCGTGATGCCGAGCGCGGCCCGGCCGGAGTCGACGACCTTGCCGTACCGCACGATCTGCCCGGCGATGGTCTTCACCGTGGACGCCGGGATCGCGAAGCCGATGCCGGGCGCCGCGCTGCCGCCGAGCTGCGGATCGGCGGCGGCGAGCGTCGGGATGCCGATGACCTGGCCGTTCAGGTTCACCAGCGCACCACCGCTGTTGCCCGGGTTGATCGCGGCCGATGTCTGCACCATGCCGGCGATCGTGGCCCCCGTGCCGCTGTCGCTCTGCCCCTCACTGACGGTGCGCCCGGTCGCCGACACGATCCCCTGGGTCACGCTCGACGACAGCCCCAGCGGTGAGCCCATGGCCAGGACGATCTGCCCGACCTCGACCTTCCCCGACTCGCCGAACGTCGCCGCCTTCAGCCCGTGGGGCACCCGGTCCAGCTTGACGACGGCGAGGTCCTGGTCCGGGTACGAGGAGACCAGCGTGGCCGTGAGCGACGCCTCGCTGTTCGCCGTGGTCACGCGGAACGTCTTCCCGGTCCCGACGACGTGCGCGTTGGTGACGATGTGCCCCTTGTCGTCGTACACGACCCCGGACCCGAGCTGGTTGCCGGACTGGATCTGCACGACCGAAGGCAGCGCCTTCTTGATCACCCGCAGGTAGTCGCTCTGCAGATCGTTCGCCGCGGTCGAAGCGGCCGGCCGCCGGACACCGGCGGGGTCGGGCCCACCGGAGGTGTCCGACCCGCTGGCCGCCGCCCGCGGGTCGGCCGCCGGGTGACACCCGGACAGCACCGCGGCACAGCAGACGAGCACGGCGAGCACAGCGACCGACCGCGAAGCACGGGTACGCACAGGAAAGACATCCATGCCCCGAGTCTCTCCACGCCCCGCACCCCCGGCTCCCGGGACGCACCCGAACGAGCGGCGAGCACGGCTGGCCGGCGGCAGGCCCGGATCGTCAGCCGCGTACCCCGCACAGATGCAGCAGTGCGGCCACCGCGCGGTAGGGGTCCGTGCGGCCGGCTCGTTCCTCCGCTGCCAGGAGGGTTTCCAGCGTCTCGGTGTCGGCCGGCGGCTCCGCGTCGTCCGCCGCCGTGTCCGTGAAGACCCGCACGCCGTACCAGGTGCGCAGCGGCGCCCCGATCCCGGCGAGGGTCGCCGTCAGGTGGGCGAGGCGGTCCGCCCGCACCTCGAGGCCCAGCCGGTTGCGGTACGCCGTCGTGTCGAACGCCGCCAGCGTCGTCGGCCACTCGCCGGACAGTCCCGGACGCAGCGCCAGAGCGTCGCCGTTGCGCACCAGCAGCGACAGCAGGCCGCCCGGCGCGAGCATCCGGGCCAGCCCCGCGAGCAGCGGGTCCGGCTCCTCGACGTACATCAGCACCCCGTGGCACAGCACCACGTCGAAGCTGCCCGGCAGGAAGTGCACGCCGGTGTCCTGGCCGTCGCCCTCGACGATCCGCATCCGGGCCCGGATGCCCTCCGGCTCGGCGGCCAGCGCGGCACGCGCCACGGAGATCATCGTCTGGTCCCGTTCGAGACCGGTGACCTGGTGCCCGGCCCGGGCCAGCCGCAGCGCCTGCGTGCCCTGGCCCATCCCCACGTCGAGCACGCGCAGCCGCTGCCCGACCGGGTACCGCCCGGCTATCTGCTCGTCGAGCTGCCGGGCCACCAGCTCCTGTCGTACGACGTCACGCAGCCCCCCCAGCTTGTTCAGCCAGGCGTCCGCGGCACCCTCGGAGAAAGCGGTCGCGCTCAGGGCCGCTCCCCGCGCTTGACCTGCGGCTTGGGCAGCCGGAGCCGGCGCATCTGGAGGGAGCGCATCAGGGCGTAGGCGACCGCGCCGCGCTTGTTCTGGTCGGGGAAGCGCTCACTCAGGCGCTTCCTCAGCCGGAAGCCGCTGACCGCCGAGTCCAGCACGATCAGGACGATCACCACGAGCCACAGCAGCAGCGCGATGTTCTGCAGCGCGGGCACCCGGACCATGCTCAGCACCAGGATGACCACGGCCATCGGCAGGAAGAACTCCGCGATGTTGAACCGTGAGTCGACGAAGTCCCGCGCGAACCGGCGCACCGGACCCTTGTCGCGGGCCGGCAGATAGCGCTCGTCGCCGCTGGCCAGCGCCTGGCGCTGCCGCTCCAACTGGACTCGGCGCTCCTCGCGCTGCCGCTTCGCGGCATCCTTGCGCGTCATCGACGTGTTGGCGACGCTGCGGCGCTGGGAGCGCGCCTCACTCCGCTTGGGTGTGGGGCGGCCCTTGGGGGCCTGCGGGTCGCGGGACTGCTTGGAGACGCTCACCGGTGCCTTGTCGGCGACCGGGGCCTTCTCTTCCTTGGCACGGCTACGGAACACAAAACCCAAGGGTACGGGCTTGACCCGCATGGACCCCAGTCCCGTGGGGAACGATCCGGCAACACCGATCGTCTGTAGGGGGACAAGGGGACGTCGCGACCACTGTCGGTCCGTCGCTCAGGGGGCAACCTCCTCCCTGCGCCGGAGCGGAAACGGACGCAGTCGTCCTTGGGGATGACCGTATCCGCTCCCGAACAGTGCGGTAATGGTCACAGGGCCCGTACTGTGGGTTCTGTCGCAGAGCTGTGAGCTGGAGTCCGTCAGAAGGGGGCGCGCGAAGCCCATGAGCGGTGTCATGAAGCGTATGGGGATGATCTTCCGCGCGAAGGCGAACAAGGCCCTTGACCGGGCCGAGGACCCGCGCGAGACCCTCGATTACTCGTACCAGAAGCAGTTGGAGCTGCTCCAGAAGGTGCGGCGCGGTGTCGCGGACGTGGCGACCAGCCGCAAGCGCCTCGAGCTCCAGCTGAACCAGCTGCAGCAGCAGTCCGGCAAGCTGGAGGACCAGGGCCGCAAGGCGCTCGCCCTCGGCCGTGAGGACCTGGCCCGCGAGGCGCTCTCGCGCCGCGCCGCGCTCCAGCAGCAGGTGACGGACCTCCAGACGCAGCACGCCACGCTCCAGGGCGAGGAGGAGAAGCTCACTCTGGCGGCCCAGCGCCTGCAGGCCAAGGTCGACGCCTTCCGTACGAAGAAGGAGACCATCAAGGCGACCTACACGGCGGCCCAGGCGCAGACCCGGATCGGCGAGGCGTTCTCCGGCATCTCCGAGGAGATGGGCGACGTCGGCCTGGCCATCCAGCGGGCCGAGGACAAGACCGCGCAGCTCCAGGCCCGGGCCGGCGCGATCGACGAGCTGCTCGCCTCCGGCGCCCTGGACGACCCGTCCGGTCTGGCCAAGGACGACATCCAGACCGAGCTGGACCGGCTCTCCGGTGGTACGGATGTGGAGCTGGAACTCCAGCGCATGAAGGCGGAGCTGGCTGGAGGGTCGTCCGGGGACCGGCAGGCGATCGAGGGCGGCGCGGGCGAGGGCCGGAACCAGCAGCAGCCGCAGGACACCCCCCGCTTCGACAAGCAGTAGCCGCGTCGAGGCAGCCAAGTCACCGACAGCCGGGGCCACGCCGAGGAGGGCGACATGATCGTACGGATCATGGGAGAGGGACAGGTGAGGCTGGCCGACGGCCACCTCGCCGACCTGAACAAGCTGGACGACGAACTCCTGGCCGAGATGGAGAAGGGCGACGGCCCCGGCTTCCGTCGCACCCTCGCGGCCCTGCTGTCCAGGGTCCGCGAACTGGGCGAGCCCGTGCCGGACGACTCCCTGGAGCCGTCCGACCTGATCCTCCCCTCCGCGGACGCCACCCTGGAAGAGGTCCGGGACCTGCTGAGCGACGACGGCCTCATCCCCGGGTGAGATCAGGCTGAGGCCGGGCGGGGCCCGGGGGAGGCCCGGGAGGTCCGGGTAAGGCCCCCCTCCGCGGCGGACGGCGCCGCGCCCTGCGTCGGACTCCGGCGTTCCCGCGTCGGGCGCCCCGTCCCCGTGCGGCGTGCCACCCCGTACCGTAGGCAGGCGTGACCACCCTCGATCGCGCCCGATGCCGGCTGAAGGCGCACCCCCTCGCACTGGACGCGGCCCTCGCGGCCGGTGTCCTCGTGTGCATGGTGGTCGGCTCCTTCGTGGGCCCGCGCGGCGACCACGTCGTCAGCTGGGGCGTGCGCAGGCCGGACCTGCTCAGCATGCTCCTCATGGTCCTCGGCGCCGCCGCCCTCGTCCTGCGCCGCCGCGCCCCCCGCGCCGTGCTCGCCGCCACCGGCACCATGTCCGTCGTCGAGTTCGTCACCGGGGACCCCCGCGCCCCCGTCGCCATGTCCGCCGTGGTCGCCCTCTTCACCGTCGCGGCCGCCACCGACCGCCTCACCGCCCTGCGCCTTGGCCTTGCCACCATGACCGTGCTGACCGGCGCCGCCATGCTCGCCGGGCCGATGCCCTGGTACGCGCAGGAGAACCTGGCGATCTTCGCCTGGACGGGGATGGCCGCCGCCGGCGGTGACGCCGTCCGCAGCCGCCGTGCCTTCGTGCACGCCATCAGGGAACGCGCCGAGCGCGCCGAGCGCACCCGTGAGGAGGAGGCCCGCCGCCGCGTCGCCGAGGAACGCCTGCGCATCGCGCGCGACCTGCACGACGTCGTCGCCCACCACATCGCCCTGGTCAATGTGCAGGCCGGGGTCGCGGCCCACGTCATGGACAAGCGGCCCGACCAGGCCAAGGAGGCCCTCGGGCACGTCCGGGAGGCCAGCCGCTCCGCGCTCGACGAACTGCGCGCCACCGTGGGCCTGCTCCGGCAGTCCGGCGACCCGGAGGCCCCCACGGAACCGGCCCCCGGCCTGGACCGCCTCGACGAGCTCGTCGGCACCTTCCGCAACGCCGGACTGCGCGTCGAGGTCGCCCGCGCCGACCACGGCACCACCCTGCCGGCCGCCGTGGACCTGGCCGCCTACCGGGTCATCCAGGAGGCCCTCACCAATGTGCACAAGCACGCGGGCACCCGGGCGAAGGCGGAGGTCAGCGTCGTACGCGTCGGACCGCACATCGAGATCACGGTCCTGGACGACGGGGCCGGCCGGACCGCGGGCACGCAGCCGGGCGGCGGACACGGGCTGCTGGGCATGCGCGAGCGGGTCACCGCCCTGGTCGGCACCCTCACCACCGGCCCCCGCTACGGCGGCGGTTTCCGCGTCCATGCGATCCTGCCGGTCGAGACCCGCACGCGCGCCCCGGGGGACCCCGTATGACGATCCGTGTCCTGCTCGCCGACGACCAGGCGCTGCTGCGCAGTGCCTTCCGGGTGCTTGTCGACTCCGAGCCGGACATGGAGGTGGTGGGGGAGGCGTCCGACGGCGAGGAGGCCGTACGGCTCGCCAAGGAGCAGCGGGCCGACGTGGTGCTCATGGACATCCGGATGCCCGGCACCGACGGCCTCGCGGCCACCCGCATGATCAGCGCCGACCCCTCCCTCGCCCAGGTGCACGTGGTCATCCTGACCACCTTCGAGGTGGACGACTACGTGGTGCGGTCGCTGCGCGCGGGCGCCAGCGGCTTCCTCGGCAAGGGCAGCGAACCCGAGGAACTGCTGAGCGCCATCCGGATCGCGGCGAAGGGGGACGCGCTGCTGTCCCCGGTGGCCACCAAGGGCCTGATCGCCCGCTTCCTCGCCCAGGGCGACGCTTCGGACGACGACCGAGACCGGACCCGCCCCACCCGGCTGGACGCGCTGACCGTGCGGGAGCGCGAGGTGCTCGTCCAGGTCGCCGGCGGCTGCTCCAACGACGAGATCGCCGAGCGCCTGGAGGTCAGTCCGCTGACCGTGAAGACCCATGTCAACCGGGCCATGGCCAAGCTCGGCGCCCGAGACCGGGCCCAACTCGTCGTCATCGCCTACGAGTCAGGACTGGTCCGTCCCAGGTCGCAGTGAGCGGCCCCCGCGGCCGCGCCCGGCCCGGTACGTCCAGGGGTGGAGCGCCGGGCACACCGCGTACTGCGCAGGGAGTAGGAGCCGCCGCGGAAATGGACCAGGGGGCTACGGATCCGCGTCCGCGCGTGCCCGAAGGTGTAGGGGTGGCGCTCCCTGTGTGCGCCCGTGCCGCCTGCCGCTCACAGAATAGAGACCCTGACCCATGTCCTGGCTGTCCAGATTCAGCCTCGCGCAACGAGCCCTGATCGGACTGATGTCGATCGTCGCGCTCGTCTTCGGCGCGATCGCGATACCCCAGCTCAAGCAGCAGCTCCTGCCCAGCATCGAGCTTCCCATCGTGTCCGTGCTGGCGCCCTACCAGGGCGCGTCCCCGGACGTCGTGGAGAAGCAGGTCGTCGAGCCCCTCGAGAACAGCATCAAGGCCGTCGACGGCATCACCGGCGTCACCTCCACGGCCAGCGAGGGCAACGCCGTGCTCATGGCGTCCTTCGACTACGGCAACAACACCAAGCAGCTCGTCGCCGACGTCCAGCAGGCCGTCAACCGGGCCCGCGCCCAGCTTCCGGGCGATGTCGAGCCGCAGGTGGTGGCCGGTTCCACCGACGACATGCCCACCGTCGTCCTCGCCGTCACCTCCGACAAGGACCAGCAGGCCCTGGCCGACCAGCTCGGCAAGGCGGTCGTACCGGAGCTGAAGAACATCGACGGCGTGGGCCAGGTCACCGTCGACGGCGTACGGGACCTCCAGGTCACCGTCACCCCGGACGACAAGAAGCTCGCCGCGGCCGGCCTCGGCTCCGCTGCCCTGAGCCAGGCCCTCCAGGCGGGCGGCGCCACCCTTCCGGCCGGTTCCTTCGACGAGGACGGCGCCAACCGCACCGTCCAGGTCGGCGGCGGCTTCACCTCGCTGAAGCAGATCCAGGACCTGATGGTGGCCGGTGAGGGCGCGGGCGCGAAGAAGCCGGTGCGGCTCGGCGACGTCGCCACCGTCAAGCAGGAGCCGGCCAAGAGCGACTCCATCACCCGTACGAACGGCAGGCCCAGCCTCGCCGTCGTCGTCACCATGGACCACGACGGCAGCGCGGTCGCCATCTCGAACGCCGTCGAGGACAAGCTGCCCGCCCTGCGCGACGCGCTCGGCTCCGGGGCGAAGATCACCGTGGTCAGCGACCAGGGCCCGGCCGTGGCCAAGGCCATCGACGGCCTGACCACCGAGGGCGCGCTCGGCCTGCTCTTCGCGGTCCTGGTCATCCTGGCCTTCCTGGCCTCGGTCCGCTCCACGCTCGTGACGGCGGTGTCGATCCCGCTCTCCGTGGTCCTCGCGCTGATCGTGCTGTGGACCCGCGACCTGTCGCTGAACATGCTGACGCTGGGCGCGCTGACCATCGCCATCGGCCGGGTCGTCGACGACTCGATCGTGGTCCTGGAGAACATCAAGCGCCATCTCGGCTACGGCGAGGAGCGCCGCGAGGCCATCCTCACCGCGGTGCGCGAGGTGGCCGGCGCGGTGACCTCCTCCACGCTCACCACGGTCGCCGTGTTCCTGCCGATCGGCCTGGTCGGCGGCATGGTGGGCGAGCTGTTCGGACCGTTCAGCCTCACCGTCACCGCGGCCCTGCTGGCCTCGCTGCTGGTGTCGCTGACGGTCGTGCCGGTGCTGTCGTACTGGTTCCTGCGCGCCCCGAAGGGCACGCCCGCCCAGGCCGAGGAGGCCCGCCGCCGGGCCGAGGAGAAGGAGGCCGCCAGCCGCCTCCAGCGCCTCTACGTCCCTGTCCTGCGCTTCGCCACCCGGCGGCGCCTGACCAGTGTGCTGATCGCGGTCGCCGTCCTGTTCGTCACCTTCGGCATGACCCCGCTGCTGAAGACGAACTTCTTCGACCCCGGCGACCAGAAGGTCCTCAGCATCAAGCAGCAGCTGAAGCCGGGCACCAGCCTGGCGGCGACGGACGCGGCGGCCCGCAAGGTCGAGCAGGAGCTCGCCGAGGTCGACGGGGTCAAGGACTACCAGGTCACGATCGGCTCCTCCGGCTTCATGGCGGCCTTCGGCGGCGGTACGGACACCAACCGGGCCTCCTACCAGGTGATGATCGACGACTCCGCGTCCGCCGACGACGTGCGGACCCGCATCGAGGACCGCCTGCACAAGCTGTCCGGCATCGGCACCACCACGATCGCGGCCGGCAGCGGCTTCGGCGACCAGGACCTGAAGGTGGTCGTCAAGGCGGGCGACTCCGGCGCGCTGCGTCAGGCCTCCGAGCAGGTCCGCACGGCGGTCGCCGGGCTGAAGGACGTCACCGACGTCACCAGCGACCTGTCGCAGAGCGTGCCGCGCATCTCGGTGCGGGCCAACGACAAGGCGGCGGCGGCCGGCTTCACCGACCAGAGCCTCGGCATGGCCGTCGCCCAGGCGGTCAAGGGCACCAACGCCGCCAAGGCGATGCTGGACGACACCGAGCGGAACGTCGTCATCCGGTCGGCGAAGTCGGCGACGACCCTGGACGAGCTGAAGAACCTGAGGCTCGGCCCCGTGAAGCTCGGCGACATCGCGACCGTCAAGCTGGTCGACGGACCGGTGTCGATGACCCGGATCGACGGTCAGCGGGCCGCCACGATCACGGCCAAGCCGACCGGTGACAACACCGGCGCGGTCAGCGCGAGCCTCCAGTCCAAGATCGACGCGCTGAAGCTGCCCGCGGGCGCGACGGCCGAGATCGGGGGCGTCACCTCCGACCAGAGCGACGCCTTCAAGAACCTGGGCCTGGCCATGCTGGCGGCGATCGCGATCGTCTTCATGCTGCTGGTCGCGACCTTCCGCTCGCTGGTCCAGCCGCTGATCCTGCTGGTCTCCATCCCGTTCGCGGCCACCGGCGCGCTCGGCCTGCTGATCCTCACGGGCACGCCGATGGGCGTCCCGGCGATGATCGGCATGCTGATGCTGATCGGCATCGTGGTGACCAACGCGATCGTGCTGATCGACCTCGTCAACCAGTACCGCGAGCAGGGCTACGGAATCGTCGAGGCCGTGGTGGAAGGCGGCCGCCACCGTCTGCGCCCGATCCTCATGACGGCCCTGGCCACGATCTTCGCTCTGCTCCCGATGGCCCTGGGCATCACCGGCGAGGGCGGCTTCATCGCCCAGCCGCTGGCCGTGGTCGTGATCGGCGGTCTGATCACCTCCACCCTGCTGACCCTGCTCCTGGTCCCGACGCTCTACGCCATGCTGGAACTCCGCAAGGAGCGCCGGGCGAAGAAGCGCGAGGCGAAGCGGGCCACGGCGCAGGAGAAGGTGCTGGAAACCGCCGGCGTGTAAGCACACCGCGTGAACAACGGCGAAGGCCCGGTCCACTGGACCGGGCCTTCGCCGTTTCGCGACCGCCGTGCGGTGGCCGGAGCCGCTACGGCAGCGCCAGCATGCGCTCCAGGGCGAGCTTGGCGTGGCCTTCCGTCTCCTTGTCCACCTGGATGCGGTTGACCAGGTTGCCCTCGGCGAGGGACTCCAGGGCCCAGACCAGGTGGGGCAGGTCGATGCGGTTCATCGTGGAGCAGAAGCAGACCGTCTTGTCGAGGAAGACGATCTCCTTGTCCTCGGAGGCGTAACGGTTCGCCAGCCTCCGTACCAGGTTCAGCTCCGTGCCGATGGCCCACTTGGAGCCGGCCGGCGCGGCGTCGAGCTTGTTGATGATGTACTCGGTCGACCCGACGTAGTCCGCCGCGGCCACGACCTCGTGCCTGCACTCGGGGTGCACCAGCACGTTCACCTCGGGGATCCGCTCGCGGACGTCGTTGACCGAGTCCAGGCTGAAGCGGCCGTGCACCGAGCAGTGCCCCCGCCACAGGATCATCTTCGCCGCTCGCAGCTCCTCGGCGGTGAGCCCGCCGTTCGGCTTGTGCGGGTTGTAGACGACGCAGTCGTGCAGCGACATGCCCATGTCCCGTACGGCGGTGTTCCGGCCCAGATGCTGGTCGGGCAGGAACAGGACCTTCTCGCCCTGCTCAAAGGCCCACTCCAGCGCCCGCTCGGCGTTCGACGACGTGCAGATCGTGCCGCCGTGCTTGCCCGTGAAGGCCTTGATGTCGGCGGAGGAGTTCATGTACGACACCGGGACGACCTGGTCGGCGATCCCGGCCTCGGTGAGCACGTCCCAGCACTCGGCGACCTGCTCGGCCGTGGCCATGTCGGCCATGGAGCAGCCGGCCGCCAGGTCCGGCAGGACCACCTTCTGCTCGTCGGACGTCAGGATGTCCGCGGACTCGGCCATGAAGTGCACACCGCAGAACACGATGTACTCGGCCTCCGGGCGCGCGGCCGCCTCCCGGGCCAGCTTGAAGGAGTCGCCCGTGACGTCGGCGAACTGGATGACCTCGTCGCGCTGGTAGTGGTGGCCGAGCACGAAGACCTTGCTGCCGAGCTTCTCCTTGGCCGTGCGGGCCCGGGCCACCAGGTCCGGGTCGGACGGGGCGGGCAGGTCACCGGGGCACTCGACACCGCGCTCGCTCCTCGGGTCGGCCTCGCGGCCGAGGAGCAGGAGGGCGAGCGGCGTCGGCTGGACGTCGAGGTCCTGGGTCTGGGCGGTGGTCACGACACGCACCCTTTCTACTTTTCGTCGAACTGACGCTATATATCATAGCCGCTTCACGTCACTTTGACGATGTCCATAGTGTCCATGTGACGTGAATCCCGGCCTCAGGTCCGCATTCCCACTCGTGTGCGAGCATGAAGAGGACGAGCCTGGAGAAGAGAAAAAGCACGCGCCCGGCCCGGAATGATTCCGCGGCCTTGCCGGTTGCACTCGTCGGCAAGCAGTCTCCGTACAACCCGGGAGAGATGTAGATGTCCGTATCGGACGAGACCACCACCGTCACCGACGGCATCATCCTGACCGACGCCGCCGCGTCCAAGGTCAAGGCCCTGCTCGACCAGGAAGGCCGTGACGATCTCGCCCTGCGTGTCGCCGTCCAGCCCGGCGGCTGCTCCGGCCTGCGCTACCAGCTCTTCTTCGACGAGCGTTCCCTCGACGGCGACGTGGAGAAGGACTTCGACGGGGTCAAGGTCGTCACCGACCGCATGAGCGCCCCCTACCTGGGCGGCGCCACCATCGACTTCGTGGACACCATCGAGAAGCAGGGCTTCACGATCGACAACCCGAACGCGACCGGTTCCTGCGCCTGCGGCGACTCCTTCAGCTGATCGGGGCACGGTAGGACACGGAAGGCGGCGGACCCGTTCACGGGTCCGCCGCCTTCCTGTTCCCCCCGTTCTTCCTGTCCTCCCGAAGGCGTCAGCGGGTGAGCGAGGGCGCCTTCGGCAGCCGCGCTCCCGGCCGCTCCAGGGGGATCGCCTGCCCGTCCGGGCCGACCACCTCGCGGTCGCCGAGCGGCCGGTCCAGGTGCACGGTGCGCCGGTACTCCTCGGCGATCATGATGCAGACCGTGTCCGGCCACGCGGTCTCGGTCACCGTGACCGTCACCCGGCCGGAGCTCTCCCGCGCCGACGCCCGGTAGTCGGCGCACACCCCGCCCTCGAAGCGGACGGTCAGCTCCTCGCCCTCGGTGCGGTAGCCGGTCACCTTCACGGTGTGCGTGACCGGGGCGCCGTCCGAGCCCCTCGGCGCCGGACTCGTCCGCCGCTGCTGCCCGGAGGGCGGCGGGGTCGAGGTCAGGTACTCCGGTGCGACGGCCGGGTACGCCACCGTGGAACCGGCGTCCTGCCCGGCCGGCGCCTTCACCTCGAACAGCCAGGACGGGACGAGCGTCTGCTGCCCCCCGGAGGAGTGCGCGGCCAGACCGAAGACGGCCTTGCCGATGGTGACGGCGTTGTCCGGGGCGGGGGAGTCCGCCGCCCCGCACGGTGCCTCCAGGCGGTCCTTGTGCGGTACGGGAGTGGCGCAGCCGCCGATGCCCATGCGGTGGCCGGCCCGCGGGACCCTGTTCATCAGGTCCAGCGTCTCGCGCGCGCTCAGCACGGGGTAGGTGTCGCCCTTCACCGGCGCCTTGAGCTGACCGCTGCCGCCGGCCACCTCGCCCTGCCGGTCGATGTTCAGGCCGGTCGTCCAGCCGTACGTGGGCAGCCCGCCGACCCGTGGATCGGCGTTGACGACCCGGAGCTCACCCATGGTCTGGGTGGCGTCCGCCTTGGCGTCGTCCTGCCCCAGGGCCTTGAGCACCGGGGCCGCCGCCTTCAGTGCCGCCGCCGTGTTCACCGGGACGGCGGACGGGTCCGCCGGGTGATGCATGCACAGGGCGCCCTTGCAGTCGTCGGAGCCCGGCGCGTTCCGGCTGAACGTCCAGGCACCCGGCGCCTTCCGCTCGACACGGAGGGCCGGCCCGGAACCGTCCTTCCCGGACCCGACCCGCCACGCCTCGGCGTCGGCCACCGGCGTCCCGTCGACGCCGAGCGCCTCGGCGAGCCGGGCCACCTCGTCCCGGGTGACCTCGCCCCGCGCCCGGTACACCGGCGCCGAGCCGGGTCCGTCGGGCAGCGGGCCCACGACCCGGTACGTCGTGCCGTACGGGTTGGGCTCACCGGGCGCGATTCCGTTCGTACCGCCGGAGCCGGGGGCGGTGTAGCCGTCGAGGACGAGCGGCCGCGGCGTGCCGTGCCCGCCGGACGCCGCCGTATGCCCCCCGGGATCCGCGGCGAGCACGGCCCCGCCCCCGCCCACCAGCAACACGGCGGCGGCCACCGACGCGATCACCACAGGCGACCGCCCCCGCCTGCCCCCGGCTCGGCCCGCACCGTCCGGGGCCCCGGTGACATCCGGAACTCGCGGAATCCGCGGGACTCCGGCGCCCTGCGGGCCCTCCGGGCCGCCGACCTCCTGGGAGACCTCCTGAACCTCCGGGGCTTTCGGAGTCACCGGAACCCGCGGGGTCACCCCCTCCGGGACCCCACCCGCCGACCCGGCTGGGGCCTCGACCTCAGACTCAGTGCGCCCCGCGGGCCTGGACCCGCCGCCGAAACCGGCCCGGACTTCCCGCCCGGCCTCGGCCCCGGCCCCGCGTCCCGCTTCGTCTTCGGGTCCGGTCTGGTTCTTGGGGTCGGCCTCGTTCGTGGGCTGGGCGTGAGCTTGGGTCTTGGACTGGACGTGGGAGCCGGTTCGGGTTTCGCCTGCGGCGTCAGCATGGGCGGCGGGCCGCGCTTCGGCTTCCGGTCGGGTCTGGTTCTTGGGGTCGGCCTCGTTCGCGGGCTCGTCGTGAGCCTCGGGCTTGGACCGGACACCGGAACCGGACCGGGCTTCGCCCCCGGACTCGGCCCGAACCTGGGGCCCCGCGTCGGCCCCGGGCCTGGCCTTGTCCTCGGACCTGGGTTCAGACGGGGCTCCGGATGGGGCCCCGGATGGGGATCCGGCCCCGTCCTCGGACGCGGACCGGCCCTTGGGCTCGAAACGAGTCCCAGACTGGGGTCCGGCCTCGGACTCGGGCCCAGCCCCCGGATGGGTCTCGGTGTCGGGCTCGGGTCGTTCCTCGGGCGCGGAGCGGGTCCCGGGCGCGGCCTGGTCCTCGGGCCCGGGCCGGGCATCGGACCGGGTTTCCGGGGCCGAGGCCTCCGGCCCGGGCTCCTTTCCCCGGTTCCGGGATTCCTCGGCGGTGTCCCGGGACTCGTTGTCGTGGTCGGGTCGCTCGGTGTCCACCGCATCGCTCCTTCGCCTGCACAGGTGCTGTTCCACGTCGTAGCCCGCATCCCCCGGGTGGGGGACGGCGATGGGACGCGGTGGGGGAGCGCGCGGTTCCCTGCCGTACGCCGGTCGGGTCACGGCCGTACACCGGCCGGGGCGCGGGCGGTGGAGCGCCGGCCCGGTCGGGTGCCGTCAGGCGAGGGCATCCGTGGGGATATGGCGGGCGCGGCCCCGGCGCGACGAGCGGCGGCGTGGGCAGCGACCGCAGGAGCGGGTAGCGTGAACTGTCAATCCCCCCTGACTCCAGGAGCGTCCACGCCGTGCGCATCGCAGTCACCGGCTCCATCGCCACCGACCACCTCATGACCTTCCCCGGCCGATTCGCCGACCAGCTCGTCGCGGATCAGCTGCACACGGTCTCGCTCTCCTTCCTGGTCGACCAGCTGGACGTCCGGCGCGGCGGAGTCGGCGCCAACATCGCCTTCGGCATGGGCCAGCTCGGCACCCGGCCGGTCCTGGTCGGCGCCGCCGGACCCGACTTCGGCGAGTACCGGGCCTGGCTGGACCGGCACGGCGTCGACACCTCCTCGGTCCGCATCTCCGAGACCCTGCACACCGCCCGCTTCGTGTGCACCACGGACGCCGACCACAACCAGATCGGCTCCTTCTACACGGGCGCGATGAGCGAGGCCCGCCTCATCGAGCTCAAGACCGTCGCCGACCGCGTCGGCGGTCTCGACCTGGTCCTGATCGGCGCGGACGACCCGGAGGCGATGCTCCGGCACACCGAGGAGTGCCGCTCGCGCACCATCCCGTTCGCCGCCGACTTCTCCCAGCAGATCGCCCGGATGAACGGCGACGAGATCCGGATACTGCTTGACGGGGCGACGTACCTGTTCTCCAACGAGTACGAGAAGGGCCTCATCGAGTCCAAGACCGGCTGGAGCGACGCCGAGATCCTCGACCGCGTCGGCCACCGGGTCACCACCCTCGGCTCGCGCGGCGTCCGCATCGAGCGCGCCGGCGCCGACCCGGTCGAGGTCGGCTGCCCGGACGAGGAGCGCAAGGCCGACCCGACGGGCGTCGGCGACGCCTTCCGCGCCGGGTTCCTCTCGGGCCTCGCCTGGGGCGTCTCCCTGGAGCGCGCCGCCCAGGTCGGCTGCATGCTGGCCACGCTGGTGATCGAGACCGTGGGCACCCAGGAGTACCAGCTTCGCCGCGCCCACTTCATGGAGCGCTTCACCAAGGCCTACGGCGACGACGCGGCCCGCGAGGTCCGCACCCACCTCGCCTGACGGGGCGCAGGACCCAAAAGATCTAGGAGACCCGGCGGACGACGTAGGCCGAACCCTCGTCCGCCGGCTCCTCGCCCACGTACTCCTGCCCGCGCATCTCGCACCACGCCGGAATGTCCAGCCGCGCCGCCTCGTCGTCGGACAGGACGCGCACCGTGCCGCCGACCGGCACGTCCCCGAAGACCTTGGCCAGCTCGATCACCGGGATCGGGCAGCGCCTGCCGAGGGCGTCCACGACCAGCGCGTCCTCCCGCACGGCGGCCGGTGCCGCCGCGGCCGGCGCCCCGAGCTTCTCCCGCACCCCCGCCACCGCGCCCGGCAGGACGGCCAGGAACCGCTCGACCTCCTCCTCCGGCGTCCCGGACGGCAGCGACACCCGCACATTGCCCTCGCTCAGCACGCCCATCGCGTTCAGGACGTGGCTCGGCGTCAGCGTGCTGCTCGTGCAGGACGAACCGGAGGAGACGGAGAAGCCCTCGCGGTCCAGTTCGTGCAGCAATGTCTCCCCGTCGACATAGAGACAGGAGAAGGTGACGACGCCCGGCAGCCGGCGGACCGGATCGCCCACGACCTCCACGTCCGGCACCAGCCGCGGCACCCGCGCCCGGATCCGCTCCGTCAACTCCCGCAGCCGTACCGCCTCCTCGGCCGCCTCCGCCCGTACCGCCCGCAGCGCGGCCGCCGCCGCGACGATCGCCGGGATGTTCTCGAACCCGGCCGCCCGGCCCGACTCCCGCTCGTCCACCGGCCCGCGCGGCGCGAACCGCACCCCCTTGCGCACGACGAGCAGCCCGGTCCCGGACGGCCCGCCCCACTTGTGGGCGCTCGCCGTCAGCAGCGACCAGTCGCCGCCGACCGGGCCCCAGGCCAGCGACTGCGCCGCGTCCACCAGCAGCGGGACGCCCGCCGCCCGGCACACCGAGGCCACCTCGGCGACCGGCTGCTCGGTGCCCACCTCGTGGTTGGCCGACTGGAGGCAGGCCAGCGCGGTGTCCTCCCGCAGCGCCGCCTCGTACGAGCCCACGGCCACCCGGCCCTGCCGGTCGACCGGCACCCGCGTGACCGACCCGCCGTCCGCCTCGTGCGCCTCGGCGGAGTGGAGCACCGAAGAGTGTTCGACCTCTGACACGATCAGGTGGCGTCCGACCCGGCGGCGACCCGCCAGCGCCCCCGCGATCCCGCTGTGCACGGCCCGCGTCCCGGACGAGGTGAACGTCAGCTCGTCGGCCCGGCAGCCCACCGCCTCCGCGGCCGCCTCCCGGGACGCGTCCAGCAGCAACCGGGCCCGGCGGCCCTCGCGGTGGAGGCGAGCGGGGTCGGCCCACCCCTCGTCGAGGGCGGCCAGCAGCGCCTGCCGGGCGACGGGATGAAGGGGAGCACTGGAAGCAGCGTCGAAGTAGGCCACATGCCAACGCTAAGCGCTGCCGGGGACATCCAGTCACGACAAAGGGTGCATACGCCCCTCATCGGGCGCCCCGAAGCCCCCTCACAAACCGGTCCACGCAGGGGTATCCCACCCCTTCGGAGCGACCCGCCGCGCGTATGGCACCCTCCCCGCGACCCGCCGGAAGGCGTCCAGTAGGGTTTGGTCCGCATAAACATCCAAACCCCTGCCCGACGCAGGGCCGCGACCGACCAGCGAGAAGGCCGCAGCCGAACAGCGCGGGCGAGACTCTCGGGAAGGCGCTACGTGAGTCCCAACGGCTCCGACCGCTCGCCGCGGCGCCCGATGCGGCGGAAGCTGCTGCAGGCACTGACTGCGGGCCTGGTCCTGGCGACCGCGACCGGTTGCACATACAAGGACTTTCCCCGGCTGGGTATGCCCACCCCGACCACGGAGGAGGCTCCCCGGATCCTCTCGCTGTGGCAGGGGTCCTGGGCGGCCGCGCTCGCCGTCGGCTGCCTGGTGTGGGGTCTGATCCTGTGGAGTGCTTTCTTCCACCGGCGCAGCCGCACCAAGGTGGAGGTTCCTCCGCAGACCCGGTACAACATGCCCATCGAGGCGCTGTACACGGTGGTCCCCCTTGTCATCGTCTCGGTGCTCTTCTACTTCACGGCCCGTGACGAGTCCAAGCTCCTGGACCTCTCCAAGAAGCCGGACGTCACGGTGAACGTCGTCGGCTACCAGTGGAGCTGGGCCTTCAACTACATCGAGCCCGTCGCCGGTTCGTCGGGCGACGCGAAGACCGACAAGAACCTGAAGGCGATTCCGGACCGGTTCAAGACGGACTTCCCGGCGAACGCCGGCGGTGTCTACGACTACGGCATCCCGGGGACGCGGAACCCGCAGAACGGCAACCCCGGCCCCACCATGTGGCTGCCCAAGGGCAAGACCGTCCGCTTCATCCTCACCTCGCGGGACGTCATCCACTCGTTCTGGGTGCTGCCGTTCCTGATGAAGCAGGACGTCATCCCCGGCCACACCAACTCCTTCCAGGTGACCCCCACCATGGAGGGCACCTTCCGGGGCAAGTGCGCCGAGCTGTGCGGCCAGGACCACTCCCGGATGCTGTTCAACGTGAAGGTCGTCTCGCCCGAGCGCTATGAGCAGCACCTCAAGGACCTCGCCAAGAAGGGGCAGACCGGTTACGTTCCCGCAGGCATCGCGCAGACGAGCCACGAGAAGAACCGGGAGACGAACAAGCTGTGAGCATCCTCAACGAACCTCAGGGTGCCGCGGCAGCTGAGGACTCTTACGAGAGCGAGCTGCCGGTCCGGCGCAGGCAACCGGGCAATCTCGCGGTGAAGTGGCTGACGACCACCGACCACAAGACGATCGGAACGCTGTACCTGGCGACGTCGTTCGCGTTCTTCTGCATCGGCGGCGTGATGGCGCTCCTCATGCGCGCCGAGCTGGCCCGTCCGGGTCTGCAGATCATGTCGAACGAGCAGTTCAACCAGGCGTTCACGATGCACGGCACGATCATGCTGCTGATGTTCGCGACGCCGCTGTTCGCGGGCTTCACGAACTGGATCATGCCGCTGCAGATCGGCGCCCCGGACGTGGCCTTCCCGCGGCTGAACATGTTCGCCTACTGGCTCTACCTGTTCGGCTCGCTGATCGCGGTGGGCGGTTTCCTCACCCCGCAGGGTGCCGCCGACTTCGGCTGGTTCGGCTACACCCCGCTGTCGGACGCGGTGCACTCGCCGGGTCTCGGCGGTGACCTGTGGATCATGGGTCTGGCCCTGTCCGGCTTCGGCACCATCCTCGGCTCGGTCAACTTCATCACCACGATCATCTGCATGCGCGCGCCCGGCATGACCATGTTCCGCATGCCGATCTTCGTCTGGAACGTGCTGCTGACCGCCGTGCTGGTCCTGCTGGCCTTCCCGGTCCTGGCGGCGGCGCTGCTCGCGCTGGAGGCGGACCGCAAGTTCGGCGCCCAGATCTTCGAGGCGTCCAACGGCGGTGCGCTGCTGTGGCAGCACCTGTTCTGGTTCTTCGGGCACCCCGAGGTGTACATCATCGCGCTGCCGTTCTTCGGCATCGTCAGTGAGATCATCCCGGTCTTCTCCCGCAAGCCGATGTTCGGCTACATGGGCCTGATCGGCGCGACCATCGCCATCGCCGGTCTGTCGGTGACGGTGTGGGCGCACCACATGTACGTCACGGGTGGCGTGCTGCTGCCGTTCTTCTCGTTCATGACCTTCCTGATCGCGGTCCCGACCGGTGTGAAGTTCTTCAACTGGGTCGGCACCATGTGGAAGGGAAGTCTCTCCTTCGAGACACCGATGCTGTGGGCGACCGGCTTCCTGATCACCTTCGTCTTCGGTGGTCTGACCGGTGTGATCCTGGCCGCGCCGCCGCTGGACTTCCACATCTCGGACTCGTACTTCGTGGTGGCGCACTTCCACTACGTCGTCTTCGGCACCGTGGTGTTCGCGATGTTCGCCGGATTCCACTTCTGGTGGCCGAAGTTCACCGGCAAGATGCTCGACGAGCGGCTGGGCAAGATCACCTTCTGGCTGCTGTTCATCGGCTTCCACGGCACCTTCCTGATCCAGCACTGGCTGGGCGTGGAGGGCATGCCGCGCCGGTACGCCGACTACCTGGCGGCCGACGGCTTCACCGCGCTGAACACGGTGTCGACGATCTTCTCGTTCGTGCTCGGCCTGTCCGTCCTGCCGTTCTTCTACAACGTCTGGAAGACCGCCAAGTACGGCAAGCCGGTCGGCGTCGACGACCCGTGGGGCTACGGCCGCTCCCTGGAGTGGGCGACCTCCTGCCCGCCGCCGCGGCACAACTTCCTCACCCTGCCGCGGATCCGCAGCGAATCCCCGGCGTTCGACCTGCACCACCCCGAGATCGCCGCGCTCGACCAGCTCGAGAACGCCGGTCACGGCGACACCGGGAAGGCAGCCCTCGCTGGCGGCAAGGAGGCCGGCAAGTGAAGATCCAGGGCAAGATGTTCATGTGGCTGAGCGTCTTCCTGCTCATCACCGCCATCGTCTACGGCGTGTGGTCGAAGGAAGCGGTCGGCGCGACGGCGCTCTTCATGGCCTTCGGCCTGTCCATCATGATCGGCTTCTACCTGGGCTTCACGGCCCGGCGGGTCGACGTGGGCGCCCAGGACAACAAGGAGGCGGATGTCGCCGACGACGCCGGCGAGCTGGGCTTCTTCAGCCCGCACAGCTGGCAGCCGCTCGGCCTCGGCATCGGCGGCGCGCTGGCCTTCCTCGGCATCGCGGTCGGCTGGTGGCTCGTCTACTTCGCGGCACCCATCATCATGATCTCCGTTTGGGGCTGGGTCTTCGAGTACTACCGCGGCGAGAACCGCACCCAGTGACCCTCGCGGGACACCGCTGAACACCAGGGAGTCCGGACTCTCCACCTGGAGAGCCCGGACTCCCTCTTTTGGCCCACAGATTCCCTCGGACGGGTGATCCACCGCGCCGGAGGTGACGAAGCTCCCTAGCGTGAGGGCCATGACCACCACTGTGATTTCCCGTGGAGCGGGAGCCGCCCTGCTGGTCGCCGCCCTCGGCGCGAGTGCCACCGCCTGCGGATCGGACGGCAACCCGCTGGCCGCCCACCCGTACGACGCGGCGGACCAGATCTCCTTCAGCGGCCCCAAGGACGCCGGGAAGAAGGCGGACCCGGACAAGCCCCTGGAAGTCACCGCTCAGGGCGCGGACGGGCGGATCACGGACGTCACGGCCATGGACGCCGCGGGGCGCCGCGTCTCCGGCGAACTGGCCGCCGACGGAAGCCGCTGGCACAGCACCTCACCGCTCGCCGCCGGCACCCACTACACGGTCCGGGTGAGCACCGAGGACGAAGCCGGAAAACCCGGCCGCAAGGTGCTCATGTTCGACACGGACAAGCCCGAGGGCCAGCAGCGCCTGAACGTCACGTTCGGCCCGGAGGCGGGCACCTACGGCGTCGGGCAGCCCATCACGGCCGAACTCGACCAGCCCGTCAAGGACAAGGCCCAGCGGGCCATCGTGGAGCGCGGTCTCAGGGTCGACTCCAAGCCCTCCGTGCAGGGCTCCTGGTACTGGGTCAGCGACAAGGAGCTCCACTACCGCCCGCAGGACTACTGGCCCGCCAACGCCACCGTCGAGGCGCACAGCAACCTGGAGAACATCAAGATCAGCGACCGGTTGCGGGGCGGCGCGGCCAAGTCGCTGAAGATCACCACGGGTGACCGGATCGTCGCGCTCACGGACGCCGCCAAGCACCTGATGACGGTCTACCGGAACGACGAGAAGATCAAGGAGATCCCCATCACCACCGGCAAGCCCGGCTTCGCCACCCGCAACGGCATCAAGGTCGTCCTCGCCAAGCAGTACTTCGTACGGATGAAGAGCTCCACCGTCGGCATCGCCGAGGGCTCCAAGGACTCGTACGACCTGCCCGTGTACTACGCCACCCGTGTCACCTGGAGCGGCGAGTACGTCCACGCCGCCCCGTGGTCCGTCGGCTCGCAGGGCGCGGCCAACGTCAGCCACGGCTGCACCGGCATGAGCACCCCCAACGCCTCCTGGTTCTTCAACACCATCCACGAGGGCGACCTGGTCCAGGTGGTCAACTCGGTCGGCGGGGACATGGAGCTGTTCGACAACGGTTTCGGCGACTGGAACATGCCCTGGCAGAAGTGGCTCCAGGGCAGCGCCACCGCCTCCGACGGGGGCGGGCTCGGGGCGCAGAACAAGCCGCGGCTGAGCCCGCAGAGCGTGTGAGACGGGGTCGCAGAGCGTGTGAGACGCGGCGAGGGGCGCAGGGCGGCCCGTGGTCGCGCAGGGCACGGGCCGTGGGCCCGCCCGGCCTCGCCCCAGGGGCTCAGACGCCGCTCAGCGCCTTCTTGCGCAGCAGGGACGCCAGCGCGGCCGCGAACTCCACCGGCTCCACCGGGAGGGTGACCGCCGCGTCCGCCCGGCTCCACGTGGCCAGCCACGCGTCCTGCGGCCGTCCGATGAGCAGCAGCACCGGAGGGCAGTTGAAGACCTCGTCCTTGATCTGCCGGCACATGCCCATGCCGCCCATGGGCACGGCCTCGCCGTCCAGGACACAGACGTCGATGCCGCCCCGGTCCAGCTCCTTGAGGACCGCGGCGGGCGTGGCGCACTCCAGGAACTCCACCACGGGGGCGTCCGGAGCCGGCCGCCGGCCGCAGGCCAGCCGCGCCTGCTCCCGGGTGTTGGCGTCGTCGCTGTAGACCAGCACCGTGGCGGTCGCCTGCATTGTTCCTCCGCGTCGTTGGTCGGGGAGAACCCCGTCGGGAACTGTCGGGAACTTCCGGGTACCGATGGCGCGGATGCTACCCCCTTCAACCCCTGGTAGACAGCGTTTGGAACAGCCCTTCGACGGGCCGTATGGGCACAGCACACCCCCGGGACACTCCGAACGGCACCCCCCGGGGTGAGGGCGGGATAAGCGACCGACATAATGTCGGCGTGGCGACAGCAACGACAGTAGAAACCGGGCACGCGCACCCGTCGGTCAACCGACCGAACCTCACCAGCGTCGGAACCATCATCTGGCTGAGTTCCGAGCTGATGTTCTTCGCGGCCCTCTTCGCGATGTACTTCACCCTGCGATCGGTGACGGGTCCGGCGCACTGGAAGGAGATGGCGGGCGCTCTCAACGTCCCCTTCTCGTCGGTGAACACCACGATCCTGGTGCTCTCCTCGCTCACCTGCCAGCTCGGCGTGTTCGCCGCCGAGCGCGGTGACGTGAAGAAGCTCCGGGGCTGGTTCATCGTCACCTTCATCATGGGTGCGATCTTCATCGGCGGTCAGATCTTCGAGTACACCGAGCTGGTGAAGAAGGACGGCATCTCGCTGTCCTCCGACCCGTACGGCTCGGTGTTCTACCTGACCACCGGCTTCCACGGGCTGCACGTGACGGGCGGTCTCATCGCCTTCCTGCTGGTCCTCGGCCGTACCTACGCGGCCCGGAGGTTCACCCACGAGCAGGCGACCGCGGCCATCGTCGTGTCCTACTACTGGCACTTCGTCGATGTCGTCTGGATCGGACTCTTCGCCACGATCTACCTGATCAAGTAGCCGACGAACCGATCCAAGTCCGCAAAGCATCGACGCAGAAGATCCTGACACCGGGGTAATCCGTGAAAAAGCTCTCCGCACGACGACGCCATCCGCTGGCGGCGGTCGTCGTCCTACTCTTCGCGCTGGCGGCCACTGGGGGGCTGTACACCGCGTTCGCGCCCGCGAGCAAGGCGAAGGCCGAGGACACCGCCCAGTCCCTCACCATCGAGGAGGGCAGGAAGCTCTATCTGGTCGGCTGCGCAAGCTGCCACGGCACCGGTGGGCAGGGCACCACTGACGGTCCCACCCTGGTGGGCGTGGGCGCCGCGGCGGTCGACTTCCAGGTGGGCACCGGCCGTATGCCGGCCCAGCAGCCGGGCGCGCAGATCCCGCGCAAGAAGGTCATCTACAACCAGGCCGAGATCGACCAGCTCGCCGCGTACATCGCGTCCCTGGGCGCCGGCCCCAACGTGCCGATGGCCAACCAGTACAGCCCCGAGGGCGCGGACGCCGCCAAGGGCGGTGAGCTGTTCCGCACCAACTGCGCCCAGTGCCACAACTTCACCGGCAAGGGCGGTGCGCTGACGCACGGCAAGTACGCCCCGAACCTCACGGGTGTGAGCAACAAGCACATCTACGAGGCCATGCAGACCGGCCCGCAGAACATGCCTTCCTTCCCCGACACGCTGCTGCCGGAGAAGAACAAGAAGGACATCATCGCGTACCTCGACGCGGTCAACGGTGACGAGACCACGACCCCGGGCGGTATGGACCTGGGTGGCCTCGGACCGGTCACCGAGGGTCTGTTCGCCTGGATCTTCGGGCTGGGTGCCCTTGTCGCGGTCGCCGTCTGGGTCGCCGCTCGGACCGCAAAGGCCAAGAAGTCATGAGTAGCCAAGACATTCCTGAAGAGAACCTGCCCGCAGAGCAGGCAGCCCACGAGCACGGGCGCGGCGCGGTCTCCGTGGCGGACGAGCGGGCCCCGTTCGCCGACCCGGGACTGCCGCCCCACGAGCACCGCATCCAGGACATCGACGAGCGGGCCGCCAAGCGGTCAGAGCGCGCCGTCGCCCTGATGTTCACGGTGTCGATGCTGGCCACCATCGGCTTCATCGCCTCGTACGTGACGATCCCGCACGACAAGTCGATCTTCGTCTTCCCGCTCGGGCACATCAACGCGCTGAACTTCGCGCTCGGCCTGACGCTGGGCGTGGCGCTGTTCGCGATCGGCGCGGGCGCGGTCCACTGGGCCCGCACCCTGATGTCCGACGTCGAGGTCGCCGACGAGCGTCACCCGATCGAGGCGTCCCCCGAGGTCCGTGCGAAGGTCCACGCGGACTTCAAGCAGGGCGCCAAGGAGTCGGCGATCGGCCGTCGCAAGCTGATCCGCAACACGATGCTCGGCGCGCTCACGCTGGTGCCGCTGTCCGGCGTCATGCTGCTGCGCGACCTGGGCCCGCTGCCCGGGACCAGCCTGCGCCACACGCTGTGGGCCAAGGGCAAGCGCCTCGTCAACATGAACACCAACCTTCCGCTGCGTCCCGAGGACGTCTCGGTCGGCTCGCTCACCTTCGCGATGCCCGGCGGTCTCAAGGAGACGGACGAGGACTTCGCCAACGAGATCGCCAAGGCGGCCCTGATGATCATCCGGCTCGAGCCGGGCGACATCAAGGACAAGCGCGAACTCGACTGGGGACACGAGGGCATCGTCGCCTTCTCGAAGATCTGCACCCACGTGGGCTGCCCGATCTCCCTGTACGAGCAGCAGACGCACCACGCCCTGTGCCCGTGCCACCAGTCCACCTTCGACCTCTCCGACGGTGCCCGAGTGATCTTCGGCCCCGCCGGCCACGCTCTGCCGCAGCTGCGCATCGGCGTGGACAGCGAGGGTTACCTCCAGGCGCTCGGCGACTTCGAGGAGCCCGTCGGTCCTGCATTCTGGGAGCGCGGATGAGTACATCAGCAGCCAACACGAATCCGTCCGCCGCCGGCGCGGCGGGCCGCTCTCGCGGGAAGGCACCGGCCGGCGAGCGGATCGCCGACTGGGCCGACGGCCGGCTGGGGATCTACTCCCTGGCCAAGGCCAACATGCGCAAGATCTTCCCCGACCACTGGTCGTTCATGTTGGGCGAAGTCTGCCTGTACAGCTTCATCATCATCATCCTCACGGGTGTGTACCTGACGCTGTTCTTCCACCCCTCGATGAACGAGGTGGTGTACAACGGCTCGTACGTCCCGCTGCAGGGTCAGCTGGTGTCCGAGGCGTTCAACTCGACCATGCACATCTCCTTCGAGGTGCGCGGTGGTCTGCTCATCCGGCAGATCCACCACTGGGCCGCGTTGATCTTCCTCGCCGGCATGTTCGTGCACATGATGCGCGTGTTCTTCACCGGCGCGTTCCGCAAGCCGCGTGAGATCAACTGGCTGTTCGGCTTCCTGCTGTTCGCCCTGGGCATGTTCACCGGTTTCACCGGTTACTCGCTCCCGGACGACCTGCTCTCCGGCACCGGTGTCCGCTTCACCGAGGGCGCGATCCTGTCCATGCCGATCGTCGGCACGTACATCTCGTACTTCCTCTTCGGCGGCGAGTTCCCCGGCCACGACTTCGTGGCGCGGTTCTACTCGATCCACATCCTGCTGCTGCCCGGCATCATGCTGGGCCTGGTGGTCGCCCACCTGATCCTGGTCTTCTACCACAAGCACACGCAGTTCGCGGGTCCCGGCAAGAGCAACAAGAACGTCGTGGGCATGCCGCTGCTGCCGGTGTACATGGCCAAGGCCGGCGGCTTCTTCTTCCTGGTCTTCGGTGTCCTCGCGGTCATCGCGGCGATCGTGGAGATCAACGCGATCTGGGTGATCGGCCCGTACCGTCCGGACCAGGTGTCCACCGGCGCCCAGCCCGACTGGTACATGGGCTTCGCCGAGGGTCTGGTCCGCTTCATGCCGGGCTGGGAGGTCAACTTCTGGGGCCACACGCTCGTCCTGGGCGTGTTCATCCCGCTGGTCCTCTTCGGCCTGGTGCTGGCCGCGCTGGCGGTCTACCCGTTCATCGAGTCGTGGATCACCGGCGACAAGCGCGAGCACCACATCCTGGACCGCCCGCGCAACGCCCCGACGCGTACCGCGTTCGGTGTCGCCTGGATCACGATGTACATGATCACGCTGGTCGGCGGCGGCAACGACCTGTGGGCCACGCACTTCCACCTGTCGATCAACGCGGTCACCTGGTTCGTCCGGATCGGCTTCTTCGTCGGACCGGTCATCGCGTTCGTCGCCACCAAGCGGATCTGCCTCGGCCTCCAGCGCCGCGACAAGGACAAGGTGCTGCACGGCCGCGAGACCGGCATCATCAAGCGCCTGCCGCACGGTGAGTTCATCGAGGTGCACGAGCCGCTGAGCCAGGAGCAGCTCTTCACGCTCACGGCGCACGACCAGTACGAGCCGGCCGAGATCGGTCCGGCGGTCGACGAGAACGGTGTCGAACGCAAGATCAAGGGCTCGCAGAAGCTCCGCGCCAAGCTCAGCAACGCGTACTACGGCGAGGACAACCAGATCCCGAAGCCGACCGTCGAGGAGTACAGGGAGATCACGAGCGGCCACGGCCACCACTGATCACTGACCGCTGAGCGTCGCCACGCCACGGTCGAAGGGCCCCGTCCGATCCCCGGACGGGGCCCTTCGCGGTGTCCGGGGCTGGATAGGGTGGACCTGTTCGAGACTCGCGTCCCCGCAGTGCGGGACACCGACCCAGGAGCGGCATATGAACGCTGTGACCCCCGCTGGAGGCGACACCGCGGCGGGCCGCTCCTGGCCCGCCCTGCTGAACGGCCTGCTGGAGGGCCGGAACCTCACCGCCGACGAGACCGCCTGGGCGATGGACCTGATCATGCGCGGCGAGGCGACCGACGCGCAGATCGCCGGGTTCGTGGTGGCCCTGCGGGCCAAGGGCGAGACGGTGGAGGAGATCACCGGCCTGGTCCGCACCATGTACGAGCACGCCAATGTGATCGAGGTGCCCGGCGCGACCGTCGACATCGTCGGCACCGGCGGCGACGGCGCGAAGACCGTGAACATCTCCACCATGTCCTCGATCGTCGTGGCAGGCACCGGCGCCAGTGTCGTCAAGCACGGCAACCGGGCCGCGTCCTCCGCCTCCGGGGCCTCGGACGTGCTGGGAAAGCTCGGCGTCAATCTGGAGCTGACGCCGCGGCGGGTGGCCGAGGTGGCGCAGGAGGCGGGCATCACCTTCTGCTTCGCGGTCAAGTTCCATCCGGCGCTGCGCCACGTGGGCGCCGCCCGCGGCCAGTTGGCCATCCGCACGGTGTTCAACGTGCTCGGCCCGCTGACCAACCCGGCCAGGGTGCGGGCACAGGCCGTCGGGGTCGCGGATCCGCGCATGGCACCGGTCGTCGCCGGCGTCTTCGCCGAACGCGGCCACTCCTCCCTGGTCTTCCGGGGCGACGACGGCCTCGACGAGCTCACCACGACCGCCACCTCACGGGTCTGGATCGTCCGGGACGGGGAGGTGACCCAGGAGCGCTTCGACCCGCGGGACGTCGGCATCGAGCTGGTGCCCGTGGAGGCGCTGCGGGGCGGGGACGCCTCGTACAACGCCGAGGTGGCCCGGCGCCTGCTGGACGGTGAGGAGGGGCCCGTACGGGACGCCGTCCTACTGAACTCCGCGGCGGCGCTGGTGGCGCTGCAGCCGGGGTCGGGCACCCTCGCCGAGCAGATCCGGGCGGGCATGGACCGCGCGGCGGAGTCGATCGACTCCGGGTCCGCCAAGCGCACGCTGGAGCGCTGGGTGGCCGCCAGCAACGCCTGATAGCCGCGTTTTCCCTCGCAGGGCGCAGTCCACGATCCGGACTGCGCCTTGCGCGTGGAAGACCGTGTGGCAGGATGCTGAACCAGGTCATGAGTGACAGCCATGTGGCCCCGGCCGGCTGTCCGGCAACCCTCCGTCCGTGGCGGGGTGCCCCGGGTGAGGACCAGGTCGTAGGCAGCGAGGCCTACGGCAAGCGCGGACCCCTCGCAGCACCAGGGGTCCTGGTCGTACGAGGGAGCCTTCCGTGAGCAAGCGAATGCGTTAGGGCGTAGAGCCCCGCCTCCGCACCCCCCTTTTCACCTTCTCCGCGCTTGAGCCGTGTCCGCTCGCGTGGCGATGCCGCCTGCTTCCACGGGAGTTCACCCATGTCCGTGTCCACGTCCGTGTCCGCCGTTCCCGCCGACCAGCCCGTTCGCCGTGACATCCCGGAGCCGCTGCCCGTCCTGGGCCGCGACGTCACCGTCCCCCTCGTCACCGGCGGGGAGGTCACCTACGCGGCGCTCGACTACGCGGCCAGCGCGCCCGCCCTCCAGCGGGTCTGGGACGACGTCGCCGCGTACGCGCCGTACTACGGCAGCGTCCACCGCGGCGCCGGCTACCTCTCCCAGCTCTCCACCGACCTGTTCGAGAACGCCCGCGGGACGGTCGCGGAGTTCCTGGACTGCCGTGCGGAGGACCAGGTGGTGTTCACCCGGTCCACCACCGACTCCCTCAACCTGCTCGCCCGCGCGCTGCCCGCGGACTGCCAGGTCTTCGTCTTCGAGACCGAGCACCACGCCTCGCTGCTGCCGTGGCGGGACGCGCGGGTGACGTACCTCGACGCCCCGCGCACCCCGGATCACGCGGTGGCGACCCTGGAGCGGGCCCTCGCCGACCGCTTCCCCCACGGCCCGGCCCTGGTGTGCGTCACCGGCGCCTCCAACGTCACCGGCGAGCTGTGGCCCGTACGGGAACTGGCCGCCGCCGCCCACGCGCACGGCGCCCGGATCGTCCTGGACGCCGCCCAGCTCGCCCCGCACCACCCGGTGTCCGTCCGCGACCTCGACGTCGACTGGGTCGCCTTCTCCGGCCACAAGCTGTACGCGCCCTTCGGCTCCGGTGTGCTCGCCGGCCGTGCCGACTGGCTGCGCGAGGCCGAGCCGTACCTCGCGGGCGGCGGCGCGAGCCGTACGGTGGCGCGGCGCGCCGACGGGTCCGTGGACGTGCGCTGGCACGAGTCGCCCGCCCGCCACGAGGCCGGCTCCCCGAACGTCATCGGCGCCTACGCCGTCGCCTCGGCCTGCGCGGCGCTGACCGAGGCCGGATTCGACGAGCTCGTCGCGCGTGAGCGGCACCTGATCCGCAAGGTGCGGGCCGGTCTGGCCGAGGTGCCCGAGGTCAGGGTCCTGTCCCTGTTCGGCGACGACGCCCCGCGGGTCGGCGTCGTCTCCTTCGTCGTGGCGGGCTGGAACAGCTCCCACTTCGCCGCCGCCCTCTCCGCCGAGTACGGCATCGGCGTACGCGACGGCCTCTTCTGCGCCCACCCCCTGGTCCGCACCCTGCTGGGCGGCGATCCGCAGAGCCAGGGCGAGTGCGGCGCGCCCGAGGCCGCCCCGGGCGAGAAGTCCCTCAACGCCATCAGGGTGAGCTTCGGCGCGGGCACGCCCGACGAGCACGTGGACCGCTTCGTGGCCGCGGTGCGGGAACTGGTCCGCGAGGGCGCGAAGTGGACGTACCGCACGGAGGACGGCCGCTGCGTCCCCGCGGTGTGATCCGCCCGCCCAGGAGCCCCGGGCGGTGAGGAGCCCGGGGCGGTCGGACGTCCGGAGCCGCCGGGCGTCCGTGGTGGTCCGGCGCCTGTGGTGGTCCGGCGTTCGCGCTGGTCAGGAGTCCAGCCCGATGGCGAACGCCGCCTCCAGGTCGTGCTGCGAGTACGTGCGGAAGGCCACGTGCGTGTCCGTCCCCTCGACGCCCGGGATCTTGCTGATCCGCCCCGGGATGACCTCCGCGAGGTCCTCGTGCTGCCGCACCCGGACCATGGCGATCAGGTCGTACGTGCCGGTGACGGAGAAGACCTCGCTGACCGAGTCCAGTGAGGCGATCTGCTCGGCGATCTCGGGAATCCGGTCCACGCTGGTCTTGATGAGGACGATCGCGGTGATCACGGCTGGTTCTCTCCCTCGGGGGCCGGAGCAGGGGCGGGCTTCACTCTAGCCCTCCCGTCTCCCGCCACCACCCTTCCAAGGCCGCGCTACGCGCCCTCTGATCTGGCCGGACCAGGGCCACGCGCAGGCGAAGCCCAGGGCGAAGCCCACCACATGGGCCAGGTAGGCGACCTGCGGTCCCTCGGCGGCGCGTCCCGCGGCCAGCCACTGGAGTGCCGCCCAGAAGGGCAGGACCACCCACGCGGGAAAACGCAGCGGCAGGAAGAACAGGAACGGGAAGAGACTGGTCACCCGGGCGCTGGGGAACAGAAGGAGAAACGCCCCGAGGACCGCCGAGATCGCGCCCGAGGCTCCCACCAGGCTCTGCCCGGAGGCGGCGTTGGCGGCCGCGTAGCCCACCAGGGCCAGGTAGCCGCAGCCGACGTAGAACAGCGTGAACCGGACGCGGCCCATGCGCTCCTCGGTCATCGCCCCGAAGACGTGGAGGAAGAGCATGTTGCCGAGCAGGTGCACCCAGCTGCCGTGCACGAACAGGGCCGTCGCGGGAGTGAGGGCGGCCCGCGGTGAGCCGGTGAACAAGTCGGCGGGGACCACGCCCCACCGCCGGAAGTAGGCCCGCTGGGCGAGCAGCAGCGCGTCCCCGGTGCCGTAGGAGGGATTGAGACCCGAGGCCGGGCCGGTCACGAAGATCAGACAGCACAGGACGATCAGGGCGCACGTCACCGGCGCCTGCATGCTCCGTACCGCCCTGGCCGCCTCGATCGTCCGGGCGGCCACCGTGTACCTGTTGCCGATCATGTGCACAGAGCATGGCGTAACGGGACGCAACCGCACAGACCGCCTCGCCGCCGTGGATGGACCGGCGCCGAGTCCCCGCCAGGCCGTAGGGTTACGTGCCACACGCCCAGGGAAACTGGCGCGTCACGGACCACAGAAGGAAGCGAACAGTCACGATGACGGTTCCCCTGCCGACCGCCACGACGCGGTGGCGCTGCACCCTGTGCGGCAATCTCACCCGTTTCGACGTGACCCGCTCGTCGAAGGTCGTCGAGTACGTGCACCTGGACCTGGCCGGAGAGCCGCAGGTCGAGGAGCGCGAGGTGGTCAGTGAGACGATCGAGTCGGTGCGCTGCCGCTGGTGCAACGCCGTGGACCAGGTGGAACTCGTGGACAGGCCGGGCGCCGGCTCCTGAGTGGAACGGGCCCTCACGGGCGACCCCCGCGGGAGGCCGCGGGGTATCGAGGCATTGAGGCATTGGGGTGACGGATGGCGGAGACACAAGGCGGGGGGCCGGGCGACGGCGCCGCCGAGGTGCTCGACCGTCCCCTGCCCGACGGAGTGCGCCGCCGGGTCGTCCAGATCGTCTCCGACTCCTTCGGGGCACTGACGTTCGGGGAACTGCCCGCGCAGCTGCGGCAGTACGCCCGGTTCACGCCCAGCCGCCGGGCGAAGTTCGCCGGCAACGCGATGGCGGCCGCGCTCGAGACCGATCCGCTGTTCCGCCAGCGCGTCGGCGACAAGTTCAAGGAGGCCCAGCCGGAGCTGTCGGCCGCCCTCGACTCCGGCTCGCCGCCCCCGGCCGCGGACCCGCTCGACGTGGCGGCCGCGGCCTACGTGCTGCGACCGCCGGGCTGGGTGAAGCTGGTCGCCGCCGCGGGCGAGGAGGCCCAGCGGGCGGACGCCGAGCGTGCCGACGAGGAGAGCCGGGCCGAACTGGAACGGCTGCGCGCCGAGCTGGCGGCGGCCCGTGAGCAGAACCGGGCCGACACCGAGCGGCTGCGGGCCGAGCTGGACGCCGCCCGGAGGGAGGCCGAGTCGCTGCACCGCAGGCTGCGGGCCGCGCACAGCGACGTCAAGCGTGGTGAGGCCGCGCTGCGCAAGGCGCGGGGCGAGCTGGAGGCCGCCCGGGCCGAGGGGCAGGCGCAGGTGTCGGCCGCCGAGAGCGAGACCCGCCGGCTCAAGGCGCGCCTGGGGGAGGCGGAGGCCGCGCTGGAGGCCGCCCGCCGGGCGGCCCGCGAGGGGCGCAGCGTGGAGGACATGCGGGTGCGGCTGCTGCTGGACACCGTCCTCGACGCGGCCCAGGGGCTGCGCCGGGAGCTGGCGCTGCCGCCGGTGTCGGTGCGCCCGGCGGAGACCGTGGACGCGGTGGAGCCGGGCCGGATGACCCCCAAGGACATCGCCGCCCGCGCGCTGTCCGAGCACGACCCGGCGATTCTCGACCAGTTGCTCGCGCTGCCGCAGGCGCATCTGGTCGTCGACGGCTACAACGTCACCAAGACCGGCTATCCGCAGATGCCGCTGGAGAAGCAGCGGCTGAGGCTGCTGGGGCAGCTCTCGCAGCTCGCCGCGCAGACCGGCGCCGAGGTCACCTGTGTCTTCGACGGGGCCGAGCTGGTCGCGCCGGTGCTTCTCGCGCCGCCGCGCGGCGTGCGGGTGCTGTTCTCCAAGCCGGGGGTCACGGCGGACGAGCTGATCCGTCAGCTGGTGCGGGCCGAGCCGCCCGGCCGGCCGGTGATCGTCGCCTCGACCGACCGCGAGGTCGCCGACGGGGTCGCGAAGGCGGGGGCGCGGCCGGTGGCCTCGGTGGTGCTCCTGAAGCGGCTCTCGCGCGGCTGAAAACGGACGTAGGGTCGCGAAAAGCCTTAAGCGCAACATACGGGCCGCATTCCCGAATTGGTCGGAAGCGTCACGCGACGCAGGGTCAAGTGGTCCTCACTGCTGGTGAGTTATGGGCAAAGAATGCAGCGGGTGGTGGGATTTTCCGCCGCAGGATTTGAATTCATCACGATGAGGTCACTAGGGTCGAACTCGAACCTCCGAGCGGGTGATCACTCAGAAGAAGGAGCTCGCTTCCGTGGCGTCCCACCGTCGACCCAAGCAACCCAGCCGTGCGCGTGTGACTGTGCTCACCACCGCGGCGGCAGCGGCCGTAGCGATCAGTGCCCAGGCCGCCAACGCAGCCCCGAGCGCGAAGCCGAGCAAGGACGAAGTCAAGTCCAAGGTCGACGAGCTCTACGAGCAGGCCGAGCAGGCCACCGAGAAGTACAACGGGGCCAAGGAGAAGCAGGAGAAGCTCCAGAAGGAGATCTCCACCATCCAGGACAACGTCGCCCGCGGCCAGCAGGATCTCAACAAGCTGCGTGACGGCCTCGGTTCGCTGGCCGCAGGCCAGTACCGCACCGGTGGCATAGACCCCTCGCTCCAGCTCTTCCTGTCCTCCGACCCGGACGACTACCTCGACAAGGCCTCCACGCTCGACCAGTTGAGCGGCCAGCAGGTCGAGGCGCTGAAGAAGATCCAGGACAAGCAGCGCGAGCTCGCCCAGGAGCGGTCCGAGGCCTCCTCGAAGCTGAAGGACCTCGCCGCCACCCGCACCGAGCTGGGCAAGAAGAAGACGGAGGTCCAGGGCAAGCTCGCCGAGGCGCAGCGGCTCCTGAACAGCCTCACCGCCCAGGAGAAGGCCGCCCTCGCCGCCGAGCAGGACCGGGCCAGCCGGGCCTCCGCCGACCGAGTGCAGCTCGGCAACGCCGCCCCCGCCTCCGGCCGGGCCGGCGCCGCGTTCGCCGCCGCCCAGTCCAAGATCGGCTCGCCCTACGTCTACGGCGCCACCGGTCCGTCCTCCTACGACTGCTCGGGTCTGACCTCGTGGGCGTACGCCCAGGCCGGTGTCAGCATCCCGCGCACCTCCGAGGCACAGGCCAACGCGGGCACCAGGATCTACTCGCAGAGCCAGCTCCAGGTCGGCGACCTGATCATCTTCTACGGCGATCTGCACCACGTCGGCCTCTACGCGGGCAACGGCCAGGTGCTGCACGCCCCGCGCACGGGCACCGTCGTGCGCTACGAGCCGATCAGCAACATGCCCTTCCAGTTCGGCGTCCGCATCTGACGCCTCTGCGGGAGAGCCCCTCTCCCACTCGCCCGAACGGGCGAATCCCGGCACCCCACGGTGACCCCGCGCCCCGCCCTGACCTGCGTCAGAGGCGGGGCGGCCGCGTTCGGTGCCCCCTCGGCGGCTTTGGTCGCGGTGTGTCCGCGCGGCTACTGTCTGGCGCGTTTCCCGCAGACCGGGCGCTCCTCGGCGCCACGGACACGGGAAGCGGTCAGTGTCCGCCAGTGGAGGGAGTACGGCTTCCCGTGGGGTCTCATCGCCGCCCAGCACCGTCCGGGTTCGACCGGGGCGCGGGCGCCGCGTTCTGCGTTCTGTCCGTCGCGGCCGCCGCTCTCGGCGCCGTACCGGCCACCTCGGCCGTCGCCGCTCCGCGCGGCGACGCCCGGTCCGAGGTCGACCGCCTCTACCAGGAGGCCGAGAAGGCGACCGAGGCCTTCGACAAGGCAGGTGAGCGAGCCGGCCTCCTGCGCACCCGGGTGCACGACCTGCAGGACCGCATCGCCCGACGGCAGCAGCGCGTCAACGACCTCAGGGAGTCGCTGGGTTCGCTGGCCGGGGCCCAGTACCGTTCCGGCTTCGACCCGTCGATCGCCCTGCTGTTCTCCCGCGACCCGGCCGACTACCTCGACAAGGCCGCCACGCTCGACCGGATCACCGACCACCAGACCGGCGAACTGAATGACCTGCGGCGGGTGCTGCGCGAACTCTCGCAGGACCGCATCGAGGCCACCGGCTCCCTCGCCGAACTGGACAGGAACCGCAAGGCGGCCGCGACCCACAAACGGACGATCGAGCGGAAGCTCGCCCGGGCCCGGCAACTCCTCTCCGCCCTGCCGGCGTCGGAGCGCGCGGACTACGACCGGTCCTCCCGGTCCGGCCGCGAGGATCTCTTCCCCGGTCTCGACGCCGGCCCGGCCGCCTCCGGCCGCGCGGCCGCCGCCTTCGCCGCCGCCCGCTCCGCCCTCGGCCGTCCCTACGTCTGGGGCGCCAACGGGCCCACGGGATTCGACTGTTCGGGCCTGATGCAGTGGTCGTACGCGCAGGCCGGAGTGCATCTGCCGCGCACCTCGCAGGAGCAGCGCAACGCGGGCCGGCGGATCCCGTTGTCCGAGGCCCGGCCCGGCGACCTGGTCGTCTACCGCTCCGACGCGGGCCATGTCGCGATGTACGCGGGCAACGGCCGGGTGATCCACGCGCCACACCCGGGAGCGCCGGTGCGCTACGACCCGGTGAACATGATGCCGATCTCGTCGGTGACCAGGGTCTGACGGCCGTCCCGGTGCCGCCGTACGATCGGGAAATGGCTGGTCGCGGGCGGGCGTCGAAATCCTCGGTGATGGCGGTGTGCCTGCTGCTGGCGTCCCTGACGGCCTGCGGCGGGCCGTCCGCGGCCGACACCGCGAGGGCCGAGGTGCAGCGGGTGCTCGACCGGCGGGCGGCGGCGGTCCTCCACCACGACCCGGCGGCGTACGCGGCCACCGGGACCCGGGACCCGTACGCGCGAGTGCGGGCCGTCCCGCTGACGGACTGGACCTACCGGCTGGAGAGCCTGCGCCGCAGCGGCGACACCGCCATCGCGCAGGCCGAACTGCGCTACCGGGTCACCGGATACGACAAGGTACCCGTCACCGCGGGCCGCACGCTGACCCTGTCCACCGGCGCCGACGGGAAGTGGTACGTCGACTCCGACCGGCCGCGGAGCAAGTCCGCCGAGCAGTTGTGGGACCAGGGCACGGTCTCGGTGGTCCACGGGCGCGGCAGCCTCGTGCTCGGCGTCGGACACGGCGAGGCGGACCTGCGCGGTTACGCCCGTCTGGCCGACCGCGCGATACCCGCGGTGTCGGACGCCTGGGGCACGGACTGGAGCCGGCACGTCGTCCTGCTGGTCCCCGGGTCCCTCGAGGGCATGGCCGGACTGCTCGGCTCGCCCGCGTCCAACTACCGCGGCATCGCCGCCGTCACCACGGGCGAGACAGGGGGCGCGGGCCGGGCGCCCGCGGACCGGATCATCGTCAATCCGGCCGCCTACGGCATGCTCGGGCCGCTCGGCAAGCAGGTCGTCCTCACCCACGAGACGACCCACGTCGCCACCCGGGCCCACACCAACGCCGCCACCCCGCTGTGGCTGTCCGAGGGCTACGCGGACTGGGTCGGCTACCGCGGCACCGGCCGCACCGCGGGCGAGGCCGCGCCCGAACTGCGGCGGGCCGTGACCGGCGGGGACGTCCCCGCCGCCCTGCCGGCCGACGGGGACTTCGGCTTCGCCGGCGATCCGGCCCGGCTCGCCCGGGCCTACGAGAGCGGCTGGACGGCCTGCCGCATGATCGCAGACCAGTGGGGCGAGCGGCGCCTGGACGGCTTCTACCGTGCCGTCGGCGCGCACGGCGTCCGCGAGGGCGCGGTCGAGAACGCCCTGCGGAAGGTCCTCGGCACCACCCTGGAACGGTTCACCGAGCGGTGGCGCGCGTACCTCCTGCGTCAGCTGGGCTGATCGAGCCGGGCGGTGGGCCGGGCGGTCCGCTCCGGCGGGCGGGTGTGGGGCGCGGCGGTGACCGTCGAGCGCCACAGGACCCGGCAGGCGGTCACCGCCGCGGCCACCAGCAGGCCGTTGCGCAGCAGCAGGAGGGTGACGCCGAGGCGGTCGCTCGCGACGACGTGCGCGAAGTACACCGGGAACTCAAGGACCGTCACCGGGGCCGCCGCCAGGACGAGGCCGGCCGGCAGCCGCATGCCGTCGTCCCGGAAGCACAGACGGACGGCGGCCAGCCCGATCAGCCACACGAGGTACTGGGGGCTGAGGACCCGGCTGGTCACCGTGAACAGCAGTACCGCCGCGAACGCCGCGTCGGCGGCCGTGTGCGGACGGAAGCGGCGGGCCCGCTGCCGCCACAGCAGCAGCCAGCCGAGGGCGGCTACGGTCAGGGCCAAGGACGCGGTGCTCACGACGTCGGTGTACGGGCCGGCGAACTCCAGCGAGCCGTAGGTGAGCAGCACCTGTCCGTGCCAGCCGAAGTGCCGGGCCATGTGCAGGACGAGCGCGGCCGGCGCCTCCACCTCCGTGCCCCGGTCGCGCTGCGCGGTCAGGAAACACAGGGCGCCGGGCATGGTGAGCGCGAACAGCGGGACGAGGGCGACCGCGGTCACCGCTGCTGCCGTCCACGCCCGGCGCCCGGCCGCGCCCCGCAGGCCCGGCAGCAGCAGGACCGGCCACACCTTCAGCAGCGCGCCGAAGCCGGCCAGCACGCCCATGGCTCGCGGGTGCCGGGCGCCCGCGAGCAGCGCGGCCACGGCCACCGCGGTCACCATCACGTCGTAGCGCGCGTACAGGACCGGACCGAGCAGGGGCGCGCCCGCCGTCCACACCCAGGCGCCGCGCAGCGGCCGGCCGGGCCGCCGGCCGGCGCACAGCAGCAGGCACAGCACCGCCAGATCGGCCAGCAGGGCCAGCACGTGGAAGGCCGCGGTGTAGCCGAGGAAGGGCAGGGCGGCGGGGGAGAGGATCGCCAGCGCGGCGGCGGGCGGGTACTGCCAGGTCACGTCGCCGACCGGGAACCCGCCCTGCCGCAGCACCTCGTACCAGCCCTGATACGTCACCGACACATCCACCGTGACGTCGTCCGGCCCCGGAAAGCCGACCACCTTGAACACGAGGAGCAGCAGCACGATCCGGCTGACACCCCAGACCACCAGCACCCCGGCGAGCCCCCGCCGGGTACCTGTCCCGTCCACTCCTCTCCTCTCCCGCGATCCCGACCGGTCCGTCCGGTTCTCTCGGCTGATGCGCTTCATGCGATTCGTGTGGTTCGTGTGGTTCGCGTCGCGGGGCACATGATCCCGCGACCGGCCGTCGCGGGGCGGGTGGCACGGCCGTGGGCCCTGGCACCGGGCTGGTTCGGTAGGGTCGGCGGTTGTGCGCAAGACCCTCATCGTGACCAACGACTTTCCGCCCCGGCCGGGCGGGATCCAGGCGTTTCTGCACAACATGGCACTGCGTCTCGACCCGGAGCGGCTGGTCGTCTACGCCTCCACCTGGAAGAGGGGCCGGGAGGGTGCCGAGGCGACGGCCGCGTTCGACGCGGAGCAGCCCTTCACCGTCGTGCGCGACCGTACGACGATGCTGCTGCCGACCCCCGGGGCGACCCGGCGCGCGGTCGGGCTGCTGCGCGAACACGGCTGCACCGCCGTGTGGTTCGGGGCGGCGGCGCCGCTCGGGCTGATGGCGCCGGCCCTCAGAAGGGCGGGCGCCGAGCGGCTGGTCGCCACCACGCACGGGCACGAGGCTGGGTGGGCGCAACTGCCGGCCGCCCGCGGACTCCTGCGCCGTATCGGGGAGTCGACGGACACGATCACCCACCTCGGCGAGTACACCCGCTCCCGGATCGCCGCCGCGCTCACCCCCGAGGCGGCCGGACGGATGGTGCGACTGCCTCCGGGCGTCGACGAGAAGACGTTCCACCCCGGCTCGGGCGGCGACGAGGTGCGGGCCAGGCTCGGGCTCACCGACCGGCCGGTGGTCGTGTGCGTCTCACGGCTGGTCAGGCGCAAGGGGCAGGACACGCTGATCCAGGCCATGCCGCGGATCCTGGCCGCCGAACCGGACGCCGTCCTGCTGATCGTCGGCGGCGGACCGTACGAGAGGGAGCTGCGCGCCCTGGCCGAGCGGACCGGGGTGTCCGGCTCCGTGCGCTTCACCGGCGCGGTGCCGTGGGCCGAGCTGCCCGCGCACTACGGCGCCGGTGACGTCTTCGCCATGCCGTGTCGCACCCGGCGCGGTGGACTCGACGTCGAGGGGCTCGGCATCGTCTACCTGGAGGCGTCCGCGACCGGACTGCCCGTCGTCGCCGGGGACTCCGGCGGCGCGCCCGACGCGGTGCTCGACGGCGAGACCGGCTGGGTCGTGCGCGGTGGCTCCCCCGAGGAGGCCGCCGACCGTGTCGTCGCGCTCCTGGGGGACCCAGCCCTGCGCCGCCGCATGGGGGAGCGGGGACGCTCCTGGATCGAGGAGAGGTGGCGCTGGGACCTGCTGGCCCGGCGGCTGGAGGAACTGCTTTAGGGGGTGCGCGCTACTTGGCGTAGAGCGCCTCGATCTCGCCCGCGAAGTCCCGCGCCACCACGTTCCGCTTGAGCTTCATCGACGGCGTCACGTGCCCCGACTCCTCCGTGAGCTGGGAGGACAGGATGCGGAACTTCCGCACCGACTCCGCCTTCGACACCGCGGCGTTGCCGTCGTCGACCGCCGCCTGGACCGCCGCGTTCAGGTCGGGGTCGTCGCGCAGCGAGGCCGCGGTGGCGTCCGCCGGCTTGCCGTGCTCGGCGCACCAGCGGCGCAGGAACTCCTCGTCGAGGGTGACCAGCGCGCCCACGAACGGCCGCCCGTCGCCCACCACCATGCACTCCGCGACCAGCGCGTGCGCCCGGATGCGGTCCTCGATCACGGCCGGGGCGACGTTCTTGCCGCCCGCGGTGACGATGATCTCCTTCTTGCGGCCGGTGATCCTGAGGTAGCCGTCCTCGTCGAGGGTGCCGATGTCACCGGTGTGGAACCAGCCGTCGGCCAGCGCCTCCCGCGTCGCACCGGGATTGTTCCAGTACTCCTTGAACAGGTGCTCGCCGTGCAGCAGCACCTCCCCGTCGTCCGCGATGCGGATCACCGAGCCGGGCAGCGGCTGGCCGACCGTGCCGATCTTCTGCCGGTCCCAGGGGTTGAAGGCGGTCGCCGCGCAGGACTCGGTCAGGCCGTAGCCCTCCAGGACCGTGAAGCCGATGCCGCGGTAGAAGTGCCCGAGGCGCTCGCCGAGCGGGGCGCCGCCGGAGATGGCGTACTCGCCGCGCCCGCCGAGCACCGCGCGCAGCTTGCCGTAGACCAGCTTGTCGAACACCTTGTGCCTGATCCGCAGACCGAGCGAGGGGCCCGAGGGGCTGTCCAGCTCCTTGCTGTAGGCGATCGCCGTCGCGGCCGCCTTGTCGAAGATCCGGCCCTTGCCGTCGGCCTGCGCCTTGGCGCGCGCCCCGTTGTAGACCTTCTCGAAGACCCGCGGGACGCCGAGGATCAGCGTGGGGCGGAACGCGGCCAGCTCGTCGGTGAGGTTCTTGATGTCCGGGACGCAGCCCAGCTTGATCGGCGCCATCATCGGGGCGACCTGGACCAGCCGGCCGAAGACGTGCGCCAGCGGCAGGAAGAGCAGCACCGAGCACTCGCCGGTGCGGAACAGCGGGCGCAGCCGCTCCACGACGTTGCCGCACTCGGCGAAGAAGGCCCGGTGGGTGAGCACACAGCCCTTGGGCCGGCCGGTGGTGCCGCTGGTGTACACGATGGTCGCCGGGTCGTCGGCCTTCGCCAGCGAGCCGCGCTCCTCCACCGCCGCGTCGCTGATGTCCCGGCCGGCCCGGCCGAGTTCCTCGACGCCCCCGGCCTCGATCTGCCAGACGTTCTTCAGCGCGGGCAGCGTCTCGCGCACCGACTCGACGGCGGCCGCGTGCTGGTCCAGCTCCACCACGCACGCGGTCGCGCCCGAGTCGCCGAGGATCCACCGCACCTGCTCCGGCGAGCTGGTCTCGTACACGGGCACGGTGATCGCGCCCGCGCTCCAGATCGCGAAGTCCAGCAGCGTCCACTCGTACCGCGTACGGGACATGAGGCCCACCCGGTCGCCGGGCTGGATGCCGGAGGCGATCAGGCCCTTGGCGGCGGCGTGCACCTCGGCGAGGAAGGCCCGTGCCGTGACGTCCTGCCAGGCGCCGTCCACCTTGCGCGCGATGACGGCGACGTCGGGATGCTGCGCGGCGTTTCTGCGGACGATGTCGGTCAGATTCCCGTCCGCAGGGACCTCGTACAGAGCCGGAAGGCTGAACTCGCGCAAGACTGCTGCTCCTCATAGGGCGCCGGCGCCATGACGTTGTTGAAATCCAGAGAGGACTGGACGGGCCGGACGTTACCCGCCGGTATGGTTCTTCGACAGGGGGACCCGGCGAGATGTTCGCTGCGTCACACGGATCGATGTTCCCCTGCGCACAGTAGTCGACCCGCCGAACGACCGGCCAGTAACGGCGTTTCCGGCCGCCACTGTTCACGTATGCCACGCCCGCCTACGCTTGATCGCCATGGCACCCGCATCGGCCCGTCACAGCAGAACGCGCATCCATGTGGTCAGCGACGTGCACGGCAACGTGCGCGATCTGGCCCGGGCCGGAGAGGGCGCCGACGCCCTGGTCTGCCTCGGCGACCTGATCCTCTACCTCGACTACGCCGACCACTCGCGCGGCATCTTCCCCGACCTGTTCGGCGTGGAGAACGCCGACCGCATCGTCGAGCTGCGCACCGCCCGCCGCTTCGCCGAGGCGCGCGAGTTCGGCGCCCGGCTGTGGGCGGGCGTCGACGGCGACCGGGCCACGGTGATGGAACAGGCGGTGCGCAAGCAGTACGCGGAACTCTTCGCCGCGTTCCCGAGCCCCACGTACGCCACCTACGGCAACGTCGACATGCCGGCCCTGTGGCAGGAGTACGCCCGCGAGGGCACCACCGTGCTCGACGGGCAGCGGGTGGAGATCGGCGGCCGTGTCTTCGGCTTCGTCGGCGGCGGCCTGCGCACCCCCATGCGCACCCCCTTCGAGATCGGCGACGAGGAGTACGCGGCGAAGATCGAGGCGGTCGGTGAGGTCGACGTCCTGTGCACGCACATCCCGCCCGAGGTGCCGGACCTCGTCTACGACACCGTCGCGCGCCGCTTCGAGCGCGGCAGCCGCGCCCTCCTTGAGGCCATCCGCCGCACCCGCCCCCGGTACGCCCTCTTCGGCCACGTCCACCAGCCGCTGGCGCGGCGGATGCGGATCGGCGCGACCGAATGCGTGAACGTGGGCCACTTCGCCGGGAGCGGCCGCCCCTGGGTGCTCGAATGGTGAGGGATCCGGCCGATCGCGCAGGTGGGGGTGGAGTCCGGCGGCCGGGCGCGCGGTAGCCTTCACGCTGCACACACATGCGCACGAGGAGCGCACCACCGGCCTCACCCGGCCGCACTACCGGCCCGCATCTGGAGGAGCCACGGCGATGGCGGAACACACCAGCTCGAGCATCACGATCGAGGCGCCACCGGCCGACGTCATGGGGGTGATCGCCGACTTCGCCCGCTACCCGGACTGGACCGGCGAGGTGAAGGAGGCCGAGGTCCTCAAAACGGACGACCAGGGCCGTGCCCAGCAGGTCCGCCTCGTCATGGACGCGGGCGCCATCAAGGACGACCAGACCCTCGGGTACACCTGGACCGGCGAGCACGAGGTCTCCTGGACCCTGGTGAAGTCCCAGATGCTGCGCTCCCTGGACGGCTCCTACGTCCTCAGGCCCGCGGGCGTGCACGCCACCGAGGTGACCTACCGCCTCACCGTGGACGTCAAGATCCCCATGCTCGGCATGATCAAGCGCAAGGCCGAGAAGGTCATCATCGACCGCGCCCTGGCAGGCCTGAAGAAGCGCGTGGAGTCCGGCGGGAAGTAGGGGCCCGCGGACGGCGGTCCACGGGCGGCCCGGGGCCAAGGGCCGGGACCGACGGCAGGGGTCCACTCAGGACGCGCGTCCCCGGGCGGCGACCGGTCCGTCGACCCGGTCGGATCCACTACCGTTCAGCATCATGCGCACCCTCCTGATCACGGGCCCGGGCGGCAGCGGCCGTACGACCGTTTCCGCCGCCACCGCACTGACCGCCGCCCGTGACGGCGTCGAGACCCTCGTGCTCAGCGGCGACCGCACGGACTCCCTCGGCGCGGCGCTCGGGGTGCCGACGGGTGCGGAGCCGGTGTCCGTCGCGCCGCGCCTGACCGCCTGGCGCCCCGACGCGGCGGCCGGCTTCCGGGCCGACCTCACCGCCTTCCAGGACCGCGCGCGCAACGTACTCGACCTCCTCGGAGCCTCCCGGCTCGACCCCGAGGAGGTCACCCCGCTGCCGGGCGCCGAGGAGCTCGCCCTGCTGCGCGCGCTGCGTGACGCGGCCCTGTCGGAGCGGTTCGAGCTGCTGGTCGTCGACCTGCCGCCGGCGCCGCAGGCGCTCGCCCTGCTCGCGCTGCCCGAGGAACTGCGCCGCTATCTGCGCCGGCTGCTCCCGCCGGAGCGGCAGGCGGCCCGCGCCCTGCGGCCGGTGCTCGGCCGGCTCGCCGGGGTCCCCATGCCGGCCGAGTGGCTGTACGAGACGGCGGCACGCTGGGACGTCGAACTGGCCGCCGTCGCCGCGGTCGTCGCCGACCGCGGCACCCGCGTACGCCTGGTCGCCGAGCCGGGACCGGCCGGCGCCGACGCCGTCCGGAACGCCGCCCTGGGCCTGGCCGTGCGGGGCCTGGCCGTGGAGTGCCTGGTCGCCGGCCGGGTCCTGCCGGAGACCGCCGCGGACTCCTGGCTGGCCGGCCCGGTCGCGCAGCAGCGCAAGACCCTCGACGAGTGGCGGGAGACGTACGCCGTCCGTCCGGCCGCCCACCTGGGCCGGGACCCGCGCGGCCTGGACGACCTCGCCTCCCTCGCCGTGCCCGGCGCAACCCCGGCGGCCGACCCGGTCGAGTGGCCCGTGACCGACCGGCTCGCCGAGGACGGCGTGCTCGTGTGGAACATCCCGCTGCCCGGTGCCATACGCGAGGAGCTCGACCTCATCCGGCTCGGTGACGAACTCGCGGTCACCGCCGGGCCGTTCCGCCGGGTCGTGCCGCTGCCCTCGGCGCTGCGCCGGTGCACCGTCGACGGGGCCGCCCTGCGCGACGGCGAGCTGCGGATCCGGTTCGCGCCGGACCCCGCGCTGTGGCCCCGCGAGAGATGAAGCGCGTACCCCCGTTCGGGTAACGTCGTAAGGACGAACCGTAGTCAGGAGCCCGCCATGAGCGAAGAGCGCCCACCGTCCGACGCCGCTCGGGACGACGCCGCTCAGGAGGAGCCCGGCGGCCGCGAGGACACCGCCCGTCCCAGCGGGGCCGGGGACCCGGGGGAGCGGCGCGCCACGGACGCCGACGCCTGGTCCACGGCCTGCGCCGAGGACCTCGCGGCGGAGCAGGCCCGCCGCCGCGCCCGGTACGGCCCGCCGCCCGGCTCGGCCGCCGAGGAGCTGCGCAAGTTCGTCGACACCGTCGCCGACAAGCTGTCCTCGATCCAGGGGCCGCTGCTCGGCGCGCTCGCCGGACCCGCGGCCGAGCAGGCGGTGCGGCAGATGGTCCAGCAGGCCAAGGCGGCCGTGGAACCGGTCGTGGAGCGCAACCCCGAGGTGTTCGAGCACCTGGCGGCGGCCGGCGGCGAACTGCTCGCCGCGTACCGCTCGGCCGTCGAGTCCCAGGAGCGCCGCTGGACGTCGTCCAGCGCGGGCGAGTGGGCGCGGGACGAACTCGACGACCCGGACAGCCCCGGCGGGCGCCGCGACCCCGGTGAGGGCACCGGCGGCGGCGAGCGCATCGACCTGGACTGACCGCCCGGACGACTCGGCCGGAGGACTTCGACCGACCGTCCGGACGACGCGAATTCCACGGCAGGGCCTCGGGTACGGTTGCGGTAGCGGGGCTCGACCGGAACTGAGGGATTCATGGGACTCACCATCGGCGTCGACATCGGCGGCACGAAGATCGCGGCCGGCGTGGTCGACGAGGAAGGCAACATCCTCTCGACCTTCAAGGTGCCGACCCCCACCACGCCCGAGGCCATCGTGGACGCCATCGCCTCGGCGGTGGAGGGGGCACGCGCGGGGCACGAGATCGTCGGCGTGGGCATCGGCGCCGCCGGATATGTCAACCGGCAGCGCTCCACGGTCTACTTCGCGCCCAACATCGACTGGCGCAACGAGCCGCTGAAGGAGAAGGTCGAGGCGCGCGTCGCCCTGCCGGTGGTCGTGGAGAACGACGCCAACGCCGCGGCCTGGGGCGAGTACAGGTTCGGCGCCGGCAAGGGCCACCGCAACGTCATCTGCATCACGCTCGGCACCGGCCTCGGCGGCGGCATCGTCATCGGCAACAAGCTGCGCCGCGGGCACTTCGGCGTGGCCGCCGAGTTCGGCCACATCCGGATGGTCCCGGACGGCCTGCTGTGCGGCTGCGGCTCGCAGGGCTGCTGGGAGCAGTACGCCTCCGGGCGCGCCCTGGTGCGGTACGCCAAGCAGCGCGCCAACGCAGCCCCCGAGAGCGCGGAGGTGCTGCTCGCCCTCGGTGACGGCACCCCCGACGGCATCGAGGGCAAGCACATCTCCGTGGCCGCCCGCCAGGGCTGTCCGGTGGCCGTCGACTCCTACCGCGAGCTGGCCCGCTGGGTGGGCGCCGGCCTGGCCGACCTGGCCTCGCTGTTCGATCCGTCCGCGTTCATCGTCGGCGGCGGGCTCTCCGACGAGGGGGAGCTGGTCCTGGAGCCGATCCGCAAGTCCTACAAGCGCTGGCTGGTCGGCGGCAACTGGCGCCCGGTCGCCGACGTCCTCGCCGCCCAGCTCGGCAACAAGGCCGGTCTGGTGGGCGCGGCGGACCTCGCCCGGGAGCCCGACCCGATCATGTAGCGCCGGGGGTCGCACCCCGGGCGCGCCCACCGTCCCCGTCCGTCCGGGACCGGTGGGCGCCGCCGTACCGCCGGCGAGCCCGGCCGCGGCGTATGTTGATCGTCATGCTGCTGCCCAACTCCCGCACGGAGCCCGATGGTTCCGCCGTCATCCGCGTCCTGAGCCACAACATCCGGTCGATGCGGGACGACACCGAGGCGCTGGCCCGGGTGATCCGCGCCTGCGCGCCCGATCTCGTCCTCGTCCAGGAGGCGCCGCGCTTCTTCCGCTGGCGCAAGAAGCTGGCCCGGCTGGCGGCGGCCGCGGACCTGGTGATCCTCACCGGGGGCGCGACGGCCGCGGGCCCGGCGATCCTCTGCTCGCTGAGGGCCACCGTGGAACGCACCGAGGACGTCCTGCTGCCGCTCACCCCCGGACTGCACCGGCGGGGTCTCGCGACGGCGGTCGTACGGTTCGGGGGCGCCCGGCTCGGCGTCGTGAGCTGCCATCTCTCGCTGAACGCGCAGGAGCGGTACGACCAGGCCGGGGTGCTCCTCGACCGGCTGGCCGGGATGGGTGTGGAGCACGCGGTGACGGGCGGCGACCTCAACGAGGGCCCGGACGGCCCGGCGTTCCGGCGGCTGGCCGACTCGCTCCAGGACGGCTGGGCCACCGCCCCCTGGGGCGCGGAGGCCACCTGGACATCCACCGGCCCGCACCGGCGTATCGACGCCCTCTTCGCGACCCGGGACGTGGAGATCCTCGGCTGCGGCGTGCCGCTGGGCCTGCCGGGAGTGACGGAGGCGGACCTGAAGGCCTCCACGGACCACCGACCGGTACTGGCCGCCCTCAGGGTCTCAGCACTAGTGCTGTGAGCAGCACCAGGGAAGTGCCGGGCCGAGTCGTGGGGACCCGGGCTCAGACCACCGCCCCGCGGCCCGGGTCGTCGTTGTCGTCGTCGTCCGTCTTCATGCGCGTCACCAGCGTCGCGAAGCCGCCCAGGAAGCCGCCTATGCCGAGCACGGCGAGCCACCACGTCATGTCCCAGCCGAACAGGACGGCCAGCAGGAGCAGGACGGGACCGCCGATCACCGCGAGCCAGGCGAACTTCGCGGTCGCGTCGGCGGACGGCAGCGGGGGCGGCTCCGGCGGGACGAAGTGTCCCTCGTCGCTCACGTCGAAGTCGTCGTCGGACGGTTCGGCGAGCGAGTAGTCGCGCGGTCCTCCACCGAGATTGCCTACACCGGGCGCGAAGGAGACCGAGCTGCCCAGCCGCCCGGCGGGGGCGGACGGGCCCTCCGCGCTCTCGCCGTCCTCGCCGGCCGCGTCGTTCCCGTCGCCCTTGGCGTCCTTGCCGGTCTTCCCGGTCTCGTCCTTCCGGTCCTTCCACGGCTTCTCGACGTCCGTCGTCGGGTCCGGCGGCAACGCCAGGTCCTCGATGGGGCGGAACGGCCTGGAGCCCGGCGGGTCCGGCGGCTCCTCGCCGTACCCGGCGACGATCGCCGCCCAGGCGGCGTCCTCGTCGAAGCCGGAGCCCTTCTTGCCGGCGGGCACACCGGGCTCGGCGCGCTGCTCGGACGGCCCGACGGGTTCGGACGGCCTGACGGGTTCGGCCGCTTCGGCGGGTTCGGACGGTCCCACTGGTCCGGCCGGTGTGACCGGGCCGGCCGGGCTGACCGGGCCGGCCGGGCTGACCGGTTCGCCCGGCTCTGCCGGCTCGCGGCCGTCGCGGTTCTCGCGGTCGGAGTCGTGCTCAGCCACCTGCGGTCGTCCCTTCCTTGCCGACACTGGGTGCGAGCCGGCCGATGAATGCGTAGCTCTCCTCGAAGATCCGGTCCGCATCGTGATCCAACGTCGCGACGTGGTAGCTGTGTTCCAGCAGGACCTCCGTGACGTCCGTGGAGGAGATCCGGCCGAGAATCCGGGCCGAGTCGACCGGCGGCACCACATGGTCCTGCGGGCTGCGCAGGAGCAGCAGCGGCTGGGTGACCTGCGGCAGCTCGCCGTCGAGCACCCGGAAGAAGTTCCTGAGCGAGTGCGCGGCGTGCAGCGGCACCCGGTCGTACCCCAGCTCGGCGGCGCCCTCCAGCGCGATGTCGCTCGCGATGCCCTTCGTGGTCCGTACGAGATGGCGGGCCACCGGCAGGGCGTACGCGGACAGGCCGTGCACCTTGTGGGCCGGGTTCACGACCGCCACGCCCGCCACCGCGTCACCGTGCCGGGCGGCCAGCCGCAGCGCCAGCGCGCCGCCCATGGACAGCCCGGCCACGAACACGCGCGCGCAGGACTCGCGCAGCACCCGCAGCTCGCGGTCCACCTCCGCGTACCAGTCCGGCCAGCCGGTGAGCTGCATGTCCTCCCAGCGGGTGCCGTGCCCGGGCAGCAGCGGCACGGAGACGGTCAGGCCGCGTTCGGCGAGGTACCGCCCCCAGGGCAGCAGTGACTGCGGGGAACCGGTGAAGCCGTGGCAGAGGAGGACACCGACCTCCCCGCCCTCGTGGCGGAACGGCTCGGCTCCGGGGAGCACCGGCACGTGGCTCTCCTGTGGTCGTCGATTGCAGGTACTTCACCGTACGCGACGGTACTGACACCGACCAGGGCCGTCGGTCCCCCGGAAGGCGGCCCGGCGGTATCGTCTGATCGACACACACAGGAAGGCACTCGGTTGTTCTACGGCACGATGAAGGTCGCCATCGGGGGGCCGCTGAAGATCGCCTTCCGGCCCTGGGTGGAAGGCCTGGAGAACATCCCGGACGAGGGTCCCGCCATTCTGGCGAGCAATCACCTGTCCTTCTCGGACTCCTTCTTCCTGCCGGTGATGCTCCACCGCAAGGTCACCTTCATCGCGAAGGCCGAGTACTTCACCACGCCCGGGGTGAAGGGCCGGCTCACGGCCGCGTTCTTCAAGGGCGTCGGCCAGCTCCCCGTGGACCGCTCAGGGTCGCGCGGCGCGGGCGAGGCGGCGATCAGGAGCGGCATAGAGGTGCTGGAGCGCGGCGAGCTGTTCGGCATCTACCCGGAGGGCACCCGCTCGCCCGACGGCCGCCTCTACCGCGGCAAGCCGGGCGGACTCGCCCGCGTGGCCCTGGCCACCGGAGCGCCCGTCATTCCGGTCGCCATGATCGACACGGAGAAGATCCAGCCGCCCGGGAAGGTCGTGCCCAAACTGATGCGCCCGGGCATACGCATCGGCAAGCCACTGGACTTCAGCCGCTACCAGGGCCTCGCGCACGACCGTTTCGTGCTGCGGGCGGTGACGGACGAGGTCATGTACGAGATCATGAAGCTCTCCGGCCAGGAGTACGTCGACATCTACGCGACCGCGGCCAAGCGGCAGATCGCGGAGGCGGCCAAGGCCGAAAGGGAAGCGGAGAAGGCGGCGGGGCGAACGGCCGGGACCGCGGCCGACAGGGTCCAGCAGGCGGCCGGCAAGGCCCAGGAGGCCGCGGGGAAGGCGGCCGGCAAGGCCCAGGAGGCGGCGAAGGCGGCGTTCGGGCGGGCCGAGAAGGCCGAGAAGGCCGAGAAGGACACGGACGAGAAGGTCGAGAAGGTCGAGAAGGTCGAGAAGGAGAAGCAGGCGGAGTAGGGCGAACCGCCGGGGTGGGGGGACATGCCGAAGCGGCAACGCGTGATGAGGATGTCGGTCGAGCAGCCGATGTGGCGCGCGCTCGCCGGATACCGGGTGCTGACCATGCTCTACGCGGTCGGTCTGTTCGCCACCGGCTACGACCGGTTTCCGCGCCCCGGAGTCGCCATCGCCTACTACTGCGTGCTGTCCGTGTGGACCGTGGCCACACTGCCCAAGGTCGCGAACGCCGCGAGCTGCACCAGGCGCTTCCTGGCCGCCGACCTCACCCTGGCGCTGACCGGCATCCTCCTCACCCCCGTCGCCGACGCCCAGGCGCGGATCGTGGACGGCGGCCCGACCCTGCCGTCGATCTGGACCGCCGGCTCCGTCCTCGCCTTCGCCCTCAAGGGCGGCTGGCGCTGGGCCGCCGTCGCCTCCACCGCGGTCGCCGCCGCCAACCTGGTCGAGCGCGGCGCCCCGACCCGCGACACCGTGCACAACGTGATCCTGGTGTGGGTCGCCTCCATCGCCATCGGCTACGTCGTCGAGGTCGCCCGCGCCTCCGAGCGCACCCTCGCCCGTGCCCTGGAGATCGAGGCGGTCACCCGGGAGCGGGAGCGTCTGGCCCGGGACATCCACGACAGCGTGCTCCAGGTGCTGGCCATGGTGCAGCGGCGCGGCGCGGTCATCGGGGGCGAGGCCGCCGAACTGGGCCGGCTGGCGGGTGAGCAGGAGGTGGCGCTGCGCACCCTGGTCTCCGGCGGGCTGGTCCCGCTCCCGAGGGCGTCGGGGGGCACGGCCGGGGACACCTTTGGGGGCGCGGTCGTCCGGACCGTCGACGAGGACGACGAGGACACGACCGGCGAGCCCGACGGGCCCGTCGACCTGCGCGCGCTGCTCGCCCCGTACGCCGGCGCCCGGGTCAGCCTCGCCGAACCGGGCGCCCCGGTGCTGCTGCGGCCCACCGCCGCCCGCGAGGTGGCCGCCGCCGTCGGGGCCGCGCTGGACAACGTCCGCCGGCACGCGGGCGAGGGCGCGCGGGCCTGGATCCTGGTCGAGGACGAGCCGGAGTCGGTGATCGTGACCGTGCGGGACGACGGTCCCGGCATCCCCCGGGGACGGCTCGCCCAGGCCGAGGGCGAGGGCCGGCTCGGGGTGGCCCTGTCGATCCGGGGCCGGCTGCGCGACATCGGCGGTACCGCCGAGCTGATCTCGGTGCCCGGCCAGGGCACCGAGGTCGAACTGAACGTGCCCAGGGACGCGGGCGCCGTGGACACCACCGGCACCGCGAACGACACCGGGCGCACGAGGGGCGCGAAGGGCGCGTCCCGGACACGGGGGAAGGCGGAGAACCGATGAGCGCGCAGCAGGGCCCGATCAGAGTGATGGTGGTCGACGACCACCCGATGTGGCGCGACGCCGTGGCCCGCGACCTGGCCGAGGCCGGCTTCGAGGTGGTCGCCACCGCGGGCGACGGCGAGCAGGCGGTGCGCCGTGCCAGGGCAGCCGCGCCCCACGTGCTCGTCCTGGACCTCAACCTGCCCGCGAAGCCAGGGGTCCAGGTCTGCAAGGAACTCGTCGGCGCCGACCCGGCGTTGCGCGTGCTGGTGCTGTCCGCGAGCGGTGAGCACGCCGATGTGCTGGAGGCCGTGAAGTCGGGCGCCACGGGCTATCTGCTGAAGTCGGCCTCCACGCAGGAGCTGCTGGACGCGGTGCGCCGCACGGCCGTCGGCGACCCGGTGTTCACCCCGGGCCTGGCGGGTCTGGTCCTCGGCGAGTACCGGCGCCTGGCCGCCGAGCCCGTGCCCGCCGCGGACGCCGGTGAGCCGAATGCGCCCCGGCTCACCGACCGCGAGACCGAGGTGCTGCGCCTGGTCGCCAAGGGCCTGAGCTACAAGCAGATCGCCGAGCGTCTGGTGATCTCCCACCGCACGGTCCAGAACCACGTCCAGAACACCCTGGGCAAGCTCCAGTTGCACAACCGGGTGGAGCTGGTGCGGTACGCCATCGAACGCGGACTCGACGGCGAGTAGGGGCGCGTCAACTCGCATACGTGCGGCCATACCCCTTTCGAGTGGTTTCTCCGTGATCAACTGCCCGACAATTCAGTGGAATTGACTCTCCACCCCATGCCGAAGTGACGTGCGTCACCATTAGCGTGACCTTCACCAGGCAACCGCGGCGAAGGGACTTTTCCATGCGGGTCGGAGTACTGACCGGAGGCGGCGACTGCCCCGGGCTCAACGCCGTCATCCGGGGCATCGTCCGCAAGGGCGTGCAGGAGTACGGCTATGACTTCGTCGGCTTCCGGGACGGCTGGCGCGGCCCCCTCGAGAACGACGCCATCCGTCTCGACATCCCCGCGGTGCGCGGCATCCTGCCCCGGGGCGGCACCATCCTCGGCTCCTCACGGACCAACCCCCTCAAGCAGGAGGACGGCATCCGGCGGATCAAGGACAACCTCGCCAAGCAGGAGGTCGAGGCGCTCGTCGCGATCGGCGGCGAGGACACCCTCGGCGTCGCCGCGCGACTGAGCGACGAGTACGGCGTGCCCTGCGTGGGCGTGCCCAAGACCATCGACAACGACCTGTCGGCCACCGACTACACCTTCGGCTTCGACACCGCGGTCGGCATCGCCACCGAGGCGATCGACCGGCTGCACACCACCGCCGAGTCCCACATGCGGGTCCTGGTCTGCGAGGTGATGGGCCGTCACGCCGGCTGGATCGCCCTGCACTCCGGCCTCGCCGGCGGCGCGAACGTCATCCTCATCCCCGAACAGCGCTTCGACGTCGACCAGGTGTGCGCCTGGATCACCTCCCGCTTCAAGGCGTCGTACGCCCCGATCGTCGTCGTCGCCGAGGGCGCCATGCCCAAGGACGGCGACATGGTCCTGAAGGACGGCTCGCGCGACTCCTTCGGACACGTACGGCTGTCCGGTGTCGGCGAGTGGCTGGCCAAGGAGATCGAGGCACGCACCGGGAAGGAGGCACGGACCACCGTCCTCGGGCACATCCAGCGCGGCGGCACGCCCAGCGCCTTCGACCGCTGGCTGGCCACCCGGTTCGGCCTGCACGCCGTCGACTGCGTCCGCGACGGCGACTTCGGCAAGATGGTCGCCCTGCGCGGCACCGACATCGTCCGAGTGCCGATCGGGGAGGCCACCGCGAAGCTGAAGACGGTCGACCCGAAGCTGTACGAGGAGGTCGGGGTCTTCTTCGGCTGACCCCGCCACGGCCTCCCCGTCCGCAGACCGCACCGGGGGCGCCGCCGACCTGACCGGCGGCGCCCCCGGTGCGCGCGTTCGCGGCTACGGCACGCGCCGCGGCTCGCCGTGGGCGCCGGCGCCGTGCGGCCGGCCGGCCAGCAGCGCGTGGACGATCGCCTGGCCGTTCAGCGTCAGCACGGACTCGGGGTGGAACTGCACCGACGCGAACCGCGCGGAGCGCAACGCGTGCACCTCACCGGACGCGCTCCGGCTCACCTCGATCCCGTGCGCCGACAGCTCGGCTTGCGCCTCGTCGTCGCAGTGCGCCACATAGCTGTTGTAGAAGCCCACGGTCTCGGCCCGGCCGAACAGGTCGATCCGGCTCTGGGCGCCCTGGTGGGGCACCGCCTTGCGGACGATCTCCAGTCCCAGCTCGGCCGCGATCAGCTCGTGCCCGAGGCAGACCCCGAGAACGCCGTGCCGGTGCGTGGCGAGGACCTCCGCGGTCAGCGCCCGCAGCAGCCGCATCTTCGGGTCGGCCGCGTCGCACGGATCGCCGGGCCCGGGGCCGAGGACGACCGGTCCCTCGTGCGCGAGCACGGCCGCGCGCAGCCCGGGCTCGTCGTAGCGCCGGACTTCGACGGTCAGCCCCGACGACCGCAGCACGTGCGCGAGCATCGCGGTGAACGTGTCCTCGCCGTCCACGACCAGGGTGTGCCCGGCGAGTCCCGGTGTGCCTCCCCCGGCCTCCGACTGCGGTGCGCCGCCCCCGCTGCGCATCCGCAGCCAGAACGGCGCGAGCAGCGCGCGCCGACCGTCCAGGGCCGCCCGCACCCGCGGGTCGTCGGCGAGCCGGGGCCCCGACCGTTCCGCGCGCGGCCGGCCGGGCCGTACGCCCAGCGCCGCCAGCACGCCCGCCGCCTTCGCGTGCGTCTCGGCGACCTCGCCCGCCGGGTCCGAACCGCGGACGAGGGTGGCGCCGACCGGTACGCGCAGCCGGCCGCGGGCGTCGATGTCGGCGGTGCGGATGAGGATGGGGGAGTCCAGGGTCTGCGCGCCGCCGCAGTCGCGGCCGAGCAGGGCGAGCGCGCCGGCGTAGTAGCCGCGCCCCCCGCTCTCGTGGCGTTCGATGACCCGGCAGGCGTTCTGCACCGGCGACCCGGTGACGGTCGCGGCGAACATGGTCTCCTTGAGCACCTCACGCACGTCAAGGGAGGACCGGCCGCGCAACTCGTACTCGGTGTGCGCCAGATGCGCCATCTCCTTCAGGCGCGGTCCGACGACCACCCCGCCCATGTCGCCGACGGTGCACATCATCTTGAGCTCCTCGTCGACGACCATCGACAGCTCCTCGATCTCCTTGCCGTCGGCGAGGAAGCCGAGCAGGTGCTCGGGCGTCGGCCCCTCGGCCGGGTAGCGGTACGTTCCGCTGATCGGGTTCATCACGACCGTCCCGCCGGACATGCGCACGTGCACCTCGGGGCTGGCGCCGACCAGCGTCCGGTCCCCGGTGTGCACGACGAACGTCCAGTACGCCCCCCTCTCGCCCTCCAGGAGCCGCCGGAACAACGCCAGCGCGTCGGCCCGCCCGAAGCCCGGGATTCGCCCCTCGTACGTCCGCCGGATCACGAAGTTCGCGCCCTCGCCCGCGCCGATCTCCTCGCGCAGCACCCGCCCGACGATCTCCGCGTACTCCTCGTCGCCGACGTCGAAGCCGCCGCTCTCGACGCGCACCCGGTGCGCGGGGAGCTGCGCCAGGGCCTCGGCGAGCGGCACCGTGCCCGACTCCTCGGGCGTCAGCACCAGCAGCGGGGTGCCGTCGTCGCGGACGTCGAAGCCGCGCTCGCGGATCTGCCGGAACGGTACGAGCGCCAGGCCCTCGTCGGGCAGGTCGGCCAGACGGTCGCGAGCGGTCACCGGGCCGAGCAGCACCTCGACCAGGTCGTGGTCGTGCCCGGGGGTACGGCGGCGCAGCAGGGCGAAGGGGCGGGGGTCGTGCAGCAGCCGTGCCAGGTCCATGGGTTCCTCTTCCGTCGATGTCGATCGATGTCGGTGAGGAACGGCCAGGACGCCACGAACGCCGAAGGCCGCCCCTCGGGCGGCCTTCGCGAAGTGTGGGATACGCGCAGTCAGCGGGCCGCCGGAGAAGCGGTCCACCACCAGTTCTGGTTCTGGGTCGAGTGCGCGAACATGCCCGGCACCCTACCGCATCGGCCCGTCGCGTGGCCCTGTCCGGCCCGCGACGGTCCCCGGCCGCCGTGTCGCCCGTACGCAGCACAGGCCGGTTTCCGGCGGCCGCGCGGGGTGGAAAGAGGGTCCGCGTCGACCGTGTGCCGAGCGTGCCCGGCGTCCGCCGCGCGCCGCCCGTGCCCGTCCGAGGAGGACGCCATTCCCGCCCCACGATCACCCCACCCGGCCCGGTTTCGTTCCCGCCTGAAACGTGCGCTGACCGCGCTGAGCGCCTGCGCGGTGCTCGCCGCCGGTGCCCCGGCCGCCGCCCGGCCGGCCGCCGACGACGCGACGAAGACCGTCAGCTACCGCGGCCACACCTTCACCGTCCCGGCCGGCTGGCCCGTCGTCGACCTCGACCAGGAGCCGACCGCCTGCGTCCGCTTCGACCGGCACGCCGTCTATCTCGGCACCCCCGGCGAGCAGCAGGACTGCCCGGCCCGGGCCGTCGGGCGCACCGAGGTCCTGTGGGTGCAGCCCGCGCCGGCGACGAAGGCCTCGGTGACCGAGGACCGCACGTCCCGCGTCTACCGGGCGACCGCCACCAACGAGGGAATCTCCGTCACCGCCCCGTACGGCGAGAACCGCGCGGAGATCCAGCGGGTACTGCGCAGCGCCGGACTTCCCGTCGCCGCCGCCGTCGCCGGGGAACACGACCAGGCACCGTCCGCGCGCGCCGTGCCCGCCGACGCGACCGCGTATCAGGGCAGGGGCTTCGACACCTGCACCGCGCCGAGCCGGACGGCCATGAACGCCTGGAGGGGCAACTCGCCCTACGGAGCCGTCGGCGTCTACATCGGCGGGGTCAACCGCGCCTGCGCCCAGGCGAAGCTGACCGCCGAGTGGGTGCAGGCGCAGTACGCGGACGGGTGGCGCTTCTTCCCGCTCTACGTCGGCCCGCAGCCCAGCTCCGGCGCCGGGAGCTGCCAGAACTCCTGCGCGTCGATCAACGATCCCGCGCCGCAGGGCAGGGAGGCCGCGGAGGACGCCGTCGCCCAGGCGACGGCGCTCGGCTTCGCCGAGGGGTCGGTGCTCTACAACGACCTGGAGCAGTACAAACCGGGCGGCGCCCTCACCGCCCGCGTGCTCGGCTACCTGGAGGCCTGGACCGAGCGGCTGCACGAACTGGGCTACCGCTCCGGCGCCTACGGCAGCGTCTCGTCCCTGGTCGCCGACCTGGTCGGCAACGCCGGCAAGGTCACCCTGCCCGACGTGATCCACTTCGCGCACTGGAACAACGAGAACACCACCGTCCACACCGCCGTTCCGGCCGGCCTGTGGGCCGGTCACCAGCGCATCCACCAGTACGCGGGCAACAGGACCGAGACGTACGGAGCGGTGACCATCAACATCGACCGCGACCAGCTCGACGTCGGCGCCGGCGTCTGAGCAACCCCGGCGAGGGACATTCGCGACCGGGCGCCGTCCGTCTCATTGGCTGAACGCAGGAGGGGACCCGAGGGGCGACCCCGTAATCTTGGTGGGGTGACCGTGAACGCTAAGACCAGCGCGAGCGCTGGCAACACCTGGCGAGACCTGCCCGCGGCGCAGCAGCCCGAGTACCCCGACCCCGAGGCTCTGCGCGCAGTGATCGCGGACCTCGAGTCGTATCCGCCGCTCGTCTTCGCGGGCGAGTGCGACCAGCTGCGCGCCCGGATGGCGGCCGTCGCCAAGGGAGAGGCGTTCCTCCTCCAGGGCGGCGACTGCGCCGAGGCGTTCGACGCGGTGTCCGCCGACCACATCCGCAACAAGCTCAAGACCCTGCTCCAGATGGGCGCCGTGCTGACGTACGCCGCCTCGGTGCCGGTGGTCAAGGTCGGACGGATCGCCGGCCAGTACTCCAAGCCGCGCTCCAAGCCGACCGAGACCCGCGACGGCGTGACCCTGCCGACCTACCGCGGCGACTCGGTCAACGGCTTCGAGTTCACCGAGGCCGCCCGCATCCCGGACCCCGAGCGCCTGAAGCGGATGTACCACACGTCCGCCTCCACGCTGAACCTGGTGCGCGCCTTCACCACCGGCGGCTACGCCGACCTGCGCCAGGTGCACGCCTGGAACCAGGACTTCGTGAAGTCCTCCCCGTCCGGCCAGCGCTACGAGCAGCTCGCGCGCGAGATCGACAACGCGCTGAACTTCATGCGGGCCTGCGGCACGGACCCGGAGGAGTTCAAGACCGTCGAGTTCTTCTCCTCGCACGAGGCGCTGCTGCTCGACTACGAGTCGGCGCTGACCCGCGTCGACTCGCGCACCGGGCAGCTGTACGACGTCTCCGGGCACATGGTCTGGATCGGCGAGCGCACCCGGCAGCTGGACCACGCGCACATCGAGTTCGCCTCGCGCATCCGCAACCCGATCGGCATCAAGCTCGGCCCGACGACCACACCCGAGGAGGCGCTGCGGTACATCGACCGCCTCGACCCCGGGCGGGAGCCGGGCCGGCTGACGTTCATCGTCCGCATGGGCGCCGACAAGATTCGTGACCGGCTCCCGGAGCTGGTGGAGAAGGTCACGGCCTCGGGCGCGGTGGTGGCCTGGGTGACCGACCCGATGCACGGCAACACCTTCGAGGCGGCCTCCGGTCACAAGACCCGCCGCTTCGACGACGTGCTCGACGAGGTCAAGGGCTTCTTCGAGGTGCACAAGGGGCTCGGCACGCACCCCGGCGGCATCCATGTGGAGCTGACCGGCGACGACGTCACCGAGTGCGTCGGCGGCGGCGACGAGATCTTCGTCGACGACCTGCACCAGCGCTACGAGACCGCCTGCGACCCGCGTCTGAACCGCAGCCAGTCCCTGGACCTGGCGTTCCTGGTCGCGGAGATGTACCGGGACCAGTGAGGCACCCGCCCGTCGCGGGCGCGAGCACGTGAAGTGGGGCGCGGATCACACGAAATCCGCGCCCCTCCCACTTTTCCGGCATTCATGCGGTGAGTAAGGTTAGGTTTGCCTCACCGAGATTCGGGACGGCACCACTGAACCGATCCCGGCGGGAGGTGAACCGCGTGTACGTGTGCAGTTGCTTCGGTATCACCGAGCAGCAGGTCAAGCAGCACGCGGACAACGGCGCCTGCACTCCGCGCAAGATCGCCTCCGTCTGCAAGGCGGGCACCGACTGCGGCGGCTGCGTGCGCCGCATCCAGGCGCTGCTCGGCCGGGGCGCCTGCCCGCGCCGGGAACTGATCGACCAGGGCGGCCCGGCGCTCGCGCCGCTCACGGGCCGCACGTCCGGCGCCGGTCCCGAGGAGCTGGGCGACGCCGCCTAGTGGGCCGGGCGTCCGGCGGACGCCTCAGTGGCCGGCGAAGCTGTGCGTGCCGGGGCCCGACGGGTCCGGCTGGCTCTGCTCGACGACGGTCGAGAGGTAGAGCGCCTCACCCAGCTTGTCGACCAGCTCCAGCTGGGTGTCCAGGTAGTCGATGTGATGCTCCTCGTCGGCGAGGATCGCCTCGAAGATGTTCGCCGACGTGATGTCGTCCTTGTCGCGCATCAGCTCCACGCCCCGGCGCAGCCGGTCGATGGCCTCGACCTCGATCTGCCGGTCGGCGCGGAACATCTCGGTCACCGTCTGCCCGACCTGGACGTGGAAGAGCCGCTGGTAGTTCGGCAGGCCGTCAAGCAGCAGGATGCGGTCGGTCAGGAGCTCCGCGTGCCGCATCTCGTCGAACGACTCGTCACGGGTGTACTTGGCGAGCTTCGTCCAGCCCTTGTGGTCCTGGAGCTTGGAGTGCAGGAAGTACTGGTTGATCGCGGTGAGCTCCGCGGTCAGCTGCTCGTTGAGCAGTTCGATCACCTCGGGGTCGCCTTGCATGGCGGCGGGCTCCTTCCGGACGTCTCTGGGCCGATCTCGCGCATGATTGCACCGGCGCACACAGTCGTCCAGTAAGTCCATACTTAGTGCGAGTTGCCCCAATTGCCCCTCGGCTGGTCATGTGCACCCTCTCCGGTCTGTCAGGATGGAGTCATGGGTCAGCCGGTGGAACGCGCGTCAGGAGACGCGTCTGGAGCAGTGCCGACGGGAGCGGCACAGCCGGAACTCCCGCCGGGACAGCGACTCCAGCGCGGCTGGCCGGTCACGCACTACGGACCCGTGCCCAAGTTCCGTCCCGAACGCTGGGACTTCCGGGTCTTCGGCGCCACCGCCGACGGTGAGAAGCACTGCTGGTCCCACGAGGAGTTCACGGCCCTGCCGTACACCACCGTGGTGGCCGACCTGCACTGCGTCACGAAGTACAGCATGACCGGCGCCGAGTGGGGCGGCATCCCCGCGCGCACCGTCCTGGACATCGCCCCGCCCGCGGCGAACGTCACCCATGTGATGGTGTGGGCGGAGTACGGGTTCAGCTCCAACCTGCGCCTGTCCGACTTCACCTCGGAGCGCACCCTGTTCGCCACCCACAAGGACGGCGAACTGCTCACCGCCGAGCACGGCTTCCCGCTCCGCCTGATCGTCCCCCACCTGTACGCCTGGAAGGGCCCCAAGTGGGTCCGCGGCGTGGAGTACATGACCGCCGACCGCCGCGGCTTCTGGGAGGAGCGCGGCTACCACAACCTCGGCGACCCCTGGAAGGAACAGCGCTACTCCTACCAGGAGGAACCGGGGGACGGACCGGAACTGTGACGCCCGTGCTGCCGGCCGCTCACGCCCTCACCGTGTCCGTCAGGCGTCCCTGAGCCGCTTCAGGCGCTCCACGTCCGCCGTGTGGCCCTCCTTGCCGCCCGGGGTCTCGATGACCAGCGGGACGCCCTCGGTGGCGGGGTGGGTCATCAGGGCGCGGAAGGGGTCCTCGCCGATGTGGCCTGCGCCGATGTTCTCGTGCCGGTCCTTGTGCGCGCCGGCCACGTCCTTGGAGTCGTTGGCGTGGATCAGCCTCAGCCGGCCCTCGCCGACCGTCTCCACCAGCAGGTCCAGCGTTCGGTGCATGCCGTCCGGGCCGGTCAGGTCGTGCCCGGCGGCGAAGATGTGGCAGGTGTCCAGGCACACGCCCAGCCTCGGATGGGCGTCCAGCGCCTCGAAGTACGGCCCGAAGTCCCAGGTGCGCGAGCACAGCGAGGCGCCCTGGCCAGCGGTGGACTCCAGGAGCAGGTACGGGTCGTCGTCGTGGGTCAGCTCGTCGAGCAGCGGCAGCACGTGCTCCCGCACCTGCTTCAGTGCGACCGACCGGTCCCGGCCGCCGGTCGCGCTCCCGGTGTGCACGACGACACCCAGCGCGCCGATCTCCCGGCCGCGCCGCAGCGAGTGCCGCAGCGACTCCACCGACCGCTCCACGGTCGCCTCGGTGTGGGAGCCGAAGTTGATCAGGTACGGGGCGTGGACGTACGCCGGTACCGACTGCTCGGCGCAGGCCGCGCGGAAGCGCTCGTCCTGCCGCGGATCGCCCGCGGGCGTGGCCCAGCCCCGCGGATTGGCGACGAAGACCTGCACGGTCTCCGCGCCGAGGTCACGGGCGTAGGACATGCCCACGGAGTGCAGCCCGCCGGCGACGGGCACATGGCCGCCGATCGGGTTGCGGAGGGGGCCGGGGAGGGGACGGGACCGCTGACTGCTCACCCGTTCAGGGTGTCACGCGCCCGGCGGCCCGCGGCCGCCGGGCCGCCGTCAGCGGATGGTGATCGTTATCGTCGAGCCCTTCGGCGCCCGGTCGCCGCCCTTCACCGACTGCTTCTTGACGGTGTCGCCGAACAGTCCGAGCAGCCCGCGGTCCTCCCGCACCTGGAAGCCGGCCTTCTGCAGCGTGTTCTTCGCGTCGCCGACACTGTTGCCGGTCACGTCCGGCACCTGCACCATCTCCGGGCCCTTGGACAGCGTCAGCGTGACCGTGTCGCCCTCGGCGGCCTCGCTGTCGCCCGCCGGGCTCTGCCGGGCGACCCGGCCCTTGTCGAACTCGGAGGTGACCTGCTCGGTGGAGATCCGCACCTTCAGACCGGCGTCCCGCAGGTCGGACTGTGCCTCGTCCAGGTCCTCGCCGGTGACGTCCGGGACGTCCACCGCGCGGCCCTTGCTGACGGTGAGCGCGATCGCCGAGCCCGCGTGCCGGTCGGTGCCCGCCCCGGGATCCGTGCTGATCACCACGTCACGGGGAACGTCGTCGCTGAACTCCCGGCTCACCATGCCGGGCTCCAGGCCGTCCTGCTTCAGCAGGGCCCGCGCCTCGTCCAGCCGGTGGCCCTTCAGATCGGGCACCCGTACGGTCTCCGGACCGTCGGAGACCGTGAGCGTCACCGAACCGTGGCTGCGGATCCTGGCGCCCGCCCGCGGGTCGGTGCTGATGACCGTGCCCCGCCGGACCGTGTCGCTGTAGGCGTGCTCGACCCGGTCGACGCCGAGACCGGACTCCTTGAGTTGCTCCCTGGCCTGCGCCTCGGTCTTCGCCAGCAGCGGCGGGACCTTCGTGAACTGGCCGGAGTTGATGTACCACACGCCCCCGCCGACCCCGAGGACCAGCAGGACGGCGGCGACCACCGTGAGCAGGGTGCGCCGTGGCGGCCCGGGGCGCCGCACGCCGGACGGCTGCGGTGGGGGCGGGGGCGCCTGGAGCCGGCTGGTGCGGTTGAGGGCGGCCGCGGAGCGTGCGCCGTCTCCGTCGTTCCCACCGTCCCCGCCGAGGATCCGCGCCGTCAGCGCGCGCGGGATGACGCTCGTACGGTCCTCGGCGTTGTCGTGCTCCGCGGTGAGGGCCTGCGGCGGCAGGGCGTCCAGCTGGTCCGGGCTGAGCGCGGTCCGCGCCTCGCGGACCCGCGCGAGCAGCGCGACCGCGTCGTGCGGCCGGATGTCCGGGGTGCGCGCGGTGGCCTCCGCGACCAGTTCGTCCAGTTCGAGGGGGAGTCCCGGCACGGCGGCCGACGGGGCCGGCACGTCCTCGTGGAGGTGCTGGTACAGCACCTGGGCGGGGGACTCGCCCTGATGCGGCTTGCCGCCGGTCAGCATCTCGTACAGCACGACGCCGCACGCGTACACGTCGACCCGGGGGTCGGCGGTGCCGCGCTCGATCTGCTCCGGCGCCAGGTAGGAGACGGTGCCGAGGACGGCACCGGTGGTGTTCGTCACCGTGTCCACGGACCGCACCAGCCCGAAGTCGGCGACCTTGACCCGGCCGTCGTCCCCCATCAGGACGTTCTCCGGCTTCATGTCGCGGTGGACGAACCCGGCCCGGTGCGCGGCCCCCAGCGCGGCGAGCACCGGCTCCAGGATGTCCAGCGCCGCGCGCGGCTGGAGCGCCCCGCGCTCGCGCAGCACGTCGCGCAGGGTGCAGCCGGCCACGTACTCCATGGCGAGGTACACGTACGTCCCGTCCGTGCCCTGGTCGAAGACCTGTACCACGTTCGGGTGGGCCAGCCGCGCGACCGACTTGGCCTCCCGGATGAACCGCTCCACGAACGAGCCGTCGGCCGCGAGCGTCGGGTGCATCACCTTGAGCGCGAGGACCCGGTCGAGTCGGGTGTCCAGGGCCCGGTAGACCGTGGCCATCCCGCCGACGGCGATCCGTGCGTCGACGCGATAGCGGCCGTCGAGCACCTGCCCGACGAGAGGGTCCTGAAGGGTCGTATCCACGCAGGCGAGTCTACGAGCCGTCACGGACACACACGGATCGCGGACAGTGTCGCGGCGGGACTGAAGCCGACCTGTGACGCGGTGAACGCACCCGTGCGAGGGAGCTGACCGGCTAGAACGCGGGCCGCTCCGGGTCCAGATCGGCCATGCCCTCCGTCGGGGACGACGCCCGGGCGAAGTGCCGTTCGGGGATCCGTCCGGCCAGCCGTGCCAGCCGCCCCGCCTCCACGGCGGACCGCATCGCCGCGGCCATCATCACCGGCTCCTGCGCCCGTGTCACCGCGGAGGCGAGCATCACCCCGGCACACCCCAGCTCCATGGCCAGGGCCACGTCCGAGGCCGTACCCGCCCCGGCGTCCAGGATCACCGGCACGCGCGCGTGCTCCACGATCAGCTGGAAGTTGTGCGGGTTGCGGATGCCGAGCCCGGACCCGATGGGCGAGCCGAGCGGCATGATCGCGGCGCAGCCCACGTCCTCCAGCTTGCGCGCGAGCACCGGATCGTCGTTCGTGTACGGCAGGACCGTGAACCCGTCGTCGACCAGTGTCTCCGCCGCGTCCAGCAGCTCGATCGGGTCCGGCAGCAGTGTGCGCTCGTCGGCGATGACCTCCAGCTTGACGAGGTCCGTGCCGAGCGCCTCCCGCGCCAGCCGGGCGGTGAGGACCGCCTCGCCCGCGGTGAAGCAGCCCGCGGTGTTGGGCAGCACCCGGATCCCGAGCGACTCCAGCACCGACAGGACCGAGCCGTGCACGGAGGGATCCACCCGACGCATCGCGACCGTGGTCAGCTCCGTTCCGGAGGCCACGAGCGCCCGCTTCAGGACCTCCAGGCCGGTCGCGCCGCCGGTACCCATGATCAGCCGGGAGGTGAAGGGCGTACCACCGAGGACGAAGGGGTCGTCGGCCATGGCTCAGCCTCCCTGGACGGCGGTCAGCACTTCGACGCGGTCGCCCTCGGCCAGGGCCGTGGACGACCACCGCGCGCGCGGGACGACGGTCTCGTTGAGGGCGGCGGCCACTCCGGAGGGCGCCGCGCTCAGTGCCTGCACGACGGTGCCGAGTGACGTGCCGGGCGCTACCCGGCGGGGCTCACCGTTGACGGAGATGTTCATGCGGGCTGCTCCGTGAGTGCCGCGGCGTAAAAGCGCCTGGGGGAGAAGGGGCGGACCTCGTCCGGCAGCTCGCCGGTGGTCAGGACGTGCGCCATGGCGTCACCGGTGACCGGCGTGAGCAGTACGCCGTTGCGGTAGTGGCCGGTGGCGAGCAGCAGGCCGTCGAGGCCGGTCGGGCCGAGCAGCGGCGCGTTGTCGGGGGAGCCGGGCCGCAGACCCGCCCGGGTCTCCGTGAGCGGCAGCTCGGTGATCCCCGGCACCAGCTCGTGGGCGTCGCGCAGCAGCTCGTACACGCCGCCCGCCGTCACCGTCGTGTCCCAGCCCAGCTCCTCGTTCGTGGCCCCGACGACCAGCTCGCCGTCGAGCCGGGGCACCAGGTAGACCTGGCTGCCGCGCACCACGGCCCGCACGGTGCGGCTCAGGAACGGCGCGTACCGCTTCGGCACCGTCAGCCGAAGCACCTGCCCCTTCACCGGCCGCACCGGCGGCAGCACCTCGTCCGGAACGCCCGCGAGCCGTCCGCTGAGGCTGCCCGCGGCGAGGACCACCCGCTCCGCGGCCGGCGCGGTGCCGTCCCGCAGCACACAGCCCGTTGCCCGGCCCCGGGCCACGGTGAGCCGCTCTGCCCAGCCGCGGTGGAAGACCACGCCCGCCCGCTCGCAGGCCGCGACCAGGGCGCGGGCGAGCCGCCGCGGATCGATCTGGTGGTCGCCGTCCACCCGCAGCCCGCCGCGCACGCCCGGCGCGAGCATCGGTTCGAGGCGGCGGCAGTCCCGCCCCGACAGCCACTCGGACTCCAGGCCCGAGCGGCGCTGAAGGTCGTGCAGTTCCCGCAGGTGGGCGCGGTCGTCGGCGTCCAGCGCGACGGCGAGGGTGCCGCAGCGGCGGTAGCCGAGGTCGTGGCCGGTCAGCTCGGTCAGCTCGGCCGCGAAGTCCGGGTAGCGGCGGGCGGAGGCCAGGTTCAGTGCGAGCAACGTCTGCTCGCCGTAGTGCAGTTCGGTGACGGCGGCCAGCATCCCGGCGGCCACCTGTGCGGCCCCGCCGCCCGGCTCGGGGTCCACCACGGCCGTGGCGAACCCGCGCTGCGCCGAGCGCCAGGCCGTCACGAGGCCGATGATTCCGCCCCCCACGACGAGGACGTCGGACGTACGTGGCAACGACATGGGCGTCCAGCCCCTCCCTTCGCCGGCATGACCCGGATCAGGTTCGTACGGTCGGAGGCCGCCAGCCTCCCTCTCAGCCCGGTGCGTCCGGGCTCCCGCGAGTGCTTGTACGGTCGCCACCCTAGCCCGCGGAACACCGCCCCGGTAGGTGAGCCTCCCGCGTACGAGGGGCGGCCGTGCGGCGGGCGGGCATGGGGGAAGAGGCTGGGGGCAGGTTGTGGAGCGGGTCACCCCGCACGCCCCTGACTGACGCCGCGTCAGTTGAATTATGGTGATCAGGTGAGCGACCAGACGCAGGAACAGGGCACATCGGGGCCGCGGCGCGTGGTCGTCGCGGGCGCCGGCATGGCCGGTGTGCAGACCGCGGTCGCCCTGCGCGAGCAGGGCTTCACCGGCACCGTGACACTGATCGGCGCCGAACCCCACCAGCCCTACGACCGGCCGCCGCTGTCCAAGGCCGTCCTGCTGGGCAAGGCCGAGGGCTCCGCCTTCGACATCGACTTCGAGGCGCTCGGCCTCGAACTGCGGCTCGGCTGCGAGGCACTGGCCGTGCGGCCCGGCGCCCGCGTGCTGGAGACCTCGGCCGGACCGGTGCCGTACGACGTCCTCGTCCTGGCCACCGGCGCCGAACCGATCCGGCTGCCCGGCACGGAGGGCGTGCAGGGCGTCCACCTGCTGCGCACCCTGGACGACGCCGAACGGCTGCGGCCGGTGCTCACCGAGCAGCACGACATCGTGGTCGTGGGCGCGGGCTGGATCGGCGCCGAGTTCGCCACCGCCGCGCGCGAGGCGGGCTGCGCCGTGACCGTCGTGGAGGCCGCGGACCGCCCGCTCGCCGGGGCGCTGCCCGCAGAGGTGGCCGAGCCGATGACCGCCTGGTACGCCGACAGCGGCACCGAACTGCGCACCCACGCGCGCGTGGAGCGCGTCGAACCCGGAGCGGTCGTCCTCGACGACGGCTCCCGGCTGCCCGCGGGCGCCGTCGTGGTCGGCATCGGCGCGCGCCCCGCCACGGACTGGCTGGCCGGCTCCGGCATCGCGCTGGGCCCGCACGGGGACGTCCTGGCGGACGACCATCTGCGCACCTCCGTGCCGGACGTGTACGCGGTGGGCGACTGCGCCTCCTTCCCCTCGGGACGGTACGGCGAGCGCCTGCTGATCCACCACTGGGACAACGCGCTCCAGGGTCCGCGCACGGTCGCGGCCGACATCGTCGGCCTCACCCCCGTGGTCTACGACCCGGTGCCGTACTTCTGGTCCGAGCAGTTCGGGCGCTTCGTCCAGTACGCGGGACACCACACGTCGGCCGACGCCGTCGTCTGGCGCGGCGATCGCACCGGACCGGCGTGGACCGTCTGCTGGCTCCGCGAGGGCCGGCTCGTCGCCCTCCTGGCCGTCGGCCGGCCGCGGGATCTGGCGCAGGGGCGGCGGCTGATCGAGTCCGGCACGCCCATGGATCCGCGGCTGCTGGCGGACCCGGCGAAGCCCCTGAAGGCGGCGACCGCGTGAGGCACACGTCCCCGGGTGGACGGGCCTGGCTTCCGAGTGTCAGTGGCAGATGGCACGCTTGTGTCCGTGACCGAGATTGACACGAAGATCGACGCTCTCGTCCCTGACTGGCTCACCCTTCCCGACATCGCCGAACAGCTCGGCGTCGAGGTGACACGTGTGCGGCAGTTGGTCAAGGAGGGCCAGCTCATCGCCGTACGCCGTGGTGAGAACCGCGCGCTGCACGTCCCCGCCGCCTTCATCGACGGCGACAAGGTCGTCAAGGGCCTGTCCGGCACCCTGACGCTCCTGAGGGACGACGGCTTCACGGTCGAAGAGATGATCGAATGGCTGTTCACCCCCGACCCGACCCTGCCGGGCACCCCCGCCCAGGCCCTGAGTGAGAACCGTGGCACAGAGGTGAAGCGCCGCGCCCAGGCCCTCGCCGTCTGACCCGGCCACTCCTCCACGCCCCCCGGCCGCGGCCCCGGCGGCCGGGCGGGCGGTGGCCGCACCGGCCGGCCGGGAGGGGCGGATAGGGTCCGTCCGAGTGGCCGGCCGAGCCACGGAACCGACGAGCCGGGGGGACCCGCGTATGCCTGAGACCGCTGCCGTTGCCGCAGCCGACGCCCGTGGTCGGCTCGGTGCCGCGCGCCTGTACCTGTGCACGGACGCTCGCAGGCGGCAGGGGGACCTGGCCGGGTTCCTCGACGCGGTGCTGGCGGCGGGCGTCGACGTCGTGCAGTTGCGGGACAAGGGCATCGAGGCGGGGGAGGAGCTGCGCCTGCTGGAGGTGTTCGCCGACGCGTGCGCTCGGCACGGGAAGCTGCTCGCGGTCAACGACCGGGCGGACGTCGCCCACGCGGCCCGCGCCGATGTGCTGCACCTGGGGCAGGGGGACCTTCCGGTGCCGGCCGCCCGCGCCATCCTCGGCGACGGCGTCCTGATCGGCCGGTCCACGCACGCCGAGGACGAGGCCGCCGCCGCGGCCGTGCAGGACGGCGTGGACTACTTCTGCACCGGACCCTGCTGGCCCACGCCCACCAAGCCGGGCCGCCCCGCCCCCGGCCTCGGCCTCGTCCGGTACACCGCGTCGCTGGGCACCGACCGGCCCTGGTTCGCCATCGGCGGCATCGACCTCGGCAACCTGGACCAGGTCCTGGAGGCCGGCGCCCGCCGCGTCGTCGTGGTCCGGGCGATCACCGAGGCCGACGACCCCGGAGCGGCGGCGGCCGAGTTCGCCGAGCGGCTGCGGCAGGCGAGGTAGGGGCGCGGCACGGCCGGAAGACCGGCCGCCCCGGCGTCTCACTTTTCGGACAGCCGGCCGGGTCCGACCCGCTCATTTCCGGCCCCGCTGTCCGAAGGGCGGACAAGAAGCCGACAATCCAGACAAATTTCCAGCGCTCGGTTGGGAGACCGCCGTGCCCTGGATAGCCTGCCGGTATGGCCCTCGGAACCGCATCCACCAGGACTGATCGCGCACGCACCGTGCGTGACATGCTCGCCACAGGCAAGAGCACCTACTCCTTCGAGTTCTGGGCGCCGAAGACGGCGAAGGGCGAGCGCAACCTGTGGAACGCGCTGCGCAGGGTCGAGGCCGTCGCCCCCGACTTCGTCTCGGTGACGTACGGTGCCGGCGGCTCCACCCGCGCGGGCACGGTCAAGGCGACCGAGCAGATCGTGTCCGACACGACGCTCACCCCGGTGGCGCACCTCACCGCCGTCAACCACTCCGTCGCCGAGCTGCGCAACATCATCGGCCAGTACGCCGACGCCGGGATCCGCAACATGCTCGCCGTGCGCGGCGACCCGCCCGGCGACCCGATGGCCGACTGGGTACCGCACCCCCGCGGACTGACCTACGCCGCCGAACTCGTCCGGCTCATCAAGGAGTCGGGCGACTTCTGCGTCGGCGTGGCGGCCTTCCCCGAGATGCACCCGCGCTCCGCCGACTGGGACACCGACGTCGCGCACTTCGTCGACAAGTGCCGGGCGGGCGCCGACTACGCGATCACGCAGATGTTCTTCGAGCCGGAGTCGTACCTCCGCCTGCGCGACCGCGTCGCAGCCGCCGGTTGCGCTACACCCGTCATTCCCGAGATCATGCCGGTCACGAGCGTGAAGATGCTCGAGCGTCTGCCCCAACTCAGCAACGCCGCCATCCCGGACGACCTCAAAGACCGGATCCGCGCGGCGGCGGACGATCCGGCGGCGGTACGCTCCCTTGGGATCGAGTTCGCCACCGAGTTCTGTGCCCGACTGCGGGCCGAGGGAGTGCCCGGGCTGCACTTCATCACGCTCAACAACTCCACGGCGACGCTGGAAATCTACGAGAACCTGGGTCTGCACCACAGGCCGCGGACCTAGACCGGCCGCACCCGCGTACGACACACTGCGTAGCGGCCACTGGGAGAGGGGCGTACATGGGCTGGACGGTCCTCTACATCGCGTTCGGCATCGTCGCGCTGTGGCTGCTGGGCGAGGTGCTGCTGCAGTACAAGGCACGGTTGCGCTGGCGGCTGCTGGCCTTCGGCGGCTTCCTCGGTGTCGTCCTCGGGGTCCTGATCCCCTCCGTCATCGTGATCGGTGCCGGTGCGGCCGCCTTCGCGGTCGGCCAGACCTACGTGACGCTGTCCTTCCGGCGCGGCTTCGCGGAGGGCTGGGCGGTCAACCGCCCCGAGGCCGAGGGCGGCAAGCCGCGCCGCCGCGGCAAGGCCGAGTACCAGGACCCGGCCCCGGAGGCCTCCGGCCCCGAGGTGTCCGGCCCCGAGGTGTCCGACGGCGCCACCGGCACCATGCGGGCCCTGCCCGGCTACGAGGGGCAGCCCTACGGCCACGGCGACGACGACCACGACGACGTCTTCACCCCCGCCGCCCTCCACTCCCAGCCGCTCCCGAGTGAGGGGACCCCCGTCTCCGAGCCCGCGGCCGCCGACGCCACCGCCGTGTACGAGCCGCAGCCCCTGCCCGAGGAGACCGGTTCCTACGGCGTCTACGACGGCTCGGCCCACCAGGGCGGCACGCAGTCGCCCTACCCGGGTCCCGGCCAGACCCAGGACCAGTACGCCACCGCGGCCCAGGGCGCCGACCAGAGCCACGCGTACGACTACTCCGGCTACGGGCAGCAGGGCTACGGCTACGACGCCTCCGGCCAGCAGCAGTACGCCGCCTACTCGGACCCGTACGCCGGCACCCAGACCTACGACGGCTCCTACGACACCGGCTATGCCCAGCAGGGGTACGGCCAGCAGGCCTACGGCACCCAGGACGCCTACGCCGGCTACGGCGCCGAGACCCCGGCCGGCGGGGTCTGGGTCCCGCAGCAGCGCACCGACGAGCCCTACGGCGGCGAACTCCCGCCGGAGCAGCAGGCCTACCCGTACCAGGACGGCAACCAGGGGCAGCCACAGCACGGCACGGGCTACGACGAGCAGTACCGTTTCTGAACGCTCCCCGGCTCACTGGGAGCCGCGGAACTCCGGTCCCTCCACGATCAGTCCGGCCACCAGCGCCCCCGACATCCCGGCGTGCGGCAGCCCGCCCCCGGGATGCGACCAGCCGCCCACGGTGAACAGGCCCGCGAGCCCCGTGGTGTTCGCCGGGTGCAGCAGGCGCCCCTGGGCGGCCGCGAGCGCCGGTGCGGGGACGGCCCCGCCCTCCGCGCCCGTCACCCGGGCGATGTCGGCCGGGGTGCGCACCTCGTGCCAGAGCAGGCGGTCGCGGAGACCGGGTATCGCCCGCGAGGCGACGGCGATCATCCGGTCGGCCTGCGCCCGGAGGTCCGCCGAGGCTGACGCGGGGACCGTCGCCGTGAGCGTCACCGCCTCGTGGTCCGGGTCCGGGACCAGCGCCGGATCGCCGGGACGCGACACCGAGACGGTGGGCCGCTCGGGCAGCCCGGGGGCCGTGCCGAACAGCCCGTCGAGTTCGGCCGCGCGGTCCTCGGTGTGCACCACGGTCCGGTGGGCCGTCCCCTCCGGACGGCCGCCGCGCAGGGCCAGCAGCACGGTCAGTCTGCTGGGCGCCCCGGGCTGCGGCGGGACCTCGCCCGCACCGCGCAGGGCCGTGCCCCGGACCATGCCGTCCAGCACCCGGGGCGGCACACCGGCGACCACGAACTCCGCCTCGGCCACGGTCCCGTCGGCGAGTTCGACGCCGGCCGCCCGGCCGTCCTTGTCGACGATTCCCCGGACCTCGGCGCCGAAGGTGAACTCGACCCGCCGGGCCAGGCACCGCTCGTACACCGCGCGCGCCAGCTCGCGCAGGCCGCCGCGCACGTACCAGGTGCCGAAGGCGTGGTCCAGGTACGGCAGTACGGCCGCGCTCGCCGGAGCGGTCCGCGGATCGAGGCCGTACGCGAGCGCGTGGCTCTCCAGGAGGGCGGCGAGCCGCGGGTCGCGCAGCTCCCAGGCACCCACCTCGGCGAGCGTGCCGGCCCGGCGGGTGCGCAGCAGGCGCTTGTGCGGCACCGCCGGGTAGGGCTCGCGCTCGGCCAGCACCTGCCAGTTGGGCCACAGCGGCTCCTCCAGGAGCGGGCGGCGGGCGCGGTCCCAGGCCTCGCGGGCCCGCACCAGGAAGTCGCCCCAGCGCTGTCCGGCGCCCTTGCCGAGGGCTTCGTCCAGAGCGGCGACGACGCCCGCGCGCGAGACGTTCGGCAGGGACACCGCGGTGCCGTCCGCGAAGACGTGCCGTGCGGACGGGTCCACCTGGACCAGCTCGACGCGGTCCTCCAGCGGCTCCTTGCCGGTCTTGACGAACAGATCGCGGTGGACCGCGGGCAGCGGAAGCAGCCCGGGGCCGGTGTCGAAGGCGAAGCCGTCCCGCTCGAACCGGCGCAGCGCGCCGCCGTACGTGTCCGTACGCTCGTACACCGCCACCCGGTGGCCCGCGACGGCCAGCCGGGCGGCGGCCGCCATCGCGCCCATCCCGGCGCCGATCACCGCAATCCGTGCCATGTGCGCGACTTTATCGACCGCCACCGACAATCCCGGTCTCGGGGGCGCTGACCAGCGGATTCCCAGATGTGTGAGGGCGCGGGCACGCTCAGCCCGGCGGGGACCCCGCCCCGGCCGCGAGCCGGCGTTTCTCCTCCCGCCGCTGGGCCCTGCGGCGCAGGAAGCGCCGGATCCGGGAGATCAGGAAGGCGACGATCACGATCCCGGCGAGCAGCAGGACGCCCGCGATGACCGCCGCGGCCAGCGGATGGAAGATCGCGAAGGTGACGAGTCCGGCCACGCCGAGGTCCTCGGCCAGGCTCACGACCATGTTGCTCACTGGCTCGGGCGAGGTGTTGACCGCCATGCGCGTCCCGGCCTTCACCAAGTGGCTGGCCAGTGCCGTACCGCCGCCGACCAGGCCCGCGGTGACGTCCGACAGCGAGCCGCTCTGCCCCGCGAGCAGCGCGCCGACCCAGGCGCCGGCGACCGGCCGGATCACGGTGTGCGCCGTGTCCCACACCGAGTCCACGTAGGGGATCTTGTCGGCGACCGCCTCCAGCACGAACAGCACGGCCGCCGCGATCAGCACCTCAGGCCGCTGCAGGGTACCGGGGACGTCGTCGCTCAGTCCGGTCGCACCGAACACGCCGAGCAGCAGCACCACCGCGTACGCGTTGATGCCGCTGGCCCAGCCGCTTGTGAACACCAGGGGGAGTACGGACACGGAGGCGATCGTAGCCAGCGGGCCGCGCGGGGTCCCGGGGGCGGGCACGCGGGACTGAGTATCCGTACTCAGCAAGCGAGATGAGTACGCGCACGGATGTGACGCGGCCCGTGCGCACGGAAGAGTCGGAGGCACGGGAAAGGGCACACCGGCACCGCCGGCACGGGGCGGCGGAACGGCGTGGCCCTCTGCCGGGAGACGCCGGTGCGTGGTGGCCCGCGGGGGACGCGGCCAGGGCGCGCCGGCGTCTCCCTGAGCGCGGACCGTGCCGGGCGGTCCTGGGAGGCCGCGGCCTCAGAGGCGCCCGCTGACCCGTCCCTGAAGGAGCCGGGACAGCGCCGCGTGCACGTCGTCCAGGGAACGCCGCGGCTGGAAGGACTTCCAGTCCAGCGCGGCCACCAGCACCATGCCGACCAGCGCCGCCGCGGTCAGCGGCACGTCGACGTCCTCGCTGAACTCCCCGTTCGCCACGCCGTCGCGCAGTACGCCCTCGACGACCGCGACCGCCTCCTGCCGCACCACCAGGAGCGTGGACTGCCAGGAACGGTTGGTGCGCCACAGCTCGGCCACGTAGAGCTGAGTGAAGGCCGGGTAGCGGTCGATGAAGACGAGCCCGGCGCGCACCATGGCGTCCAGGGCGTCGACCCGGCTCCCGCCCTCCCGCGCCGTCCGGTCGGCCGCCTCGCGCAGGGAGGCGGTGAGCAGTCCCACGCCGTGCCGCAGCAGCTCCTCGAAGAGGACGGACTTGCTGGCGAAGTTGTAGTAGACGGTGCCCTTGGCGACCCCCGCCCGCTCGGCGATCTCGTCCACCGTGGTGGCGGAGAACCCCTGCTCGGCGATGAGTGTGACGGCGGCCTCGTAGAGCTTCTGCCGGGTGGCCTCGCGGCGGGTACGGCCGCCCGGCGTGGCGCTGCTGAGTTCCATGGCCCTGATTGTCACAGGCCGGCACCTCGTCAAGGGCGCGGCAGGGGAGGCCCGCGGCCGCGCCGCGGGCCCGGCGCGCGGGCCCTCCCTCACCGACAGCCGAGGCGAAATGCCTGGTCGGAACGGATTGTCAGTGCCATACCCCACGATGGGCACATACGGCACCCGTGCCGTCACCCAGACGACAGGAGGTTCGTCATGGCCAACTCGTCCGCAGCCGCCGCCCGCCGGCACCGCGCCACCGGCCCTGCCCCCTCACTGACCGGCCCGGCGAGCGACGTGCACCCCGTCCCGCGCCGGGCCCCGGCCCCGCCCGCCGCCCTCGGCCTGCTCGCCCAGGCCCGCGAGGGCCTGGAGGAGGCCACCGCCCTCCGCACCCCGAACGAGCGGTACGCGACGGCCCACCTCGCCGCGCTGCGCACCGCGGCCGCCGTGCTCGCCGCGCGGGGGCGCCCGGATCCCACCCCGCGCCGCCGGGCCCGCATCAGGAGCGCCTGGGAAGTGCTCCCCGAGATCGCGCCCGAACTCGCCGAGTGGAGCGCGCTGTTCGCCGCGGGCGCCGCGCGCCGCGCCCGCGCCGAGGCCGGGATCCGGGGCGCGGCCGGCCAACGGGACGCCGACGACCTGATACGGGACGTGGGGATGTTCATCCGCCTCGTCGAGCGCCTGCTCCTCCTCCAGCCGGTCCTCCCCCGCCCCACCCCCGGCGGGGCGGCGACCGCGGGGGCCGTGGAGCCGAGGGGCAGGTCGGGGGGTGGAGGCAATAGGGTGGAGGGCGCCTGAAGCCCTTCCAGTTCCCGTGCGCCGGGCGGGGAGGGGCAGTCCGATCGCTCCGCCGCGCAAGAGGCGGTGCCGCGCCGAGGAGTCAACCGTGTCGGACCCGATGCGCCCGCCCGTCTCCCACCACCACTCCCAACCGGCGTCGCTGCGCTCCGACCCCTCTCGTCCACGCGCCTCTCTCCGTACCGCCGTGGTCTGGGAGGTCCTGCACGACGCCCTCGACCACCGGGTCAAGGCCTCGGGCCGGGACTCCCTGGACGTCCTCGACACCGGCGGCGGCAGCGGCAACTTCGCCGTGCCCGCCGCCCGGCTCGGCCATCGGGTCACCGTCGTCGACCCCAGCCCCAACGCGCTGTTCGCACTGGAGCGCCGCGCCGCCGAGGCCGGTGTGGCCGAGCGGGTGCGGGGCGTCCAGGGCGATGCCCACGGCCTCTTCGACGTGGTCGAGCGCGGCGGCTACGACGCCGTGCTGTGCCACGGCGTCCTGGAGTACGTCGACGACCCCGCCGAGGGCGTGCGCAACGCGGTGGCCGCCCTGCGCTCCGAGGGCATCCTGAGCGTGCTCGCCGCCGGTCTCGGCGGCGCCGTGCTCGCGCGCGCCCTGGCCGGGCACTTCAAGGAGGCCCGGCAGGCACTCGACGACCCCGAGGGCCGCTGGGGCGAGGGCGACCCGATGCCGCGCCGCTTCACCGCCGAGCAGCTCACCGCGCTGGTCGAGGGCGCGGGTCTGCGGGTCGGCGCCGTGCACGGGGTGCGAATCTTCGCCGACCTGGTGCCCGGTGTGCTCGTGGACACGGAGCCCGGGGCGCTGGACGCCCTGCTGAGGCTGGAGGCGGCGGCGGCCGAGCGGCCCGCGTTCCACTCCGTGGCCACGCAGCTCCACGTACTCGGTGAGACCAGGGGCGCGGGGGAGGCCTGAGCCGCCTTGCGGGGCGGGCCGCCGACCGGCGTGGCGGCCGGGCATGCAGTCCGCCACAGGCCGCCCGGACGCGGGCTCGGCGCCGTATGATCGAAGGAGACCGTCCGGCATGACGGCCTGCCCGCCGGGGAATGGAAGCCTCAGCGGACCGGGACCGACATGGCGGGTTCCGGTTGGCCAATTGGCGCAGAGGGGCGGGTTTCACGGGGGCGATTCCCGCCTATCCTTAAGGGACCCCCCGAGTCGCCCCGGCGACTGCACGATGAGGAGGACTCCGTGCCGCTCTCGGAGCACGAGCAGCGCATGCTCGAGCAGATGGAGCGAGCGCTGTACGCCGAAGATCCCAAGTTCGCGTCGGCGCTCGAGGGAAGCGGGCTGCGTACGTACACCCGGCGGCGGGTCTACCAGGCGGTCGTGGGCTTCCTCGTAGGTATCGCGCTCCTCATGGCAGGAATGGTCGTCCAGAAGCTCATCTGGGTCAGTGTGGTGGGCTTCCTGGTCATGCTGGGCTGTGCCGTACTGGTCGTGACCGGCTGGCGCAAGGCTCCCAAGCCGGGCGAGCAGGCCGCAGGCGGTCCGCAGGCCCGCCGTCCGGCCCGTCAGAAGCGCTCCATGATGGACCGCATCGAGGAGCGCTGGCAGCGCCGCCGTGACGAGCAGGGCGGCCGCTAGCCCGCCGCGCACCCACAGTTCCGCGTGAGGGGCTGACCACCGATGGTGGTCAGCCCCTCACGCATGCGACTCCTCAGCCGGAGGCCTCGGCCCCGTCCCCGGGGTCCCGTCGTCCCGACGACCCGCGCAGCGCCGCCCGGGCGGCGACGACGCCGGCGGCGGCACGGGACCGGAACGCGTTCCACCGGGCCGATGCCGCCCAGATCACGCGCACGGCCGAGCGCGGCGCCAGGGCGGCCCGCAGCCTGGTGCGGCGCGACGCCGAGTCCCGCAGGCCGACGGTGACCCGCCTCACGTCCTCGGCGAGCCCCGCCACCGGACGCGGGCGCGGCGCGTAGAGGACCTGCTCCACCGCGTCCGCCAGCCGGTGCGCCGAGGCCGCGGCCACCTCGTCGAGACGCCCGAGGCGGACGATCCGGGCGGCCGCCTTGCGCGGGGTGCGCGAGTCGTCCGGCAGGATCCCGAAGTCCCAGGCGGTGTCGCCCAGTTCCTGCCAGACCGCCAGGATGTGCGGCCCCGCGTCCCCCTCGCCGCGCCCCTGCGCGCCCAGCCGCGCGGAGCGCATCCGCCGGCGCCACAGCAGCGGCGACAGCGGCAGGGCGACGACCAGCAGACCGCCCAGCGTCCAGCCCAGCAGGGCGTACCCCCTCGGGCCTTCGCCGCCCTCGACCGGCACGGCCTGCGCGGACGGGCCCCCGCACTCCTGGAGCTTCCGCAGCTCCGGCGGGCAGCTCTGGTCCACCGACGGCGCGGCGGAGGGCACCGTGCTCGCGTCCTGGGACGGCGCCGACTGCTCCGGCAGGCTGGTGCCGGGCGTTTCCGGCTGGGTGTACGACGGCGTCGTGCCGCGTGTCGGGGTCGGCTCGAAGCGGGTCCAGCCGACGCCCTCGAAGTACAGCTCGGGCCAGGCGTGCGCGTCCTTCAGACCCACCGACACGGTGCCGTCGCCCTGCGCGGTGCCCGGCGCGAAGCCCACGGCGACGCGGGCCGGTATGCCCAGCGTGCGGGCCATGGCGGCCATCGCGAAGGAGAAGTGCACGCAGAAGCCGCGCTTGTCCTCCAGGAACCGCGAGATGGCCTGCGGTCCGCTGCCCGCGTCGACCTGCGTGTCGTACCGGAAGCCGCCTTCGAGGGCGAACCAGTCCTGGAGCTCGACCGCCTGCTCGTAGTGGTTCGCCGCTCCCCGGGTGACCCGGCGGGCGGTGCTCGCGACGTCCGCCGGCAGCGACGGGGGCACCTTGGTGTACTCGCGCCTCAGCGCCGCCGGCGGCTCCGGAGCCGTGGCGAGCTGCGCGGCGGTCGGCCGCACCTGAAGGCTCTTCACCTCGTAGGTCAGTCCGCGCGTGGTCTGCCGGTGGTCGCCGACGAGGGTCATGCCGACGGGCTCGTAGCGCCAACTGCCCTTGACCCGCACGGCGCTCGGCGGGTACGGCATCGGCAGCCACTCCTGCGCGTACGACGTAGACGCCGAGATCGTCGTCGTGATCTCCGTGCGCCTGACGCCGCCGTCCAGGCCCAGGGGAGCGGGCAGCCGGTCGGGCACGCCCACGATGCGCCGCTGGGACGGCTTCCATGTGGTGCCGTCGAAGTCGTCCAGGGACACGATCCGCAGGTACAGGTTCGAGGTGTCGGACGTGTCCGTGCGCAGCGTGATGACCGTATGGTCCTCGTCGACGTTCAGGCTGTCGCGCAGTGACACCAGCGGGTTCACCGCGGAGATCGTGCCGCCGTCCCCGCTGCCCGGACCGACGCCGTTTCCGGCGCCGCCGAGCAGTCCGCCCCCCATGGCCGGCAGGGCGAGCGGTGCCACCAGGGCGATGCCGAGGGCGAGTGCGCCGATCCGGCGCCCGTTGCGCACCGGCGCGGTCGCGCCGCCCGCCTCACGGCCTCCGGCGCGCGGCGCCCCCGCGAACACCCGCCCCCACTGCGAGAGCCGGTCCCGGCCCTCGGCCAGCAGCAGCATCAGATAGCCGGCGGCCGCGACCAGGAACCACCTCCAGCCGGTACCGCCGTCGGACAGGCCGGCGGCCACGGAGTACACGGCGAGCAGCGGCAGGCCCGCGGGGGCCGCGCTGCGGAACGTCACCGCGAGCGCGTCCACGATCAGTCCGATCACCAGGACCCCGGCGACGAGCATCAGGCGGATGCCGTCGGTCTGCGGGGCCGGGGTGGCGTACCGTCCGACGTCGTCCGCGCCCGCCCGCAGCAGTTCGGCCAGGTGCCGGAAGGCCTCGGGGCCGGGGACCAGCCCCACGATGGCGTGTGCCCGGGCGAAGACCAGGGTGAGCAGCATCAGGGTGGCCAGGGCCTGCGCCACCACGGTCAGCGGCCGCGCCAGCGGTACCCGCCGGGCCACCGCGCCGACGCCCGACTGCACCGCCAGCATCAGGACGACCTGGAGGATCCACGAGGCGGGGGAGACCAGCGGCAGCAGCGAGCACGACGCCATCAACGTCGCCGCCGCCGCGCACAGCGTCAACCGCGTGCGCCCGCTCATGCCGGCCCCTCCCCGCCGCCGGTGCCGCCCCCGGGCACGTCGTGCCGGCCCCGGCACCGGCTTGGTACCGCCCGGCTCGTCACGGCGTTCATGACCGTCCCCCGCCCAGTCCCGTCCCACCGGCCGCGCCCGCGCTCGTGCGCTCCTGGTCCGCCCGGCGCCACAGCTCGTCCAGGCGGGCGCCCCTGGGTACGGGCACGGCCGTCCAGCCCGCGTCGCGCAGCAGCCGGAGGCGGTCGTCGGCCCCGGACACGGGACCCGCTACGTCGCCCGGCTCCCGGGCCCAGGCCTCGCTGTCCAGGACGAAGGCGACCGCGCTGCCGCTGCGCTGCCGCATCCTGGCGGCGACCGCGGCCTGCGCCTCGTCGAGGTCGCCGAGGAAGGCCACCAGCAGTCCCTCGTTGCCGCCGCGCAGCACGTCGTAGGCGCGGGACAGGCCCGCCCCGTCGGAGTGGTCGATCACGGCGAGGGTGTCCAGCATCAGCCCGGCCGCGTCCGCCGGCTCCTGGCCGGACCCCGCGAACCCGTCGCCGCCCTCGCCGGGCACGGAACTGCCGGTGTCGGTCAGCAGCCGCACCGAGAAGCCCCGCTCCAGCATGTGGACCAGGACCGACGCGGCGCCGGAGACGGCCCACTCGAAGGCCGCGTCGGGGCCCGCGCCCCGGTAGGCGAGCGCCCGGGTGTCGAGGAGCACCGTGCAGCGGGCGCGCTGCGGCTGTTCCTCGCGGCGCACCATCAGCTCGCCGTAGCGCGCGGTGGACCGCCAGTGCACGCGGCGCAGGTCGTCGCCGTAGCGGTAGCCGCGCGGGATGACGTCGTCCTCGCCGGCCAGGGCGAGCGAGCGCTGCCGCCCGTCGCCGTACCCGTTGGCGTCGCCGCTCAGGCGCACCGGGGGCAGCGGCTCCACCTGCGGGATCACGGTCAGGGTGTCGTGGGCGGAGAAGGAACGGGTCAGTTCGCACATCCCGAAGGGGTCGGCCAGCCGCAGTTGCAGCGGGCCCAGCGGGTACCGTCCGCGCAGGTCGGAGCGGACCCGGTAGGACACCTCACGGCGGCCGCCCGGCTCGACCCGGTCGAGCACGAAACGGGGCCGCGGGCCGAGCACGTACGGCACCCGGTCCTGGAGCATCAGCAGGCCGGTGGGCAGCCGCGAGACGTTGTCCATCCGCAGGTGCACCCGGGCCTCGCTGCCGGCGGGCACGCGCGCGGGAGACAGCCGGCGGCTGCCGGCGACCCGGTAACGCGTGCGCAGGAGCACCGTGGCGCACACCAGCGGCAGCGCCGCCAGCAGCAGCCCGACCCGCAGCAGGTCGCTCTGGCCGAGGACGTAGGCGCAGATCGCGGCGGCGATGCCGGCGGCCAGGAAGGAACGCCCGCGGGTGGTCAGACCGGCCAGCGCGGTGCGGACGCCGCCCCGCTCCCCGCGGTCGTCCTCCGCGCGCGCCGTCCCCGCGTCCGTCATCACAGGCCCCGCGGGTGCCGCCGGTCGTACGCGGGCACGCCGCGGCCCAGGCCGAAGCCGCCGGACTGCTGGGGCGCCGCGGGCACCGGGGTGTGCTGGAGGATCTCCTGGACGACCTGCTCGGCGGTGCGCCGGTTGAGCTGGGCCTGGGCGGTGGGCAGCAGCCGGTGGGCCAGGACGGCCACGGCCAGCGCCTGCACGTCGTCGGGCAGCGCGTACTCCCGGCCGCTCAGCGCGGCGGACGCCTTCGCCGCGCGCAGCAGGTGCAGCGTCGCGCGCGGTGAGGCGCCGAGTCTGAGGTCGGGGTGGGTGCGGGTGGCGGAGACCAGGTCGACCGCGTACCGCCGGACCGTCTCGGCGACGTGCACCCCGCGCACGGCCTCGATCAGCTTCACGATCTCGTGTGCGTGCGCCACCGGCTGGAGGTCGTCCAGCGGGCTCACCCCGCCGTGCACGTCCAGCATCTGCAACTCGGCGTCCGGGCTCGGGTAACCGATGGACACCCGGGCCATGAAGCGGTCGCGCTGGGCCTCGGGCAGGGGATAGGTGCCCTCCATCTCGACCGGGTTCTGGGTGGCCACCACCATGAACGGCGAGGGCAGTTCGTAGGTCTGCCCGTCGATGGTGACCTGCCGCTCCTCCAGGGACTCCAGCAGCGCCGACTGGGTCTTGGGCGAGGCCCGGTTGATCTCGTCGCCGATCACGATCTGCGCGAAGATGGCGCCCGGCTTGAACTCGAAGTCCCGGCGCTGCTGGTCCCAGATGGACACGCCGGTGATGTCCGACGGCAGCAGGTCGGGCGTGAACTGGATGCGCCGCACCGAACAGTCGATGGACCGCGCCAGTGCCTTGGCGAGCATCGTCTTGCCCACCCCCGGAACGTCCTCGATCAGAAGATGCCCCTCGGCGAGCAGCACGGTCAGTGAGAGCCGTACGACCTCGGGCTTGCCCTCGATCACTCCTTCCACGGAACGGCGGACCCGCTCCACGGTGGCGGCGAGATCACCCCCCACGCCCGGTTCCGCTCGAGCGGGGGCTCCCCCATGGCTCGCTCGATCGTCATAGGTCGTCACCCGGCGGCCCTCCTCGGCCCTTCCCCGCGCTCGTCGGCGAGCGGGGGATACCCCAACTTTCCGGGCCGACGCTCCGCTGTGCGGACCGGCCCACCCCGAATCAGGCACCACGTGCGAAGGATCGCGCGTGAGGCCACCCCCGCATTCTTGCCGCCGTTACCGATTCGTGTCACTCGCCTGTGGACAACTGGCCGCGATATGTCGGTTCTTGCGGCTTTCGCTGGTGACGGCGGCATGCCGTGCTCCGGACCGACGGCCCGGCGCGCGTGCGGCGGTCAGGCGGGGTCGATCTCGCGCAGCCGGCCCGTCCTGACGTCGAAGACGAAACCGCGCACGTCGTCGGTGTGCACCAGGAACGGCGAGGTGCGCACGCGCTGCATCGACTGCCGCACGTCCTGGTCGACGTCCCGGAAGGCCTCCACGGCCCAGGCCGGACGCTGCCCGACCTCCATCTCCAGCTCGTGCCGGAACTCCTCGGTGAGGGACTCCAGGCCGCAGTTGGTGTGGTGGATCAGCACGACGCTGCGGGTGCCCAGGGCCCGCTGGCTGATGGTGAGGGAGCGGATGACGTCGTCGGTGACCACGCCGCCCGCGTTGCGGATGGTGTGGCAGTCGCCGAGTTCCAGGCCGAGCGCGGCGTGCAGGTCGAGACGGGCGTCCATGCAGGCCACGACCGCGACCTTCAGCACGGGCCGGGCGTCCATTCCCGGATCGGTGAACGCGGCGGCGTACTGCTGGTTGGCCTCCGCCAGACGGTCGGTGACAGTGCCACGACGGTCTATGGCGCCCTCGGACCCGGCAGGAACTGATGCAGAAGTCGTCATAGTCATGACGTTAGTGGGCGCCGGGGCCCGGGTCCTGTCGTGAGACGGTACAAAGAACCCCGTCATGGCTTGTTGTGAGGGACCCCACACCCAGTGCGAACCCGCATCCGTACGGGTGAATTCTCGTCCCGCGGTGCCGCCGCTGCTCCGACGGGCGACGCGCAGGCCGGTTGATTGACCGCGAGACAGGGTGCACTAAAGTGACGCGAAGCGGGAGGCGTGGCCCTCCCCGCTGCACTGCATTCCCCACAGGCCCCGGCCGACGCGCCGGCGGTCTCCCCACGTGCGCGGCGCGTACGTACGGCTCGGCCTCCTCCCGCTTCCGGTCGGCTGACGCTTCCGGCGCCGGCAGGCCCTTTCCTTCACCGAGCGGTCGGCGATCCGGCGGTGCGTGCGGGACGCGCCGGACTGAGAGGGCTCCTTGACCGACAGCCGACACGTCCCCGTGATGCTCCAGCGGTGCCTGGACCTGCTGGCGCCCGCCCTGGAGCGGCCGGGAGCGGTGGTCGTCGACTGCACACTCGGCCTCGGCGGACACAGCGAGGCGCTGCTCACCCGCTTCCCCGAGGCGCGGCTGGTGGCCCTCGACCGGGACAAGGAGGCCCTGCGCCTGTCCGGGGAGCGCCTGGCACCCTTCGGCGACCGGGCCACCCTGGTGCACGCCGTCTACGACGAGCTGCCCGAGGTGCTCGACCGCCTGGGCGTGCCGCGGGTACAGGGCGTCCTGTTCGACCTCGGGGTGTCCTCGATGCAGCTCGACGAGGCCGACCGCGGTTTCGCCTACGCGCAGGACGCGCCGCTGGACATGCGCATGGACCAGAGCACCGGGATCAGCGCCGCCGAGGTCCTCAACACCTACCCGCCCGGCGAGCTGGTCCGCCTGCTGCGGGCGTACGGCGAGGAGAAGCAGGCCAAGCGGATCGTGGCCGCCGTCGTGCGCGAGCGCGAGAAGGAGCCGTTCACCAACAGCGCCCGGCTGGTGGAGCTGATCCGCGACGCGCTGCCGCAGGCCGCCAAGCGCACCGGCGGCAACCCGGCCAAGCGCACCTTCCAGGCGCTGCGGATCGAGGTCAACGGCGAGCTCGCCGTGCTGGAGCGGGCGATCCCGGCCGCGGTGAAGGCACTGGACGTCGGCGGGCGGATCGCCGTGCTGTCGTACCACTCCCTGGAGGACCGCCTGGTCAAGCAGGTGTTCGCGGCCGGTGCGGCGTCGACCGCGCCCCCGGGGCTCCCGGTCGTGCCCGAGCGCTACCAGCCCCGGCTCAAGCTGCTCACCCGCGGTGCCGAACTTCCCACCGAGGAAGAGATCGCCGAGAACCGGCGCGCGGCGCCGGCCCGGCTGCGCGGCGCCGAGCGCGTCAGGAAGGACGTCGAGTGAGCCAGGGGGAGCAGTGAGCAGGAAACCCGAACTGAGGGGCCGGGCCGCCCGGCTCGCCCGGCTCTTCCCGGCGGGGCGGGGGCAGGCCGCCCGCACCCCGTTCGTCCTCCTCGTCGTGCTGCTGCTCGGCGGTGGCCTCATCGGGCTGCTGATGCTGAACTCCGCGCTCAGCGAGGGCGCGTTCCAGCGGGAGGGGCTCCAGAAGGACACCAAGAACCTCACCGACGAGGAGCAGGCCCTCCAGCGGGACATCGACTCCTACTCCGCCCCGGACGCCCTCCAGCTCCGCGCCCGGCAACTGGGCATGGTGCCCGGCGGCGACCCGGCCTTCCTGAACGCCGACGGAAGCGTCAAGGGCGTCCCCTCGGCCGCCCCGGAGCCGCCTCCGGCGGAGGAGACGCCGCTGTCGCTGCTGCCGCCCGAGGCGCTCACCCCCTCGCCGTCCACCACGGACGCCGGGGCCCCGGCAACCACGGACCCGGCATCCCCCACCACGAACGCGGCACTCCCCACCACGAACGCGGCGCCGCCATCCGCCCAGGGCCCCGCCCCGGCCCTGGGCGGCACCACGCCCGCCGCCCCGGCCACGACCCCGGCTTCCGGCAGGTGACGGCCGTGCCCGCCGGCGAACCGCCCCGCCGCCCGACGCCCGGCCTGCCCGGGCCCGCCGGGCCGGGGGCTCCGCTGTGTTCGGCCTCCGGGGGAGCAGTACGCCCCGTTCCGGCGGTCACGGCCGTGTCCCGACTCGCTCCGGTCTCGCCGGCCGTGTCCGCGACTGAACCGCTGCGTCGCCGGGTGTCCGGTCCGGCCGGGCCCGCTGGGCCGGGGACCCGGCCGTGTGCGGCTTCCGGGCCTGTCGTCTCCGCCGCCCCGGGGCTCCGGGGCGCGGCCCGGCCCGCTCACGTCTCGACGGACGTGTCCTCGAGGAAGTCGTCGCGGCGTCCGGAGGGTGCCGTCGTGTTTCGGTTCGTTTCGATTTCGACTCTCGGCAGGTGACGGAAGTGTCCGACAGGGAACCGCCGCGTCGCCGGGTGCCCGGACCCGCCGGACCGGCGCGGCCGGCCGCCCGGCAGCGCCCCGGCCCCGGTGCCCGGCCCGCCCGCCGCCCGGCCCCGGCCCGCCCGCAGGCCGCGCGCATCCGGCTCGGCAGCCCCCGCCCGCGGTTGCGCCTGGTCACCCTGGCGCTGACCCTGGTGCTGCTCGTCTTCGCCGTACGGCTGCTCCAGGTGCAGGCCTTCGACGCGAGCGCGTACGCCGCCAAGGCCGAGGCGAACCGGTACGTGGTGCACACCCTGGCCGCCGAGCGGGGCCGCATCACCGACCGCAACGGCGTCGACCTGGCGACCAGCGTGGACGCCGACGACATCACCGCCGACCCCACCATGTTCACCCGCGCCCAGCTCGGCATCGGCGACGGCCCCGAGCAGGCGGCCGCGCTGCTCGCCCCGATCCTCGGCCAGGACCAGGCGGCCCTCGCCGCCAGGCTCCGCACGCCGAACACCCGCTACGTCCTGCTCGCCCGCCGCGAGACCCCGCAGGTCTGGAAGCAGATCAAGGACCTGAAGACGGCCCTCGTGAAGAAGGCCCAGAAGGACAAGACCACCGTCAACGTGCTCGCCGGCGTCTTCTCCGACCCCAGCAGCAAGCGGGTCTACCCCAACGGCGACCTCGCCGCCGGGATACTGGGCTGGGTCAACGCCGAGGGCAAGGGTGGCGGTGGCGTGGAGCAGCAGCTGAACGAGCAGCTGGCCGGCAAGCCCGGCAAGATCCGCTACGCCCAGTCCGGCGGCCGCGAGGTGCCCACCGCCGGCTCCACCGAGACCCGCGCGGTGCCCGGCTCCGACACCGAGCTCACCATCGACCGCGACATCCAGTGGGCCGCCCAGAAGGCCATCGCCGAGCAGGTGGCGAAGTCCGGGGCGGATCGTGGCTACGTCATCGTCCAGGACACCCGCACCGGCGAGATCCTCGCCATGGCCAACTCCCCGGGCTTCGACCCGGGCGACCTGGCCCACGCCAACCCGTCCGCGCTGGGCAACGCGGCCCTCCAGGACGCCTACGAGCCCGGCTCCACCGCCAAGGTCATGTCCATGGCCGCCGTACTGGAGGAGAACGCGGCGACTCCGCTCACCCACGTCGTCGTGCCCAACCGGCTGCACCGCGGCGACCGCCTCTTCCAGGACGACGTCGACCACGCCACCTGGTACCTCACTCTGAACGGAGTGCTCGCCAAGTCCAGCAACATCGGCACCATCCTGGCCACCGGCCAGCTCGGCGGGACGCAGCCGGAGGCCAACAAGGTCCTCTACTCCTATCTGCGCAAGTTCGGCATCGGCGAGCCGACCGGACTCGGCTTCCCCGGCGAGACCAGGGGCATCCTCGCCCCGCCCGACAAGTGGTCCACGTCGCAGCAGTACACGATCCCGTTCGGCCAGGGCTTCTCCATCAACGCCGTACAGGCGGCCTCCGTCTACTCCACGATCGCCAACGGCGGAGTGCGCGTGCAGCCGACGCTGGTGCGCGGGACCAAGGGCGCCGACGGCCGCTTCACGCCGGCCGCCAAGCCGGAGAGCACACGGGTCGTGAGCGCCAGGACGGCGAAGACGCTCGCGCAGATGCTGGAGTCCGTGGTGGACGACGAGCAGGGCACCGGCGTCAAGGCGCGCATTCCCGGCTACCGGGTGGCGGGCAAGACCGGCACGGCCAACCGCGTGGATCCGGACACCGGCAGGTACCACGGCTACACCTCCTCCTTCGCCGGGTTCGCGCCCGCCGACAACCCGCGCGTCACCGTCTACTGCGCGATCCAGAACGCCACCAAGGGCAGCTACTTCGGCGGCCAGATCTGCGGCCCGATCTACAAGGAGGTCATGGAGTTCGCGCTGAAGACGCTCCAGGTGCCGCCGACCGGCGCGCAGGCCGCGAACCTGCCCGTCGACTTCAAGCCGTGACCGGAACAGAACGACCAGGAACCAGCCCGTGACAACGATCACTCCCGGCCCCGGGAAACGCCCGTCGCCCCGGCCCTCGTCCGCTCCGGACGGGGCTGCGCGCGATCCCCTTTTTAGCCCGACGGCGGGTACGCCCGGTACGCTCACCGCCGTGCCACACGCTGATCAGTCCCAAACCACCCAGAAGGGCGCTTCCGTGACATATCCGGGACCGCCGCGACCGGCTCGGGTCTCCGCCGCCCCCCTCGCGGAGCTCGCCGATCAGCTGGGGGTCACCGCTCCGGACGGCGCCGCCGAGGTCATGGGCATCACCCACGACTCGCGCGCCGTGCGCCCCGGTGACCTGTACGCGGCCCTGCCCGGCGCCCGCACCCACGGCGCCGACTTCGTCACCCAGGCGGCGAGCCTGGGTGCGGTCGCCGTGCTCACCGACCCGTCCGGCGTCGAGCGCGCCGCCGCCACCGGCCTGCCGGTGCTGGCCGTGGACGACCCGCGCGGGCGGATGGGCGAGCTGGCGGCCACGATCTACGGCCGGCCAGGCCGCGACCTGCTCCAGATCGGCATCACCGGCACCTCCGGCAAGACCACCACCGCCTACCTCGTCGAGGGCGGCCTCAAGACCGTGAAGTCCACGGGACTGATCGGCACCGTCGAGATGCGCATCGGCGACGAGCGCATCAAGTCCGAGCGCACCACCCCCGAGGCCACCGACCTCCAGGCCCTGTTCGCGGTCATGCGCGAGCGCGGGGTCGAGGCGGTCGCCATGGAGGTCTCCAGCCACGCCCTGGTGCTCGGCCGCGTCGACGGCTGCGTCTTCGACATCGCTGTCTTCACCAACCTCAGCCCGGAGCACATGGAGTTCCACTCCGGCATGGAGGACTACTTCCAGGCCAAGGCGCAGCTGTTCACGCCGGAGCGCAGCAGGCTCGGCGTGGTCAACTTCGACGACGAGTACGGGCGCCGGCTGATCAGCGAGGCCACGGTCCCGGTCGTCACCTACTCCGCCGAGGGCCACCCCGACGCCGACTGGCGCGCCGAGGACGTCCAGATCGGCCCGGTCGACTCCGCCTTCACCGTGGTCGGTCCCGGGGGCCGGCGGATCGCCGCCAGATCGCCGCTGCCGGGCCCGTTCAACGTCGCCAACACGCTGGCCGCCGTGGTCGCCCTGGCCGCCGCGGGCCTCGACGCGCAGTCCGCCGCCGACGGCATCGCCGCCGTTCCGGGCGTACCGGGCCGTCTGGAGCGCGTCGACGTCGGCCAGCCGTACCTCGCGGTCGTCGACTACGCGCACAAGACGGACGCCGTCGAGTCGGTCCTCAAGGCGCTGCGCAAGGTGACCAAGGGCCGGCTGCACATCGTGCTCGGCTGCGGCGGCGACCGCGACCGGACCAAGCGTGCGCCCATGGGCGCCGCCGCGGCCCGGCTCGCCGACATCGCCGTGCTGACCTCCGACAACCCCCGCTCCGAGGATCCCCTGGCGATCCTCGCCACCATGCTCGGGGGAGCGGCCTCGGTGCCCGCGCACGAGCGCGGCGAGGTCCTCCTCTTCGAGGAGCGGGCCGCCGCTATCGCCGCCGCCGTCGACCGCGCGCAGCCCGGGGACACCGTGCTGGTCGCGGGCAAGGGCCACGAACAGGGCCAGGACATCGCCGGAGTGGTCCGTCCCTTCGACGACCGCCAGGTGCTTCGCGAAGCTATCCAGAAGACCCAGGGATGAACTTGTGATCGCCCTCTCCCTCGCCGAGATCGCAGCAGTCGTCGGCGGGCAGACGTACGACATACCGGATCCGTCCGCGGAGGTCACCGGGCCGGTGGTCCGCGACTCCCGCGAGGTGGTGCCCGGCAGCCTCTTCGTCGCCTTCGTCGGCGAGCGCGTGGACGGCCACGACTTCGCCGCGGCCGTCGTCGAGGCGGGAGCGGCCGCCGTGCTGGCGTCCCGCCCCGTCGGCGTGCCCGCGATCGTCGTCGAGGACGTGCAGGCCGCCCTCGGCGCGCTCGCCCGCCACGTCGTCGAACGGCTGGGCGCGACCCTCGTCGCCCTCACCGGCTCCGCGGGCAAGACCAGCACCAAGGACCTCGTCGCGCAGGTGCTGCGGCGCAAGGCGCCGACCGTGTTCACGCCCGGCTCCCTCAACAACGAGATCGGGCTGCCGCTGACCGCGCTGAGCGCCACCGAGGAGACGAGGTTCCTCGTGCTGGAGATGGGCGCCCGCGGCATCGGCCACATCCGCTACCTGACCGGGCTGACCCCGCCGAGGGTCGGCCTGGTGCTCAACGTCGGCACCGCCCACATCGGCGAGTTCGGCGGCCGTGAGCAGATCGCCCAGGCGAAGGGCGAGTTGGTGGAGAGCCTGCCCGCGGCCGAGGACGGCGGAACCGCGATCCTCAACGCCGACGACCCGTTGGTACGGGCCATGGCCTCCCGTACGAAGGCGAAGGTGATCCTTTTCGGAGAGTCCGGCGAAGCGGACGTACGCGCAGAGAACGTGAGACTCACGGACAGCGGACAGCCCGCCTTCAGGCTTCACACACCCTCCGGTGCAAGCGATGTGACGATGCGCCTGTACGGTGAGCATCACGTGTCGAACGCGCTCGCCGCGGCCGCCGTCGCCCATGAGCTGGGCATGTCCGCAACTGAGATCGCGACCGCGCTCTCCGAGGCGGGCTCCCTCTCCCGCTGGCGGATGGAGGTCACCGAGCGCCCGGACGGCGTGACGGTCGTCAACGACGCCTACAACGCCAACCCCGAGTCCATGCGAGCCGCTCTGCGCGCGCTCGCGGCCATGGGCGCGGGACGGCGGACCTGGGCGGTGCTCGGCAAGATGGCCGAGCTCGGGGACGAGGCGCTCGCCGAGCACGACGCGGTCGGACGGCTGGCCGTCCGGCTCAACGTCAGCAAGCTCGTCGCGGTCGGGGGCAGGGAAGCGTCCTGGCTGCAACTGGGCGCATATAACGAGGGTTCGTGGGGTGAGGAGTCGGTGCACGTGTCCGACGCACAGGCGGCGATCGACCTGTTGCGCAGCGAGTTGCGCCCGGGGGACGTCGTTCTCGTGAAGGCGTCCCGTTCGGTCGGCCTCGAGAGTGTCGCCCAGGCGCTGCTCGAGAACGGTGCCGAGGGTGAGGTTGCCGCCCGATGATGAAGCAGATCCTGTTCGCGGGAGTCATTGGCCTCTTCCTGACGCTGGTCGGCACCCCGCTGCTGATCAAGCTCCTGGCCCGCAAGGGCTACGGCCAGTACATCCGCGACGACGGCCCGCGCGAGCACGCCAGCAAGCGCGGTACGCCGACCATGGGTGGTATCGCCTTCATCCTGGCCACGGTCGCCGCCTACTTCCTGTCCAAGGTGATCACCGGCTACACCCCGACCTACTCGGGTCTGCTGGTGCTCGGCCTGATGGTCGGCATGGGCCTGGTCGGCTTCCTCGACGACTACATCAAGATCGTCAAGCGCCGTTCGCTGGGCCTGCGCGCCAAGGCGAAGATGGCCGGCCAGCTGATCGTCGGCATCGCCTTCGCGGTGCTCGCGCTGCAGTTCTCCGACAACCGCGGCAACACCCCCGCCTCCACGAAGCTGTCGTTCATCACCGACTTCGGCTGGACGATCGGCCCGGTGCTGTTCGTGATCTGGGCGCTGTTCATGATCCTCGCGATGTCGAACGGCGTGAACCTCACCGACGGTCTGGACGGTCTGGCCACCGGCGCCTCCGTGCTCGTCTTCGGCGCCTACACCTTCATCGGCGTCTGGCAGTTCCAGGAGTCCTGCGCCAACGCGCAGACCCTGACCAACCCCAACGCCTGCTACGAGGTGCGCGACCCGCTCGACCTCGCGGTCGTGGCCTCCGCGCTGATGGGCGCCTGCCTCGGCTTCCTGTGGTGGAACACCTCGCCGGCCAAGATCTTCATGGGCGACACCGGTTCGCTCGCGCTCGGCGGTGTGCTCGCGGGCCTGGCGATCTGCTCCCGCACCGAGCTGCTGCTCGCGCTCCTTGGCGGCCTGTTCGTGCTCATCACCATGTCGGTGGTCATCCAGGTCGGCTCCTTCCGGCTCACCGGGAAGCGGGTCTTCCGGATGGCGCCGCTCCAGCACCACTTCGAACTCAAGGGCTGGTCCGAAGTGCTCGTCGTGGTCCGTTTCTGGATCATCCAGGGCATCTGTGTGATTGTCGGACTGGGCCTCTTCTACGCGGGATGGGCAGCGGACAAGTGACCGACTGGCAGGGGAAGAACGTCACCGTCGCGGGACTCGGAGTCTCCGGTGTCCCGGCGGCCAGGGTCCTGCACGGCCTCGGCGCGCACGTCACCGTCGTCAACGACGGCGACGACGAGCGCGCCCGGGCCCAGGCGGCCGAGCTGGAGGCCCTCGGGGTCACCGTGCGCCTCGGTGACGGGGACACCCTGCCCAAGGGCACCGAGCTGATCGTCACCGCGCCCGGCTGGCGGCCGGACAAGCCGCTCTTCCGCGCCGCCGGGCAGGCCGGCGTACCCGTCTGGGGGGACGTCGAACTCGCCTGGCGGCTGCGCGGCCGGAACGGCGGAAAAGCAGCCCCGTGGCTCGCCGTGACCGGCACCAACGGCAAGACCACCACCGTGCAGATGCTCGCCTCCATCCTGAGGGCGGCGGGCCTGCGCACGGCGGCCGTCGGCAACATCGGCGTCTCCCTGCTGGACGCCGTGCTCGGCGACGAGCCCTATGACGTCCTGGCGGTGGAACTGTCGAGCTACCAGCTCCACTGGGCGCCCTCGCTGCGCGCCCACTCCGCCGCCGTCCTCAACCTCGCCCCCGACCACCTCGACTGGCACGGCTCCATGGAGGCCTACGCGGCAGACAAGGGCCGCATCTACGAGGGCAACCGCGTCGCCTGCGTCTACAACGCGGCCGACAGGGCGACCGAGGACCTGGTGCGCGAGGCGGACGTCGAGGAGGGCTGCCGGGCCGTCGGGTTCACGCTCGGCACGCCCGGCCCCTCCCAACTCGGCGTTGTGGACGGCATCCTCGTCGACCGCGCCTTCGTCGAGAACCGGCAGAAGAACGCCCAGGAGCTCGCCGAGGTCTCCGACATCGATCCGCCCGCCCCGCACAACATCGCCAACGCCCTCGCCGCGGCGGCCCTGGCACGCGCCTTCGGCGTCCCGGCGCAGGCCGTCCGGGACGGCCTGCGGGCCTTCACCCCGGACGCCCACCGCATCGCGCACGTGGCCGACGTGGACGGCGTGGCCTGGGTCGACGACTCCAAGGCCACCAACACCCACGCGGCGCAGGCCTCGTTGGCGGCCTACGAGTCGATCGTGTGGATCGCGGGCGGTCTGGCGAAGGGCGCGACCTTCGACGAGCTCGTGGCGAACTCGGCGAAGCGGCTGCGCGGCGTCGTCCTCATCGGAGCCGATCGCGCGCTCATCCGTGAGGCCCTCGCGCGACACGCCCCGGAGGTACCCGTCGTCGACCTCGAGCGGACCGACACTGGGGCGATGCTCCAGGCCGTCCAGGAGGCGCGGCGGCTCGCACGGCCCGGCGACACGGTACTGCTGGCCCCGGCCTGCGCCTCCATGGACATGTTCGCCAACTACAACAGGCGCGGCGAGGCGTTCGCGGAGGCCGTATCCGGACTCGGCGCCTGATCCCGGCCGTCCCCGCTGCCGGGCGACCTCGGGAGGGAGGCGTGGGACCCGTGAGCCGAGCCGTACTCGCGCGGCCGACGTACAGCGGAGGACCCGATGCCCGGTAGCCCCGGCAGCAACCGTACCGGCCGCCCGCCCGTGCAGCGGACCGTCCGGCGACCGGCGCCCGGCCGGCCCCCGGGCGGGCGCTCCCTGGCGAGCCTGGCCGTCCGCGCGCGCCGGGCCTGGGACCGGCCGCTGACCGCCTACTACCTGATCCTCGGCGGCAGCCTGCTGCTCACCGTGCTGGGTCTGGTGATGGTCTACTCGGCCTCCCAGATCACCGCGCTGCAGAAGGCGCTGCCGGGCTCGTACTTCTTCCGCAAACAGCTCCTCGCGGCCGCGATCGGCGCCGGGCTGCTGCTGCTCGCCGCCCGGATGCCGGTCAGGCTGCACCGGGCGCTGGCCTACCCGATCCTGGCGGGCGCGGTGGCCCTGATGGTGCTGGTGCAGGTGCCGGGGATAGGGATGGCGGTCAACGGCAACCAGAACTGGATCGCGCTGGGCGGCTCCTTCCAGATCCAGCCCAGCGAGATCGGCAAGCTGGCGCTGGTGCTGTGGGGCGCCGACCTCATCGCGCGCAAACAGGACAAGCGGCTGCTGACCCAGTGGAAGCACATGCTGGTGCCGCTCGTCCCGGTCGCCTTCATGCTGCTCGGGCTGATCATGCTCGGCGGTGACATGGGCACCGCGATCATCCTCACCGCGATCCTGTTCGGCCTGCTGTGGCTGGCGGGGGCGCCCACCCGGCTCTTCGTGGGGGTGCTCTCGTTCGCCGGGGTGATCGGCTTCCTGCTGATCCAGACGAGCGCCAACCGCCTCGGCCGGTTCGCCTGCGTCGGCTCGAGCGACGCGACCAAGTGCTGGCAGGCGGTGCACGGCATCTACGCCCTGGCCTCCGGCGGGCTGTTCGGTTCCGGACTCGGTGCCAGTGTGGAGAAATGGGGCCAACTCCCCGAAGCCCACACCGACTTCATCTTCGCCGTCACCGGCGAGGAACTGGGTCTCGCGGGGACGCTGTCGGTGCTCGCCCTGTTCGCCGCTCTAGGCTATGCGGGCATCCGCGTGGCCGGACGCACGGAGGACCCCTTCGTGAGGTATGCCGCGGGAGGCGTGACCACCTGGATCACCGTGCAGGCGGTGATCAACATCGGTGCGGTGCTCGGTCTGCTGCCGATCGCCGGCGTCCCGCTCCCGCTGTTCTCCTACGGAGGATCCGCCCTGCTGCCGACCATGTTCGCCATCGGGCTGCTGATCGCCTTCGCGCGTGACGAGCCCGCTGCGCGGGCGGCGCTTGCCATGCGGCAACCTCGCTTTGGTAGAAAGCGGGCAGGAGGCTCCGCGCCCGGCCGGAGATCCGACCGTGGATCCGGTCGCGAGCCTCGGAGATGGAACACGATGCGACGGCGTGCCTCGGCGGCGCGTTCGTCCGGAGAGCGGTGAATTTCGGTGCATGTCGTACTCGCCGGCGGAGGTACCGCGGGCCACATCGAGCCCGCGCTCGCCCTCGCGGACGCCCTGCGCAGGCAGGACCCGACCGTGGGGATCACGGCCCTGGGCACGGAGCGCGGCCTGGAGACCCGGCTCGTACCCGAGCGGGGCTACGAGCTCGCGCTCATCCCGGCGGTGCCGCTGCCGCGCAAACCCACCCCGGAGCTGATCACCGTTCCGGGACGGCTGCGCGGCACGATCAAGGCGGCCGAGCAGATCATGGAGCGCACCAAGGCGGACGCCGTGGTCGGATTCGGCGGCTATGTCGCCCTGCCCGGCTACCTGGCCGCCAAGCGGCTCGGTGTGCCCATCGTCATCCACGAGGCCAACGCCCGGCCGGGGCTGGCCAACAAGATCGGTTCGAGGTACGCCGCCCAGGTCGCCGTCTCCACGCCCGACAGCAAGCTGCGCGGTGCCCGCTACATCGGCATCCCGCTGCGCCGTGCCATCGCGACCCTGGACCGGGCGGCCGTGCGCCCCGAGGCCCGCGCGGCGTTCGGGCTCGACCCGAACCTGCCCACCCTGCTGGTCTCCGGCGGCTCGCAGGGCGCCCGCCGCCTCAACGAGGTGGTCCAGCAGGTCGCGCCCTGGCTCCAGCAGGCCGGCATCCAGATCCTGCACGCGGTCGGCCCGAAGAACGACCTGCCCCAGGTGCAGCAGATGCCGGGAATGCCGCCCTACATCCCGGTAAGTTACCTTGATCGCATGGACCTCGCGTACGCCGCGGCCGACATGATGCTCTGCCGCGCCGGCGCGATGACCGTCGCCGAACTCTCCGCCGTCGGGCTCCCGGCCGCCTACGTCCCGCTGCCCATCGGCAATGGTGAACAGCGGCTGAACGCCCAGCCGGTGGTCAAGGCCGGCGGCGGACTGCTGGTCGACGACGCGGAACTCACCCCCGAGTGGGTGCAGCAGAACGTCCTGCCCGTGCTCGCCGATCCGCACCGGCTGTACCAGATGTCCCGCGCCGCAGGGGAGTTCGGTCGCCGGGACGCCGACGAGCTGCTCGTCGGCATGGTGTACGAGGCCATCGCCTCGCACCGCTAGGACCGTATGCACGGAAGGGCTTGAGAGCGTGGCCGGAGCGACGACCGCGGAGCGCGGTGAACGCCAGCAGGAGTCGTCGTCCGGCCCGCCTCTGGTCCGCCGGCTGAGACGGCTGCGCCCTCGTACGATCATCATCCTTTCGCTGGCCCTGGTCTGCCTCTGCGCCGGCTCCCTGTGGGTGCTGTACGGCTCGCGGTGGACGCGTGTGGAGCGCGTATCCGTCTCCGGCGCGACGGTCCTGACGCCCGCTCAGGTGCGGGCCGCCGCCGGAGTGCGGCTCGGAACACAGTTGATTTCCGTCGACACCGATGCGGTCGAGGCCCGGCTGCGCCGTGAATTGCCCCGAATTGACTCGGTCGACGTGGTGCGCTCATGGCCCCACGGAATCGGACTGAAAGTGGTCGAGCGCACTCCGGTCATGGTGGAGGAAAAGGGCGGGAAGTTCGTCGAAGTGGACGCGAAGGGTGTCCGGTTCGCCACGGTTTCACATGTGCCGAAAGGCGTGCCCCTGCTGGAATTGTCGCTTTCCCGCTCCAGCAGGGCGGCCGCGAGCCTGCGCCGCTTCGGCGAGGACCGGCTGGTGCGCGAGGCGGTCGCGGTCGCCGGACGGATTCCCGCCGCGGTCGCCCATGAGACCCGGGTCGTCAAGGTCCGTACCTACGACGACATCTCACTGGAGTTGAGCGGCGGCCGCACCGTCGCCTGGGGCAGCAGCGAGAACGGCCGGCTGAAGGCCCGCACCCTGACCGCGCTGATGAAAGCGGCCCCCGGAGCACGGCACTTCGACGTCAGGGTTCCCACCGCCCCGGCGTCATCCGGGAGTTGACGCACATCTGCGCAGGCCAACACCCTGGTTGGGCGGCGCTATGGCTGATCACATAGGGTGAAAAGAAAAACGGGAGGTTCGGCGTGTTCGTTGAACGGGCGCCACTTGTCGACTTAGTGTCCTGTTCCGAAGACTTCAGGGAACAGACACACTGGTAACCCTAAACTTCAGGGTTAGGGTTCGGGTCGGCGTTCGGACCGTCCCATTCGGCATCAGTCGTCGGATCGCGGCAGGACCGCGAGGCGGCGACACGTAACTCGAGGCGAGAGGCCTTCGACGTGGCAGCACCGCAGAACTACCTCGCAGTCATCAAAGTCATCGGTGTCGGCGGCGGTGGTGTCAATGCCATCAACCGGATGATCGAGGTCGGTCTCAAGGGCGTCGAGTTCATCGCCATCAACACCGACGCGCAGGCGCTGTTGATGAGCGACGCCGACGTCAAGCTCGATGTCGGCCGCGAACTCACGCGCGGACTCGGCGCCGGGGCCAACCCGGCTGTCGGCCGCAAGGCCGCCGAGGACCACCGTGAGGAGATCGAGGAGGTCCTCAAGGGGGCCGACATGGTCTTCGTGACGGCCGGTGAGGGCGGCGGCACCGGTACCGGCGGCGCGCCCGTCGTGGCCAACATCGCACGTTCGCTGGGTGCCCTCACCATCGGCGTGGTCACGCGCCCGTTCACCTTCGAGGGGCGGCGCCGCGCGAACCAGGCCGAGGACGGCATCGCCGAGCTCCGCGAAGAGGTCGACACCCTCATCGTCATCCCCAACGACCGGCTGCTGTCCATCTCGGACCGCCAGGTCAGCGTGCTCGACGCGTTCAAGTCCGCGGACCAGGTGCTGCTGTCCGGTGTGCAGGGCATCACCGACCTGATCACCACCCCCGGCCTGATCAACCTGGACTTCGCCGACGTCAAGTCCGTCATGTCCGAGGCCGGCTCGGCGCTCATGGGCATCGGCTCGGCCCGCGGCGACGACCGCGCGGTGGCCGCGGCCGAGATGGCGATCTCCTCTCCCCTCCTCGAGGCCTCCATCGACGGCGCCCGGGGCGTGCTCCTGTCCATCTCCGGCGGCAGCGACCTCGGTCTGTTCGAGATCAACGAGGCCGCCCAGCTCGTCAGCGAGGCGGCGCACCCCGAGGCCAACATCATCTTCGGCGCGGTCATCGACGATGCCCTCGGCGACGAGGTCCGGGTCACCGTGATCGCGGCCGGCTTCGACGGCGGCCAGCCTCCGGCCCGCCGGGACAACGTCCTCGGTTCGGCCTCCGCCCCGCCCCCGGCCCGCCGCGAGGAGCCCACCCCGGTGCGGCAGCCCGAGAGCCGCCCGACCTTCGGCTCGCTCGGCAGCGTGACGCCGAAGGAGGAGCCGGAGCCCGTCGCCCCCGAGCCGGTGCAGGACCTTCCGCCGGTGACCCCGCCCGTCACGCCGTCGCCGCGCAGCTACTCCGACAGCGCGGCCGAGGAGCTGGACGTACCGGACTTCCTCAAGTGATAGGTGGGCGCGACACCGTGAGCGGCGCGCACTTCGCCTTCACCGACCGGTGGGGCGGGGTGAGCGCCGTTCCGTACGAGGAGCTCAATCTCGGCGGCGCGGTCGGTGACGACCCCGGCGCGGTACGCACCAACCGCGACCTGGCCGCCACTTCGCTCGGACTCGACCCGGACCGGGTGGTCTGGATGAACCAGGTGCACGGCAACGACATCGCCGAGGTCGACGGGCCGTGGACCACGCGGCTCACCCCGCCGGTCGACGGACTGGTGACCGCGACCCGCGGGCTCGCCCTCGCCGTGCTCACCGCCGACTGCGTTCCGGTGCTGTTGGCCGACCCGGTGGCCGGTGTGGCCGCCGCCGTGCACGCCGGGCGGCCCGGCATGATCAAGGGGGTCGTCCCGGCCGCGGTCGACGCGATGGAGTCGCTCGGCGCCCGGCCGGACCGCATCACCGCCCGCACCGGACCCGCCGTGTGCGGCCGGTGCTACGAGGTGCCGGAGGACCTGCGCGCCGAGGTGGCCGCGATCGAACCGGCGGCGTACGCCGAGACCAGTTGGGGCACGCCGGCCGTCGACGTGAGCGCCGGCGTGCACGCGCAGCTCGAGCGCCTCGGGGTGCACGACCGGGAGCAGTCGCCGGTGTGCACGCGGGAGTCGGGCGATCACTTCTCGTACCGCCGCGACCGCACCACCGGTCGGCTCGCGGGCTATGTCTGGCTGGACTGATGGGGCATGACGGACCGTAGGAACGAACTCGCCGCGAACCTGGCGAAGGTGGAGCGGCGTATCGCCGCCGCGTGCGCGGCCGCGGGCCGGGCACGGGAGGAGGTGACCCTCGTCGTGGTCACCAAGACGTACCCGGCATCGGATGTACGGATCCTGTCGGAACTCGGCGTGCGCCACACCGCCGAGAACCGTGACCAGGAGGCGGCGCCCAAAGCCGCCGAGTGTGCTGATTTGCCTCTGACGTGGCATTTTGTCGGTCAACTTCAGACCAATAAAGTGCGATCCGTGGTCGGTTACGCCGATGTCGTCCAGTCACTCGACCGCTCCCGGCTCGTCACCGCGCTCTCCAGGGAGGCCGTGCGGGCGGAGCGCGAGCTCGGCTGCCTCATCCAGGTGGCCCTCGACGCGGGGGAGAGCGGACGCGGGGAGCGAGGGGGTGTGGGGCCCGGCGGAATCGAAGAGTTGGCCGACCTCGTCGCCCGCTCCGAGGGGCTGCGCCTCGACGGACTGATGACCGTCGCCCCGCTGACCGGGGAGTACGCCGGCCGGCAACAGGCCGCGTTCGAGCGCCTCATGGATTTGTCGACCGACCTGCGCGCTGTCCATCCGGCTGCCACCATGGTCTCGGCAGGGATGAGCGGGGACCTCGAACAGGCCGTGGCCGCCGGGGCGACACATGTGCGCGTCGGCAGCGCGGTACTCGGAGTCCGCCCCAGGCTCGGGTAACGTCGCCAAGAAGTCGGACCACAGCAGAAAATATGGTCAATATCGCCCAACGGGGCGCAACGACCTCGTGGATCGCGGGCACTTGGCGGTCGTCAGCGGATCCACCACAGAGCGGAGGACTCAGAGCATGGCCGGCGCGATGCGCAAGATGGCGGTCTACCTCGGCCTCGTGGAGGACGATGGCTACGACGGCCGGGGATTCGACCCCGATGACGACTTCGAACCCGAGCTGGACCCGGAACCCGAGCGGGACCGCCGACGGCACGATCCGCCGCACCAGCCGCATGGTGCACATCAGCCCCAAAGGGATGAACCGGTGCGAGTGGCGCAGCCTCCGGCGCCCCGCGAACCGGTGTCGCATTCCGCTTCGCTCCCGGCGGAATCCGGGCGCCCGGCGCGCATCGCGCCCGTGGCGTCCATCACACAAGACCGCGCAAGCCTGGAGAAGAACGCACCGGTGATCATGCCCAAGGTCGTGTCGGAACGAGAGCCGTACCGGATCACCACACTTCACCCCCGGACCTACAACGAGGCCCGTACCATCGGGGAACACTTCCGTGAGGGCACCCCGGTGATCATGAATCTGACTGAGATGGATGACACAGACGCGAAGCGACTTGTCGACTTTGCCGCCGGTCTGGTGTTTGGTCTTCACGGCAGTATCGAGCGGGTGACGCAGAAGGTGTTCCTGTTGTCGCCTGCTAACGTCGATGTCACGGCGGAGGACAAGGCCCGCATCGCAGAGGGCGGGTTCTTCAACCAGAGCTGAGACGCAACACCGTAGAACAGGCACGGAACAGGGGAGAGGGAAGCACCGATCATGCGTGTGGCCATGGAGGTTCTCTACATCGCGCTGACGGTGTTCCTCATCGTGCTGATCTTCCGGCTGGTCATGGACTATGTGTTCCAGTTCGCCCGCTCGTGGCAACCCGGCAAGGCGATGGTGGTCGTTCTGGAGGCCACCTACACTGTCACCGATCCACCGCTGAAGCTTCTGCGGCGGTTCATCCCGCCGCTGCGTCTCGGGGGCGTGGCGCTCGACCTGTCCTTCTTCGTACTGATGATCATCGTCTACATCCTGATCTACTTCGTGGGGAACCTCGCGACGTGACTGTGGACGATACGGTCTTGCCGACTGCCGATGACTACGTTGAGGTGAAGAGATGCCGTTGACCCCCGAGGACGTGCGGAACAAGCAGTTCACGACCGTCCGCCTCCGAGAAGGCTATGACGAGGACGAGGTCGATGCCTTCCTCGACGAGGTCGAAGCCGAGCTGACCCGACTGCTCCGCGAGAACGAGGACCTGCGCGCCAAGCTGGCCGCGGCCACGCGCGCTGCTGCCCAGAACCAGCAGAACATGCGCAAGCCTCCGGAGGACCAGCAGCAGCCACCGCATCCTCAGCAGCAGGGCATGCGAGGTCCCGGCGCGCCTGTGCCCGCCGGGATATCGGGCCCGCCGCAGCAGCAGATGGGCGGCCCCATGGGTGGCCCGCCCCAGCTGCCCAGCGGTGCTCCGCAGCTTCCGGCCGGGCCGGGCGGTCAGGGTCCCCAGGGTCCCGGTGGTCCCGGCCAGATGGGTCCCGGTCCGATGGGTCAGGGTCCAGGCCCGATGCAGGGTCAGATGCAGAACCCGATGCAGGGTCAGATGCAGAACCCGATGCAGGGCCAGATGGGTCCCGGCCCGATGGGCCAGGGTCCCGGTCCGATGGGTCAGGGTCCCGGTGGCGACAGCGCCGCGCGCGTCCTGTCGCTGGCCCAGCAGACCGCCGACCAGGCGATCGCCGAGGCGCGCTCCGAGGCCAACAAGATCGTCGGCGAGGCGCGTTCGCGTGCCGAGGGTCTGGAGCGTGACGCCCGTGCCAAGGCCGACGCCCTGGAGCGGGACGCGCAGGAGAAGCACCGCGTCGCGATGGGCTCCCTGGAGTCCGCCCGCGCCACGCTGGAGCGCAAGGTCGAGGACCTGCGCGGCTTCGAGCGCGAGTACCGCACGCGCCTGAAGTCGTACCTGGAGTCGCAGCTGCGCCAGCTGGAGACGCAGGCCGACGACTCCCTCGCCCCGCCGCGCACCCCCGCGGCCCCGTCCCTGCCGCCGTCCCCGGCGCCCTCCATGGCCCCGGCCGGCGCGAGTGCCCCGTCCTACGGCGGGCAGCCGATGGGCGGTGCGCCCGGCCCGTCCGGTCCGTCCTACGGCGGTCAGCAGCAGATGGCCCCGGCGATGACCCAGCCGATGGCCCCCGTGCGTCCGCAGGGTCCGGCCCCGATGGGTCAGGCGCCGTCGCCCATGCGCGGCTTCCTGATCGACGAGGACGACAACTGAGGGAACCCTGAAGGGTTCTGACGACTAGGCATCGGCAGCCTGAGAGAACGGCCCCGGAGGGACATCCCTCCGGGGCCGTTCCCGTGTGCGGCGCCCCTTCAAGCGGTGCGGGGAGCGACGCCCTTGGGCGCCGTCCCCCGGTGGCTCACGCCTTGTGGAGGCGGAAGGCCAGGGACAGGCCCTCGTCGGTGAAGGGCGCGCCGTAGGAGGCGTCCGCCTCGCCCTGGGCGAAGTCCGTTGCCAGGACCTCCTCGGCGATCAGCGACGCGTGCTCGCTCAGGGCGGCGATGGTCGCCGGATCCGTCGCGGTCCAGCGCAGCGCGATCCGGTCGGCCACGTCGAGGCCGCTGTTCTTGCGGGCCTCCTGGATCAGCCGGATCGCGTCCCGGGCCAGCCCGGCACGGCGCAGCTCCTCCGTGATCTCCAGGTCGAGGGCGACCGTGGCACCGGAGTCGGACGCCACCGACCAGCCCTCGCGCGGGGTCTCGGTGATGATCACCTCGTCCGGCGCGAGCGTCACCGTCTCGCCGTCGACCTCCACCGACGCCGTGCCCTCGCGCAGCGCCAGCGACAGCGCCGCCGCGTCCGCGCCCGCGACGGCCTTGGCGACGTCCTGCACCCGCTTGCCGAACCGCTTGCCCAGCGCTCGGAAGTTGGCCTTGGCGGTGGTGTCCACCAGGGACCCGCCGACCTCGCTCAGCGACGCCAGGGAGGAGACGTTCAACTCCTCCGTGATCTGCGCGTGCAGCTCCCGGTCCAGGGACTCGAAGCCCGCCGCCGCGACCAGCGCGCGCGAGAGCGGCTGGCGTGTCTTGACGCCCGACTCCGCGCGCGTGGCACGGCCCAGCTCCACCAGGCGGCGCACCAGCACCATCTGCTTCGACAGCTCCGGGTCGATCGCCCCGAGGTCCGCCTCCGGCCAGGAGGCCAGGTGCACCGACTCCGGGGCGCCCGGGACCACCGGCACGATCAGGTCCTGCCAGACCCGCTCGGTGATGAACGGGGTGATCGGCGCCATCAGCCTGGTCACCGTCTCCAGCACCTCGTGCAGCGTGCGCAGCGCGGCCTTGTCGCCCTGCCAGAACCGGCGGCGCGAGCGGCGGACGTACCAGTTCGACAGGTCGTCGACGAACGCGGACAGCAGCTTGCCGGCGCGCTGTGTGTCGTACGCCTCCAGGGCCTGCGTGACCTGGTCGGTCAGCGCGTGCAGCTCACTGAGCAGCCAGCGGTCGAGCAGCGGGCGGTCGGCCGGGGCCGGGTCGGCCTCGGTGGGCGACCAGGCCGACGTACGGGCGTACAGAGCCTGGAAGGCGACCGTGTTCCAGTAGGTCAGGAGCGTCTTGCGGACGACCTCCTGGATGGTGCCGTGGCCCACCCGGCGGGCCGCCCACGGCGAGCCGCCGGCCGCCATGAACCAGCGCACCGCGTCCGCGCCGTGCTGGTCCATGAGCGGGATCGGCTGGAGGATGTTGCCCAGGTGCTTGGACATCTTCCGGCCGTCCTCGGCGAGGATGTGGCCCAGGCACACGACGTTCTCGTACGAGGACTTGTCGAAGACCAGCGTGCCGATCGCCATCAGCGTGTAGAACCAGCCGCGGGTCTGGTCGATCGCCTCGGAGATGAACTGCGCCGGGTACCGGCTCTCGAACAGCTCCTTGTTCTTGTACGGGTAGCCCCACTGCGCGAACGGCATCGAACCCGAGTCGTACCAGGCGTCGATGACCTCGGGCACGCGTGTGGCCGTCTTCTCGCACCGCGGGCACGGGAAGGCGACGTCGTCGATGAACGGGCGGTGCGGGTCGAGCTCCGACTGGTCGGTGCCGGTCAGGGCGGACAGCTCCGCTCGGGAGCCGACACAGGTGAGGTGGCCGTCCTCGCAGCGCCAGATCGGCAGCGGTGTGCCCCAGTAGCGGTTGCGGGACAGCGCCCAGTCGATGTTGTTGTTCAGCCAGTCGCCGTACCGGCCGTGCTTGACGTTCTCGGGGAACCAGTTGGTCTTCTCGTTCTCCTCGAGCAGCCGGTCCTTGATCGCGGTGGTGCGGATGTACCAGGACGGCTGCGCGTAGTACAGGAGCGCGGTGTGACACCGCCAGCAGTGCGGGTAGCTGTGCTCGTACGGCACGTGCCGGAAGAGCAGGCCGCGCTCGCCGAGGTCCTCGGTGAGCTTCTCGTCCGCCTTCTTGAAGAAGACGCCGCCGACCAGCGGGACGTCGTCCTCGAACGTGCCGTCCGCGCGGACGGGGTTGACCACGGGCAGGCCGTAGGACCGGCAGACCTTGAGGTCGTCCTCACCGAAGGCGGGGGACTGGTGGACCAGACCGGTGCCGTCCTCGGTGGTGACGTACTCGGCGTTGACCACGTAGTGGGCCGGCTCCGTGAACTCTACGAGCTCGAACGGGCGTCGGTAGGTCCAGCGCTCCATCTCGGCGCCGGTGAAGGTCTCGCCCGTGCTCTCCCAGCCCTCGCCGAGCGCCTTGCCGAGCAGCGGTTCGGCGACGACGAGCCTCTCCTCGCCGTTGGTCGCGACCACGTAGGTGACCTCGGGGTGCGCGGCGACCGCGGTGTTGGACACCAGCGTCCACGGGGTCGTCGTCCACACCAGCAGCGAGGCCTGGCCGGCGAGCGGACCGGAGGTGAGCGGGAAGCGGACGTAGACGGACGGGTCGACGACCGTCTCGTAGCCCTGGGCGAGCTCGTGGTCGGACAGTCCCGTGCCGCAGCGCGGGCACCAGGGGGCGACGCGGTGGTCCTGGACCAGCAGGCCCTTGTTGAAGATCTCCTTCAGCGACCACCAGACGGACTCGATGTACTCGGGCTCCATGGTGACGTACGCCTCGTCGAGGTCGACCCAGTAGCCCATGCGGGTCGTCAGCTCGGAGAACGCGTCGGTGTGGCGGAGCACGGACTCGCGGCACTTGTCGTTGAACTCGGCGATGCCGTAAGCCTCGATGTCCTTCTTGCCGCTGAAGCCGAGCTCCTTCTCGACCGCCAGCTCCACCGGGAGGCCGTGGCAGTCCCAGCCGGCCTTGCGGGCCACGTGGTGGCCGCGCATGGTGCGGAAGCGGGGGAAGACGTCCTTGAAGACGCGTGCCTCGATGTGGTGGGCGCCCGGCATGCCGTTGGCGGTGGGCGGGCCCTCGTAGAACACCCACTCGGGGCGGCCCTCGGACTGTTCCAGGCTCTTGGCGAAGATCTTCTGCTCACGCCAGAAGTCGAGCACGGCGTGCTCGAGGGCGGGCAGGTCGACCTGCGCGGGCACCTGGCGGTACTGCGGCTGCGTATTCAACGAGCTTCCTCCGGCGGATGTGCTGCCTTCCGTCGGAGGGACGAGAGCCTTTGAGCTGTCCACGCCGTGTGCGGCGCGCTCCCGCGGTACCACCCTCCTTGGCCCACCGGTGCGCCGTACGCTCCGACGAGCCCCCTCATTGAGGTCGCGATACCGGTTCTACCGGCCCCTGGCTCGGTGCTGGGGGCTTTCTTCCGGCGGCTCCGGGGTGATCTTCGCGTCGCGCTCACCCCCGGGCTCACACCGTCCCCGGGTCGCTCTTGGCTGCGTACGCCGCTACTCGTCCCCATCCACGCTTTTCGCTCCGCCCAGTGTACGGCGCCCCGGCGACCGGGGCCGAACCGATTTCCGGACCGGTGGTGACCCGGTTGCGCGGCGGCGCCGTCCGGATCGTAGGACGTGCGGCTGGTCGGATTACGTGGCGGCGAGCTGGGCACAACGCATGCATGCCGGCCGCGCGATCCGCGCGAGGCGGGCGAATCGGGCGGCGTGCCCCGTTGCCGCGGGACTCGAGTCGATTTATCGTCCCAGCACGATTCGCGAGCAAGATCACAATATGTGAAGGGGCCGCGGCCATGGTGGCGAAGCAGACCGCCGAGCAGTCGGCGTCCGGCAGGTCCCGGGGCACTGGCCCCGATGCCGCCGGCGGCGCGGCCAGGAAGACCACCCGAGCGGCGGCCAGGGCATCAGGCGGGGCCGCGAAGGAGGCGGTGGCCATGAAGGAGCCGGTCACGCCGAAGCACAAGCGGACGGCCGAGGCCGGACCGACGGCCGGACGCGGGCGCAGGGGCCCGACGGACAGGGCGAACACGGCCGGGCGCGGGCAGGGGCCGGCCGGGGAGGAACCGGCTGCCGCGGGGGAGCGGACGGCGGCGCCCCGGGAACCGGCGCAGCCGGCTCCCGCGAAGGGCACGCGGAAGGCCGCCGCGAAGAAGCCGGCGGCGGGCAGGGCGGCGCCTGAGAAGCGCCCCGCCGCCGCGGAGCCGCGTTCCGGGGCCGCCACGGCGAAGAAGCCCCCGGGCAAGCGGACCACGCCGCGGAAGCCCCCCGCCGGGCCGGAGCCCGCGGAGGCCCCGGACGCAGGGGAGAAGCCGGCCGAGGGCCCCTCCGCGGCGGATGCCGTCGGCAGGGGCGCGCGCACGGTCCGGACAGCCGTGAAGAAGGCCGCCGCCGGGCGGCCGGGCACGGGGAAGGCCGCTGCCGATGGTGGCGCGGCAGGCGGGCGTGGCGTGGGCGCCGCACGAGAGGCCGTGAAGAAGCACGCCGCGGGCGAGGAAACGGGCGCCGAGGCGGTGGCCGGACCCGCCGTGTCCGCAAGGCCCGGGGGCAAGCACACCGACGGCGGGAGCGCGGGCACCCACAGCGCCGCCGAGAAGCCGGCCGCCAGGAGGGCGGCCACCGGGAAGGAGGCCGCTCGTAAGGCGGGCGGAAAGGGTGCTCGTGGGTCCGTGGTGGCTTCCGGCGGGGGCGCGGGCGCCGAGGAGGAGCGGGCCACCCGTAAGGCGGGGCGAGAGGGTGCTCGGCGGGCGGTGGGCGCTGCCGGTGAGGAGTCGGTGGCCGACGGGGCTGCCGTCGAGGGCCCGGGGACCCGGAAGGCCGGGCGGACGGGGAGCAGGGGGACCGTGCGCGATCGGGGTGGCGGGGCGGGGGGCGGGGACGGTGCGGGGCATGTGGTGGCTCCTGGTGTCTCCGGTGCTGGTGCGGGCAGGAAGAGGACGGCCAAGAAGGCGGGCGCGGCGCGGGCCGCGAAGCAGACGGGAGCCACGACAGTGGTTGCGAAGAAGACCCCAGGCACGGCCGCGGCGGCCAAGACCGCCGTGCCCAAGGCACGCATCGCCGCGGCGGTGGATCCGGGCGACCTCCCGGTACGTCCGGGCGAGGACCCCTGGACCCTGGAGGAGGCCTCGGAGGCCCGCGCGGAGCTGGAGTCCGAGATGGAGCGGCTGAGCGCCGAGATCACCTCGTCCGAGGAGTCCCTCGCGGGCCTGATGCGGGACTCCGGCGACGGCGCGGGCGACGACGAGGCGGACACCGGCAGCAAGAACATCACCCGCGAGCACGAGATGGCGCTGGCCGCCAACGCGCGCGAGATGCTCACCCAGACCGAGCGGGCCCTGCAACGGCTCGACGCGGGCACCTACGGCCTGTGCGAGACCTGCGGCAACCCCATCGGCAAGGCCCGCATGCAGGCCTTCCCGCGGGCCACCCTGTGCGTGGAGTGCAAGCAGAAGCAGGAACGCCGGTACTGAACCGGGTACGAGGCGTGCCGTAGTCTCGTCCTCAGTCAGGTACCTAGGTCAAGGGACTCACGTGGCAGAGGCGGAGCGCATCATCGGTACGCCGGACACTCCGGGGGCGGCGGGAGCGGGGCGGCAGCGACCCGGAGGGGACACCGCACCGGGCGGCCCGTCCGGCGCCGAAGGGGCACAGGCCCCGGCGGGCGGGCCCGGCACCGGCGGCACGGCGGCGGCCCCGGACGGGACGAGCGGGACGCCGGCCGGCGCCGACGGGCGGGCACCCGCCGACGGGCGGCCCCGCGGCCGGCGCCGGATCGCCGTGCTGTTCACGGTCGCGGCCATCGCCTACGCCCTCGACCTGGCCAGCAAGATGCTCGTGGTCGCCAAGCTGGAGCACCGCCCCCCGATCCGGCTCATCGGCGACTGGCTGCAACTGGAGGCGATCCGCAACGCGGGCGCCGCCTTCGGCTTCGGCGAGGCCTTCACCGTGCTCTTCACCGTCATCGCGGCCGCCGTGATCGTGGTGATCGCCCGCCTCGCGCGCAAGCTCTACAGCCTGCCCTGGGCCATCGCGCTGGGCCTGCTGCTCGGCGGCGCGCTGGGCAACCTCACCGACCGGCTCTTCCGGGCGCCGGGCGTCTTCGAGGGCGCCGTGGTCGACTTCATCTCGCCCAAGCACTTCGCCGTGTTCAACCTCGCCGACTCGGCGATCGTGTGCGGCGGCATCCTGATCGTGCTGCTCTCCTTCCGCGGCCTCGACCCGGACGGGACCGTACACAAGGACTGAGCCCGGGACGGGACCGCCGGACCGGTCCGGCATACTCGACGGGTGAGCACGCTTCCCGAGATCCGTACCCTGCCCGTGCCCGAAGGCCTGGAGGGCGAGCGCGTCGACGCCGCCATCTCCCGGATGTTCGGCTTCTCCCGTACGAAGGCGGCGGAGCTGGCCGCCACGGGCAAGGTGCTGGTCGACGGCACGGTGGCCGGCAAGTCCGAGCGAGTGCGGGGCGGTGCCTGGCTCGAGGTCGAGATGCCGCGGGCACCCGCGCCCGTGCAGGTGGTCGCCGAGCCGGTCGAGGGCATGGAGATCGTGCACGACGACGACGACGTGGTCGTGATCGTCAAGCCGGTCGGCGTCGCCGCGCACCCCAGCCCCGGCTGGTCGGGCCCGACCGTGATCGGCGGCCTCGCGGCGGCCGGCTACCGCATCTCCACCTCCGGCGCCGCCGAGCGCCAGGGCATCGTGCACCGCCTCGACGTCGGCACCTCGGGCCTGATGGTGGTCGCCAAGTCCGAGTACGCGTACACGTCGCTCAAGCGCCAGTTCAAGGAGCGCACGGTCGACAAGCGCTACCACACCCTGGTCCAGGGCCACCCCGACCCGACCAGCGGCACCATCGACGCGCCCATCGGCCGGCACCCGAACCACGACTACAAGTGGGCCGTCACCGCCGACGGCAAGCCGTCCGTCACGCACTACGACCTGATCGAGGCGTTCCGCGCGGCCTCCCTGCTCGACGTCAAGCTGGAGACCGGGCGCACCCACCAGATCCGCGTGCACATGGCCGCCCACCGCCACCCCTGCGTCGGTGACCTGACCTACGGCGCCGACCCCACCCTCGCCAAGCGGCTGAGGCTGACCCGCCAGTGGCTGCACGCGGTCCGGCTCGGCTTCGAGCACCCCGGCGACGGCCAGTGGGTGGAGTTCGCCAGCGACTACCCCGAGGACCTCCAGAAGGCCCTGGACCAGGTGCGCGAGGAGACGTACGCATGAGCGTGCCCTACGAGGTGCGCGTCGCCGGGGACCCCGCCGACCGCGAGGCGTGCTTCGCGGTGCGCAAGGAGGTCTTCGTCGTCGAGCAGGGCGTCCCGCAGGACATCGAGTACGACGAGTACGACGCCGTCGCCGTGCACGTGCTGGCGGTCCGCGAGGACGGTGAGCCGCTCGGCACCGGGCGGCTGCTGCACGGCGCGGAGGCCGCCGCGAAGACCGGCGGCGACCCGGCCCTCGGCTCCCTGGGACGGCTCGCCGTCACCGCGGCGGCACGCGGTCTCGGCGTCGGCGCGGCCCTGGTGCGCGCGATCGAGGACGCCGCACGCGCGCGTGGCCTCACGGCGGTGGACCTGCACGCGCAGAGCCACGCGCTCGGCTTCTACGAGCGGCTGGGTTACGCGGCGTACGGACCGGAGTTCCCCGACGCGGGCATCCCGCACCGCGCGATGCGGCGCGCCTTGTAGCCCGCGGGTCCGAAGCGGCCGGTGAGCGGGGCGGCATGGCAGGCTTGAAGCCTGCCGTGTGAACGTCCGACGTCCCGGAGCGCTGAGCGTGGATCAGTTGGCCCTGCTGTTCGTCGTGTTGCTGGGGGCCGTGATCAGCGTCCCGGTCGGCGACCGGCTCGGGCTGCCCGCGCCGATCCTGATGACGCTGCTCGGGATCGCCCTCGCCCTGCTCCACTTCGTCCCCAACGTCGACATCCCGCCCGCCCTGATCCTGCCCGCCCTGCTGCCGCCGCTGCTCTACGCCGCCGTACGGCGCACGTCCTGGCGACAGTTCACGGCGCACAAACGGCCGATCTTCCTGCTGGCCGTGGCGCTGGTGTTCGTCACGACCTTCTGTGTCGCCCTCGTCTCGCACGCCATCGTGCCGGGACTGTCCGTCGCAGCCGCCGTGGCCCTGGGCGCGCTGGTCGCGCCGCCCGACCCGGTCGCCGCGACCGCGGTGGCCGGGCAGCTCGGGCTGCCGCGCCGCCTGGTGTCGATCCTGGAGGGCGAGGGGCTGTTCAACGACGTCACCGCCATCGTCCTCTACCACGTGGCCATCGCCGCCGCCGTCAGCGGGGAGTTCTCGGCCTGGCGGGCCGGGCTCGACCTGGTGCTGTCCGCGGTGGTGGCGGTGGTCGTCGGCATACTGCTCGGCTGGGGCACGAACAAGGTGCTGGACCTGCTGGGGGACCCGACCCTGCAGATCGGGCTGACGCTGCTCGTGCCGTACGCCTCCTACGTGCTGGCCGAGGAGCTGCACGGCTCCGGGGTCCTCGCCGTGCTCACCACCGCGCTGTTCCTGGCGGAGTACGCCTCCGACGCCGACGACGTGATGACCCGGCTGGCCGGGCACACCGTCTGGGACGTCGTGGACACGCTCGTCACCGGGGTCGCGTTCGGGCTGATCGGCCTCGAGCTGCACAACGCGCTGCGCACCGCCTCGGGCCGGTGGGGCGAGCTGCTGGGCTGGTCAGGCGCGGTCGTGGCCGTGGTGGTGCTCGTACGGCTGGTGTGGCTGCTTCCGGCCTCCTGGCTCACCAGACGGCTGCACGCGCTGCGGGACTACGAGGAGGACATCCCCATGACCTGGCGGGAGAGCGTCGTCATGTGGTGGTCCGGAATGCGCGGTGTGGCCTCGGTGGCGCTCGCCCTGGCCATTCCGCTGAAGACGGACAGCGGCGCGCCCTTCCCCGACCGGGACGAGATCGTGTTCATCGCCTTCGGGGTGATCATGGCGACGCTCGTGCTCCAGGGGCTCACGCTGCCGTGGCTGGTCAAACGGCTGGGGGTGCGGGCGGACACCGAACGGGAGAAGGCGTTCGAGGAGGAGCTGGCGGCGCGGGCGGCGCGGGCCGCCAGACGGCGGCTGCGGGAGATCGAGGCGGTCGAGGAACTGCCGGAGGAGCTGTCCGAGCAGATGCTGCGGCGGGCCTTCGACATCGGGCTGCGGATCAGCCCGCAGTGGGGGGAGGAGGAGCGCCGGGAGGGCCACGACAAGCGCGTACGGCGGCTGAAGCGGTTGCGGCGGATCCAGAGCGAGATGCTCAGCGCGGCGCGGCACGAGGTGCTGGCGGCGCGCCGGGAGCCGGGGGCCGACCCGGAGATCGTGGACCGGGTACTGCGCCACCTGGACGTACGCAGTCTGCGGTAAGCCCCGCTCGGCGTACGGGACCGGCCGGTGCCGTCTCGGTACGCTCGCGACCATGAGTCGCAACGTCGTCATCAGCGGGGGCGGAACGGGGATCGGACTCGCCGCGGCGCGGACCTTCGCGGCCGACGGGGACCGGGTGCTGCTGCTCGGGCGGCGGGGCGAGGTGCTGCACCGGGCCGGGGTGCCGGGCGCGCTGACGTTCGCCGCGGACGTCGGTGACGTGGCCGGGGCGCGGTCGGTCGCCCGGTTCGTGGCCGACGAGCTCGGGGCGGTGGACGTGCTGATCCACAGCGCCGGGGGATCGGGGCGGCTGGAGCCCCGGGTGGAGCGGGAGGACCCGCTCGAACTCGTCGCCGACAACTGGATGGTGAACTTCCGGATCAACACCCTGACCGCGGTGCTGCTCACGGAGGCACTCAAGGAGCGGCTCGCCGAACCGGGCGGCCGGGTGCTGTTCCTCAGCTCCATCGCCGCGTACCGCGGTTCGGGCAGCGGCGCCTACGCCGCCTCCAAGGCCGCCCTGCACCCCTACGCCCACGACCTCGCCCGCCAGTTGGGCCCGCGCGGGATCACGGTGAACCTGGTCGCGCCCGGATACGTCGAGGACACCGACTTCTTCGGTGACTCGATGGACGACGCCCGCCGAGAACGCCTCGTCGCCGAGACCTCCACCGGCCGCCCCGGAACCCCGGGCGACATCGCGGCAACCCTGCACTGGCTGGCCTCACCGTCCGCCGCCCACATCACCTCCCAGATCATCCAGGTCAACGGCGGCGCGGAACGCGGCCACTGACCCCACCGTGGTCGCGGGGCCGGTCCGGGTCTCGCTCCCGGCCGAAGGTCAGGCGGGGCCGGTCCGGGAGTCCTCGAAGGCGGGGCGGGGTGTCCCGTCGTGGCGGGCCGGGGGTGGCACGGCTTGGGCCGTGTTGATGCGGGGGAGGGCGTAGGGGTGGTGTTCGGAGAGCCAGCGCAGCAGCTGCTCGCGGACCACGACCCGCACCGTCCAGATGTCGCCGGCGTCCTTCGCCGTCACCAGCGCCCGTACCTCCATCGTCGTCGGCGTCGTGTCCGTGACCACCAGGTTGTAGGCGCGGCCGTCCCAGGCCGGGCACTCGCGCAGGATGTCGCGCAGCTTCTCGCGCATCGCGTCCATCGGCGCGCAGTGGTCGAGGTGCAGGTAGACGGTGCCGGTCATCTGCGGGGTGCCGCGCGACCAGTTCTCGAACGGGTTGGACGTGAAGTACGACACCGGCATGGTGATCCGGCGCTCGTCCCAGGTCCGTACCGTCAGGAAGGTCAGCGTGATCTCCTCGACCGTGCCCCACTCGCCGTTGACGACCACGGTGTCGCCGATCCGCACCATGTCGCCGAAGGCGATCTGCAGCCCCGCGAACATGTTGCTCAGCGTGGACTGCGCGGCGACACCGGCGACGATGCCGAGGAGGCCGGCCGAGGCCAGCAGCGAGGCGCCGGCCGCACGCATCGCCGGGAAGGTCAGCAGCATCGAGGCCGCCGCCACCACGATGACCACAGCCGAGACCACACGCATGATCAGCTCGACCTGGGTGCGCACCCGCCGCACCCGGGCCGGATCCCGGTGGGCGCGGGAGTTGGCGTACCGCGTGTACGTGGTCTCGACGACGGCCCCCGCGATCCGGATCACCAGCCAGGCGGCCGACCCGATCAGCACCAGGGTCAGCGTCCGGCCGATCCCGACCCGGTGCTCCTCCAGCAGCTCGGCCTGGTCGTAGGAGCCGCGCAGCAGGGCGGCGCACAGCACGAGCTGGTAGGGGACGCGGGCACGGCGCAGCAGGCCCCACAGCGGGTTGTCGTGGTGCCGTTCGTCGGCCTTGCGCAGCAGCAGGTCGGTGGCCCAGCCGATGACCAGCGTGAGGACGACCGAGCCGCCGACGACGATCAGAGGGCGGAGTACGTTCTCCATGCCAGCGAACCTAACCCGCGACACGCGGTGTGAACATGTGTGAGCGTGAAGATCGCGGGTAGGGCCGGGGACGGTGTGACGATCCTCTCCCCGGGCCTGTCCGCGGGCGCTCTCCGGACGGACGCGCACCCGGCCGGTCGGAGGCCGTCGTACCCGGCTGGCACCATGGGCTCATGAACATCGTGCTCTTCCACTCGACCTACGGCCTCGGACCCGCGGTGCGCCGGGCCGCGGACCGGCTGCGCTCCGCCGGGCACGAGGTGTGGACCCCGGATCTCTTCGAGGGCCGTACGTTCGACACGGTCGAGGAGGGCACGGCCTGCAAGGAAGCGATCGGCAAGGACGAGCTGCTCAAGCGGGCCGTGCTGGCCGCGGCGCCCTACTCGGAGCGCGGCCTGGTCTACGCCGGGTTCTCGTTCGGGGCCGCCATCGCGCAGACGCTCGCGCTCGGTGACGAGAAGGCCCGCGGGCTGCTCCTGCTGCACGGCACCTCGGACGTCGCGCCGAACGCGACCGCCGACGGCCTGCCCGTCCAGCTGCACGTGGCCGAACCCGACCCGTTCGAGCCGGACGACTGGCTGAGCGCCTGGTACCTGCAGATGGGCCGGACCGGCGCCGACGTGGAGGTCTACCGCTACGCCGGGGCCGGCCACCTCTACACCGACCCCGACCTGCCGGACTACGACGGGGAGGCCGCCGAGGCCACCTGGCGGGTGGCGCTCGGCTTCCTCGCGGAACTCGACGGGAACGCCCAGGGCTCCTAGCTCCTGGGCGCTCCCGGCCGGGCTCAGCCCTTGAGGGCGGCGTCCACCGCCGCGTTGAACTCGTCCACCGTCATCGGCGGGTTGTCGGTGCCGGGCGTGGTCACCTTCTTGCCGTCCATGACCAGGCTCGGGGTGCCGGTCACCCCGTCCTTGTTGTTGTCGAAGGTCTTCGACATGGCGACCGCCCAGGCGTCGTACTTGCCGCTCTTGACGGCGGCGCGGAACGACGCGTTGTCCTTCAGGGCCGGCACGGTGTCCGCCACCTTGATGAGGTAGTCGTCGTTCTTGAACTTGTCGTCGGACTCCTCCGGGTGCCACTTCGTCGAGTACAGGGCGGACTTGTACTCGAGGAACGCCTCGGGGCTGACGTCGAGCGCGGCGCCCATGGCGCTCATCGCGTTCTTGGAGCCCTCGCCGTTGTCGTGGTTGTCGATGAAGGTGCCGCCGATGTACTGGAGCTTGAACTTGCCGTCGTCGACGTCCTTCTTGACGGTCGTGCCGACCGCTCCCTCGAACTGGCCGCAGATCGGGCAGCGCGGGTCCTCGTAGATCTTGAGGGTCTTCTGGGCCGAGCTCTTGCCGATGACCACGGTCGTGCCGTCGGTGCCGGTGGTGTTGGCCGGGGCGACGACCTTCTCGTCCTTCACGGCCTCCCAGTGGCCGGGCTTGTTGGCCTGGACGACGGCGTAGCCGATGCCGCCGGCCGCGGCCAGCACGACCACGACCGCGCCGGCCACGGTGAGCTGCCGCTTGATCTTGGCCCGCTTGGCCTCGCGCTCGCGCTCGACGCGCAGCCGCTCCCGGGCCGCCGTCTTCGCCGACTGGCTGTTCCGCTTGCTCATGGTGGTGTTCTCCTGTGGGACGCGCAGCTTCGTGCGCGGGGTACGAAGGGGGACTGGTCGTGCTCGGGACGCCCGGGGTCGTCGCTCAGACGAGCGCGAGGGCGTTCGGGCACGGCGGTCCGCGCCGTCCCAGGGAGTACACGAGGACGCGGGCACGCAGCCCGGCGATACGCGGCGCCGGACGCGCCGGCCGGACCGCCGGGCGGGCACGGCGCACCGTGACGGCCGCCACCGCGAGCAGCAGCGGCCGGAAGGTCGTGGCGGCCACCGCGCACAGCAGCTGGGCGAGCGCCCGCTCGCCGCGCCGCAGCCAGCCGGCCGCGAGCAGGCCGACGCCGATGTGCGCGGCCAGCAGCAGCCATGCCGTGGCCGGGTCGGCGTGCGCGAGCAGGGCCGTCAGCCGGCCGGTGTCGGCGCCGGTCATCTGGGCCAGCGGGGTGCCGACGTCGGTGTGCCCGCCGCACAGCACGTCGAAGCCGACCGAGCGCAAGGGACCGGCGACCGGGCCGCCCGCGGGGCCGTAACACAGGTGCTGCCCGGTGGTGAAGACGGTGTCGGCGGCCAGCTCGACGGGGACCAGCAGGGCGGCGATCCGCCCGAAGCCCCGCTCGCGGCCGGCCAGGGCGTAGGCGAGCAGGAACACGGCGGCCGCGACCGCGGCCACCGTGTTCAGCGGCAGCGGGGCCCGGGACAGCAGCACGTGCGACGCGGTGCTGAGCGTCACGACCACGGCCGTGAACAGCGCCGCGCGCACGGCTCTGAGTCTGGTCCCGGATATGTCCATAGCGAGAAAAGAGTCTGTCATGCGGGCCGGTAAGAGGCCCCTAAAGGGTTCCTGTGTGCGGCCCATCCGTCACAGACCCGGAATCCCCCCGTTGCGCAGCAGTTCCACGAAGACGCGGTGGTCGGCGCGCGCGCGTGCGCCGTAGGCGTGCGCGAAGTCGACGAGCAGCGGCGCGAAGCCCTCCTCGTCGCCCGCGATCGCCGCGTCGATGGCCCGCTCGGTGGAGAACGGCACCAGCGACTCGCCCGAGGCGTCGTCCGCCGCCGCGTGCATGGCGGCCGTGGCCCGGCCCAGGTCGGCGACCACCTGCTCGATCTCCTCCGGGTCGTAGCCGTCGTCCACGGCGTCCCAGTCGAGGTCCACGGCGTACGGCGAGACCTCGGTGACGAGCCGGCCCGTGCCGTCCAGCTCGGTCCAGCCCAGCCACGGGTCGGTGTGCGCCTGGAGGGCGCGGCGGCAGACCACCGTGCGGTGGCCCTCGTGCTGGAAGTGGTCGTGGATCGCCTGGTCCGTGACGTGCCGGGCGGCCGCCGGGGTCCGGGCACGCTGGACGGAGATCACCACGTCGTGCTCCAGGGCGTCGCTGGGCCCCTCCAGGAGGATGTCGTACGACAGCCCGGCCGGGTCGATCCCGCGGCGGCCGACGACGTCCTTGACACGGTAGGACTCCGGGCGGGCAAGCGAAGCCTCCGGCAGGGTCTCCAGATAGCCGTCGAAGGCCGCGAGGACCTTGTAGCGGGTGGCGGCGTCCAGCTCGACCGCGCCGCCGCCGGGCGCGAAGCGGCGCTCGAAGTCGCGGATCCCGGTCATCGACTCCAGCAGCCCGGCACGGGTCAGCGAGCGCGCGTCACGCAGCGTGTCCAGAAGGGGGCCTTCGGCGGTGTCGAGGGTGAAGGGCGGCACCTCGTCGCTCTTGGCGCCGGTGGCCAGGGCGTGGATCCGGTCGCGGTACGCGCTCGCGTACAGCGTCACCAGCTCGGTGATCCGCTCGTCGCTGAGCGCCTTGGCGTACCCGACGAGAGCGAGGGAGGCGGCGAACCGCTTGAGGTCCAGGGTGAAGGGGCCGACATACGCCTCGTCGAAGCCGGTGGCGCTGAAGACCAGTCGGCCGTCGGCGTCCATGTAGGTGCCGAAGCTCTCCGCGTGCAGGTCGCCGTGGATCCACACCCGCGAGGTGCGGTCGTCCAGGTACGGGCCGCCGCGCCGGTCGGCGCTCAGGTCGTGGTGGAAGAGGCAGGCCGTGGCCCGGTGGAACGCGAGGGCCGAGGACGCCATCCTCCGCAGCCTCATGCCGAACGCGTCCGGATCGTCGGCCAGGAGCTCGCCGAAGGCGGTGTCGAGGACGGCGATGATCTCCTTGCCGCGCTGCTCGTCGCTGAGCTGGGGGACCGACATCGCTGACATCGCGGAGTGCCTCCTGGTGCAGGTGGTGCATGACGTGTGGAGTGGGTCCGGCAGGGGCGTTCCCCCACACCAACGTCCGGCGGTGCGGCGGAGTGCCCGCGCTGTCCCGCCCGAAGGTACGGCTGGAACGCGGTCGCGTGTCAGTGCCGGGGCATAGACTTCGACGCTGTTCACCGGACTGTCCGCAGCCCGTCGTCTATGTTGTCCATGGAGGCCGAACCGTGTCGAAGCCGCCGTTCACGCACCTGCACGTCCACACCCAGTACTCGCTGCTGGACGGTGCCGCGCGGCTGAAGGACATGTTCAACGCGTGCGACGAGATGGGCATGACGCACATCGCGATGTCCGACCACGGCAACCTCCACGGCGCGTACGACTTCTTCCACACCGCGAAGAAGGCCGGAATCACCCCGATCATCGGGATCGAGGCGTATGTCGCCCCCGAGTCCCGGCGCAACAAGCGCAAGATCCTGTGGGGCCAGCCGCACCAGAAGCGCGACGACATCTCCGGTTCCGGCGGTTACACCCACAAGACGATGTGGGCGGTGAACAGGACCGGTCTGCACAACCTCTTCCGCCTCTCCTCCGACGCCTACGCCGAGGGCTGGCTGCAGAAGTGGCCCCGGATGGACAAGGAGACGATCGCCCAGTGGTCCGAGGGCATCGTCGCCTCCACCGGCTGCCCCTCCGGCGAGGTGCAGACCCGGCTGCGCCTCGGCCACTTCGACGAGGCCCTGAAGGCCGCCGCCGACTACCAGGACATCTTCGGCAAGGATCGCTACTTCCTGGAGCTGATGGACCACGGCATCGACATCGAGCGCAAGGTCCGCGACGGCCTGCTGGAGATCGGCCGCAAGCTCGGCATCCCGCCCCTGGTCACCAACGACTCGCACTACACCTACGCGCACGAGGCCGGCGCGCACGACGCCCTGCTGTGCATCCAGACCGGCAAGAACCTCTCCGACCCCGACCGCTTCAAGTTCGACGGCACCGGCTACTACCTGAAGTCGACCGAGGAGATGTACGCCATCGACTCCTCGGACGCCTGGCAGGAGGGCTGCGCCAACACGCTCCTCGTCGCCGAGATGGTCGACACCACCGGCATGTTCGAGAAGCGCGACCTCATGCCCAAGTTCGACATCCCCGAGGGCTACACCGAGGTCACCTGGTTCAAGGAGGAGGTCCGCCGCGGCATGGAGCGCCGCTTCCCCGGCGGCATCCCCGACGACCGGCAGAAGCAGGTCGAGTACGAGATGGACGTCATCATCCAGATGGGGTTCCCGGGCTACTTCCTCGTGGTCGCCGACTTCATCATGTGGGCCAAGAACAACGGCATCGCGGTCGGCCCCGGACGAGGCTCCGCGGCCGGCTCGATCGTCGCCTACGCGCTCGGCATCACCGACCTCGACCCGATCCCGCACGGCCTGATCTTCGAGCGGTTCCTCAACCCCGAGCGCATCTCCATGCCCGACGTCGACATCGACTTCGACGAGCGCAGGCGCGTCGAGGTGATCAGGTACGTGACGGAGAAGTACGGCGCCGACAAGGTCGCCATGATCGGCACCTACGGCACCATCAAGGCCAAGAACGCGATCAAGGACTCCGCGCGCGTGCTGGGCTACCCGTACGCGATGGGCGACCGCATCACCAAGGCCATGCCCGCCGACGTCCTCGGCAAGGGCATCCCGCTGTCCGGCATCACCGACCCCGAGCACCCCCGCTACTCGGAGGCGGGCGAGGTCCGGGGGATGTACGAGAACGAGCCGGACGTGAAGAAGGTCATCGACACCGCGCGCGGTGTGGAGGGCCTGGTGCGGCAGATGGGCGTGCACGCGGCCGGCGTGATCATGTCCAGCGAGACCATCACCGAGCACGTGCCGGTCTGGGTCAGGCACACCGACGGCGTGACCATCACGCAGTGGGACTACCCGAGCTGCGAGTCGCTGGGCCTGCTGAAGATGGACTTCCTGGGCCTGCGCAACCTCACGATCATGGACGACGCCGTCAAGATGGTGAAGTCCAACAAGGGGATCGACATCGATCTCCTCAGCCTGGAGCTGGACGACCCCAAGACCTTCGAACTGCTCCAGCGCGGCGACACCCTCGGCGTCTTCCAGTTCGACGGCGGCCCGATGCGCTCCCTGCTGCGCCTGATGAAGCCGGACAACTTCGAGGACATCTCCGCCGTCTCGGCCCTGTACCGGCCGGGCCCGATGGGCATGAACTCCCACACCAACTACGCCCTGCGCAAGAACGGCCAGCAGGAGATCACGCCCATCCACCCGGAGCTGGAGGAGCCGCTCAAGGAGGTCCTGGACGTCACCTACGGCCTGATCGTCTATCAGGAGCAGGTGCAGAAGGCCGCCCAGATCGTCGCCGGCTACTCGCTCGGCGAGGCCGACGTGCTGCGGCGCGTGATGGGCAAGAAGAAGCCCGAGGAACTGGCGAAGAACTTCACCATCTTCCAGGAGGGCGCCCGCAAGAAGGGCTTCAGCGACGAGGCCATCCAGGCCCTGTGGGACGTGCTGGTCCCCTTCGCCGGCTACGCGTTCAACAAGGCGCACTCGGCCGCGTACGGCCTGGTCTCGTACTGGACCGCCTATCTGAAGGCCAACCACCCCGCCGAGTACATGGCGGGCCTGCTGACCTCCGTCAAGGACGACAAGGACAAGTCGGCGGTCTACCTCAACGAGTGCCGCCGCATGGGCATCCGGGTGCTTCCGCCCAACGTCAACGAGTCCCAGTCGAACTTCGCCGCCCAGGGCGACGACGTGATCCTCTTCGGCCTCTCCGCGGTGCGCAACGTCGGCACCAACGTCGTCGAGTCGATCATCAAGTCCCGCAAGGCCAAGGGGAAGTACTCGTCGTTCCCCGACTACCTCGACAAGGTCGAGGCGGTGGTCTGCAACAAGCGCACCACCGAGTCGCTGATCAAGGCCGGCGCCTTCGACGAGATGGGGCACACCCGCAAGGGCCTCACCGCGCAGTACGAGCCGATGATCGACAACGTGGTCGCGGTCAAGCGCAAGGAGGCCGAGGGCCAGTTCGACCTCTTCGGCGGAATGGGCGAGGAGACCAGCGGCGAGCCCGGCTTCGGCCTTGACGTGGAGTTCTCCTCCGAGGAGTGGGACAAGACGTATCTGCTCGCCCAGGAGCGGGAGATGCTCGGCCTCTACGTCTCCGACCACCCGCTGTTCGGTCTCGAGCACGTGCTCGCGGACAAGGCCGACGCGGGCATCTCCCAGCTCACCGGCGGCGAGCACGCCGACGGCGCGGTCGTCACCATCGGCGGCATCATCTCCGGTCTCCAGCGCAAGATGACCAAGCAGGGCAACGCCTGGGCGATCGCCACCGTCGAGGACCTCGCCGGCTCCATCGAGTGCATGTTCTTCCCGGCGACCTACCAGTTGGTGTCCACCCAACTCGTCGAGGACGCCGTGGTGTTCGTCAAGGGCCGCCTCGACAAGCGGGAGGACGTGCCCCGCCTGGTGGCGATGGAGCTGATGATCCCCGACCTGTCGAACGCCGGGGCCAACGCCCCGGTGATCCTCACCATCCCGGCGCTGAAGGTGACCCCGCCCATGGTGAGCCGCCTCGGCGAGATCCTCAGCCACCACAAGGGCGACAGCGAGGTCCGCATCAGGCTGCAGGGGCCGAGCAGGACGACGGTGCTGCGGCTGGACCGGCACCGGGTCAAGCCGGACCCGGCGCTGTTCGGCGATCTGAAGGTTCTGCTCGGCCCGTCCTGCCTGGCGGGCTGACATGAACGAGGGGCGTGCCCGTGCGCATCGGGTACGCCCCTCGTCGTTTACCGCACTTGCTCAACAGTCCATGGACCGGAGTCAGTTGTGGCCGAAGCGCTTCTGACGTCCCTTGCGGGCCATGGCAGTCGGACTCGTCTGCGGCCCGTGGGCGTGATGCTCGGCCTGCGGTTCCGACACGGACTGCTCCGTCTCCTGCGGGCCGTTCGCGGCCACGGACGTCTTCTGCCGGCTGCGGTCCTGCTTGCGGTTCTTGGCCATGGTGATCAGCCTCCTGTGGGGGATCTCGGGGCCAGGGCCGGGACCAGATTCACATAGGCCGACAATGAACGCATGTTGGATAATTACCGTATGTAACGCGGGGCGTCGGGGTGCGGGCTCCCGAAACGCCACGCCGAAGATCGAGTTCGGGCCGTTAACCCCGGCCGGGTCGGGCAGACTCGAAGCACATCCCGAAGTACATCCCCAAGCACATCCCGAAGCAACCTCCCGGAAAGAGGGTGGATCGCGTGGACCGCTGCATCGTCCTGGTGGACGCCGGGTATCTGCTGGGCGCCGCGGCCAGTCTCCTCGCCGGGGAGCCGTCGCGGTCCCGGATCACCGTCGACCACACCGCTCTCGTGCAGGGGCTGCGTGAACAGGCCGAGTCCGACACCGAGCGGCCCCTGCTGCGCATCTACTGGTTCGACGGCGCGCCCGACCGTGTGCCGCAGCCAGAGCACCGCCGGCTGCGCGTGATGCCCCGGGTCACCGTCCGGCTCGGCGCGCTGACCCGCAGCGACGGACGCTGGGCGCAAAAGGGCGTCGACGCCGCGATGCACGCCGAACTGACCGAACTGGCCCGCAACCGCGCCTGCTCCGACGTCGTCCTCGTCACCGGCGACGGCGACCTGCTGCCCGGCATGATGGCCGCCAAGGAGCACGGCGTCGCCGTACACCTGTGGGCGGTGCAGGCCGCCGACGGCGACTACAACCAGTCCGAGGACCTGGTCGCCGAGGCCGACGAGCGGCGAGTGCTGGACCGCACCTGGATCACCAAGGCCGTACGCGCCAAGGAACTCGGCGGTGTCTGCGCGCCGCCGCCCGCGCCCCGCCCCGAGATCGCCGCGATCCTCTCCGCGCCGCTGCCCGAGTCCACGCTCAGCCCGGGCAGCGAGAGCCGCGCCGAACCGCGGCAGCACCCGGCCGCAGCCCCGGGGCGCGGCGGCACCGAGGAGCGGGTGCCCACGGCCAAGGGCGTGCCCACGCCCAAGGACCTGGCCGCCCTGCGCGCCCCCGGCACCCCGCCCGCGCAGCACCCGCCCACGGCGACCCTGCGCTGGTCCTCGGACCGGGGCTGGGTGGACCGGCCGGGCATGCCCGCCGAGCCTCCCGAGGCCGCCTCCATGCCGACGCTCGCCCAGCTGACGACGGCCGAGCAGCGGTGGGCGGACCGGGAGGAGGACATCACGACCGTCGGCGGCGACCCGTACGAGGTGGGACAGGTCTTCGCCAGGCGCTGGGTGGACCGGCTGGGCGACCAGTCGCACCTGCAGAAACTGTCGTCGATGTACCCCCGCGTCCCGCACCGCGTCGACGGCGAGCTGCTGCGCTACGCCGCCCGCTTCGGGCTGCTCGCGCACAAGGACGACCAGATCGACGAGCACGACCGGTACGCCATCCGCGCCGGGTTCTGGCGGGAGATCGACGTACGGACCTCCACCGAGCGCGCCCCCGCCGGCGACTGAACCGCGTACCGGACCTGCTCGGGACGCCCCGAGGGCGAACGGGGCTCCGCGACCCCGTACCCTCGTCCCTTGTGAGTACGCGCACGGCACAGGCACTTCGCCCCGGGGACGATGTCGTGTGCGCGGTGCGCGGACTGACCCGGACCTATCCCGCGGTGCGCGGCCGGCGCGGTGCCCCCGGCACGCCCGAGGTGCTGGCCACCGACGCGGTGGAGCTCGACGTACGGCGCGGCGAGATCTTCGGGCTGCTCGGGCCGAACGGCGCCGGCAAGTCCACCCTCGTACGCCAGCTCACCGGGCTGCTGCGCCCCGACAGCGGCACGGTCGAGATCCTCGGCCACGACATCGTGGCGCACCCCGAGCGGGCCGCGCGGATCCTCGCCTACCTCGGGCAGGAGTCCACCGCCCTGGACGAGCTGACCGTCTCGCTCGCCGCCGAGACCACCGGGCGGCTGCGCGGCCTGGACCTCCGGCAGGCGCGGGCCGAGCGGGACGCCGTCCTCGACGAACTGGGCCTCACGCCGATCGCCGGGCGCCCGCTGAAGAAGCTCTCCGGTGGCCAGCGGCGGCTCGCCTGCCTGGCGGCCGCGCTGGTCGGCGAGCGCCCGCTGCTGGTGCTCGACGAGCCGACCACCGGAATGGACCCGGTGGCCCGGCGGGCGGTGTGGTCCGCCGTCGACCGGCGGCGCGCCGAACGCGGCACGACCGTCGTCCTGGTCACCCACAACGTCATCGAGGCCGAGACCGTCCTGGACCGGGTCGCCGTCCTGGACCGGGGCCGGGTCATCGCCTGCGACACCCCGGCCCGGCTCAAGGAGCGGGTCTCCGGCGAGGTGCGGGTGGAACTGGTGTGGCGGGAACGGGCGCCCCTTGAGGTGGCGGAGGTCGCCGCGCTCAGGGAACGGGCCGTGGAGGCGGGCCGCCGCTGGACGCTGCGGCTGGCGCCCGAGGAGGCCCGCGCCGCCGTGGCCACGGTCACCGGCGGTGCCGCGTTCGCCGCCCTGGACGACTTCACGCTGACCACGCCCAGCCTGGAGGACGTGTACCTGGCGCTGGGCGGCGCCGCTCGGCAGGGGCTGGTGAAGGCATGACCGGGATCAGCGGCATGAGCGCGGGGACCGGCGGATCCGTGGAGGAGTACGCGGGCGCCGGGGGGAACCCGTCCGGTGCGGGAGACACGACCGCACCCGCCGCGCTCGCCGCGACGGACAAGCCGGCCGTGTGCGCTGCCGCAGGGAAAGGGAGCAGTTCGACGTGAGTGTCGTACCCGCCGGTGTGCTGCCGGGCGGAACGGCCGTACAGGACGGCGGTTCCGGTGACGCGGCCGTGCTCGGGCCGCGGGCACGGCTGTGGCCGTCGCTGGCCGCCGTGTACCGGGCCCAGCTGTCCCGGGCGCGGGTGGCGAGGATCCCGCTGCTGTTCGTGGCGACCTTCCAGTCCGTCGGCATCATGGTCATGATGCGGGGCGTGGTCGACGGCGGCAGCGAGGCCCGGTACGTGGTGTCCGGCGCCTCGGTCGTCGTGGTCGCGTTCGTCGCGCTGAACCTGCTCGCCCAGTACTTCGGGCAACTGCGGGCCAGCGGAGGGCTCGACCACTACGCGACGCTCCCGGTGCCGCCCACGGCCGTGGTGCTGGGCGCGGCGGCCGCGTACGCCTCCTTCACGGTGCCGGGCACGCTCGTGACCGCCGTGTTCGGGTGCGTGCTGTTCGGGCTGCCGCTCGGCAACCTGTGGGTGCTGGTGGTGGTGATCCCGCTCGCCGGTGCCGCGCTCTCCGGGCTCGGCGCGGCCTGCGGGCTGCTCGCACCACGCCCGGAACTGGCCACACTGCTGGGCCAGTTGGGCATGTCGGCGGCGCTCCTGTTGGGCGTGCTGCCCCCCGACCGCCTGCCCGAGGCGGTACGGCTGCTGCGCGACCTGCTGCCGTCCACGTACGGCGTGGAGGCCTACGCGCACACCTTCGCGGCCCGTCCCGACTGGGCTCTGGTGGCCGGCGACATGGCCGTCTGCGCCGGGGTCGGGGTGGTCTCGCTGGCCGTGGCCACCTGGGCCTACCGCCGGGCCGCCGTCCGGTGACGCGGCCTTCCCCCGCAACTGGCACGATGACAAGGTGACAGCTCCGTTGACTCCGCCACCACCGCCGCACCGGCGCTCCTCACAGCCTTCCGGCTCCTCCGGGCCCTCCGAGTCCTCGGCGTCGGCGGGGCCCTCGGGGGCGTCGGGGTCCGGGCAGGCCCCGCTGCCGGGGCCGGTCCAGTCCTGGCAGGTGCCGCCGCCCACCCGGCCGCTGAGCCTCTACGAACAGGACGGGCCCGGATGGGCGGCCGAGATCCGGGAGGCCGTCGTCGTCCTGGTCGCCGTGGCGCTCTGCGGGGTGCCGCTGGGACTGCTCTGGCTGCGGCTGGCACCGAAGGTGCCGCTGATCGCCGAGGTGTCCGGGAACAACTGGGTCGTCTACCTCAAGGACACCGAGGGTGAGCAGGCGATCGGCGTGGACGGCACGTTCACGCTGCTCGCCCTGGCCTTCGGCGTGGTGTGCGCGACGGCCGTCTTCCTGGTGCGCAGGCGCGGCGGTGTCCCGCTGGTGGTGGCCCTGTGCGTCGGAGGACTGCTCGGGTCGCTGCTGGCGTGGCGGCTCGGGGTGTGGCTCGGACCCGAGCAGGACGTGATCGTCCACGCCAAGGCGGTGGGCAAGGGAGCGACGTTCCCGGCGCCGCTGAAGCTCGACGCCAAGGGGGCGCTGCTGGCCTGGCCGCTGGCCACGCTGCTCGTCCACCTGGGGATGACGGCCCTGTTCGGGCCGCGGGACCCGGAGATGTACGTGGGCGGGGCGCACGGAGACAGCGCGTACGGGGACGCCGCGCCCGGAGACGGCGCCCACGGGCACGGGGAGTCCTCGGCGCCCTAGGGCCCGGTCCGGCTCACGGAGGCCGCGGGGCGGACGCGGGCGGGCGGCAGGACGGGCCTCAGCCGGTCCCGCCCGGCCGGCGCGGTGGCCGGGCGGGGACGGTCAGCTGCGCCCGATAGGGGCGAGGACGGCGCCGGTGAGACCCGCCAGGTCGTCCGGGGACAGTTCGACCTCCAGGCCGCGGCGGCCCGCCGAGACGCAGATGGTGGTGTGGGCGGGGGCCGAGTCGTCCAGGACCGTGGGGAGCCTCTTGCGCTGGCCGAGGGGGGAGATGCCGCCGCGGACATAGCCGGTGGTGCGCTCCGCGAGGGCCGGGTCGGCCATCGCCGCCCGCTTGCCGCCGACCGCCGCCGCCAGGGCCTTGAGGTCCAGGGAGCCCGCGACCGGCACCACGGCCACCGTCAGGGCTCCGTCGACGTCCGCCACCAGCGTCTTGAAGACCCGGTCCGGGGAGACGCCCATCGCCTCGGCCGCCTCCTCGCCGTAGGAGGGGTGGGAGGGGTCGTGGTCGTAGGAGTGCACGGTGTAGCGCACGCCCGCCGCGGTCAGCGCCACCGTCGCCGGGGTGCCCCCCGCCCCTTTGTCCTGCTGCTTCTTCGCCTTCTTGGCCATCCCGACCCGTTCCTTCAGTTGAGACTCGTCGGCCCGCGGGTCAGCTCCGCGGCCGGCAACGACGGCAGACTACGGAGGATCGCCGTCTCCCTGCGCAGGAGTTTCAGCTCGTCGCGCAGCCGGAAGGAGACGTCGGGGGCCTGGAGCAGCCGCTGCTTCGTCGGAATGTCGAGCATCATCGCCGCCGCCACCAGGTACGACACCACGCTCGGCTCGTCCGGCAGCTCCGCGGCGGTCGACAGCGACCGCTCCCGCGCGCCCGCCAGCCGCTTCTGGTACTGGCGGAAGGACCGCAGCACCCCCTCGGCCAGCGCGCCCGCCTCGTCGCCGGGCTCCTCGGCCAGCTCCCGCAGCTCCGCCACGAGATACGGACCGGAGGCGTCCACGGACAGCAGCCGGACCCGGGTCGTGCCCGTGGCCAGCACCTCGAAGGTGCCGTCGGCCCGCTCCCGGATCGTCGCCGCGTCCGCCACACAGCCCACGGAGTGGAAGGCCTTGGCCGGGTCGGTGCCGAAGCCGGCGGCGGGGCCGCGTTCGATCCGTGCGGTCGGATCGGGCATGCCGGGGGCGCTCTCGGCCACTTCGTGGCCGTCGCGGATCGCCACGACGGCGAACCGGCGCGGTTCGTCCTCGGGCGTCTTCAGCAGCGCGCGCATCATGGCGCGGTAGCGCTCCTCGAAGACGTTCAGGGGCAGCACCAGCCCCGGGAACAGCACCGTGTTCAGGGGGAAGAGCGGAAGGCGGACGGTGGTCACGGCGCAAAAGCCTAATGCTCGCCGCGACGGGCGCGTCCGCCGAGCCCGTATCGCGGGCGCCGGGAGGGCTGCGCAGGCGGTGCCGCCCCCAGGTCGGCGCGCAGTCCCAGGAAGAACCCCAGCGGGTCGTCCGACTGCCGCTCCCAGGGGAAGGAGGTGGCGTACGGGCCGATGAGGCGCAGTTGCACGAGGGCGTCCTCGGGGCGCTCCAGCCGCAGCAGGACGCAGGTCAGCAGGTTGCGTATCTCCGCGGGCCAGGGCACGGCCGCAGGGAAGCGGGCGGAGAACACGATCGCCCGGTCGGCCGCCGCGTGCAGCCGGGCCCGCGGCACCCGGGGCCCGCAGCCGTCGGTCAGACAGGCGTAGGCGGCCCGCACGGGCAGCGCCTGGACGAGCGCGCCGGCCGGGGCGTCCTGGGCGGCCGTGTCGGCGAAGTCGAAGCACTCGCGGTGCGAGCCGTGCCAGGAGGTGGCCAGATAGCGCAGGGCGGCCACATGGCAGCCGTAGTGGTGCGGGGCGCGGCGGACCGCGGCCTCCCACAGCTCCTCGAAGTAGCGGTGCCCGGCGCGGCTGCTGCGCGCGTGGTCCAGCGCGACCCGCCACGGCACCGGGTCGCGGGCGTCGGCGCGTGCGGCGGCCGTGATCAGGGGGCTGACGCCGCGCAGCAGCTCGGCCCGCGCGGGCGAGGGCCAGGCGCGGTCGACCGCGAGCTGGGCGGCGACCAGCAGCGCGTCCGGGTCGTGCGGGGCGGTGGCGAGCCAGGCGTCCAGCCACTCCGGCCGGGAGCGGGCGATGGCGGCCAGCCGTGTCGTGTACCGGTCGCGCTCCTCCCAGCGGGCCCCCTCCCGGGTACCGGCGAGCAGCGCCGCGGCGGGCCGGTACGCGCCCTGGGCGGCGGCGACCAGCGCCGGGCCGAGAGGTTCGTCCGGCACGTCGAGGAGGACCTCGTCGTCGGAGGTGAGCCCGGCGGCGGTGAACCCGGCGGCGGGGCTGGGGACGGTTCTTGTCATCCGGGCAGGGCGGATGAACGCGGGCAGCGATGCCATGGTGCCGACCATTGAAAGACGCAGGTCGCACGCGCGCCAGGGGGTTCGGGCAAGGAGCGGAAAGTTGTACGCGGGATGGTCAAGGTCGAGTAAAAGGTGCCGGTTTCAACAACTGTCCGCACGCTGCCGGGGCCCGCGAGCCCGGCCGGATCCACATCAGAGTGCCCTAGTTCCGCCGCAGCAGCCGTGTCGCGCCCGCCGCCACCGTCGTGGCCAGGATCCAGCCGACCACGATCAGCGCCGCGGCGAGCCACTGCCAGCCGCCGCGCAGCTGCCACTGGTCCGCCTGGCCCAGGTCGACGACCGGCAGCAGCAGGTCGAGGGCGAACAGGGCGGGGTTCCACTCCGGGTGGCCGCCCGGGTCGGCAGGCGGCGGGCCCAGGCGCGCGAAGGCCAGCGAACCGGCCGCCCACAGCACCGCCATCCACACCGCGGCCCGGCCCGGCCGGTACCCGTAGGCCACCGTCCAGTCCTGGACGTAGCCCACCAGCTTGGCGGCGAGCGGCAGGGTCTCGCGGCGGCGCCGCTGCTTGGCGAGCAGCACCTCGCGCGCGTCCACGTCCTCGCCCGCCTCCCGCAGCACCGCGGCCAGCCGCTCGTACGGCTCCGGGTTGTACTCGGCGGTCGCCGCCGCCACCCAGTCCAGCCGCTCGGCCAGCGGGAACGGGCCCCGCGGCACCAGGTTCTCGTAGACGAAGCCGCCCATGTGCAGACTGCCCGGGCCGGGCCAGCTGCTCGCCCGGTCGACGAGGGTCACGACCCGCGCCCCGGACAGCAGCACCTGCCCGCGCAGGGGTGGCTCCCCGAGGAAGCGCAGCTCCGGTGTCTGCACCCGGCGCAGCGACAGCACCTGTTCGTCCGTGAGGGTGAAACGGGCCCGCTCCAGATCGACCGCGTCGCCGAACCGCCCGTCGTCCAGACGCACCCCGCCCCGGCACTCGAAGGGCTGGATCCGGGTCCCGCGCGCGGGCGTCACCCCGCTCAGCGGGCCGCCCACGCCCGCCGGGGTGAGGTACAGGGTGCGCTCGACGGTGAGCTGCGGCGCGTTCAGCGCGAACCGCTCCCGCGGGTTCGCCAGCCGGGCGCCGCGCAGGCTCAGCGAGACGCCGATCTTCGCGCTGCGCAGACTGAACTCGCCGTACGACTCCAGCAGCTCCGCCTGGAGGTCCTGGCCCACCGTCATCCCGTCGGCGGCGATCGAACGGCCGCCCCGGTCCCGGTGCACGACCGCCTGGCTGAGCAGCAGGTCCGTGCCGATGTGCGCGTCGGTCAGCCGTATCCCGCCGGTGAACCGGCAGCGCGGCAGATGCAGATCGCCCTCGGTGCGCACCCGGGCCGCCTCCAGCCGCGGCACCGCGCAGTCCACCAGCCGCACAGTGGTGAAGCGCGCCTCCGGCAGCAGCACCTCCTGGTCGAACCGGCAGCCGTTCAGCTCCACGTACGGCAGCACCGCGCCCCCGGCGAGGTCCAACGCGTCCGTGATCCGCAGGCCGCGGAGCTTCAGGGACGACACGCGCCCGGCGAGCGCGGGCGGCCCGTCGAGGAGCAGCCAGCACACGACGCGCGCCCGCACGGTCCGCTCGGGCCCCCACGGATGCCCGCCGTGCGGATCGTCCACCACGGCGTCACCGCTGCGCAGGTCGTACACGCTGCCGTTGCGGAAGGCCTGCCACATTCCCGCCTCGGTGGCGGTCAGGTCGTCGGACAGGTCCCCGGAGTGCAAGTCGGCCCCCTCCGTCACGATCCTCCCTCCCTCCCCGGCTGCTCGCGGGATGACTACGCTTCGTACAACCGGTCATGCCCGATCGGTGACGCTCTGAACACGAAATGCGAGCGGCTCCTTCCGTGCCCCGCACCAGCCCCCGACACGGCGGTCCGTATCAGTCACTGATACGGACGGACAGTGTCCGCGCGCGGTCTGAGAGAATTGACACCGTGATCTCCCGAATCGATCTGCGCGGCGACGCCCTCCCCGAGGGCCCCGCCCTGCGCGACCTGCTGCCCCGAGCCGACTTCGACGTCTCGGCCGCCCTGGAGAAGGTGCGTCCGATCTGCGAGGCCGTGCATCATCGTGGCGACGCGGCGCTGATCGACTTCGCCGAGCGGTTCGACGGCGTGCGGCTGGAGTCGGTGCGGGTTCCCGCCCAGGCACTCAAGGACGCGCTGGAGCAGCTCGACCCGGCCGTGCGCGCGGCGCTGGAGGAGTCCGTCCGGCGCGCCCGGCTCGTCCACCGCGAGCAGCGCCGCGCCTCGCACACCACCCAGGTGGTGCCCGGCGGCTCGGTGACCGAGAAGTGGGTGCCGGTCGAGCGTGTCGGGCTGTACGCGCCGGGCGGCCGGTCGGTCTACCCGTCCTCCGTGGTCATGAACGTCGTGCCCGCGCAGGAGTCCGGCGTGGAGTCGATCGCGCTCGCCTCGCCTCCCCAGGCCGAGTTCGGAGGGCTGCCGCACCCGACGATCCTCGCCGCCTGCGCCCTGCTGGGCGTCGACGAGGTGTACGCGGCCGGCGGTGCCCACGCCGTCGCGATGTTCGCGTACGGCACCGAGTCCTGCCCGCCCGCGAACATGGTCACCGGCCCCGGCAACATCTGGGTCGCCGCCGCCAAGCGCTACTTCACCGGCAGGATCGGCATCGACACCGAGGCCGGCCCCACCGAGATCGCGATCCTCGCGGACGCCGGCGCCGACCCGGTGCACGTCGCGTCCGACCTGATCAGTCAGGCCGAGCACGACCCGCTGGCCGCCGCCGTCCTGGTCACCGACTCCGCGGAGCTCGCGGACGCGGTCGAGAAGGAGCTGGAGCCGCAGGTCGCGGCGACCAAGCACATCGAGGACCGGATCCGCCCGGCCCTGTCCGGCAAGCAGTCCGCGATCGTCCTGGTCGACAGCCTCGACGCGGGCCTGAGGGTGGTCGACGCATACGGCGCCGAGCACCTGGAGATCCAGACGGCCGACGCGGCCGCGGTCGCCGACCGGGTGCGCAACGCCGGCGCGGTCTTCGTCGGCCCCTGGGCGCCGGTCTCGCTCGGCGACTACGCGGCCGGGTCCAACCACGTGCTGCCCACCGGCGGCTGCGCCTGCCACTCCTCGGGCCTGTCCGTCCAGTCCTTCCTGCGCGGCATCCACATCGTGGACTACACCGAGGACGCCCTCGCCGAGGTCGCCCACCACGTGGTGACACTGGCGGAGGCGGAGGACCTGCCCGCGCACGGCGCGGCGATCAAGGCGAGGTTCGGCTGGAAGGTACCGACGAGCAAGTGAGCTTCGGAATCGACGATCTTCCCGTACGGGACGAGCTGCGCGGCAAGTCCCCCTACGGCGCGCCCCAGCTGGACGTCCCCGTACGGCTGAACACGAACGAGAACCCCTACCCGCTGCCCGAGCCGCTGGTCGAGCGGATCACCCAGCGGGTGCGCGAGGCGGCCCGCCACCTCAACCGCTATCCCGACCGGGACGCGGTGGAGCTGCGTACCGAGCTCGCCGCGTACCTGACGAGGACGGGCGGCCACCGGGTCGGCGTCGAGAACGTCTGGGCGGCCAACGGCTCCAACGAGGTCATGCAGCAACTGCTGCAGACCTTCGGCGGTCCGGGCCGTACCGCGATCGGCTTCGAGCCCTCGTACTCCATGCACGCGCTCATCGCGCGCGGCACGGGCACGGGCTGGATCTCCGGGCCGCGCCGCGAGGACTTCACGATCGACCTCGCCGCCGCCGAGCGGGCGATCGCGGAGCACCGACCGGACGTCGTCTTCGTCACCACCCCCAACAACCCCACCGGCAACGCGGTGCCGCCGTCGACGGTCCTCGCGCTGTACGAGGCGGCGCAGGCGGCCAAGCCGTCCATGGTGGTCGTGGACGAGGCGTACATCGAGTTCAGCCACGGCGCCTCGCTGCTGCCGCTGCTCCAGGACCGGCCGCACCTGGTCGTCTCCCGCACCATGTCCAAGGCGTTCGGCGCCGCCGGACTGCGCCTCGGCTACCTCGCGGCGCACCCGGCGGTGGTGGACGCCGTGCAGCTGGTCCGGCTGCCGTACCACCTCTCGGCGATCACCCAGGCGACGGCGCTGGCCGCCCTGGAGCACACCGACACGCTGCTCGGCTATGTCGAGCAGCTGAAGGCCGAACGGGACCGGCTCGTCGGCGAACTGCGCGCGATCGGCTACGACGTGGTCGAGTCGGACGCCAACTTCATCCAGTTCGGGCGGTTCGAGGACGCCCACACCGCCTGGCGGCGGATCCTGGACCGGGGCGTCCTGGTCCGGGACAACGGCGTACCGGGGTGGCTGCGGGTCACCGCCGGAACGCCCCAGGAGAACGACGCGTTCCTCGACGCGGTACGGGAACTGAAGAAGGAACAGGAGCAGAGCGGATGACTCGCGAGGGACGCGTCGGCAGGGTCGAGCGCACCACCAAGGAGACCTCGGTCCTGGTCGAGATCGGCCTCGACGGCACCGGCAGGACCGACATCGCCACCGGCGTCGGCTTCTACGACCACATGCTCGACCAGCTCGGCCGGCACGGTCTGTTCGACCTGACCGTGAAGACCGACGGCGATCTGCACATCGACTCCCACCACACCATCGAGGACACCGCCCTCGCGCTGGGCGCCGCCTTCAAGCAGGCGCTCGGCGACAAGGTGGGCATCTACCGCTTCGGCAACTGCACGGTCCCGCTGGACGAGTCGCTCGCCCAGGTCACCGTCGACCTGTCCGGCCGCCCGTACCTCGTGCACACCGAGCCCGAGAACATGGCGCCGATGATCGGCGAGTACGACACCACGATGACCCGCCACATCCTGGAGTCCTTCGTCGCCCAGGCGCAGATCGCGCTGCACGTGCACGTGCCCTACGGGCGCAACGCGCACCACATCGTGGAGTGCCAGTTCAAGGCCCTGGCCCGGGCGCTGCGGTACGCGTCCGAGCGCGACACGCGCGCGGCCGGCATCATCCCCTCCACGAAGGGCGCCCTGTGAGCGACGCACGCGCGGCCGCCGGGCCGCAGACGGCTGGGGGCACCTCCCAGGCCGTCAAGGCACTGAGGGAGATGGCCGCGCCTCTGCGCCGCGCGGGCGGAGAAGCGAACGGAGGGGCACTGTGACCGGCCTGTCGACCCTGCTGATCGTCGTCGGGCTGTTCCTGCTCGGCGGCATCATCTCCTTCGTCAAGCAGCAGATGCCGAAGAGCCTCATCGTGCTGCTGTCCATCGGCGCGGCGATGTGCCTCGTCGCGGGCGTGATGCGGCTGGGGGTGTGGAGTTGAGCACCGGTAAAAAGGTCGTGGTCCTCGACTACGGCTTCGGCAACGTCCGTTCGGCCGAGCGGGCCCTCGCCCGCGCGGGAGCCGACGTCGAGATCACCGGCGACTACGACGCGGCGATGAACGCCGAAGGTCTGCTGGTGCCGGGCGTGGGCGCCTTCGCCGCCTGCATGCGCGGACTGAAGGACGTGCGCGGCGACTGGATCATCGACCGCCGGCTGTCCGGCGGGCGCCCGGTCATGGGCGTCTGCGTCGGCATGCAGGTCCTCTTCGCGCGCGGCATCGAGCACGGGGTGGAGGCCGACGGCCTGGACGAGTGGCCCGGCACGGTCGAGCCGCTCCAGGCGGACGTCGTGCCCCACATGGGCTGGAACACCGTGCAGGCGCCGGCCGGCTCGGAGCTGTTCGCCGGCCTGGACGAGGACGCCCGCTTCTACTTCGTGCACTCCTACGCCGTCCACGACTGGCGCCTCGAGACCCACAACCCGGCGCTGCGCGCCCCCAGGGTGACCTGGGCGACGCACGGCAAGCCCTTCGTGGCCGCCGTGGAGAACGACGCCCTGTGGGCCACCCAGTTCCACCCCGAGAAGTCCGGCGACGCCGGAGCGCAGCTGCTCACCAACTGGATCGGAACCCTGTAGAGACATGGCCAAGCTCGAACTCCTCCCCGCCGTCGACGTCCGCGACGGCCAGGCCGTGCGCCTCGTGCACGGCGAGTCCGGCACGGAGACCTCCTACGGCGCCCCGCTGGAGGCCGCCCTGGCCTGGCAGCGCGCGGGCGCCGAGTGGCTGCACCTGGTGGACCTGGACGCCGCGTTCGGAACCGGCGACAACCGCGAGCTGATCTCCGAGGTCGCCCGCGCCATGGACATCAAGGTGGAGCTGTCCGGTGGCATCCGCGACGACGACACCCTCGCCGCCGCCCTGGCCACCGGCTGCACCCGCGTGAACCTCGGCACCGCCGCCCTGGAGTCCCCCGAGTGGGTCGCCAAGGTCATCGGCCAGTACGGCGACCGGATCGCGGTCGGCCTGGACGTGCGGGGCACCACGCTGCGCGGCCGCGGCTGGACCCGCGACGGCGGCGACCTGTACGAGACGCTGGAGCGCCTCGACAAGGAGGGCTGCGCCCGCTACGTCGTCACCGACATCGCCAAGGACGGCACCCTCCAGGGCCCCAACCTGGAGCTGCTGAAGAACGTCTGCGCGGCCACCGACCGTCCGGTGGTGGCGTCGGGCGGCGTCTCCTCGCTCGACGACCTGCGGGCGCTGGCCGGCCTCGTGCCGCTCGGTGTCGAGGGCGCCATTGTCGGGAAGGCCCTGTATGCGAAGGCGTTCACCCTGGAAGAGGCCTTGGAGGCAGTGGCGTCATGACGTCGGAAGCCGTACGGCGCGTGTTGAGCGGAAGTCCTTGGGAAGAGACGTTCGGTTACGCGCGCGCCGTCGCGGCGGGTGACCGGGTCCTGGTGGCCGGTACGACGGCCTTCAAGGGCCCCGTGCTGTACGGGGAGGGCGATCCGTACGAGCAGGCGAAGGTCGCGTTCACCAGCGCGCTGGACGCGATCACCGAGTTCGGGCTGGGCCCCGACGCGGTGGTCCGCACCCGGATGTACCTGACCCATCTGCGGGACGTGGACGAGGTGGGCAGGGCCCACAAGGAACTGTTCGACTCGGTGCGTCCGGTCTCGACCCTGCTGGTGGTCGAGGGCTTCGTGGATCCGCGCATCCTGGTCGAGATCGAGCTAGAGGCATACAGAGGAGCCGTGGATTCATGACCCTGGCGGTCCGAGTCATCCCCTGCCTGGACGTGGACGGCGGCCGGGTGGTCAAGGGCGTCAACTTCCAGAACCTGCGCGACGCCGGCGACCCCGTCGAGATGGCCAAGGTGTACGACGCCGAGGGCGCCGACGAGTTGACGTTCCTGGACATCACCGCGTCCTCGGGCGACCGGGAGACGACGTACGACGTGGTGCGCCGCACCGCCGAGCAGGTGTTCATCCCGCTGACGGTGGGCGGCGGCGTCCGCACCACCGAGGACGTGGACCGGCTGCTGCGGGCGGGCGCGGACAAGGTGGGTGTCAACACGGCCGCGATCGCCCGCCCGGAGCTGATCCGGGAGATCGCCGAGCGCTTCGGCCGCCAGGTGCTGGTCCTGTCGGTGGACGCCCGCCGCACCCCGTCCGGGAGCTTCGAGGTGACCACCCACGGCGGCCGCCGGGGCACCGGCATCGACGCGGTGGAGTGGGCGCACCGGGCGGCGGAGCTGGGCGCGGGCGAGATCCTGCTCAACTCGATGGACGCGGACGGCACGAAGGACGGCTACGACCTGGAGATGATCGCGGCCGTCCGCAAGCACGTGACGGTACCGGTGATCGCCTCGGGCGGCGCCGGCAGGCTCGCCGACTTCGCCCCGGCCGTCACGGCGGGCGCGGACGCGGTCCTGGCCGCCTCGGTCTTCCACTTCGGCGACCTGCGCATCGGCCAGGTCAAGGAGAGCCTGCGGGAGGCGGGGCACCCCGTCCGGTAGTCCTGCAGAGAGGCCACTCACGTGACCACCGTCTCCGCGGCTTCCGCAGAGGCACTCGCCGTCGAGCGTCCCGCCCACCGTGACGGCAACGTCCTGCGGTGGCTCGGTGCCTACACCGCCTCGATGGTGGGCGACAACGTCTACTACCTCGCCCTGGCCTGGGCGGCCGTCCGTGCCGGGTCGCCCGCGCAGGCCGGGGTCGTGATGGCGGTCAGCGCCCTGCCCAGGGCCCTGCTGATGCTGGGCGGGGGAGTGATCGCCGACCGGCTCGGGCCGCGCAGGGTCGTCATCGGCAGCGATGTGGTGCGCTGCGCGGCCGTGCTCGGCGTGGCGGCGCTGCTGTGGCTCGCCGGTCCCGGCCTGTGGCCGCTGGCCGCGCTCGCCCTGGTCTTCGGTGCCGTGGACGCCGTGTTCATGCCCGCCGTGGGCGCCCTGCCCGCGCGTGTGACGAGCCGGGGCCAGCTCGCGCGCGTGCAGGGCATGCGCGGGCTGGCGATCCGCTTCGCGAGCATCGTCGGCGCCCCGCTCGGCGGTCTCGGCGTCGCCCTCGGGGGCGCCGCCGCGGCGTTCGGGATCGCCGGGCTGCTGATCGCCGTGTCCGTGCCGCTGCTGCTCTCCGTGCGGGTCGGAGAGCTGCCGCCGGACGACACCGCCGGCGCCGACGACTCCACGGCCTGGCGGGACCTGGTGGGCGGCCTGCGGTACATCCGCCACCACCGCGTCCTCGCCCCGCTGATGCTGGCCATCGCCCTCGGCGACCTCGGCTTCACCGGCCCGCTCAACGTGGGCCTGGCCCTGCTCGCCGACCAGCGCGGCTGGGGCGCCTCCGGCATGGGCTGGGTGCTGGCCGGGTTCAGCGTCGGCGCCGGCGCCGTCTCCCTGCTGCTGACCGTACGCGGACGGCTGCCCCGCGCGGGCAGCCTGGCCGGCTGCGCGATCTTCGCCGGCTCCGCGGCTGTCGGCGCCCTCGCTTACGTACCGAACGTCCTCGGCGCCGCCGGGGTGGCCGTGCTCGCCGGCCTCCTCACCGGGCTCAGCGGCGCCCTGTGCGGCGCGCTGCTGCAGACCCAGTCCGAACCCGCCTACCTCGGCCGGGTCACCGCCGTGGCCGGTCTGGTCAGCCTGGGTCTCGCCCCGCTCGGCATGCCGCTGTCGGCCGCCGCGATCGGGGCCTGGGGGACCGGCCCGGTGTTCGTCGCCAGCGCGGCGGTGTGCGCACTGGGCGGGGTCGTCGCCCTGGCCGCCCCCGCCCTGCGCCGCGCCGAACTGCCGCACTGAACCCCGCCGGAGCGGCGGGTTCAGAGCCCGAGCTGCTTGGTCTCCGTCAGCTTCGCAATCGCGTCCTGGTCGCCGGCCTTCTCGACCCGGGCCGCGCTCTGCCGGCCGAACGCGAACAGCAGCAGCTCCGACGGCTCGCCCGTCACCGTCACCACCGGCGTGCCCCGGTGCGCGACGGCCGTGCGGCCGTCGGGGCGGCGCAGGACCAGACCGGTGGGGATGCCCCGGCCCAGCAGCCGGGCGGTGCGCTCCAGCCGGGACCACAGGGTCTCCTGGAAGACCGGGTCGAGGTCGCGCGGCGACCAGTCGGGCTGGGCACGGCGCACGTCCTCGGTGTGGACGTAGAACTCGACGGTGTTGGCCGCCTCGTCGAGCTGCTTGAGCTGGAAGGGTGAGAAGCGCGGCGGGCCGGTACGGATCAGCTGGATCAGCTCCTCGTACGGCTTCGCCGCGTACTCCTCCAGCACCTTCTGGAGGCGCGGCGCCAGCGGCTTGATCAGCACGCCGCCGGCCGCGTCGGGACGCCGCTCGCGCACCACCACGTGCGCCGCCAGATCACGGGTGAGCCACCCCTCGCAGAGGGTCGGCGCCTCAGGACCGGCGGTCTCCAAGAGGTCGGCGAGAAGGAGCCGTTCACGCTTGGCAAAGGTCGACATGTGGTCAGCCTACGACCACGTACCGCGTCCGCCCACCCGTCGACCGGCCGCCTCACACCGACGAGGCACCCCCCGCAGGCGCCCCGCGGCAACCCCCTCGTACCGCGGCGCCCACCCACTGGAACGCGGCCCCGGCCCGCGGTCCCGCGCGGCACAATGGCACCCATGAGCAGCACGCCCGGCACTCCCGCCCCTCACCCGACCACCGCTCCTCATCGAGGCGCTTCGCGCCACAGTGGTCCCTCCGGCAGCCTCGACCAGGAGATCGCCCGGCGCCTCAAGCGCAGCGCGGACGGGCTCCTGCCCGCCATCGCCCAGCAGTACGACACCGGCGAGGTACTGATGCTCGGCTGGATGGACGACGAGGCGCTGCACCGCACGCTGACCACCGGCCGCTGCACCTACTGGTCGCGCAGCCGCGGGGAGTACTGGGTCAAGGGAGACACCTCCGGACACGTGCAGCACGTCAAGTCCGTCGCCCTGGACTGCGACGCCGACACCGTGCTGGTCAAGGTCGACCAGGTGGGCGCCGCCTGCCACACCGGCGACCGCACCTGCTTCGACGCCGACGTCCTGCTGAAGGACGCCGGTTCCGGCGCGGGCACCGAAGATCAGTAGGGTCAGCCGCCATGGACCTCGAGACGTTCCGCAAGCTCGCCACCGACCGACGTGTCATCCCGGTCACCCGCAAGCTCCTCGCCGACGGCGACACCCCGGTCGGGCTCTACCGCAAGCTCGCCGCCGAACGCCCCGGCACCTTCCTGCTGGAGTCCGCTGAAAACGGCCGCTCCGCGTTCACATGGTCCCGGTACTCCTTCGTCGGCGTCCGCAGCGACGCCACCCTCACCGAGCGCGACGGCCAGGCCCACTGGCTCGGCACCCCGCCGGTCGGCGTCCCCGCCGAGGGCGACCCGCTCGCCGCCCTGCGCACCACCGTCGAAACCCTGCACACCCCCCGCGACCTCGCCCACGACCTGGGTCTGCCGCCCTTCACCGGCGGCATGGTCGGCTACCTCGGCTACGACGTCGTGCGCCGCCTGGAGAAGATCGGCCCCGGCGAGCGCGACGACCTGCGCCTTCCCGAGCTGACCATGCTGCTCACCTCCGACCTCGCGGTCCTCGACCACTGGGACGGCACGGTCCTGCTGATCGCCAACGCGATCAACCACAACGACCTGGACACCGGCGTCGACGAGGCGTACGCCGACGCGGTGGCCCGCCTGGACGCCATGGAGGCGGACCTGTCCCGCCCGGTCGCCCAGCCGCCCGCCGCGCTGCCGGCCTCCGAACTGCCCGAGTACACCGCGCTGTGGGGCGGCCAGGACTTCCGGGCGGCGGTGGAGGACGTCAAGGAGCGCATCCGCGCGGGCGAGGCCTTCCAGGTCGTTCCCTCGCAGCGCTTCGAGACGCCGTGCACGGCGAGCGCGCTGGACGTCTACCGGGTGCTCAGGGCCACCAACCCCTCGCCGTACATGTACCTGTTCCGGTTCGACGGATTCGACGTCGTCGGATCCAGCCCGGAGGCCCTGGTGAAGGTCGAGGACGGGCGGGCCATGGTCCACCCCATCGCCGGCACCCGGCCGCGCGGCGCCACCCCGCAGCAGGACCAGGTCCTCGCCGAGGAACTGCTCGCCGACCCCAAGGAGCGCGCCGAGCACCTGATGCTCGTCGACCTCGGGCGCAACGACCTGGGCCGGGTCTGCGAGCCGGGCTCCGTCGAGGTCGTCGACTTCATGTCCGTCGAGCGGTACTCGCACGTCATGCACATCGTCTCCACCGTGACCGGACGGGTCGCGGCGGGCCGCACCGCCTTCGACGTGCTGACCGCCTGCTTCCCGGCCGGCACCCTGTCGGGCGCGCCGAAGCCGCGGGCCATGCAGATCATCGACGAACTCGAGCCGTCCCGGCGGGGGTTGTACGGCGGTTGCGTGGGCTACCTGGACTTCGCCGGCGACTCCGACACCGCCATCGCCATCCGCACCGCCCTGCTGCGCGACGGCACCGCCTACGTCCAGGCGGGCGCCGGCATCGTCGCCGACTCCGACCCGGTGGCCGAGGACACCGAGTGCCGCAACAAGGCGGCGGCCGTGCTGCGGGCCGTGCACACCGCGAACCGGCTGGGACAGTAGGGCGTTTCTCACGTCCGCCACATGAACCCCGGATGACGCCACACCCGCGGTCCGAGCGATAGTGGAGTACGTGACTGCCCTACCTCACCCCCGTTCCGAAGCCGCCCCCGCCCGGTCCGGCCGCCGCAGCCTCGCCGTCGCCCTGCTCTGCGGCGCGCTCGGCGCGGCCGTGGCGCTGCTCGCCACCCGGCAGCGCTGGGCGGAGGGCACCGCGACGGTGGCCGGCGGAGCCTTCCCGCTGACCGCCAGGGGCAGCGAGGTCACCGGCGTGCCCGCCGCGCTCGCCATAGTGGGCCTGGCCGCGCTCGTCGCCGTCTTCGCCGTCCGCCGCTCCGGCCGCGTCCTGGTCGCCGTGCTGCTCGCGCTCTCCGGCGCGGGCACGGTCGCCGCCGCCCTGTTCGGCGCCACCGGCGGCGCCGCCCTCGACGACAAGGCCGCCCAGGTCTCCGGCGACACCGCCGCGACCGCCACCGCGCTGAGCCACACCGGCTGGCCCTACGTCGCGGCCGCCGGCGGGGTGCTGCTGTTCCTGGCCGGCCTGCTCGCCCTGCGCTACGGCCGCCTGTGGCCCGCCATGTCCGGCCGCTACGAGCGCTCCGGCGCCCCCCGCTCCCGCGCGGCCCGCCCGGTGGACCCCGACCGCCCCGAGGACCTGTGGAAGGCCCTGGACCGCGGCGAGGACCCGACCGGCTCCGGACCCGCCTGACCGGACCCGGCCGGGGCGCACGTCCCGCCCGCGCCCGATCGGCGGTCGCAAGGAGCCACCCCCGCTCACGTCGTGTGCGCGCGTGCGGGACAATGGAGCCGAGCGTCCGGCTCAGACAAGAACACAGCAACGAGGAGCAAGTCATGGCGGGCAGCAGCCACGGTCACACCCCGGCCGCCTGGACCGGTGTCATCATCGCCTTCATCGGTTTCTGCGTCGCGGGCGCCTTCATGGTGATGGCCCAGCCGGTCGGCTTCTGGCTCGGCATGGGGATCGTGCTGGCCGGCGGCGTCGTCGGCGGCACCATGCGCATGATGGGCCTCGGCCAGAAGAACGAGCACCCGGTGCACCAGGTCGGCCCGCGTGAGGCGGCCCGCGCCGAGAGCTGAGGTACGCGCGGGGGCGGGCCCGTTCGAGCCGACAGCCCCAGGGGCGGCCCGGTGCCGCCCCTCGCGCGCGCGTGCGCGCCCGCTCCGGGGCACAATGCGAGGCGTGAACCCCGACAGCCAGAGGGTGACGCACGACCGGACGCCCGTACCCCGTCCCCGGCGCAGCCCGGACGCCACCGCCGTCCCCTCGCACGCGACCGCCGTGCTCAGGCGGCTCGCGGTCCCCGCCGGGGTGCTGACCGCCGTCGCCGGCGCCTTCGCCTACGTCGGGGCCGTGGACCCCAACCAGCCCGGCCACTACCCGGTCTGCCCCCTGCTGCGCTATGCCGGTGTCTACTGCCCGGGCTGCGGCGGGCTGCGCAGCGCCCACGCCTTCGTCCACGGGGACTTCGCAGCGGCCCTGCACGACAACGCCCTGGCCGTCACGGGCTATCTGGTCTTCGCCGTGGCCTGGACGCTGTGGGCCCTGCGCGCCGCGCGCGGACGGCCGCCGCGTCCCGTGCTCGGGCCGGCGCACCTGTGGGGCCTCGGAGCCCTGGCGCTGGCATTCACCGTTGTCCGGAACCTGCCGTTCGGTGGTCGGCTGCATCCCTGATCGGGCACGGTATGTCCAGGTGGTGGGACCGCCGTCCACCGGATGCGGGGTCGGCGCCCGCCTCCGGATACCATCGCAAGTACCACCGGTCCCGCCCGCCTGATCGGTTTCACGGCGGGCCGCCGGAGGCCGCAAGACCCGCTGGAACAGTCCACCGCCCGGAAGGGGGCCGCTCGCGTGAGTGTGCTCGACGAGATCATCGACGGAGTCCGTGCCGACCTTTCGGAGCGGCAGGCGCGCGTCAGCCTCGACGAGCTCAAGGAGCGCGCGGCGAAGGCACCCGCGGCCAAGGACGGCGCGGCCGCGCTGCGCGGCGAAGGCGTCAAGGTCATCTGCGAGGTCAAGCGCTCCAGCCCGTCCAAGGGCGCGCTGGCCGCGATCGCCGACCCGGCCGGGCTCGCCGCGGACTACGAGGCGGGCGGCGCCTCCGTCATCTCGGTGCTGACCGAACAGCGCCGCTTCGGCGGCTCGCTGGCCGACCTGGAGGCGGTCCGCGCGCGCGTGGACATCCCGGTCCTGCGCAAGGACTTCATCGTCACCTCGTACCAGCTGTGGGAGGCCCGGGCCCACGGCGCCGACCTCGCCCTGCTGATCGTCGCCGCCCTGGACCAGCCGGCCCTGGAGTCGCTGATCGAGCGCGCGGTGTCCATCGGACTCACCCCGCTCGTCGAGGTCCACGACGAGGACGAGGTCGAGCGCGCGGTGGACGCGGGTGCCAAGGTGATCGGCGTCAACGCGCGCAACCTGAAGACCCTCGAGGTCGACCGCGACACCTTCGAGCGGGTGGCCCCGGAGATCCCGGACGGCATCGTCAAGATCGCCGAGTCCGGGGTGCGCGGCCCGCACGACCTCATCGCCTACGCCAACGCCGGCGCCGACGCGGTCCTGGTGGGCGAGTCCCTCGTCACCGGCCGCGACCCGAAGACGGCGGTCGCCGACCTGGTGGCGGCCGGGGCGCACCCCGCGCTGCGGCACGGGCGGAGCTGAGCACCGGCCGCTCACCCGAGCGGCCGTACGCCGGTAGAGTGTGCCCCGATGACCCTCCCGATCGCCGAACCCGCCAGGGACCCGTACGCCCGCCTCGCGCGCGGCTGCCGGCCCCGGGGCTGCCGCGCGCCCGCACGCCGTGTGCACGGCCGCAGGGTGCGGTACGTCATCGGCGACGAACCGGGCCAGGTCAACGGCATGCGATGGCGTCGCCCGCGTGCGCGCCACCAGCGGTGAGCTGAACCGCGTCGTCCGGTCCGAGGCCGGTCGCCCGGTCCTGGCCGCTCGCGGCCCCGGCCGCCGTACCGCGACCGCGGTCCGGCCGCCGGCCCAGTGGCCCGCCCGCCGGCGCCGGTGCCCGCACCCCCGCGGCACGGCACGCGCACGCGACCACCGTGACCCCCAGACCGACCGATCCCGGGGCAGACGCCCCTGTGAGGTATCCGCATGCCCAGCGAGTTCTTCATTCCCGACCCGGAGGGCCAGGTGCCGAGCGCCGAGGGCTACTTCGGCGCGTTCGGCGGCAAGTTCATCCCGGAGGCGCTCGTCGCCGCCGTGGACGAGGTCGCCGTCGAGTACGACAAGGCCAAGGCCGACCCCGAGTTCGCCCGCGAGCTCGACGACCTGCTCGCCCACTACACCGGCCGCCCCAGCGCCCTCACCGAGGTGCCCCGCTTCGCCGAGCACGCCGGCGGCGCCCGCGTGTTCCTCAAGCGCGAGGACCTCAACCACACCGGCTCCCACAAGATCAACAACGTGCTCGGGCAGGCCCTGCTCACCCGGCGGATGGGCAAGACCCGGGTGATCGCCGAGACCGGCGCCGGACAGCACGGTGTCGCGACCGCCACCGCCTGCGCCCTCTTCGGCCTCCAGTGCACGATCTACATGGGTGAGATCGACACGAAGCGGCAGGCCCTGAACGTGGCCCGGATGCGCATGCTCGGCGCCGAGGTCGTCGCCGTGAAGTCCGGCAGCCGCACCCTGAAGGACGCCATCAACGAGGCGTTCCGCGACTGGGTCGCCAACGTCGACCACACCCACTACCTGTTCGGGACCGTGGCCGGACCGCACCCCTTCCCGGCCATGGTCCGCGACTTCCACCGGGTCATCGGCGTCGAGGCGCGCCGCCAGCTCCTCGAGCGCGCCGGGCGCCTGCCCGACGCGGCCGTCGCCTGTGTCGGCGGCGGCTCCAACGCCATCGGCCTCTTCCACGCCTTCATCCCGGACAGCGGGGTCCGCCTCATCGGGTGCGAGCCCGCCGGGCACGGCGTCGACACCGGCGAGCACGCGGCCACCCTGACCGCGGGCGAGCCCGGCATCCTGCACGGCTCGCGCTCCTACGTCCTCCAGGACGACGAGGGCCAGATCACCGAGCCGTACTCCATCTCCGCCGGCCTCGACTACCCCGGCATCGGCCCCGAGCACTCCTACCTCAAGGACTCCAGCCGCGGCGAGTACCGCGCGATCACCGACGACGCGGCCATGCAGGCGCTGCGCCTGCTGTCGCGGACCGAGGGCATCATCCCGGCGATCGAGAGCGCGCACGCGCTGGCCGGCGCCCTTGAAGTGGGCCGGGAACTGGGCGAGGACGGGCTGATCGTGGTCAACCTCTCCGGCCGCGGCGACAAGGACATGGACACCGCCGCCCGCTACTTCGGCCTGTACGACACCGACGCCGAGGTGGCCGCCGACGAAGCCGACACCGCCGAGATCGAGGGGGACGCCAAGTGAGCGGGACCGCAACGACCGGTGGACAGGCCCGGCTGCTGGCCGACACCCTGGCCGCCGCCAAGGCGGAGGGCCGGTCCGCCCTCATCGCCTACCTGCCGGCCGGGTTCCCGACCGTGGACGGCGGCATCGAGGCGATCAAGGCCGTCTTCGACGGCGGCGCCGACGTCGTCGAGGTCGGACTGCCGCACAGCGACCCGGTCCTGGACGGTCCGGTCATCCAGACCGCGGACGACATCGCGCTGCGCGGCGGCGTCAGGATCGCGGACGTCATGCGGACGGTGAAGGAGGCCCACGCGGCCACCGGCAAGCCGGTGCTCGTCATGACGTACTGGAACCCCGTCGACCGCTACGGCGTCGAGCGGTTCACCGCCGAGCTGGCCGCGGCGGGCGGCGCCGGCTGCATCCTGCCGGACCTGCCGGTCCAGGAGTCGGCCCTGTGGCGGGAACACGCCGAGAAGCACGGCCTGGCGACGGTGTTCGTCGTCGCGCCCAGCAGCAGGGACGAGCGCCTCGCCGAGATCACCGCGGCCGGCTCCGGATTCGTCTACGCCGCCTCCTTGATGGGTGTCACCGGCACCCGTGAGTCGGTGGGCACACAGGCCCAGGACCTGGTGGAACGCACCCGGGCCACCGGCACCGGCCTGCCCGTCTGCGTCGGCCTCGGCGTGTCCGGCCGCGCCCAGGCCGCCGAGGTCGCCGGCTTCGCCGACGGAGTGATCGTCGGTTCGGCCTTCGTCAAGCGGATGCTGGAGGCCCCGGACCCGGCGGCCGGCGTCGAGGCCGTCCGCGCCCTCGCGGGCGAGCTGGCGAGCGGGGTGCGCGGCCCGGCGTAACGACGGCCGCGGCACATCCTTCGATCGCCCGAACGGGTGGTCCTGGCACCGGGGAGGCGCAATGCGCCTCCCCGGTTCGTTCAGGGGGTGTGAGCGAGAAGAACCATCAGGGAAAGCGCGGCGCCCGGGAGCGTCTGGCGGCCGAGCGCGAGAAGCAGAAGGCCACGGAGAGGCGGCGGCGGACGCTGATCGTGGCCGCGACCGTCGTCTGCGTCCTGGGCCTGGCGGCGGTGATCGGCCTGGTCGCCGCCAACTCCGGCAAGCACAAGAGCAGCAGCGCCGCGGGCCCGGTCGTGGCGCCCTCCGGCGCGCAGGGCAAGGACAGCCTGGCGATCCCGGTCGGCCAAGGCGGAGCCAGGTCGACGCTCACCGTGTGGGAGGACTTCCGCTGCCCGGCCTGCCAGTCCTTCGAGACGATGTACCGGCCGACGATCCGCGAGCTGACCGACGCCGGAAAGCTCAGGGTCGAGTACCACCTGGTCAGACTGATCGACGGCAACCTCGGCGGCACCGGCTCCCTGCGCGCGGCCAACGCGGCGGCCTGCGCCCAGGACGCCGGCAAGTTCCCCGCCTACCATGACGTGCTCTACCAGCACCAGCCCCACGAGACCGACGACGCCTTCGCGGACAACGACGAGCTCATCCGGCTCGCGGGCAAGGTGAGCGGTCTGAACACCCCGGCCTTCGACAAGTGCGTGCGCGACGGCACGCACGACAGCTGGGTCGACAAGTCCCACGAGGCCTTCCAGTCCGGCAACTTCTCGGGCACCCCGACCGTCCTGCTGAACGGGAAGAACATCCTCCAGGACCAGACGATGACCCCGGCGAAGCTGAAGCAGATGGTGGAAGCGGCCGCCAGCAAATGAGTGAGGCACGAGCCGCCCGTTATGGACCCGTAGCCGGGCCGCTTGCCGTGGCGCCGCTCCGGCTGCGGTAGCGTCGACCCTGCCATGGAACTTGCCTACATTCCCAGCCCGTCGCGCGGTGTGCTGTACCTCGGTCCCATTCCGCTGCGCGGCTACGCCTTCAGCATCCTCGTCGGCCTCTTCGTCGCCCTCTGGATCGTCGACCGCCGGTGGGTCGCGCGTGGCGGCAAGAAGGGCACCGCCTGGGACATCGCCGTCTGGGCCGTCCCGTTCGGCCTGGTGGGCGGTCGCCTCTACCACGTGATCACCGACTACGAACTCTATTTCGGTGATGGCCGGAACTGGGTCGACGCCTTCAAGGTCTGGGAAGGCGGACTCGGTATCTGGGGGGCCGTCGCGCTGGGCGCGCTCGGTGCCTGGGTCGGCTGCCGCCGCCGGGGCATCGCGCTGCCGCCGTACGCCGACGCCGTGGCCCCCGGACTGGCGATCGCGCAGGCGTTCGGGCGCTGGGGCAACTGGTTCAACCAGGAGCTGTACGGCCGGGAGACGCACGTTCCGTGGGCGCTGCACATCACGTCCTCGGCGGACGGCCGCGTGCCGGGGTACTACCACCCGACGTTCCTGTACGAGTCGCTGTGGTGCGTCGGCGTCGCGCTGCTGGTGATCTGGGCCGACCGCCGGTTCAAGCTGGGTCACGGAAGGGCGTTCGCGCTGTACGTCGCCGCGTACTGCGCGGGCCGGTTCTGGATCGAGTACATGCGGGTCGACGAGGCCCACCACATCCTGGGCCTGCGGCTGAACAACTGGACCGCGTTGATCCTCTTCCTCGCGGCCGTGGCCTACATGATCGTCTCGGCCCGGCTCCGGCCCGGCCGCGAGGAGACGGTCGAGCCGGAACTGCCGTCCGCCGAGGAGAGCGCCGAGGCCGAGGCCGGCACGGACGCCGAGGACGAGAAGCCCGCGCGGGAGCGGGGCTCGGACGACGCGGAGGGCACCGAGGACGCGCGCGCGGCCGCCGACGCGTCCCCCGACGGCCAGGACGGCGCGGCCGACGGTGCGAAGGACGGGGCCGGGACGGTTCGCAAGAACTGACGTCCGGCCGGACGTACAGGGACGAGGGCGCGCCCGGATCACCGGGGCGCCCTCGTCGTGTCAGTACCGCCGGGCCAGGGCGAGCGTGCGCCGGGCCGCCGCGACCACCGCCGCGTCGATGAAGCGGCCGTCCGGGAGGGCCTGAGCGCCCCGCTCCGCGGTGGCCGCCTTGACGACCGTCTCGGCCTCCTCCAGCTCCCGGTCGGTCGGCAGATAGGCGCGCTCGATGATCGGGAGCTGGCGCGGGTGGATGGCCGCGCGGCCGAGGAAGCCGAGGGCGCGGCCGTGCGCGCAGGAGGACGCCAGGCCCTCCAGATCGCGGATGTCCGGGTGGACGGACTGGGTCGGCGGAGCGAGACCGGCCGCGCGGGCGGCCACGACGACCCGGGCGCGGCACCAGTCAAGGCCGGAGTCCTGCCGTACCCCCAGGTCGGCGCGGAGGTCGGCCTCGCCGATCGAGATGCCGCGCAGGGCGGGGTGCGCGGAGGCGATGACGTGGGCGCGCTCGATGGCCAGCGCGGTCTCCAGGAGGGCGTACAGCGGAGGCCCCGAACCGTCCGCGGGCGGCAGGACCTGCGCGCTCTCCGTCCGTGCCGCGACCCGGGCGACCTGCCCGGCGGACGTCACCTTCGGCAGCCTCAGCCCCGCAAGGCCCGGCCGGGGCGCCACCGCCGCCAGGTCCGCGGCGGCCAGCGGCCCGTCGACCGCGTTGATCCGCACATGCACCGGGACCGGCGGCGGCTCGGTCAGCAGCTCGGCGGTGGCCGCGCGGGCGTACTCCTTGCGGTCCGGGGCGACCGCGTCCTCCAGGTCGACGACCACCACGTCGGCGCCGGAGGCCAGCGCCTTGGCCACGACGTGCGGGCGGTCGCCCGGAGCGTACAGCCAGGTGAGCGGGCAGAAGGCGGTGACCGTCACAGGGCGCCCTCCGCACGCAGCGCGGCCAGCTCCTCCGCGGTGAGGCCGAGTTCGGTCAGGACCGCGTCCGTGTCCGCGCCGTGCGGGCGGCCCGCCCAGCGGATCGCGCCCGGGGTGGCGGAGAGCCGGAAGAGGACGTTCTGCATGCGCATCCGGCCGAGTTCCGGGTCGTGCAGGGTGGTCAGGGTGCCGAGGGCCCGGTACTGCGGGTCGGCCATCACGTCCCGTACGTCCTGGATCGGCGCGATCGCCGCCTGGGCCTTCTCGAAGGCGGCCAGGACCTCGGTGCGGGTGTGCCGGGCGATCCAGCCGCCGACCGCCTCGTCGAGCAGGCCGGCGTGCGCGGCCCGCTCCTCGCCGCTCGCGAACCAGGGCTCGTCGATCAGCTCCGGGCGGCCCACCAGCCGCATCACGCGTTCCGCGACCGACTGGGCCGAGGTGGAGACCGCCACCCAGGTGCCGTCGCTGGTGCGGTAGGCGTTGCGCGGGGCGTTGTTCTGTGTGCGGTTGCCGGTGCGGGGCTGGATGTAGCCGAGCTGGTCGTACCACAGGGGCTGCGGGCCGAGGACGGTCAGGATCGGCTCGATGATCGCCATGTCCACGATCTGGCCGGCGCCGGTGCGCTCCCGTGCCGTGAGCGCGGTCATCACCGCGTACGCCGTGGCCAGGCCCGCGATCGAGTCGGCGAGCCCGAACGGCGGGAGCGTCGGGGGCGCGTCCGGCTCGCCCGTGATCGCGGCGAATCCGCTCAGTGCCTCCGCCAGGGTGCCGAACCCGGGCCGGGAGGCGTACGGGCCGAACTGGCCGAACCCGGTGACCCGGGCCAGCACCAGGCGCGGATTGGCAGCCGACAGCTCCGGCCAGCCGAGCTCCCACCTCTCCAGGGTGCCGGGCCGGAAGTTCTCGACGATCACGTCGGCGCCGGCGGCCAGCCGCAGCAGGGTGCGGCGGCCACCGGGTTTCGACAGGTCCAGCGTGATGGTGCGCTTGTTCCGGCCGAGCAGCTTCCACCACAGGCCGACCCCGTCCTTCGACGGCCCGTGGCCCCGGGACGGGTCCGGCTTCACCGGGTGCTCGACCTTGATCACCTCGGCGCCGAAGTCACCGAGCATGGTGGCGGCGATGGGACCGGCGAAGAGGGTGGCGAGGTCGAGCACGCGCAGACCGGCGAGCGGGCCGCCGGCGTCGGGCGCGGTGTCGTGGGGCGCGGTCATGAAGTGGGCCCGGCGGCGTCGCTCATGGGGCGGGAGGCCTCCAGATGCGTGAGGTGGGCCAGGGTGTCGAATCCGGTGCCGTCGAAGTCGCCCACCGATGTGGCCAGCCGGTTCTTGAGCGGCGCCGTCCAGCGGTCGGGCAGCGCGCCCGGGGAACCGGCGAGGAGGGCCGCGACACCGCCGGCCGTGGCACCGTTCGAGTCGGTGTCCCAGCCGCCGGAGACGGCACGGCAGACGGAACCGGTGAAGTCGCCGCCGGCGTGGGTCAGCGCGGCGGCGATCAGCGCGGTGTTGGGCACGGCGTGCACCCAGTGGAAGTCGCAGTGGACGGCGTGGAGTTCGTCCACGACCCGGTCGAAGTCCTCGTGTTCCCACGCGAGTCGGACGGCGTGGCGCACGGCGCGGGCGAGCCGGGATCCGGGCGGCACGACGGTCAGGCCGGCGGCCAGGCAGGTGTGGACGTCGTCGGTTCCGGTCGCCGCGGTGGCGATGACGGCGGCGGCGAACATCGCGGCGTAGACGCCGTTCGCGGTGTGGGTCAGGGCGGCGTCGCGGTGGGCCTGCGCGGCCGCGGCCGCCGGGTCGCCGGGGTTGGTCCAGCCGTGCACGTCGGCACGGGTCAGGGCGCCGATCCACTCGCGGAAGGGGTTGCGGTGCCGGGCGGTGTGCGGGGGTTCGATGCCGAGCAGCAGGTTGCGGTAGGCGACGCGTTCGGCGGTGAAGGTACGGCCCGCGGGGAGTTCGTCGAGCCAGAGGCGGGCGGTGTCGGCGGTCGTGAACCGCTTCCCGTGGCGTTGCAGGAGAAGGAGATTGAGCAGGGGGTAGTTGAGGTCGTCGTCCTCGGGCATGCCGTCGATGTTCTCGGCCAGGCAGTGGGCCGCCGAGCGGCGGTTCCAGGGGTAGGCGACGGCCAGGTCCTCGGGTACGCCCCTGGCGGTGAACCAGGTGTGCAGCGGCCAGTTGCCGGTGGCCCGGGCGAGTTGGCGGATGCCGGTGAGGGGCAGCTTCTCCACGGGCTTGCCCAGCAGACAGCCCGCGGCCCGGCCGAGCCAGGCTGCCTCCAGGCGCTCGGCGGTCACCGAGGGGGCGGACGTTCCCTGCTGCTTCGGCCAGTCCGGGCACAGCGCCTTGATCGCGGCCGGGTCCGTCGGTTCCGCGTCCGCCAACCGGCTGGGCAGTTCGGCCAGTTCGTCCAGCAGGTCCTCCGCCAGGAGGCGCAGATAGCGGGAGGCGCGCCCCGGGGACGCGCCCGCGCGGGCCGGTGCCTCGGGGCCGCCCGCAGCGCGCCAGCGGGCGGCGATCGCCGACGGTTCGCGGCCGTCCTGCACCGCCTGGCGCAGCTCGTGGCCGAGCAGGTCCTCCGGCTGGACCCAGGTCAGTCGGAGCATTCCGGGCCTCCCATCCCGGCGAACGCCCGCTCGTGGGCGCGCCGCCGCCGTACGTCCTTCTCGAAGATCTCCCGGGTCACCCCGGCCAGCGTGCGCGCCGGTTCCCACAGGTCCAGGCGGCTGGCCTCGGCCACCGTCTTCGCCCAGTCCTCCGGCACGGGCGAGCCCAGCGCGCCCGCCAGCGCCCCGGCCATCGTCGCGATGGAGTCGCAGTCGCGGCCGTAGTTCACCGCGCCGAGGACGGCCTGCCGGAAGTCGCCGCGCGCCACCGTCAGCATGCCGAGCGCGACGGGCAGTTCCTCGATCGCGTGCAGACGGGACGGGCGGCGGGCGCCCAGGGACGGGTTCCGGTAGTCCGGCCCGACCGTGTCGTACGGCGCCACCGCCTCCCGCAGCGGGCCGAGCGCCGACTCGAAGTCCGCACAGCCGCGGGCCACTTCGCAGACCCGCTCGATCGCGGCGCGGGTACCGTCCTTCGCCGGCGCCAGGCACGCCGCCACCACCGAGTCCGGGCTCGCCCCCGGCGCGCAGGCCGCCGCCACCGCGGCCGCCAGGACGCCCGCCGCCTCCCTGCCGTAGGAGGACTGGTGGGCGCCCGCCATGTCCACGGCCTCGGCGTACGCGGCCGCCGGGTTGGCCGCGTTGACCAGGCCCACAGGCGCCATGTACATCGCTGCACCGCAGTTGACGATGTTTCCGGCGCCGGCCTCGCGCGGGTCGACGTGGCCGTAGTGCAGCCGCGCCACCAGCCACTTCTCCGCCAGGAACACCCGGTGCAGCGGCAGCGCCTCGGCCTGGAGCTCGGGGATCCAGCGCGGGTTCGTCATCAGGTCGGGCACCAGGTGGTCGGCGATCGCGTAGGCGTCGAGGTGGTCGCGGACGCGTGCGTACACCCGGACCAGGGCGTGTGTCATCAAGGTGTCGTCGGTGACGTGGCCGTCGCCCTTGTGGTACGGGGCGATGGGGCGGGCGGTGCGCCACCGCTCGCCGTGCCAGGGGCCGACGACGCCGTGCACGCGGCCGCCGTGGCGCTCGAGGATCTGGTCGGGGGAGTAGCCCTCGACGGGGCCGCCGAGCGCGTCGCCGACGGCCGCTCCCACGAGTGCGCCGGTGATCCGCTCCTCCAGGTCCGCGTTCCGGACCGCGCCTCGGCTCTGTTCTCCTTTGGGCGTCATGCCCGGAATCATCCTCCTGGAGGGGTTGGTTGTGCGGCTTCCAGGAGTCCGGCGAGTTCCACCAGGTCGGTGCCGGTGAGGCGGGGCAGCACGCAGCCGGACAGGGTGCGGCAGGCCTCGCGCCAGGACGCCGGGATCGCCTCGCCGCCGCCGAGCGCACCGGTCAGCGCGCCCGTCAGGGCCGGGGCGGAGTCGGCGACCCGGGACAGGCAGGCCGCGGCAGGCAGTGCCTCGGCGATCCGGCCCTGCGCCGCCGTGGCCAGGGCGAGGGCGACCGGTACGGTCTCCGCGGCGGCGATGCCGTAGCTGTAGACGTGGTCGACGATCCGGTGCTCGAGCAGCGGGACGAGCGCGAACGCGCCCTCGGCGTCCACGGCCAGGCGCAGTGCCTGCCGGGCGTTGCGGCCGATCTCCGTCCGCTCGGGCAGTTCGGCCAGCGCCGCCGCGACGCACGCCCCGACCTCCGCGCCCGCCAGCGCCTCGGCGAGCGCCGCCGCCATCGCGCGGGCCCCGTGGACGCCGTCACCGTCCTGGGTGTAGCGGGCGTCGAACTCGGCCAGGCCGGCCGCGCGCCGGGGGTCGCCCGGGTGGGCGGTGGCCAGCACACAGGCCCGTACGCAGGCGGCGTCGTCGAAGTAGTGCGGGTTGTCGTGCCCGCTGGCGGGCGGGCGCAGTCCGGTCGCCAGATTGCCGAGCCCGGCCCGCACGGAGATACGGGCGCGCAGCGGCAGCACCACCGACTCGGCCTCGGGGGCGCGTTCGGCCGCCGCCGCGACCTCGCCGGCGACGGCGTTCCAGGTCAGGTCGATCGCGGCCCGGACCCGCCGCTCCCGGCCGAGGTCGCCGAACGCCTCGTCGTCCCCCGCCCGCAGCAGGGCCTTCGCGGCGAACACCGCCCACTCGGCGTCGTCGGAGGGGCCGAGGCACAGCGGCTCGGGCGGCTGGTTCAGCGCGATGGGCACCGGGAGCGTGGTCGTCGCGTTCAGCTCGGCGAAGGTGTCCAGCTCCCGGGTGAGGCGCCGGGTCCACTCCGGCAGCCGGGCGGCCCGGTGCCGCGCCGCGGGCCACCCGGCGGCGTCCCCGGCGGCCAGCCCCAGCAACAGCCCTTCGACCCGCCGCGTCACGACCGCCTCCCCCCTTGGCCGCCGGGGGACCTGTGGCTCGGGGCGTGCGTGCGGGCCGGGTGTCGCGAGCGGGTGGTCGCGGTGTGCCGGGTGGTCGGTGACCGGCATCTCGGTCTGATGGCTCATGTCCGGGTCTCCTCGTCGCCCGCGGTCAGGGCGTAGGCCGCGCGGTCGGGAACGGGGGGTGCCTCATGTCGTGCGGGGTCTGTGTGACGGGGGAGTACGGCGGAAGCGCTCGCGGTCACCAGCAGGTCGGCGACGTCCAGTACGTGCCGGCCCGCCATCGACGGCAGGCAGCTGCCCCGGACGGGGCCGATGGCTCGCGCCCACTCGTCCGGAATGGCCGGGAGACCCTGCGTCGCACCGGCCAGTGCGCCCGCGACCGCCGCCGTGGTGTCGGCGTCGCGGCCCATGTTGACGGCGGTGAGGACCGCCTCGCGGAAGTCGCCGTCGGCGGCGGCGTACGCGCCGAAGGCGAGGGCGACCGCCTCGGGGGCCAGGTCGGACCAGGGATAGCCGCCGATGACCACCGCGGAGCGGACCGCGCGTTCGCCGCGGTGGGCGGCGGCCGTGGCCCGGCGCAGCGAGCGGGCCGTCCAGGAGTCGTCGGGGACGACGGCGAGGGCGGCGGCCACGACCGCGACCGGCGGCGCGCCCGCCATCGCCGCCGCGACCCCGGCGGCCACCGCCCGGCCGCCGTGGAGGCCCTCGCCCTCGTGGCTGACCGAGCCGTCGATCGCCACCAGCCGGGCCGCCTCGGCGGGCCGCCCGGCCGCGAACACCCCGAACGGCGCCGCCCGCATGGCCAGCCCGTCGCTCCAGGCGTGCCGGTGCTGGGCGGAGACGGGGACGGCCAGCCCCCGGCGAAGGTTCTCCAGCGTGCCCCGCTCACTGAACCCGGCCCCGCGGAAGGGGCCCTCTGCGCGGTCGGCGATGAACTCGTGCCAGGCCGCCTCCACCCGGGCCGGGGTGAGCGCGTGGCCGTACCGGGCCAGCAGCAGCCCGGAGAAGATCGCGTACTCGGTGTCGTCCGTGCCTGTCGGCGGGTCGGCGACGTAGCCGGTGATCCGGCCCCAGCGGGCGCTGATCTCGGACGGCGTCAGATTCTCCGCGGGCGCCCCGAGCGCGTCCCCGACGGCGAGGCCGAGCAGCGCGCCGCGGGCCCGTTCGCGCGAGACGGCCGGGGCCGGCGCCGGGACCTGCGGGGCACGGATGGTCGATCCCACGGGCTCTCCTCTCGGGACGCCCCGCAGGGCGGGAGCCCTCAGCGGAACTGTCCCCGGCGCGGGGCCCGGTGCAGCCTCCGGCACCTCACCATCACCCGTACGACATATGTGCGAGCTAATTCACGGATGAGCGCACCAGTGCAAAACCGCAGGTTAGCCCAGCCTTCCCTTGCTGGCGGCCGTGAAATTTCGAGCGTAGATTCCGTGTTGTCGAAAAATAGAACTCGTCCAAAAGTCAGCCTTACCTAAGTTCTCGTCGGCTCTCAGGGGGGACCACGCCATGGCCATCATCGACACCGAAGCGACGCTTCACGAGGCGCACCGCGACAACCACACGCACCGCGACGTGAACGGTGGCTGGCTGCGCCCCGCGGTCTTCGGCGCGATGGACGGCCTGGTCTCCAACCTCGCCCTGATGACCGGTGTGGCGGGCGGCGCGCTGGGCCGGGAGACCATTGTCCTCACCGGCCTCGCCGGCCTGGCCGCGGGTGCCTTCTCCATGGCCGCCGGCGAGTACACCTCCGTCGCCTCGCAGCGTGAGCTGGTCGAGGCCGAGCTGGACGTCGAGCGCCGCGAGCTGCGCAAGCACCCCGAGGACGAGGAGCGGGAGCTCGCCGCCCTGTACGTCTCGCGCGGAGTGGAGCCCGGACTCGCCCAGGAGGTGGCCCGGCAGCTGTCGAGGGACCCCGAGCAGGCCCTGGAGATACACGCCAGGGAGGAGCTGGGCATCGACCCCGGTGACCTGCCCTCCCCGATGGTCGCCGCGGTGTCGTCGTTCGGCTCGTTCGCGCTCGGCGCGCTCCTGCCGGTGCTGCCGTACCTGCTGGGGGCCACCGTGCTGTGGCCGGCGGTGCTGCTCGCCCTCGCGGGACTGTTCGCCTGCGGCGCGGTGGTGGCCAGGGTGACGGCGCGGACCTGGTGGTACAGCGGTCTGCGGCAGCTCGCCCTGGGTGGTGCCGCCGCCGGCGTGACCTACGCGCTGGGCACCCTGTTCGGCGCCGCCGTAGGATGACGCGCCGGAACTTGTACGGTGTCAGTCGCACAAGTGCGCCATTAACCGCTCATCCGCTGGTTTCGGCCGTGCGGCCACGGGGCATGAGCCGTAGGCACCCGCAGGCAACGAGGCCTGTCGCGCATGCGCAGGGCCGGGCGACGTCGCCCTCCCTGTCCCTCCTGGGCCGACGGACACCGATCCGACCGATCTCGTCCGCCGCCCCCACAGCCTTCACCGCCGGGCGCGGTACCCCCGCCGTCAGCCCGAGGTGCCCGCATGCTGGAACGCGGTTTCCGATTCGTGAGAAACCCTCCATCATGTAATCTGCACGAAATCTCGCATTTCCGGCAGAGGGCCAGCGTCGTCCCTCGGCACTCGCCCCCCAGAGCCTGAACGGCCTGGGAGGGATCCCCAGCCACATGACGACGACGGGAGAGCCGATGCGTATGCCGCGCCAGCCGTCCCAGCATCCCTCGAACGGCCAGAACTGGGCCTTCATGGATGCCCGCCCTGCCGCGCAGGGCATGTACGACCCCCGCGACGAGCACGACGCCTGCGGCGTCGGCTTCGTGGCCACCCTCACCGGTGAGGCGAGCCATGCGCTGGTCGAGCAGGCGCTCACGGTTCTGCGCAACCTGGAACACCGCGGCGCGACCGGCTCGGAGCCCGACTCCGGCGACGGCGCCGGCCTGCTCTCCCAGGTGCCCGACGCCTTCCTGCGCGAGGTTGCCGGATTCGGACTTCCCGCGGCCGGCGCCTACGCCGTCGGCATCGCCTTCCTGCCCGGGGACGGCACCGAGGACGCCGTCACGCGCATCGAGGCCATCGCGGACGACGAGGGCCTGACCGTCCTCGGCTGGCGCGAGGTCCCGGTCGCCCCCGAGCTGCTCGGCGCCACCGCCCGCTCCACGATGCCCGTCTTCCGGCAGCTGTTCGTCACCGACCGCGTGAGCGAGGGCATCGCCCTGGACCGCAAGGCGTTCGTGCTGCGCAAGCGCGCCGAACGCGAGGCCGGCGTCTACTTCCCGTCGCTGTCGGCCCGCACCCTCGTCTACAAGGGGATGCTCACCACCGGCCAGCTGGAGCCCTTCTTCCCGGACCTGTCCGACCGCCGCTTCGCCTCGGCCATCGCGCTCGTCCACTCCCGTTTCTCCACGAACACCTTCCCGAGCTGGCCGCTCGCGCACCCGTACCGCTTCGTCGCCCACAACGGCGAGATCAACACCGTCCAGGGCAACCGCAACTGGATGCGCGCCCGCGAGTCCCGGCTGGCCTCCGGCCTGTTCGGCCCCGCGGAGAGGCTGGAGCGGATCTTCCCGGTGTGCACACCGGGCGCCTCCGACTCCGCCACCTTCGACGAGGTGCTGGAACTGCTCCACCTCGGCGGACGCTCACTGCCGCACTCCGTGCTGATGATGATCCCGGAGGCGTGGGAGAACCACGATGCCATGGACCCGGCCCGGCGCGCCTTCTACGAGTACCACTCCACGATGATGGAGCCCTGGGACGGCCCGGCCTGCGTCACCTTCACCGACGGCACCCAGGTCGGCGCCGTGCTCGACCGCAACGGCCTGCGTCCCGGCCGCTACTGGGTCACCGACGACGGCCTCGTCGTCCTCGGCTCCGAGGTCGGCGTGCTCGACATCGACCCGGCCAGGGTCGTCCGCAAGGGCCGGCTCCAGCCCGGCCGCATGTTCCTCGTCGACACCGCCGAGCACCGCATCATCGAGGACGACGAGATCAAGGCGGCCCTCGCCGCCGAGCAGCCCTACGCCGAGTGGGTCCAGGCCGGCGAGATCGAACTGGGCGACCTGCCCGAGCGCGAGCACATCGTGCACACCCACGCCTCCGTCACCCGCCGCCAGCAGACCTTCGGCTACACCGAGGAGGAGCTGCGCGTCCTGCTCGCGCCGATGGCCAAGAGCGGAGCCGAACCGATCGGCTCCATGGGCACCGACGCGCCGATCGCGGCCCTCTCCGAGCGCCCGCGGCTGCTCTTCGACTACTTCACCCAGCTGTTCGCGCAGGTCACCAACCCGCCGCTGGACGCGATCCGCGAGGAGCTGGTCACCTCCCTGCGCAGCTCGCTCGGCCCGCAGGGCAACCTGCTGGAGCCCACCGCGGCCTCCTGCCGCAGCGTCGTCCTGCCCTTCCCGGTGATCGACAACGACGAGCTGGCCAAGCTCATCCACATCAACGCCGACGGCGACATGCCGGGCCTCAAGGCCGCGACCCTCTCCGGCCTGTACCGGGTCTCCGGCGGCGGCGACGCGCTCGCCGCGCGCATCGAGGAGGTCTGCGCCGAGGCCGACGCCGCCATCGGCAACGGCGCCCGCCTGATCGTCCTGTCCGACCGCCACTCGGACGCCGAGCACGCCCCGATCCCGTCGCTGCTGCTCACCGCGGCCGTCCACCACCACCTGATCCGCACCAAGCAGCGCACCCACGTGGGCCTGCTGGTCGAGGCCGGCGACGTCCGCGAGGTCCACCACGTCGCCCTGCTGATCGGCTACGGCGCCGCCGCGGTCAACCCGTACCTGGCGATGGAGTCCGTCGAGGACCTGGTCCGCGCGGGCACCTTCCTGCCGGGCGGCGAGCCCGAGAGCGCCATCCGCAACCTGATCCACGCCCTCGGCAAGGGCGTACTGAAGGTCATGTCCAAGATGGGCATCTCCACCGTCGCCTCCTACCGGGGCGCCCAGGTCTTCGAGGCCGTCGGCCTGGACGAGGCCTTCGTCGGCGAGTACTTCGTCGGCACCGCCACCAAGATCGGCGGCGTCGGCATCGACGTCATCGCCAAGGAGGTCGCCGCCCGCCACGCCAAGGCCTACCCGGCGTCCGGCATCGCCCCGGCGCACCGCGCGCTGGAGATCGGCGGCGAGTACCAGTGGCGCCGCGAGGGCGAGCCGCACCTGTTCGACCCGGAGACGGTCTTCCGCCTCCAGCACTCCACGCGCACCGGCCGCTACGACATCTTCAAGAAGTACACGGACCGGGTGAACGAGCAGTCCGAGCGCCTGATGACGCTCCGCGGCCTGTTCGGCTTCGCCTCCGGCCGGGCGCCGGTCCCCGTCGACGAGGTCGAGCCGGTCTCCGAGATCGTCAGGCGCTTCTCCACCGGCGCCATGTCGTACGGCTCCATCTCCAAGGAGGCGCACGAGACCCTCGCCATCGCCATGAACCAGCTCGGCGGCAAGTCCAACACCGGTGAGGGCGGCGAAGACGCGGACCGCCTCTACGACCCGGCCCGCCGGTCCGCCATCAAGCAGGTCGCCTCCGGCCGCTTCGGAGTGACCAGCGAGTACCTCGTCAACTCCGACGACATCCAGATCAAGATGGCCCAGGGCGCCAAGCCCGGCGAGGGCGGCCAGCTGCCCGGCCACAAGGTCTACCCGTGGGTGGCCAGGACCCGGCACTCCACCCCCGGCGTCGGCCTGATCTCCCCGCCGCCGCACCACGACATCTACTCCATCGAGGACCTGGCCCAGCTGATCCACGACCTGAAGAACGCCAACCCGCGGGCCCGGATCCACGTCAAGCTGGTCTCCGAGGTCGGCGTCGGCACGGTCGCCGCGGGCGTCTCCAAGGCGCACGCCGACGTGGTCCTGATCTCCGGCCACGACGGCGGCACCGGCGCCTCCCCGCTGACCTCGCTGAAGCACGCGGGCGGCCCCTGGGAACTGGGCCTGGCCGAGACCCAGCAGACGCTCCTGCTCAACGGACTGCGGGACCGGATCGTCGTGCAGACCGACGGCCAGCTCAAGACCGGCCGCGACGTGGTGATCGCCGCGCTGCTCGGCGCCGAGGAGTTCGGCTTCGCGACCGCGCCGCTGGTCGTCTCCGGCTGCATCATGATGCGCGTCTGCCACCTGGACACCTGCCCGGTCGGCATCGCCACCCAGAACCCGGTGCTGCGCGAGCGGTTCACCGGCCAGGCCGAGCACGTCGTGAACTTCTTCCGGTTCATCGCCGAGGAGGTCCGCGAACTCCTCGCCGAACTGGGCTTCCGCTCGATCGAGGAGGCCGTCGGCCACGCCGAGGTCCTCGACGTGACCCGCGCGGTCGACCACTGGAAGGCGCAGGGTCTGGACCTGGAACCGCTGTTCCACGTGCCCGAACTGCCCGAGGGCGCGGTGCGCCACCAGGTGACCGCCCAGGACCACGGACTGGAGAAGGCGCTCGACAACGAGCTGATCAGGCTCGCCGCCGACTCCCTGGCCGCGCCCGGCGCCGCCGGCGCCCAGCCGGTGCGCGCCCAGGTCGCCATCCGCAACATCAACCGCACGGTCGGCACCATGCTCGGCCACGAGGTGACGAAGAAGTTCGGCGGTGCGGGACTGCCCGACGACACCATCGACATCACCTTCACCGGCTCCGCCGGCCAGTCCTTCGGCGCCTTCGTCCCGCGCGGCATCACGCTGCGCCTGGAGGGCGACGCCAACGACTACGTCGGCAAGGGCCTCTCCGGCGGCCGGATCGTGGTCCGCCCGGACCGCGCCGCCGAACACCTCGCCGAGTACAGCGTCATCGCGGGCAACACCCTCGCCTACGGCGCGACCGGCGGCGAGATGTTCCTGCGCGGCCGGACCGGTGAGCGGTTCTGCGTGCGCAATTCCGGCGCGCTGGTCGTCTCCGAGGGCGTGGGCGACCACGGCTGCGAGTACATGACCGGCGGCCACGCGGTGGTCCTCGGTGAGACCGGCCGCAACTTCGCGGCCGGCATGTCCGGCGGCATCGCCTACGTCATCGACCTCGACCGCGACAACGTCAACCCCGGCAACGCCGACGCGGTCGAGGCGCTGGACGACTCCGACCGGCAGTGGCTGCACGACGTGGTGCGCCGCCACCAGGAGGAGACGGGCTCGACCGTCGCCGGGAAGCTGCTCGCCGAGTGGGACACCGCGGTCGAGCGCTTCAGCAGGATCATCCCCCGTACGTACAAGGCAGTGCTCGCCGCCAAGGACGCCGCCGAGCGGGCCGGTCTGACCGAGACCGAGATCACCGAGAAGATGATGGAGGCGGCGATCCATGGCTGACCCGAAGGGCTTTCTGAACCACGGCCGCGAGGTCGCCGCGTACCGTCCGGTCGAGGAGCGCACGAAGGACTGGAACGAGGTCCACGTCCCCGGCTCACTGCTGCCGATCATCAGCAAGCAGGCCGGCCGGTGCATGGACTGCGGCATCCCGTTCTGCCACAACGGCTGCCCGCTCGGGAACCTGATCCCGGAGTGGAACGACTACGCCTACCGCGGGGACTGGGGCGCCGCCTCCGAGCGGCTGCACGCGACGAACAACTTCCCCGAGTTCACCGGCCGGCTGTGCCCGGCGCCCTGCGAGTCGGCGTGTGTGCTCGGCATCAGCCAACAGCCGGTCACCATCAAGAACGTCGAGGTCTCGATCATCGACAAGGCGTGGGAGAACGGCGACGTCGCCCCGCGCATCCCCGAGCGGCTGTCCGGCAAGACCGTCGCGGTCATCGGCTCAGGACCGGCGGGTCTGGCCGCCGCCCAGCAGCTCACCAGGGCGGGCCACACGGTCGCCGTCTACGAGCGCGCCGACCGCGTCGGAGGCCTGCTGCGCTACGGCATCCCCGAGTTCAAGATGGAGAAGCGGCACATCAACCGCCGTATCGAGCAGATGCGCGCGGAGGGCACCCGGTTCCGCACGGGCGTCGAGATCGGCCGCGACCTGACGGCGACCGACCTGAAGAAGCGCTACGACGCGATCGTCGTCGCCGCCGGCTCCACCACCGCCCGCGACCTGCCCGTCCCCGGCCGCGAACTGGGCGGCGTCCACCAGGCGATGGAGTACCTGCCCCTGGCCAACAAGGTCCAGGAGGGCGACTACGTGGTGGCGCCGATCTCGGCCCGGGGCAAGCACGTCGTCGTCATCGGCGGCGGTGACACGGGCGCCGACTGCGTGGGCACCGCCCACCGCCAGGGCGCCGCCTCCGTCACCCAGTTGGAGATCATGCCCCGCCCGAACGACGAGCGGCACCCGGTCGACCAGCCCTGGCCGACCTTCCCGCTCCTCTACAAGGTCACCTCGGCCCACGAGGAGGGCGGCGAGCGGATCTACTCGGCGTCCACGACCCGCTTCGAGGGCGACGAGGACGGCAATGTGCAGTGGCTGCACCTGGCCGAGGTCGAGTTCGTGGACGGCAGGCCGGCACCCAAGCCGGGCAGCGAGCGCAGGATCCCGGCCCAGCTGGTCACCCTCGCCATGGGCTTCACCGGAACCGACCGGGCAAACGGCCTCGTCGACCAGTTCGGCCTGGAACTCGACGAGCGCGGTAACATCGCCCGTGACGCGGACTTCCAGACCAACGTGCCGGGTGTCTTCGTCGCCGGTGACGCCGGCCGCGGCCAGTCCCTCATCGTGTGGGCGATCGCCGAGGGCCGCTCGGCCGCCCGCGGCGTCGACCGCCACCTCATGGGGGCCGGCGACCTGCCGGCCCCGATCCGGCCGACGGACCGCTCGCTGACGGCCTGACGGCCTGACGGCCTGACGGCCAGGACCGTGACCTGACGGTCACTCATGTACGTCCCGCACAAAGGCGTGTGGGCGGGATATCTGGGGGACACCCCCAGACCCCCCGAAGCGGCGCCTGCCCAGTCCCCGACCGGACACGGGGCAGGCGCTGCTGCATGTCCCGGAGCCCAAGGCCCAAGGCCCAAGTCCCGGAGCGTCAGGGGACCTTGTAGGTCTCCCCGTACATCTTCCACACCAGCGGCGTCCTCAGATCCATGTTTCCGTCGTACAGGAACTGCCGCTGGGCGGTGTCGATACGGCTGGTGTCACGGTTCGTCCTGCGGGCCTCCATGGCCTCGCGGCGCATGTCGAGGAAGATGTCGAGGTAGGTCTTCTCCCGGCCGCCCGCCGCCGGGGTGTCGGCCTCCTTCAGGGCACGCTCGCGCAGGGCGTAGAAGCCGTCCTCGTCGACGCCGGGGCCGTGGAAGACCATCGCGTCGTAGTAGATGAACTGGCCCAGCGTGCCCAGGCCGTCGAGCTTGGCGAGACGGACGGCCGGGTCGAAGTAGGAGCGGTCGCGCTCCCGCTCCTGCGCCTCGCGGAAGGCCGGACGCTCCGACTCCGCCTTCCAGGCCGCGGTGAAGCCCGGGTCCAGGCCCTCGTGGGAGTCGGTGCCGTCGACCTCGCGCAGCGCGGGCAGGTACGGGGCGAGGCCGTTGTCCGGGCGGGCCCTGGTGTAGCGCTCGACCAGGGTGAGCAGGTCGTGGGTGGCGGTGCAGTAGCCGATGATCCCCGCGGTGTAGCCGTCGCCGACGCCGACGTCCTCGATGTGGCCGTAGGTGTCGCGCCAGTCGAGCGTGGCGTTCTCGGCGCTCGCCACGAGCTGCTGGGCGAGTTCCTTCTTCGCGGGCGCGGCCAGACCCGGCGGCGCCTCGGCGACCACCTTGTCGTCCTGGAGCTTCTCCAGCCGTTCGGCCCGCCTCCTGGTGTCCTCGCGGGACTCGTCCGCGGCCGAGTGCCCCTTCGCCGGGGACGACTCCGGGTCCCGCGGATCGAAGGCGAGCAGCACCGCCAGCACGAGGACCGGAGCGGCCGCGAAAAGCAAAATTCCAGGACGTCTCATGACAGATACCCGTACGGCCCTGGTCAGGCCGCCCCTCCCGACAGTTCCGAGACCTTCGCCCAGGCAAGCGCCACGAGCAGGACCAGCAAAGCCACGCACGCGCCCGCCTGGGCCAGGGTGCGACGGCCTCCGCGCGGCGCGTACGCGTACGCCAGGGTCACCAGCCCGCCCGTCAGCAGACCGCCCAGGTGCGCCTGCCAGGACGTGAGCGCGGCCGAGACCACCAGCCACAGCAGCAGGCCCCCGATGTACCGGTTGACCGCGTTCATGTCGTAGCCCAGCCGGCGGGCCATCACGTAGTACGCGGCGCCGAGACCGAAGATCGCGCCGGACGCGCCGACCGTCAGCGCGTCCGGGTCGGTCAGCAGGACCAGGACCGAGCCGCCGAGCGCCGACAGCAGGTACAGGGCGAGGTAGCGGGCGCGGCCCAACTGCGCCTCGACCACCCGGCCGGTGCTCCACAGCGCCGCCATGTTCATCACGATGTGCAGGATGCCGAACGTCCCCTCGGTGGCCGGCATGTGCAGGAACGCGCCGGTCAGCAGCCGGTACCACTCGCCGCCGACCAGACCCTCCGCCTGCACGTCGGAGCCGTACGGGAAGTCCCACAGGTAGTGCACGCCGTCGGTCCCCACCAGGCCGCGCCCGAGCATCCCGAACCGGTCCACGAGCGCCGGGCGCACCAACTCGCCCAGGTAGGCGAGGATGTTGAGCCCCATGAGGACGTAGGTCACGACCGGCACCGCGTTGATCCGGCCGCCGAACGCCGTCCGCGCCTGCCGCACCGACCGGGCGCCCTCCTTCACGCACTCCACGCACTGGTGGCCGACGGAGGCCTCCCGCATGCAGTCCGGGCAGATGTACCGGTCGCAGCGGACGCAGCGGACATGGCACTCCACCCTGCTGTGGCGGTAGCAGGTGGTGACGGCGGACTCGGCATCCACGGCCGGCTCCTCGGTGAACGCGGGGACAAGGCTGAGCCGGTGGGGACGGCAGCGAACAAAATAGCGAACTGCTGTGACGGATGGTAAAGGTGGGGCCAGTGATCCCGGGATCGCGGAGGGGCCGGAACAGCGTCAGGACCGGCTCAGGTGTCGCACTCCAGAACCGTGCGGCACAGAGCGCACCGGGCGCGCATACGGCCCCCGACCGGGACCCTGATGCGCTGGTGGCAGGTGGGACAGGAGAAGGACACCCGCAGCGGCTCGCGGCCCCCGGAGCTGAAGGAGTACGGCGCCTCCGCCTGGGGAAGCGGCTCCCGGCCGTGATCCTGTGCGTGTCGGCGGTCGCGGGCGTACCGGCGGCGGCCCGCCCAGCCCGCCGCCGTCAGCGGCGGCTGCTGCTCGTCACGGCGGGCCCGGGCCATGCCCTCGACGTACGCCTCGTAGCCCTGCGGGCTGGTGAACCACGTCGAAGGGTCCTCGCCGAACACCAGCGCCCGTTTGGCCAGCACGTAGCCGAACTCCTCCGGAGTGAGGTAGCCGAGCTTCTGCGACGACACGCCGTCCTCCCGGAAGGCGTCGAGGAGCAGCCAGCCCGCGCCCAGATACGCCGCCACCGTGTCCGTGAGGATCTCGTTGTCGCGGGTGCCGGGGAAGGACAGGTCCAGGCGGTGCAGGTAGACGTGGGCCACCTCGTGGGCGAGGGCCGCGCCGATGTCCCGGCGGTGGGTGCGGAAACGGTCGTTCAGCTCCACGAAGTACTCGGGGCCGTCCGCCAGCTCGACGCTCGCCGCGTGCGTCATCTCACGGAAGCTGACGATCATGCGGGCCTCCGGCAGCCGGTAGTGGCCGACCAGCTCACGGGCCACGCGCTGAGCACCCAGATGCAGGTCGTCGGTGTCGCAGAAGGCCACGTCGGCCGGCGCCACGCTGGCCGCGAACGTCTGCACCGTGCCGTACGTGAGCCGCTTGTAGAGCGCGGTGATCGCCGCCCGCACCGTCTCCAGATGCGGGTAGCCGTGCACCACCGGTCCGCCGTTCGCCACGTCCGAACCCCCAAAGACGGCCCTGAACCCTCTCCCACCTTATGCGCGGGAGCCCTCGTTCCGCCCCGCGCGCGCACCCCCGCCGCGCCCGCCGCCGCCGTGCGCCACCCGCCGTACCACCCGTCGGACGCTCACCGTCCGGGCACCGCCCACACCGTAGGGTGGACGCCCATGACCACCAGCAACACCGGTACCGGTGACGCCGTCCCCGCCGTCCAGGAGGAGCTCGCGCGGCTGCGCGACAGCATCGACAACATCGACGCGGCCGTCGTCCACATGCTCGCCGAGCGGTTCAAGGCGACCCAGCAGGTCGGCCACCTCAAGGCCGCCCACCAGCTGCCGCCCGCCGACCCGGGCCGCGAGGCCCGGCAGATCGCCCGGCTGCGCGCCCTCGCCGAGGACGCCAAACTGGACCCTGCGTTCGCCGAGAAATTCCTGAACTTCATCATCGCGGAGGTCATCCGCCACCACGAGCGCATCGCCGAGGACGCGGGCAACGGCGAGATCCCGGCGACCTGACGCCGGCCCGCTGAACACCGCGCGCCGCCCAACGCGCCCCCCGAGGGCCGCAAAGTCCCGAGTCCGTCGGCCATACCCCCTCGTGCCCGGCACCGGCCATCAGGCAGCATGGCGTCCATGTCCGTACTCACGCGCGACGAAGCGCAAACCCGTGCCAAGCTCCTCGGCGTCCACCGCTACAGCGTCGACCTCGACCTGACCGGCGGGGACGACACCTTCGACTCCCGGACCGTGATCCGGTTCACCGTACGGGCAGGCCGGGACACCACGGACACGTTCGTCGAGCTCAAGCCCGCCGAGCTGCGCTCCGCCACCCTCGACGGAGAGCCCCTCGACCCGCGGGACCTCACCGGCAACCGCCTGCCGCTGAGGAACCTCGCCCCCGGCGAGCACGAACTGCGCGTCGACGCCGCCATGCGCTACTCCCGCACCGGCGAGGGCATGCACCGCTTCACCGACCCCACCGACGGCGAGACCTACGTCTACACCCAGCTGTTCATGGAAGACGTCCAGCGCGTCTTCGCGGCCTTCGACCAGCCCGACCTCAAGGCCGTCTTCGACCTCACCGTCACCGCTCCCGACGGCTGGACCGTCCTCGCCAACGGCGTCACCGAGCACACCGGCGACGGCGTCTGGAAGGCCGCGCCCACCCCGCTGATCTCCACCTACCTCGTCGCCGTAGCCGCCGGCCCCTGGCACTCCGTACGCACCGAGCACCGCGGCCTGCCCTTCGGCATCCACTGCCGCCGCTCGCTGGCACCCCACCTCGACGCCGACGCCGACGAGATCCTCGACGTCACCCGCGGCTGCTTCGACCGCTACCACGAGAAGTTCGACGAGCCCTACCCCTTCGACTCCTACGACCAGGCCTTCGTGCCCGAGTTCAACGCGGGAGCCATGGAGAACCCGGGCCTGGTCACCTTCCGCGACGAGTTCGTCTACCGCTCCGCCGTCACCGACACCGAGCGGCAGACCCGCGCCATGGTCATCGCCCACGAGATGGCCCACATGTGGTTCGGCGACCTCGTCACCCTCAAGTGGTGGGACGACATCTGGCTGAACGAGTCCTTCGCCGAGTACATGGGCTACCAGACCACCGCCGAGGCCACCCGCTTCACCGACACCTGGACCGACTTCGGCGTCGCCCGCAAGGCCTGGGGCTACGACGCCGACCAGCGCCCCTCCACCCACCCCGTCGCCCCCGACGCCGTCGACGACACCGCCTCCGCGCTGCTCAACTTCGACGGCATCTCCTACGCCAAGGGCGCCTCCGCCCTGCGGCAACTGGTCGCCTGGCTCGGCGAGAAGGACTTCCTGGCCGGCATCAACACCCACTTCAAGCGGCACCGGTTCGCCAACGCCACCCTCGCCGACTTCATCGACTCCCTCGCCTCCGCCACCGACCGCGACGTGCACGCCTGGGCCGAGGCCTGGCTGCGCACCACCGGCGTGGACACGCTCACCGCGTCCGTCGACGCCGTGCCAGGCCAGTGGACCCTCGCCCTCGACCGCGACGGCAGCCGCCCGCACCGCGTCACCGTCGGCGTCTACGACCACGACCTCGGCGACGGCCGCAGCCTCGTCGTCCGGGAGCGCTACGACACCGACGTCCCGCAGGACGGCACCGCCCTGCCCCGCCCCGGCACCCGGCCCGCCCTGGTCGTACCCAACGACCAGGACCTCACCTACGCCAAGATCCGCCTGGACGAGACCTCCCTGGAGACCGCCCTGCGCGGCCTGTCCGGCATCCCCGACGCGCTCACCCGCGCCGTCGTGTGGAACGCGCTGCGCGACATGGTCCGCGACGGCGAACTCGCCCCCGCCGACTACCTGGCGGCCGCCTCCGCCCACCTGCCCGAGGAGACCGACCTCGCCGTCGTCGAGGGCGTCCTCGCCTTCGCCACCGCGCAGATCGCCGACCGGTACGTCCACCCCGAGCAGCGGCCCGCCGCCCTCGCCGCCCTCGGCGCCCTGTGCCGCGACCTCATCCGCCGCACCGAGGACGGCGACAACCCCGGCCTGCGGCTGATCGCCGTGCGCCACTCCATCGACGTCGCCGCCCAGCCGGACACCATCGCCGCCTGGTTCGCCGACGGCACCGTCCCCGGCGGGCCCGAACTCGACCCCGAGCTGCGCTGGCGCGTCCTGGGCCGCCTCGCCGTCCTCGGCGCCGTCGACGAGGCCGCCATCGCCGGGGAACTCGACCGCGACCCGTCCGCCACCGGACAGGAGGGCGCCGCCCGCTGCCGGGCCGCGCTGCCCGACCCCGAGGCCAAGCGCGCCGCCTGGGAGTCGATGTTCGCCACCGACGAGCGCACCGACCTGTCGAACTACCTGTTCACCGCCACCGCGAAGGGCTTCTGGCAGCCCGAACAGGCCGATCTCGTACGGGACTACGTCGCCCGCTTCTACCAGGACGCGGTCGCCCTCGCCGAGCGCCGCGGCCCCGCCATCGCCGAGGCCGCCGGCCGCTGGGCGTTCCCGGTGCACGCCATCGACCCCGACCACCTGCGCCTGGGCGAAACCTGCCTGCACGAGGGCGACCCGACCCCGGCCCTGCGCCGCAAGCTCATCGACCAGCTCGACGACCTGTCCCGCGCCCTGCGCGTCCGCGAGGCGTAACCCGCAACCCGTCCCGCGCCCGCCGCCCGCCGCCCTCCGGCCCGGCCGGAGGCGGCGCGCGTGGCGCCGCCGCCAAGGCCCGGCCGCCCCCGGCTGCCGCCTGCGGCCGCCTTCTGCCGCCGGAGTGGCGGCGGGCCGCCGGCCGCGGGCGATGTCGGGGGCGCCGGTGCGCAGTGCGAAGGCGCCGGCGTCGGTCAACCGGCCGGCCGGGCGTCCGCCGGTCGTCGGTGACGCCGGGACGCAGTGTCCAGGCGCCGGTGCCGGCCGGGCGGGCCGGCCGGCCTGGGGCGAGGTGTGCGGCGCGTCCACCACCGGCCGTCCGACGCCCCGGGCGGCGCCTGCGGTCGCGGGACAGGCCCACGGGACCCCAACACGTTTTCCCCGTACGGCAGTACCCACTTTCGGGTTCCGATCGTCGATCTTCCGGGCGCGTCCGGCTTTACTGCCTACAAGCTGGAATTCCCTGCCCCCGCGCCACGGAGGACAGTCCCATGAGCACCCCGCCGCCCCCGGACCACCCCGCCCGCCTCGCCTCCGGTCCCGACGGCCCGCACACGTTGCGGCCCCTGCTCGACACCGTGCTCGACGCCCTCGACAGCGGCCGCCAGGCCCGCGGCGGCCCCCTGCCCGCCGGCGGACCCGACGCCGTCGCCGCCCGCATACGCGACGCCGTGGGCGACGTCCTGCCCGAGCACGGCGACCCCGACGCCCTGCGCCGCCTCGTCCACGCCCTCGCCGAAGGCGCCGCCGACCCCGCCGACCCCCTCTGCGCGGCCCACCTGCACTGCCCGCCCCTCGCCGTGGCCACCGCCGCCGACCTCGCCGTCAGCGCCCTCAACCCCTCCCTGGACTCCTGGGACCAGGCACCCGCCGCCTCCGAGCTCGAAGCCCTCGTCACCCGGACACTCGCCCACGAGACCGGCCTCGCCGACTCCGTCGTCACCACCGGCGGCACCGAGTCCAACCAGCTCGCCCTGCTGCTCGCCCGCGAGTCCCACGGCGGCGACGTCCGCCTGGTCTGCGGTGCCAACGCCCACCACTCCCTGCCCCGCGCCGCCTGGCTGCTCGGCCTGCCCGAACCCGTGATCGTGCCGGCCCCCACCGGCACCCTCGACCCCGCCGCCCTGCACAGCGCCCTCACCGGCCTCGGCGGCTCCCGCGGCTCCGTCGTCGTAGCCGCCACCGCCGGCACCACCGACGCCGGACTCATCGACCCCCTCCCCGAGATCGCCGGACTGTGCGCCGCCCACGGCGCCCGGCTGCACATCGACGCCGCCCACGGCGGGGGACTGCTGTTCAGCGAACGCCACCGCGACAAGCTGACCGGACTCGGAGCCGCCCACACCGTCACCCTCGACCTGCACAAACTCGGCTGGCAGCCGGTCGCCGCCGGACTCCTCGCCGTCCGCCACCCCCGCGACCTCGCCGTCCTGCACCAGCGCGCCGACTACCTCAACGCGGGCGACGACACCGAGGCCGGCCTGCCCGACCTGCTCGGCCGCTCCCTGCGCACCACCCGCCGCCCCGACGTCCTCAAGATCGCCGTCACCCTCAAGGCCCTCGGCCGCAGCGGCCTCGGCGCCCTCGTCGACCAGGTCTGCGCCCGCGCCCGCGAGTTCGCCGACCTCATCCACGACCACCCCGGCTTCGAGCTCCACGACCGGCCCACCATCAGCACCGTCCTGTTCCGGCCCGCCGGCGCCACCGACGACGCCGTCGCCACCGTCCGCCGCGCGCTCCTCACCGAAGGCCGCGCCGTCCTCGGCCGCGCCCGCCTCGGCGACCGCCTCTGGCTCAAGGCCACCCTGCTCAACCCGGACACCCGGACCGAAGACCTGGCCACCCTGCTGAAACTGGTGGAAGGAAGCACCCCCAGATGAACCATCCCGCGCTCCACACCCCCGAGGCCCCCCGCGACCTGGTCGGCGTCGGCATCGGGCCGTTCAACCTCTCCCTGGCCGCGCTCGCCCACCCGCTCACCGGCCTCGACACCGTCTTCTACGAACAGCGCCCCCGCTTCCACTGGCACCCCGGCCTGCTCATCGACGGCTCCCGCCTCCAAGTGCCCTTCCTCGCCGACCTCGTCACCCTCGCCGACCCGGCCAGCCACTGGTCCTTCCTCAACTACCTGAAGACCCGCGACCGGCTCTTCCCCTTCTACTTCGCCGAGCGCTTCCACATCCAGCGCGCCGAATACGACGCCTACTGCCGCTGGGTCTCGGAGAACCTGCCCGCCGTGCGCTGCGGCCACCACGTCGACGCCGTCCGCTGGAACCCCGAACTGCGCCTCTTCGAGGTCGACTTCACCCAGCTCGACGCCGACGGCGAAGCGGAGGCCGTCGGCCGCGCCCACACCCGCAACGTCGTCCTCGGCATCGGCACCGCACCCCACGTCCCCGCCCCGCTGAAACCCCTCGCCGACGCCCCCGGCGTCCCCGTCGTCCACGCCGCCGACTACCTCGACCACCGCGACACCCTCCTCGCGGCCGGCCACATCACCGTCGTCGGCTCCGGGCAGTCCGGCGCCGAGGTCTTCCTCGACCTGCTGCGCCACCGCCGGGCCGGCGCCGAGCGGCTGCACTGGATCGGCCGCACCGAGGCCTTCGCCCCGATGGAATACTCCAAGCTCGGCCTGGAGCACTTCACCCCCGACTACATGCGCTACTTCCACGCCCTGGCCGAACCCGTGCGCGACCGGCTCGTCACCGGCCAGTGGCAGCTCCACAAGGGCGTCGACACCGACACCCTCGCCGCCATCCACGACGAGCTCTACCGCCGCACGCTGGACGGCGGCTGGCCCGACGCCGTCCTGACCCCAGGCGTCCGGGTCCGCACCGCAGGCCGGGTCGCCGGCTCCCGGATCGAACTCCACCTCGAACACCTGCAACAGGGCACCCGCACCCGCCACACCACCGACGCCGTCGTCCTCGCCACCGGCTACCGCGAACGCCCCGTCACACCCCTGCTCACCGGACTCGACCCCTACCTGCGCCGCGACGGCGGGGAACGCCTCCGGATCGACGAGCAGTTCCGACTCGACCTCGACCCGGCCATCACCGCCACCGGCTGCCACGTCTACGTGCAGAACGCAGAACGCCACACCCACGGCGTCGGCGCCCCCGACCTGGGCCTCGCCGCCTGGCGCAGCGCCACCATCCTCAACTCGGTCACCGGCACACGGTCCTACCCGCTGCCCGCCCGCACCGCCTTCACCACCTTCGGCCTGGAACGGCGACGGCCCCAGATCCCGCCGTCCCGCCAGGTCGAGGCGCTGACGCCTTGACCTGGCGGGACGGGACCCGAGGCCGTCCCTGAAGAAGGAAACCGATCAGAACACCGGCGTGCCGTTACGCGTCAGCTTCCAGTCCAGCGACGCGAAGTCCTTCGGGTCCAGCTCGCCCTTCGCCGTGACCCACTCCGCGATCCGGGTGCGGATCTCGGTCGACTCCGCCCACAGCTCCTTCGCCGAGGCCACGTGCGGGAAGGCGCCACCACCGTTGGCCCGGTAGTTGTTCACCGCCATCACGAACTCCTGGGCGCCGTCCAGCGGCGCACCGCCGAACGTCAGGTTCTTGATCCGCGAACCGGCCGGCTGGGCGATGTCGATGTCGTACTGAAGCCCCGAGACGTAGTCGTAGTTGTAGTCCGGGCGGCCGCCCGCGTTCGTCAGCTTGTCCACGTCGATGGGCGCACCGGCGGCCGTCTGCACGAAGTACTCCGCCGAGTACTCCAGGTACGCGCGCAGCTGGGCACCCGTCATCAGCTTGGCGACCAGCGTGTTGTCGTACACGTACAGGCTCGACAGGTCCCGGATCGTCACGTTGCCGGCCGGGATCTCGGAGGTGCGCGAGAAGGGGGAGGCCTGCGAGACGACCGGCAGCGCGGCGTACTGCGTGCCCGCCAGCGCGGCCTTCACCACGTCCTCCTGAACCTTGTTGATCAGGTCGATGATCGGGGCGTCCTTGTAGCGGGCGTCGACCGTGGTGAGGGTCTCCGTCGCCCGGCCGACCACCTGGTTGACGTACTTCACGACCTTCGCGTGCTCGTCCTTGAGCAGCTTGGTGATCTTCGGGTCGTCGGCGACGGTGTTGGTGTTGCGCAGCGAGGCGGAGACCGACTCCACCTCCCACTTGCCCTTGACGAACACCAGCTCGATGTCGAACAGGGAGAGCCGCTCGGCGTAGCACAGCGGCTCCGAGAGCACGACCGTCCTGCCGGTCTTCTCGTTGACGACCTTCAGCTCCGCGATCTCCTTGTGTGCGTGGCCCACCAGGATCGCGTCGATGCCGGGCACCTGCCGCGCGATGTTCGCGGCGGCGTCCTCCACGTACGGGAGCTGGTCGCCGTACGACGAGGTGCCGGACGTGCCCGAATGCGCCGAGACGATGACCACGTCCGCGCCCATCGAACGCAGCTTGGGCACCCACTTCGCGGCCTGCTCCTCAAGACCCGGGAAGTCCAACTTGCCCTGCACGTAGGCCTTGTCCCAGATCGCGATGCCCGGGTTGGTCAGACCCAGCACGGCCACCGTCACCGGCGCGGCGCCCGGCTGGTGGAACTTCTTGATGAAGTACGGCGGGAAGGCCGGCTTCTGCGTCTTGTGGTCCACCGCGTTCGCGCCGAGCAGCGGGAAGTCGCACTGCTCCTCGAACTTGCGCAGCGTCTCGATGCCGTAGTTGAACTCGTGGTTGCCGAGCGCCACCGCGTCGTACCCGATGGCGTTCATCGCCTTGGCCATCGGGTGCACCGGACCACGCTTGGCGGTGATCGGGTCCACCTTCGCGTAGTAGTACGTCAGCGGGGTGCCCTGAATCGTGTCACCGGCGTCGAGGAGCAGCGTGTGGTCACGGCCCTTCTCCTTGCGGACCTGGTCCACCAGCGTCGAGACCCGGGCCAGACCCTGGACGTTGCCCGCCGCGTCGCTGTACTCGCCGTCCTTGAAGTAGTCCCAGTTGAACACATGCCCGTGCAGGTCGGTCGTGCCCATGACGGTCAGGGAGTAGCGCTTGCCCGGCTTCTCGGCCTTCTGGCCCGCCGCGGCGGCAGCGACGGGCGCGGCCTCGGCCGCCGGAGCCGCCACGGCGCCGGCCAGCGCCACCCCCGCCCCGGTGGCGGCGGACTTCGTCAGAAACTTCCGGCGGTTCAACGGCATGTCTGGTTCTCCTCGTGAAACAGGTCGATGACGCGCGTAGATTCTGGCGGTCCGCGGCGAACCGCAACACCCCCGGAAGGTTGCGATCTGATGACCGGCAGGCGCGGAAAACCGGCCACCGGTGACAGAGTGGGGCGTATGACCTCAGCCCCCGCCCCGGAACCCGGCCCCGCCGTCCCCTACGGCGCCCCCGACGCCCCCCGGATAGCCGTCCGCGGCGAGGCACACCTCGAAGTCGACCCCGAGATCGCCCGGATCGGCATCACCGTCACCGCCCGCGGCAAGGACCGCCGTTCCACCCTGGACGACCTCACCCGGCGCAACGCCCACGCCCTGGACCTCGTCAAGTCCTACGGCCAGGCGGTGGAGAACCTCGAGACCGGCGCCCTCTCCCTCACCCCCGAACCGGCCCGGCACGGCCGCGGCGAGCGCGTCCGCACCTACCACGGCGCCGTCCGCCTCACCGCCGCACTCTGCGACTTCACCGCCCTCGGAGAACTCACCACCCGACTGGCCGACTCCGAACTCACCCGGGTGGACGGCCCCTGGTGGGCGCTGCGCCCCGGCTCACCGGCCCACCGGGAGGCACGCCGGCGGGCCGTACAGGACGCCGTCCAGCGGGCCAGGGAGTACGCCGAGGCACTCGGCACCTCACTCACCGCACTCGTCGAACTCGCCGAAATCGGCGCGGAGAACACCCACCCCTGGGCCCCGGCTCCCGGCCGGATGAGAACGAGGCAGGCCTACGGAGGGGCCGCGCCCGAGGACGAGGCCGCGCCCCTGGACCTCGAACCCGAGCGGCAGCACGTCCACGCGCAGGTCGACGCGCGCTTCACCATGGCACCGCCCAGACTGTGATGACGTGACGTCCGTTGCGTCTTCCGGTCCGCGAACGGGACGAACGCTTGCCCGAGCGTCGCCCCGCACAGTTCAACAGTTGTCAATACCCCTTCATCCAAAGGTTGTTGAGTGGTCACGTCGTACCAATCGTCTACCCACTGGTAAGGCCTAGGCTCACATCATGCGCCGAGCAAAGATCGTCTGTACTCTGGGGCCCGCCACCGACACGTACGACCAGATCAAGGCACTGGTCGACGCCGGAATGGACGTCGCCCGCCTCAACCTCAGCCACGGCGGCCACGCCGAACACGAGGCGCGCTACCGGCACGTACGCAGAGCCGCCGACGAGACCGGACGCAGCGTCGGAATCCTCGCCGACCTTCAGGGCCCGAAGATCCGGCTCGGCGGCTTCCGCGAGGGCCCCGTACTCCTCGAACGCGGCGACACCTTCACCATCACCGTCGAAGAGGGCGTCGAGGGCGACGGCGACATCTGCGGCACCACCCACGCCGGCCTCGCCGAGGACGTCACCCCCGGCGAGCGCGTCCTCGTCGACGACGGCAAGGTGTGTCTGGAGGTCACCGCCGTCGACGGTCCCCGCGTCCGCACCCGGGTGATCGAGGGCGGCGTGATCTCCGACCACAAGGGCCTCAACCTGCCCGGCGTCGCCGTCTCGGTCCCCGCCCTGTCGAAGAAGGACGAGGACGACCTGCGCTGGGCGCTGCGCACCGGCTTCGACGTCGTCGCACTGTCGTTCGTCCGCGGTGGCCGGGACATCCTCGACGTCCACCGCGTCATGGACGACGAGGGCCGCCGCCTCCCCGTCATCGCCAAGATCGAGAAACCGCAGGCGGTGGAGGCCGTCGACGACATCGTGGCCGCCTTCGACGGCATCATGGTCGCCCGTGGCGACCTGGGCGTGGAGATGCCGCTGGAGCAGGTCCCGATCGTCCAGAAGCGCGCGATCAAACTGGCCCGGCGGAACGCCAAGCCGGTGATCGTCGCCACGCAGATGCTCGACTCGATGATCGGCAACTCCCGCCCGACCCGCGCGGAGGCCTCGGACGTGGCCAACGCGGTGCTCGACGGCACGGACGCGGTGATGCTCTCGGGCGAGACCAGCGTGGGCAAGCACCCGGTGCAGACGGTGCGGACGATGGCCCGCATCGTCACGGCGGCCGAGGAGGACCTCCTGGCCAAGGGCCTGCCGCCGCTGACCGACCGCAACAAACCCCGCACACAGGGCGGCGCCGTGGCCCGTGCGGCGGCGGAGATCGGCGACTTCCTCGGCGCGAGGTTCCTGGTCGCCTTCACGCAGTCGGGCGACACCGCCCGCCGGCTCTCCCGCTACCGCTCACCCATCCCGCTGCTGGCCTTCACCCCGGAACCGGCCACCCGCTCCCAACTCAGCGCCACCTGGGGGGTCGAGACGTTCCTCGGCCCGCGCGTCGACTCGACCGACGCCATGGTCCACCAGGTCGACGAACTGCTCCTGCGGTACGGCCGCTGCGAGAAGGGCGACGTGGTGGTGATCACGGCAGGCTCGCCCCCCGGGGTGCCGGGCTCGACGAACCTGGTCCGGGTGCACCACATCGGCGAGGACGACAGCCCCCGGTAGCACCGGCTCAGTGCTTGGGCCCGACGTGAGCGTCCATGAGGGCTACGGAGGCTTTGCGGGCGGCGGAGATCGTCACGGCGGCGCGGCTCTGATGCAGCGGCTTCCACTCGACGCCGACCTTGTCGAGGGTGTCGGTGAAGAGTCGCACGATGTCCGCCGACGTGTTGGTGAAGAAGTACCGCGGATACTCGTAGCGCTTGCGCTCGCCGCCGACGAGGCGGGTCGTCCAGTTGCTGATACGGCAGCCGTCGGAGTGGATGAGGCCCCGGACGAACTCCCACGGGCGCGTGTCGACCATCTCCTGTTGCCAGGGCTCGAGCGCGATCCGGCGGTCGTGCTTCTTGCCGGGGCCGTGCTGGGGGAAGAGGCAGGGCCAGTGCTTGCTGTAGCAGGTGACGTTCTGGCAGCCCTGGCGTTGGACTCGGAACACCTTGTTGTCGGGACGGACACGTTGCGTGGCCTCGGCGCAGGCTTCGATCAGGCCGGGCCAGGCGTCCGCGCACGTGATGCGAAGGAAGTGGACGCCCCTGCGCAGCGAGCTGATGCAGCCGTCGCCGAGGTACAGGCCCAGCAGGTAGGTGTAGGCCCTGATGTCTTCGGGCTTTCTTGGCACGTCGCAACAGCGAGGGCAGGACCTCGCGCGGCTCCAGCCCAGAGGCTCGATGCGTGTCTGCCATGCGCGGATCGCGGCGCGGGAGATGCCGGTCTCCTTGCTGACCGAGTTCAGGCTGCGGCCCTGCTGAACCCGCGCGAGAGCTCGCTTGCGTGTGCTGACGTCGTACATGTGAGCACTCTGCGAGAGCGGTCGGGGCGACACACGGCAAACGGCGAAGGATCACCCGACAGGGATCCTCCGCCGCAAATGACGACCTTTGAATCGAAGGAAAAGTGCCCCGGGTCGGACTCGAACCGACACTGTATGGGTTTTGAATCCATTGCCTGCTGCCAATTGGGCTACCGGGGCCCGACGAATCGAAGGTTGCCCCCGACCCGCTGCCTGACCACCTTACCGCAGCTCGGTACGCTCTTGGGAGCAGTATCCGCCCGCCCCGGACCAAGGAGCGCCCCCGTGACCGCCGAGTCGCCCCAGCCCGTAGACGTGTCCGACGACGACAAGTCGCACGTGCCTCCGCTGACGACCCGGGTCGTCATCGCCGAGGACGAGGCGCTGATCCGGCTCGATCTCAAAGAGATGCTGGAGGAGGAGGGCTACCAGGTCGTCGGCGAGGCCGGCGACGGGGAGCGGGCCGTGGAGCTGGCCCGCGAGCACCGCCCGGACCTGGTGATCCTCGATGTGAAGATGCCCAAGCTCGACGGTATCTCGGCCGCGGAGCGGATCGCCGAGGAGCGGATCGCACCCGTGCTCATGCTCACCGCGTTCTCGCAGCGCGACCTGGTGGAGCGGGCCCGGGACGCCGGGGCGATGGCGTATCTCGTCAAGCCGTTCAGCAAGAGCGACGTCGTTCCGGCGATCGAGATGGCCGTCTCGCGGTTCACCGAGCTGAAGGAGCTGGAGAAGGAGGTCGCCGACCTCGCCCAGCGGCTGGAGACCCGCAAGCTGGTCGACCGCGCCAAGTCGATCCTTCAGACGGAGTACGGGCTGACCGAGCCGGCCGCGTTCCGCTGGATCCAGAAGACCTCGATGGACCGCCGCATGTCGATGCAGCAGGTCGCGGAGGCGGTCATCCAGGACAGCGAGGAGAAGAAGGCCGCGAAGGGCGCCGGGTCCGACAAGGACTGAGCCGGACGCAACAGCGGAAAGAGAATGGGCTCGCGTCCCGTGGGGGACGCGAGCCCACTCCCGTATCGGCGGTGACCCGGTGGGGTCAGTCCTCGCCCAGGTACGCCTTGCGGACCGATTCGTCGTGCAGCAGGTCCTGGCCGGTGCCGGACAGCACGATGTTGCCGACTTCCATGACGTGTCCCTGGTCGGCGAGGGAAAGCGCCGCCTGGGCGTTCTGCTCGACGAGCAGAATCGTCGTGCCCTGGGATTTCAGTTCGGCGATGGTCGCCATGATCTTCTGCATCATGATCGGTGAAAGGCCCATGGAGGGCTCGTCGAGCATGAGCAGTTTCGGCTGCGACATCAGCGCCCGGCCCATGGCGAGCATTTGCTGCTCGCCGCCGGAGAGGGTGCCCGCGGCCTGCTTTCTGCGTTCGCCGAGGATGGGGAAGAGATCGTAGGCGCGCTGAATGTCCTTTTCGATGCCTTCCCTGTCCTTGCGCAGGAAGGCGCCGAGCCGGAGATTGTCCTCGATCGTCATCCGCGGGAAGATGTGCCGCCCCTCGGGGGAGTGGGCGAGTCCCAGGGAGACGATCTGATGGGCGGGGATCTTCTTCAGCGACTTGCCGTTGAACCTGATCTGCCCGCCGACCGGCTTGAGCAGCCCGGACAGGGTGCGCAGCGTGGTGGTCTTGCCGGCGCCGTTGGTGCCGATGAGGGTGACGACCTGACCGGCCTCGACCGTGAAGGAGATGCCCTTGACGGCCTGGATCTTGCCGTAGGCGACGCGGAGGTCCTCGACTTCGAGCAGTGCGGTCATCGGTCGTTCTCCTTGCCGGGCGCGGCGTCCTGCGGGGTGTCGTCCTCTGCCTGCGCCTCTGCCTCTGCCTGCGCCTCCGGCTGTGGCTCGGCCGCCTCTGCCTGCGTCTCGGCCGCCTCGGCTTGTGCCTCGGCGTTCTCGACCTCGGCGACCTCCTCGGCGCCGGGCGCGCCTTCGAAGGGTTCGCCGAGGTAGGCGGCGATGACGCGCTCGTCGCCCTGGACGGTGGCGCTGTCGCCCTCGATGAGCTTCTCGCCCTGGACGAGTACGGCGACGCGGTCGCAGAGGTTCATGATGAACCGCATGTCGTGCTCGATGACGAGTACGGCGATGCCCATGTCCCGGATGGCGAAGACGAGTTCCTCGGTGGCCCGGGTCTCCTGGGGGTTCATGCCGGCGGTGGGTTCGTCCAGGAGGAGCAGGCCCGGCTCGCTGGCCAGGGCGCGGGCGATCTCCAGCTTGCGCTGCTCGCCGTAGGGCAGGTTGCGGGAGAGGTCCTCGGCCTTGTGGGCGAGGCCCACGAACTCCAGGAGTTCCATGGCCCGTGCGCGGGAGGCGGCTTCGGCGCGGTGGAATCCGGGGCCGCGCAGCAGGGCGGACCAGAGTCCTTCCTTGGTGCGGGTGTGCCGGCCGACGAGCACGTTCTCCAGGACCGTCATGTTGGCGAACAGGCGGATGTTCTGGAAGGTGCGGGCGATGCCGGCGGCGGTGACCTTGAAGGACTTGGGCGGCAGGACGTTGCCCTTGTAGCGGACCTCGCCCTCGGTGGGGACGTAGAGGCCGGTGAGGCAGTTGAAGAAGGTGGTCTTGCCGGCGCCGTTGGGGCCGATGAGTCCTACGATCTCGCCGCTGTTGACGGTGAGGTCGACTCCGCGCACGGCGGTCAGGCCGCCGAAGCGCATGGTGACGCCGCGTGCGTCGAGGACGGGGTCGCCGGGGGTGGTGGTCACCGGCGTGTCCTTGGTGGTGGTGTCGGTGGTCATGGTGGTCAGGCCCCCGTCTTGCTGAGGACTGCGGGCTCGTCGGCCTTGTCGTGGAATTCGAGCTTGCGGCGGCGGTTGGCGATCAGGCCTTCCGGCCGGAAGCGCATGAGCAGGACCAGCGCGAGTCCGAAGGCGAAGAGCTGGTAGTTGCCGAGGAACTGGAGCTTGTTCGGGATCAGGAAGAGCAGCGAGGCGCCGATGAGGGGTCCGGCGATGGTGCCCATGCCGCCGAGGACCACCGCGGCCAGCAGGAAGGCGGAGTTCGGCGGGGTGGAGCTGGCGAAGAGGTACTGCTCGGGGGTCACGGTGTAGGTGACATGGGCCTGTACGGTGCCGGCGAGGCCGGCCAGGCAGGCGCCGACTGCGAAGGCGATGAGCTTGACCCGGAAGCCGTTGATGCCCATGGCCTGGGCCGCGGTCTCGTCCTCGCGGATGGCGACCCAGGCGCGTCCGATGCGGGAGTTGCCGCTGCGCCGGAAGACGAGCACGACGACTGCGGTGATCAGCAGCATCAGGAGGAAGTAGTTGGCGAAGCGGCCGATGGTGAATCCGGCGATGTCGTGCTCCAGGCCGAAGTCGAAGCCGAGCATCTTCAGGTTGGGGATGGCGGAGATGCCGTTGGAGCCGTTGGTGAGGTTGGGCCCCGAGGTGCCGTCGAGGTTGTTGGCGGTGATGCGGAAGATCTCACCGAAGCCGAGGGTGACGATGGCGAGGTAGTCGCCGCGCAGCCGCAGGGTCGGGGCGCCGATGAGGACGCCGAAGACCAGGGAGGCGGCGGCGCCGACGAGAAGGGCGGCCCAGAACGGGAAGTGCACGTGGAAGGGGGAGCTGGGGGAGCCGGAGACCAGGGAGGCGGCGTAGGCGCCGACGCCGAGGAAGGCGACGTATCCGAGGTCGAGGAGGCCGGCGAGGCCGACGACGATGTTCAGGCCGAGTGCGACGGTGGCGAAGATCAGGATGTAGACGCCGAGGGTGGCGTACTGGTCGTCGGTCTGGGTGAAGGGGAAGATGGCCGCCGCCAGGAAGGCGCCGCAGATGGCGACGTTCTGGTGCCGGCTGTTGATCTGGGAGGCGTGGGCGATGAGGCCCGACTTGCTGAGGGCGGCGAAACCGAAACCGGCGACGATGAGGAAGCCGATGAACAGTTCGTCGTATTCGGTGCCGATCCCGTAGGTGAAGACGGTCAGGCCCAGCCCGAGGATGGCGACGATGATCAGGATCTCGGCGTAGGCCGGCAGCGTGCCCACGGGGCGGGGGGTACCGGTCGCGAAGACCGCCCGGACGACGTCCCGGAGGTGCGCCACTTTGTGCTTGAAGTGCTCCCAGCCGCTGTCGTCGGGGTCGATCGGTTCCGGTTCGGGGCGCTCGAAGGGCAGGGCCAGGGCGCCGATGAGGGCGGTGAGGCTGCCGACGGCGGCGATGTAGGCGCCGGGTTCGAGGTTGACGACGCCGCCGAGTTCGGTGCTGATGGCGATGACCGTGTACAGCGCGGTGCCGGAGGTGGCCAGCGCGGCGAACTTGATGGCCGCGTCGGCGCCCGCGGGGGTGAGCCAGCGCAGGCCCTTGACGCCGTAGGAGGAGAGCGCGAACAGGATGGTGAGGGCGGCGCCGATGAGGACGAGGACCTGCAGGCCGCCGGGGTAGCCGTAGACCGTGAGGTCGCCGGGGAAGTCGCCGGTCCAGGTCCAGGCGAGGAAGGTGGCGGCGAGGGTGAGGACGCTCGCGCCGGTGGCGAGGGCGCGGCCGATGTTCTCCGGTATCGGGACGAGGCCGGTGTGCGCGCCGTCGGCAGCGGGGGCGCTGGGGGTCTGGGGTGCTGTGGTCTGTGTGGTCATCGGTGTCACGCCCTGTCCGCGACGCGCTCGCCGAGCAGGCCCTGGGGCCGGAAGAGGAGCACGAGGATGAGGAGTACGAACGCCCAGACGTCGGCCCAGGTGTTGCTGCCGAACTTGTCCATGCCGGGGATGTCGGCGACGTAGGCGGTGGCGAGGGTTTCGGCGACGCCGAGGACGAGGCCGCCGATCATGGCGCCGTAGATGTTGCCGATGCCGCCGAGGACGGCCGCGGTGAAGGCCTTGAGGCCGAGGAGGAAGCCCATCCGGAATTCGATCTGGCCGTACTTGAGGCCGTAGGCGACACCGCCGACGGCGGCGAAGGCGGCGCCGAGGGCGAAGGCGATCACGATGATGCGATCGGTGTTGACGCCCATGAGCCGGGCGGTGTCGGGGTCCTGGGCGGTGGCCTGCATGCCGCGGCCGGTGCGGGTCTTCATGACGAAGTAGCCGAGGAAGGCCATGCTGAGCGGTGCGGCGACGAGCAGGAAGATGTCACCGGTCTGGATGGTGACGGTGCCGATCTCGAAGGGGCCTCCGGCGATCTGCGGGAAGGTGAGGGCGTCCTTGGCGCCCGGGTACCAGGCCCACACCGCCTGCTGCAGGGCGAGGGAGAGGCCGATGGCGGTGATCAGGGGCGCCAGGCGTGGGCCGCCGCGCAGGGGACGGTAGGCGAACCGTTCCGCCCCGATGGCGACGATGACGGCGACGATGACGGCGCCGAGGAGCATGAGCGGCAGCGCGATCCACATGGACGTGCCGTTCGGGAGTACCCACAGATAGACCGAGAGTCCGCCGAAGGCGCCGGTCATGAAGATCTCGCCATGGGCGAAGTTGATGAGCTGGACGATGCCATAGACCATCGTGTAGCCGATGGCGACCAGCCCGTACATGGATCCCAGTAGCAGGCCGTTGACCAGCTGCTGCGGCAGTTCGTTCACCGCATGTCCTCCGAGACTTCGGATATTTGTCGAATGTGGCCGGATGCGAGTGCGCGCGGGGCGCCAGTGGAACAGCGCCCCGCGCGACTGGTGAGCGGTGCCGGTGCGGCTCAGCCCGTGAAGGTGCCGGAGTGGACCGACACGAACTCGCCGTTCTTGACGGCGTACACGGTGAGCTGCTTGTTGGTGGCGTCGCCGAACTCGTCGAAGGAGACCTTGCCGGTCACGCCGTCGAAGGAGACGTTCTGCATGGCCTCGGTGACCTTGGCGCGGGCGTCGGCGGGCAGCTTGCCGCCGTTGTCGTCGACGACCTTCTTGACGGCCTCGATGATGGCCCAGGCGGAGTCGTAGGAGTAGCCGCCGTAGGCGGAGTACTCCTCCTTGTAGCCCGCGGACTTGTAGTCGGCCACGAACTGCTTGGCGGAGTCGAGTTCCTCGACCGGGGAGCCGACGGAGGTGGCGAGGTCACCGCCGCTGTCGGGGCCGGCCAGTTCGATGAACTTGGCGTCGTTGATGCCGTCGCCGCCGACGAGCGGGATCTTGGCGCCGGCGGCCTTGATCTGCTTGCTGAGCGGGCCGGCCTGCGGGTACTCGCCGCCGTAGTAGACGACGTCGGCGCCCGAGTTCTTCACCTTGGTGGCGACCGCGGAGAAGTCCTTGCTCTCGGGGTTGATGTGCTCGGTGCCGACGACCTTGCCGCCGAGCTTCTTGAACTCCTCGGTGAAGGTGCCGGCCAGGCCGGCGCCGTAGGTCTTCTTGTCGTCGATGACGAAGACCTTGGACTTCTTGGCGGTGTTGTAGAGGTACTGCGCGGCGAACGGGCCCTGGATGGCGTCCGTGGTCGCGGTACGGAAGTACGACTTGTACTGGCGGACCTGCTTGTTGCGCCAGTCCGGGCCCTGGGTGAGGGAGGGGCCGGTGTTGGCGGGGGAGACCTCGACGAGCTTGGCGTCGTCGAAGACCTTCTGCATGGCCTCGGCGACGGACGAGTTCAGGGGGCCGACGACGCCGAGGACCGACTTGTCCGCGACGAACTTGGTGGCGTTCTGCTGGCCCACGGAGGCCTGAACCTGGTCGTCGAGGGCCTGGACCTTGAAGGTGACGCCCTTGACGAGCTTCTGCTTGTTGGCCGTCTTCGCCGCGAGGTCGGCGGAGTTCTTGATGCCGAGGCCCATTGCGGACAGGCCGCCGGTCAGCGGCGCGTCGACGCCGATGGTGACGACGGTGTCACCCTTGCCGGAGTCCGAACCCTTGTCTCCGCCACCCCGAGAACCGCAGGCGGTGAGGGTGAGTGCTCCCGCTGCCAGTGCTGCGGTAACGGCGATGAGTGAACGTTGACGCACGATCAGTCCTTTCCCTGGCACGGCCCCTCCCCCCTGGAAGAGGTCGAGTCGAGCGCGGAGTCGAAGAGGTAATCCGACGCGCCGTGACTGGCCGTGACTCTAGGCGCGTGCAGGGAACGTCGAGGAGGGCTTGGCCAAGGCTGTGACTCTCTTGTTATGACACGACGTAATGCAGAGCGGTACGCGGCGGGTGGAAGAGTGGAATTCAGGCAGATTCGCCCGGTCCGGATTCTGAGAACCCGCAGGACGGGCGATGCTGCGATCAGGTGTCTCAAGGCTTTTGGTGATTACCGGGAACCGTTGCCGCAGGCGACTTGCAGGGCCTGTGAGAGGCTCTGCGCATAGCGCGGCCCGAGGATGAAACCGTGCACCTGCATTGCGCGCTTATTACGCAGTGTCACGTCCAGGAAAGGGAGTCCGGCGTTCCCCGGAACTTTTCCGCACTCCTTCACATGCATGGTGATCACAACTTTATGGGCGGATCCCGCCCGGACGAGGAAAGGGGCGCGGGGCTCGGTGGTGAGGGAAAGTCCCGCGTACGGCTGGTCGATGCCGGCAATGGTCACGGGTGGGCCGCTCTGCACGCTGACCAGCACCGCGAAGCTGAATGTCCTGTTTCCTGCCGCGCGGGATGCGGCGACCTCGTCCAGGTAGGACACGTCGGTCACCAGGGACGGGTAGGGCGGCGCCGGGGGCGCCGGCCGGGGTGGCGGCGCGTCCTGGCGGACGGCGGACAAGTAGCCGCCGCCCGCGAGGAGGAGAGTGAGCGTCAGCGCCGCGAGGGCGGCCCGGCGGTGCCGCCGGTACAGCCGGGCGAGAGGCGCGAGGGGGCCGCGCGTGAGGGCGTTGGGGCGGGGCGGGCCATCCGGGTCATCCGGGCCGTTCGGGTCGTTCGGGTCGGACGTGCCCCACGCGCGCGTGCCTTCGCCCGGCTCGACCGGCCCGACGCCGCTCACGTCCCGGGTCTCCTGACGGAGCGGTCTTCCCCGGCCCAATGGCGGCACGTCAGATCCACTGAAGTGGAGCGTGGTTGGAAGTGTGACCGGCTCGACCGCGCCCTCGGCCGGGGCGCTCCTCCCGTTGTCATGGCAAGAAGCTAGGGGGCCCGGTGTCCGGGGGCAACGGTCGCGGAGGCGTCTCCGTGACTCAGCCGGCCGCGCCGGCGGGGCCGTCGCCCGGGTTCACGTCGCGCAGCAGGCAGGTCAGGCGGGCGCTGCACACCCGCCGCCCCTCCTCGTCGCTGATCACGATCTCGTACGTCGCCGTCGAGCGTCCCCGGTGGACGGGCGTGGCCACACCGGTGACCAGTCCGGAGCGCGCCCCTCGGTGGTGGGTGCAGTTCAGGTCGACACCCACGGCGATCTTGGAGCTGCCGCCGTGCAGCATGGCGCCGACCGAGCCGAGGGTCTCGGCGAGGACGGCGGAGGCGCCGCCGTGCAGCAGTCCGTAGGGCTGGGTGTTGCCCTCCACCGGCATGGTGCCGACGACGCGGTCGGCGGACGCCTCCAGGATCTGCACGCCCATGCGGGTGCCGAGGTGTCCGGCGGAGAAGAGGGCGGGCAGGTCGACGCCGAGCGCGGCGTACTCGTCGAGGACTTCCTGCGGGAACTTCACGTGCTGCTGCTCGCCCATGGGGTCCGGCTCCGTTCGTCCTTGAATCGGCTCGGTGCCGACCGGATCGTGGTCGATCGGCCACCGCATTCACTGAGCGAACGCTCAGTCGGCCGCCGATTGTTCCAGACGCACCACGACGGACTTGCTGGCCGGGGTGTTGCTGGTGTCGGCGGTGGCGTCGAGCGGCACCAGCACGTTGGTCTCCGGGTAGTAGGAGGCGGCGCAGCCGCGGGCCGTCGGATAGTGCACGACGCGGAAGCCCGGTGCCCGCCGCTCCACGCCGTCCTTCCACTCGCCGACCAGGTCCACGTACGACCCGTCGGCCACCCCGAGCGCCCGCGCGTCCTCCGGGTTGACCAGCACCACCCGCCGGCCGTTCCTGATGCCGCGGTAGCGGTCGTCGAGGCCGTACACCGTGGTGTTGTACTGGTCGTGCGAGCGCAGCGTCTGCAACAGCAGCCGGCCCTCGGGCAGTTCGGGGTACTCCACCGGCGCGGCGGTGAAGTTGGCCTTGCCGGTGGCCGTCGGGAAGCGGCGCTCGTCGCGCGGGGCGTGGGGCAGTGCGAAGCCGCCGGGGCGAGCTACGCGCGCGTTGAAGTCCTCGAAGCCGGGGACCACCCGGGCGATCCGGTCGCGGATCGCGGCGTAGTCCTTCTCGAACTCCTCCCACGGCACGACGCTCCGCTCGCCCAGCACGCGGCGGGCCAGAGCACACACGATGGCCGGCTCCGACTTCAACTGCGGGCCCGCGGGCCGCAGCCGGCCCCGGGAGGCGTGCACCATGCCCATGGAGTCCTCGACGGTGACGAACTGCTCGCCGCCGGCCTGCACGTCCCGCTCGGTGCGGCCGAGGGTGGGCAGGATCAGCGCACGCGCGCCCGTGACCACGTGGGAGCGGTTGAGCTTGGTCGACACGTGCACCGTCAGCCGGGCCCGGCGCATGGCGGCCTCGGTGACGTCGGTGTCGGGGGAGGCGGAGACGAAGTTGCCGCCCATGGCGAAGAAGACCTTCGCCTCGCCGTCGCGCAGGGCCCGGATGGCCCGTACGACGTCGTAGCCGTGCTCGCGCGGCGGTGCGAAGCCGAACTCCTTCTCCAGGGCGTCGAGGAAGGCGGGGGTGGGGCGTTCGAAGATGCCCATGGTGCGGTCGCCCTGCACGTTGGAGTGGCCGCGCACCGGGCACACGCCCGCGCCCGGGCGGCCGATGTTGCCGCGCAGCAGCAGGAAGTTGACGACCTCGCGGATGGTCGGCACCGAGTGCTTGTGCTGGGTCAGGCCCATCGCCCAGCACACGATCGTGCGCCGGGAGGCGAGGACCATCTCCAGCGCGCGGTCGATCTCCGCGCGCGTGAGCCCGGTCGCGGTGAGCGTCTCGTCCCAGTCGGCGGTCCGGGCGGCCTGCGCGAACTCCTCGTAGCCATGGGTGTGTTCGCGGACGAACTCCTCGTCGACCGCGCCCTCGGTGTCGAGGATCAGCTTGTTGAGGAGACGGAAGAGGGCCTGGTCGCCGCCGATGCGGATCTGCAGGAACAGGTCGGTGAGGGCGGCCCCCTTGAGCATGCCCTGCGGGGTCTGCGGGTTCTTGAACCGCTCCAGGCCGGCCTCGGGCAGCGGATTGACGCTGATGATCCGCGCGCCGCCCGCCTTGGCCTTCTCCAGGGCGGAGAGCATCCGGGGGTGGTTCGTCCCCGGGTTCTGCCCGGCGACGATGATCAGGTCGGCCTTGTACAGGTCCTCCAGGAGGACGCTGCCCTTGCCGACGCCGATCGTCTCCGACAGGGCCGAGCCGGAGGACTCGTGGCACATGTTGGAGCAGTCGGGCAGGTTGTTGGTGCCGAGTTCGCGCGCGAAGAGCTGGTAGAGGAACGCGGCCTCGTTGCTGGTGCGGCCCGAGGTGTAGAAGAGGGCCTCGTCGGGGGAGTCGAGGGCGGTGATCTCCTCGGCGACGATGTCGAAGGCGCGCTCCCAGGTGACCGGTTCGTAGTGATCGGCGCCCTCGGGCAGGTACATGGGGTGGGTGAGCCGTCCCTGCTGGCCCAGCCAGTAGCCGCTGCGGTCCGCCAGGCCGGACACGGAGTGCGCGGCGAAGAACTCCGGGGTGACCCGGCGCAGGGTGGCCTCCTCGGCGACCGCCTTCGCGCCGTTCTCGCAGAACTCCGCCGTGTGCCGGTGCTCCGGCTCCGGCCAGGCGCAGCCCGGGCAGTCGAAGCCGTCCTTCTGGTTCACCCGCAGCAGGGTCAGCGCGGTGCGCCGCACCCCCATCTGCTGCTGGGCGATCCGCAGGGTGTGCCCGATGGCCGGCAGCCCCGCCGCCGCGTGCTGCGGCTCGGCTACCTCCGGCGCGTCCTGAACCGGATCACCCATGGGCGGCTTCGTGGCCATAGCACGCTCTCCTTCGACTCGCGGCATATGAACAACGCCCCCGATCCTCGCACGACCGTGCGAAAGGCCCTAGGCCCGAGACACGGACCACGACAACCGGCACACGGGCCGTCCCGTGCCGCGCGGCTGCCGCCGACCTGGACCGCGCCGCGCGACCGGCCTCCCGGCTGCGGAGCGCGCCGCGGGAGGGACCGTCTTCCGGCGCGGGGCCGGGGCGGGCTGCGGGCGGCACGGCGCTGCGGGGTGGGCGGCCGGGCGGGGCGTCCCGGAGGCCGTGGGGGCGGGCGGTCGGCCGCGGCTGTCCGGGCGTGGGCTTCGGCTGTCAGTGGTACGTGGCAGGATCGGGGGCGTGGCAGAGACAGCATCGAAGAAGACCGACACCACCCCTGGCGGCGCCCGGCCGCGGCTGATGCTCATGGACGGGCACTCGCTGGCGTACCGCGCGTTCTTCGCGCTGCCCGCGGAGAACTTCACGACCGCGACGGGCCAGCCGACGAACGCCATCTACGGCTTCGCGTCGATGCTGGCCAACACGCTGCGTGACGAGGAGCCGACGCACTTCGGGGTCGCCTTCGACGTCTCCCGCAAGACCTGGCGCTCGGCGGAGTTCACCGAGTACAAGGCGAACCGCTCCAAGACACCGGACGAGTTCAAGGGTCAGGTCGAGCTGATCGGCGAACTGCTCGACGCGATGAACGCCTCCCGCTTCGCCGTCGAGGGGTACGAGGCGGACGACGTCATCGCCACCCTCGCCACCCAGGCCGAGGCCGAGGGCTTCGAGGTGCTGATCGTCACCGGCGACCGCGACTCCTTCCAGCTGGTCTCCGAGCACACGACGGTGCTCTACCCCACCAAGGGCGTCTCCGAGCTGACCCGCTTCACCCCGGAGAAGGTCTTCGAGAAGTACGGGCTGACCCCGGCCCAGTACCCGGACTTCGCGGCGCTGCGCGGCGACCCGTCGGACAACCTGCCGGGCATCCCCGGCGTCGGTGAGAAGACCGCCGCGAAGTGGATCAATCAGTTCGGTTCGTTCGCCCAGCTCGTGGAGCGGGTCGAGGACGTCAAGGGCAAGGCCGGCCAGAACCTGCGCGACCACCTGGAGTCCGTCAAGCTCAACCGCCGGCTCACCGAGCTGGAGCGGAGCGTGGAGCTGCCGAAGACCGTCACCGACCTCACCCGCACGCCTTACGACCGCAAGGCCGTCGCGATGGTCCTGGACACCCTGGAGATCCGCAACCCCTCCCTGCGCGAGCGGCTCTTCGCCGTGGACCCGGGCGCCGAGGAGGCCGAGACGACCCCGATCACGACGGACGGCGTGCAGCTCGACGGCACCGTGCTCGGCACCGGCGAGCTGGCCGGCTGGCTCACCGAGCACGGCACGCAGGTCCTCGGTGTCGCCACCGTCGACACCTGGGCCCTGGGCGCGGGCTCGGTCGCCGAGATCGCGCTCGCCGCGCCCGGCGGAGCGGCCGCCTGGTTCGACCCGTCACAGCTCGACGAGGCGGACGAGAGCGCGCTCGCGGCCTGGCTGGCCGACGCGGACCGGCCCAAGGTCTTCCACAACGCCAAGGGCGCCATGCGGGTCTTCGCCGAGCACGGCTGGACCATAGAGGGCGCCGCCATGGACACCGCGCTCGCCGCCTACCTGGTCAAGCCGGGCCGCCGCTCCTTCGACCTGGACGCGCTGTCCCTGGAGTACCTGCACCGGGAGCTGGCCCCCGCCGCCGCGGCCGACGGGCAGCTCGCCTTCGGCGCCGACGAGGGCGCCGAGGCCGAGGCCCTGATGATCCAGGCCCGCGCCGTCCTCGATCTCGGCGAGGCCTTCGAGGCCCGCCTCCCGGAGGTCGGCGCGGCGGAACTGCTGCGCGACGTGGAGCTGCCGACGTCCGCCCTGCTGGCCCGCATGGAGCGGCACGGCATCGCGGCCGACCGCTGCCACCTCGAGACCATGGAGCAGATGTTCGCGGGCGCGGTGCAGCAGGCCGTGAAGGAGGCGCACGCCGCGGCGGGGCACGAGTTCAACCTCGGCTCGCCCAAGCAGCTCCAGGAAGTCCTCTTCGGCGAGCTCGCCCTGCCGAAGACGAAGAAGACGAAGACCGGCTACACCACCGACGCCGACGCCCTGGCATGGCTGGCCACCCAGACGGACAACGAGCTGCCGGTCGTCATGCTCCGCCACCGTGAGCAGGCGAAGCTGCGCGTCACCGTCGAGGGCCTGATCAAGACGATCGCGACCGACGGCCGTATCCACACCACGTTCAACCAGACGGTCGCCGCGACCGGCCGCCTGTCGTCGACGGACCCGAACCTGCAGAACATCCCGGTCCGCACCGACGAGGGCCGGGCCATCCGGCGCGGCTTCGTGGTCGGCGAGGGCTTCGAGTCGCTGATGACCGCCGACTACAGCCAGATCGAGCTGCGCGTGATGGCCCACCTGTCCGAGGACGCGGGTCTGATCGAGGCGTTCACCTCCGGCGAGGACCTGCACACCACCGCGGCCTCGCAGGTCTTCGGCGTCGACCGCTCGGCGGTGGAGCCGGAGATGCGGCGCAAGATCAAGGCGATGTCCTACGGCCTGGCGTACGGGCTGTCGGCCTTCGGCCTCTCCCAGCAGCTGAACATCGAGGCGGCCGAGGCGCGCGCCCTGATGGACGCCTACTTCGAGCGTTTCGGCGGCGTACGGGACTATCTGCGCCGCGTGGTCGACGAGGCGCGGGCGACCGGCTACACCGAGACCCTCTTCGGCCGCCGCCGCTATCTGCCCGACCTCAACAGCGACAACCGCCAGCGCCGCGAGATGGCCGAGCGCATGGCCCTCAACGCGCCCATCCAGGGCACGGCGGCCGACATCGTCAAGATCGCCATGCTGCACGTGGACCGCGCACTGCGCGAGGCCGGTCTCGCCTCCCGCATGCTCCTCCAGGTGCACGACGAAATCGTCCTGGAGATCGCCCCCGGCGAACGCGAGACCGTGGAGCGGATCGTCCGCCACCAGATGGCCGGCGCGGTACAGCTCAGGGCCCCGCTGGACGTCTCGGTCGGCGTGGGCCCGGACTGGGAGTCGGCGGCGCACTAGCCTGCGGCGCGCGGGTCGGGCCGCCGCGGACACCGGGTCGCCACTGTGACGGCGGATCCGGGTTGCCGTGCCGTGCCGCGGGCGGTTCTGCGGCCGTGGGCGGGGCTGTCGTGCGGTGCATGGGTGCCCCCGTGACGGCGGATCCGGGTTGCCGTGCCCGCGTGGGTGACCCTGCGGCCGTGGGCGGGGCTGTCGTGCGGTGCATGGGTGCCCCCGTGACGGCGGATCCGGGTTGCCGTGCCCGCGTGGGTGACCCTGCGGCCGTGGCCCGGTCCGACCTGCCGCGCGCGGGCAGCCCCGCGACCGTGGCTCGGGGCTGTCCGCCACGCACGGGCGGCCCCCAGCGCCGTCCGTGCCGGCAGCCACCCGGCTCGGACCTCCCCTCGGACCGCCCCCGCCGTCGCGGGTGCGTCACGGCGTGGGACGGGTCCCAGCCCTGGCCACCCTGCCGCCGGAGCCGGAGCCGGAGCCGGAGCCGGAGCCGGAGCCGGAGCCGGAGCCGGAGCCGGAGCCGGAGCCGGAGCCGGAGCCCTGCGTCGTCCGGTGGGAACCGCGTACAGGTCACCGCCCGTCCGCCGCCGTGGCCCCCGAAGGGCGGCTCCGCCGGCTGCCGGGTGCGCCGACAGCGGGGTCCTCCCCCGCGTGGCGCACCCGTGGCAGGTCCCGTCACTCACGTGGACCCCGAAGAGGCGCAGCCGCGAGCCGTGCCCGACAGGATGCGGGCATGGGTATACGCATGCTCAACCGCCGGCCGGCGGTGATACGGGTGGACATCGGTGAGGCCCCCAAAGGGGCACCTCTGTCGGTCCGGCCCTTCGCGCCCGACGCGGGTACGGCCCGCGTTCCGGCGGATCTGACGGCGACCCTGCGCCGTGCCGCGAGCGGGCTACGCAACCGGTTCGGCCCCGGCGACCCCGTCCTCGGGGAGACACGTGCCTGGCGTCTGTGGGCGGACACCGCTCGCGGCTACCTCGCCCTGCTGCTCTCCCCACTGCACCGCCCCCGCCCGGTGCGCAGCATCACCGTCTTCGTCGCCACCGCGACCCCCACCGGCGACCGGCTGGGCGAGCCGTCCCCACACCCCTCCCGCCAGGACCGCCGGAACTGCTGAGCCCGGCCGAACCGGCCCCAAGCGAAGCGAGGGCACGGCTCAACCTGCCGAGGCTGAAGAACCACTCCCGCCGTCCGGACCGGAAGAAGCCCCGGCACAGTCCCCCTCGAGACTGGAACGGCCCGATCCGACCGACCCCTTCACGCCGTCCCCGCCCCCGGCACCCGCAGGCCGCGCACCGCGCCGGAGCCTGACGTCCAGGGCGTACAGGGGCAGGCCCACGGCCAGCCCCGCGCCCGCGCCGAAGCACAGGGTCGGAATCAGCTCCCAGAGAGCGGCTGTCGACCCCCGCCCCGTCCACCAGTGCCAGGTCCGCTGCCCGGCACCGGCGACCGCGCAGACCGCGATCACGGCCCAGGCCCGCCGCCGGTCCCGTACCGACAACTCGGGCACCCCCACCGGCTCGCCCGCCGGAGTCCGCCGCAGCGCGTGCAGCAGGAACCCGGCGATCACGGCGGCCGCCACCGCCGAGCTGCCGTACTGCAGGTGCCAGTAGACGGGCGTCCCGGCCAACTGCCGGCCCAGCACCGGGAACAGCCGCATCCCCCACCGGTCGTGGTGGGTGAACGCGTCCCACACCACGTGCGTCAAGGCGCCCAGCGCGGCGGAGGCGTACCACCACGGCACCGACGCCGGGCGCGGTCGTGTCCAGGGGATGCCGCACCGTGTCAGCGCCGCTGTCCGTCCCTGCCGGGCGCGCGGCAGCAGCGCGACGAGCGGCTCACGCAGCAGCAGCCACACCCCGACCAGCAGCCAGGCGACGAGCACGTCGAGGGTGAGGACCCCGGGGAAGGAGTGCGTGACCGTGCCGAATTCCATCGCACCGGGTACCACCCCTGCCGTGTAATAGATCAGATCGGGCGCGAAGGAACCCGCCACGAGCGCCGACGGGACCAGCCGGCCCCGCCCCGTTCCGTCGCCGCGTATCGCGGGCAGTACGGCCGCCGCATGGCTCAGAGTGAACGGCAACGGGGCTCCTTTTGGCGCGCGTCGACCGGGCCGGCGGGCCCGTGTGATCATCGCCGTCCAGTATGCGTGGCACGCGAGGGGCGCACCCGTTAACCAGTCGTGGCCAACCGGTGAAAATCGGGCGCGAACGGGTCCCGATGCCAAGGAAGTTGTCGTAGGGTCACCTGGATTCGTCAACCCGTGCGGCACCGCGAGCGCAACCAGTCACACGGGTCGATCGTCACAACAGGGCGAACGGACAGACAGAGACGGACGCCCGGGCGTCCACAGGAGGGGCTCACTCTATGGCGGCGCATTTCGGCAGCAGGTTGCGCAAGGGAGCGGCAACCACGGCCGTGGCCGCGGCGGCGGTCGCGGCTCTGTCCGCCTCGCAGGCTCCCGGCGTCGTCGTCGACGAACACGGCAGACAGTCCACCGCCGAGGCGACGCCCCAACCCGCTGACGGCACCGACGGCACCGGCGGCATCGACGGCAGCGCGACCGGCGACTCGCCGTACTACACGGACCTGCCGCCCCTCAACAGCCCCAGCCCGGCGCCCGTCGTCGGCATGCCGATCTCCAAGGGCCCGGCCGAGGCGGGCATACCGGCCACCGTGCTCGACGCCTACAAGAAGGCCGAGGCCGAACTGCGCGCGTCCAAGCCGGGCTGCAACCTGCCCTGGCAACTGCTGGCCGCCATAGGCAAGGTGGAGTCCGGACACGCCCGCGGCGGCAACGTCGGCGCCGACGGCACCACGGTGTCCCGGATCCTCGGCCCGCGCCTCGACGGCAACGGTTTCGCGCACATCAGCGACACCGACCATGGCCTGTACGACGGGGACAGCAGGTACGACCGCGCGGTCGGGCCCATGCAGTTCATCCCCTCCACCTGGGAGTGGGCGGGCCGCGACGGCAACGGCGACGGCGAGAAGGACCCCAACAACGTCTACGACGCCGCCCTCGCCGCCGGCCACTACCTGTGCCGCTACGGCTGGGACCTGTCCACCGACGCCGACCTCCGGCGCGCGATCCTCAGCTACAACAACTCGACGGACTATCTGAACACCGTCCTGACGTGGCTGGAGTTCTACCGCAAGGGCAGCCACACCGTCCCGGACGGGACCGGACCCCTGCCGTCCCACCGCAGCGACCACACCCCCGGCGCGAACCCCGGACCGACGCCGCAGCCGTCCACCCCGAGGGCGACCCCCTCGCCCGGCAACTCCGGCAAGCCCGCCGCGCCCGGCAGGGGCGGTGGCTCCTCGACCCCGACCCCGAGCCCTTCCTGGCCGACCCCGCCGTCCAAGCCGACCCCGCCGGCCACGCCCAGCGCGCCGCCCACCCCGACCGACACCGTGCATCACCTCCAGGACGCGGGCACGGACAAGCTCACCGCCATGGCGGGCGACGCGTTCACGGAGAGGATCAGCACCCGTGCCGTGACCGGGGACGGCAAGGCCGTCGGCAAGGTGCGGATCCGGTTCACGATCACCGGTGACACCGACGCCGCCTTCACCGGCGGCGAGAAGGTCGCCACCGTCGCCACCGACGCCTCCGGCGTGGCCGTGGCGCCGGCGCTCCTGGCAGGCGAGGAGACGGGCGGCTTCACGGTCCGGGCGACGGTCGTCGGCCGTACGCTTCCCGGCGTCGACTACACGGCCACGGTCACCGAGCGCGCCGCCGACGCACTCACCCGCACCACCGACACCGCGCCGGTCTGCGTCCCGGGCGGCGAATTCGCCGGCCAGGTCGAGGTCAGGGCCACCTACAAGGGCGCCGTCGCGGACCGGGTCGCGGCCACCGCCACCCTGGTCAGGTCGGCCGACGACCCCGCCCAGAACGACAAGGGCCCCTACTTCAAGGACGCCGACGGCAAGCCGGTCCGCACCCTGAAGGACCTTCGGACGGACGCGAGCGGCCTGCTGAGGCTGCCGAAGCTGTACGCGGACGACACCACCGGTACGTTCCTGCTGCGCATCATCACCGCGGGCGGCGCGACGCTGACCGTGGAGCTGAAGGTGGCGCCGGCCGACACCCCGGCCGAGCCGTCCCCCAGCCCTTCGGCATCCTCGTAGCACCGGCACGAACACCCCACGAACACCCTGAGGGCGCCCCGCCACAGCGGCGGGGCGCCCTCGGCGTTGTCCGGCGGCCGGACCGGAGGACGGAACCGGTCAGCGTTTGAGCCGGGCGTTGGTGTGCCGGGTCGGCTCAGCGGACGCCGGATCCTCGGGCCAGGGGTGTTTCGGATACCGCCCGCGCAGCTCCGCCCGTACGTCCCGGTAGCCGGTCCGCCAGAAGGAGGCGAGGTCGGCCGTGACGGCGGCGGGACGCCCGGCAGGGGAGAGGAGGTGCACCAGCACCGGGACCCCGGCGACCGCGGGCGAGTCGTGCAGGCCGAACATCTCCTGGAGCTTCACGGCGAGCACGGGCCGTTCGGGATCCGCGTAGTCGATCCGGATCCGGGATCCGCTGGGCACGGTGAGCCGTTCCGGGGCCAGCTCGTCCAGCCGCGCGGCGTCACCGGAGGCCCAGGGCAGCAGCCGGGTCAGTGCCTGCCCGGCGTCGATCCGCGCCAGGTCGGCGCGCCGCCGGGCCCGCCCGAGCTCCGGCTCCAGCCACTCGTCCACGCGCGCGTGCAGCGCGCCGTCGGACACGTCGGGCCAGGGCTCCCCGAGGTGCCGGCGCAGAAACGTGAGCCGCTGCCGCAGCGTGTTCGCCTCCGCCGACCAGCGCAGCAGCCCGAACCCCTCCTGCCGCAACCCGTCGAGCAGCGTCGCCCGTACGAGGCCCGGCTCGGCGTCCGCCAGGGGCCGCACCGCCAGCTCCACGGCCCCCAGCCGCTCGACCCGCCGCGCGACGACGTCACCATCGCCCCAGCGCACCTCGTCCTGCTCCGTACGGAGCGCCCCGGCCGCGAGCCGGGCGACGTCCTCGTCGACGACCGCGGCGAGCTGCACGCGCGCGTGCCGCCTGCCCACCGGCCGGTCGGCCACGGCCACGGCGACCCAGGGCGCGCCCCACAACGGTGATCCGTCCGCAAGCTCCGCCCGCGTCCCGGACACCATCAGATACGAGCCACCGTCGAGCCGGCCCACCCGCTCCGGAAAGGCGAGAGCAGCAACGAGCCCGGCGAGACCCACGTCCCCAGGACGACGCCCGCCACCGCCCCCGGCGCCGGACGGCGGCTCCGCCTCGCGGGCCGTCCGTGAGCGGGTGGGACCGTCGGAGACCTCCGACACCGCGCTCCGCAGTCGGCGGACCTCCGTTCGCCAGCGTGCCGCGTACGCGTCGCCGCCGCGCCGGGCAGCCCGCAGGGCCGCGGCGAGATCGTCCCCGTACTCCCTCGGCAGCTCCTCGCTCAGCAGTGCGACGACCTCCGCGATCCGCTCGGCCCCGCCGACGGCGGAGGCGTCGAGCAAGGCCCGTCCCAGCCGCGGATGCACCCCCAGCCGCGCCAGAGAGCGCCCGCGGTCCGTGGCGCGCCCGGCGGAGTCCACCGCGCCCACGACCGTCAGCACCTCCCGCGCCGCCGCCATCGCACCGCCGGGCGGGGGGTCGGGCAGCGCGAGCCCGGAGGCGTCCGGATCGCCCCAGCAGGCCGCCTGGAGGGCGAACGCCGTCAGATCGGCCACCTTGATCTCCGGCGCGGGGAACGCGGGCAGACGCGCCTCCTCGGCCTCCGCCCAGCACCGGTACACCGCGCCCGGCGCCTCGCGTCCCGCACGGCCCGCCCGCTGCCGCCCGGAGGCCCGCGAGGCCCGTACCGTCGTCAGCGCGCTCAGCCCGCGCGCGTGGTCCACGCGAGGCTCCCGCGCGAGACCCGAGTCGACGACCACCCGCACCCCGGGCACCGTCAGCGACGACTCGGCGACCGAGGTCGCGAGGACCACCCGGCGCCGCCGCCCCGGCACCAGCACCGCGTCCTGCACGTCCGCCGGCGCCCGACCGTGCACCCGGAGCACGTCCACGTCTCCGAGGTCCCCCAGCAGGCCCGCGACCCGCCCGATCTCGCCCACGCCGGGCAGGAAGCACAGCACGTCCCCGGCACGCTCGGCCAGCGCCCGCCGCACCACCGACGCCACATGCGCCAGCAGCGCCGGGTCCACCCGCATCCCGTGCGGTGGGCGCACCGGCCGGGAGGGAGGCGCCCACACCACCTGCACCGGATGCGCCACACCGTGCGCCTCGACCACCGGCGCCCCGCCCAGCAGCTCCGCCCACACGCGCGCGTCCGTGGTGGCAGAGGCGGCCACAAGCCGCAGCTCCGGCCGCAGAGCCTCGCGCACGTCCCACAGGAACGCCGCCACCGTGTCCGCGTCCAGATGCCGTTCGTGGCACTCGTCGAGCACCACCACGTCGACGCCGGCCAGCTCCTGGTCCCGCTGCAACCGCTGGAGCAGCACACCGGTCGTGACGACCTCCACGCGCGCGTGGCGCCCGACGACGCGCTCCCCGCGCACGGTGTAGCCGACGCTCCCGCCGGCCTTCTCGCCCAGCAGCCACGCCATCCGCCGGGCCGCCGCACGCGCCGCGATCCGCCGTGGCTCGGCCACGACCACCCGCCGCGCGGGCCCCTCACCCAGCAGCCCGGCCAGCGCGAGGGGCACCAGCGTGGTCTTGCCGGTGCCGGGCGGCGCCACCAGGACCGCGGTCCCGTGACCGTCCAGGGCCTCGTGGAGGGCCGGCAGCGCGCCGCGCACCGGCAGCGCGCCCAGCTCGTCGTAACGGATCACGCGCTCAGCCCCGTCCACCCGCACCCGGTCACGCACTCAGTCCCGCACGCAGACGAAGATCGCCGTTCCGGGGATCAGATTCCCGCGCAGCGGCGACCAGCCGCCCCACTCGGACGTGTTCCAGGCCGGCCACTCCGGCTCGACGAGGTCCACCAGCCGCAGGCCCGACGCCACCACGTCCCGCACCCGGTCCCCGACGGTCCGGTGGTGCTCGACGTACACCGCGCGGCCGTCCTCGTCCTGCTCGACGTACGGCGTGCGGTCGAAGTAGGAGCCGGAAACCGACAGCCCCTCCGGGCCGGGCTCGTCCGGGAACGCCCAGCGGATCGGGTGCGTCACCGAGAACACGAACCGCCCGCCCGGCCGCAGCACCCGCCGCACCTCCCGCAGCACCGCGCGCGGGTCGGCGACGAACGGCAGCGCCCCGTACGCCGAGCAGGCCAGGTCGAAGGAGCCGTCCGCGAACGGCAGCGCGCCCGCGTCGGCGCACACCAGGGGGAAGGCGCCGCCGATGCGCAGCGCGTGCTGGAGCTGGCGGTGCGACAGGTCCAGGGCGACCGGGCGCGCGCCCAGCCCGGCCAGCCAGCGCGAGCACTGCGCCGCGCCCGCGCCGATCTCCAGGACGTCCTTGTCCTTGAGGTCCTCGGGGTCGCCGAGCAGCTCCGCCTCGACCTCGTCCAGGCCCTCCGGGCCCCACACGAAACGGTCGTCGCCGAGGAACGTGCCGTGCTCGGTCTGGTACTCGTCCGCGTTGCGGTCCCACCAGCCCCGGTTGGCCCTGGAGCTTTCCGCTGCACCGGCCTCGCGCCGGGTGGCCTCCGGTTCGGCCGGTTCGAACTGTTCGGACGGTGCTGGCTCTTGGATGATCGGCTCCCTCGTACTAATCTGCGGGCTCTCCCGTCCGACCGGTTCCGGCGGTGGTCACCGCAGGGACTCGCTCGGGCCGACATGGGCTCGGCAGGCGGGTTTTCTGCCGGAAATAGGGCGATCCGCCCCGGCTGTGCGGCTTCGCGCATTGACCATGCCCGGCTGCCCCCGTATGCTACAAGTTGCGCTGCGGGCCTGCGCGCCTCAGACGGAGCAGGCTGCGCTCGCATCTGTTGCATGTCCCCTCGGTTGTCGAGGCGCCACCAGGTTTTCTGTGGCGTTTCCTAAGCTGTCCGGCTTCTGCAGAGCGAAACGGGCTCCCGGCGTAACGCAGTACCTACGACTCACTGTCCGTACCGGAGCCCTTTCCCACATGACGAGCAGCACCGAGACCACCGCCACCACCCCGCAGGTAGCGGTCAACGACATCGGTAACGAGGAAGCCTTCCTCGCAGCGATCGACGAGACGATCAAGTACTTCAACGACGGCGACATCGTCGACGGCGTCATCGTGAAGGTCGACCGGGACGAGGTCCTGCTCGACATCGGTTACAAGACCGAAGGTGTCATCCCGAGCCGCGAGCTCTCGATCAAGCACGACGTGGACCCCAACGAGGTCGTGGCCGTCGGCGACGAGATCGAGGCCCTTGTCCTCCAGAAGGAGGACAAGGAAGGCCGCCTGATCCTCTCGAAGAAGCGCGCCCAGTACGAGCGTGCCTGGGGCACCATCGAGAAGATCAAGGAAGAGGACGGCATCGTCACCGGTACCGTCATCGAGGTCGTCAAGGGTGGTCTCATCCTCGACATCGGCCTCCGTGGCTTCCTGCCGGCCTCCCTCGTCGAGATGCGTCGTGTCCGCGATCTCCAGCCGTACGTCGGCAAGGAGCTCGAGGCCAAGATCATCGAGCTGGACAAGAACCGCAACAACGTGGTCCTGTCCCGCCGTGCCTGGCTGGAGCAGACCCAGTCCGAGGTCCGCCAGACGTTCCTCACGACCCTCCAGAAGGGTCAGGTCCGCTCCGGTGTGGTCTCCTCGATCGTCAACTTCGGTGCCTTCGTGGACCTGGGTGGCGTCGACGGTCTGGTGCACGTCTCCGAGCTGTCCTGGAAGCACATCGACCACCCCTCCGAGGTCGTCGAGGTGGGCCAGGAGGTCACCGTCGAGGTCCTCGACGTCGACATGGACCGCGAGCGTGTCTCCCTGTCGCTGAAGGCGACCCAGGAAGACCCGTGGCAGCAGTTCGCCCGCACCCACCAGATCGGCCAGGTCGTGCCCGGCAAGGTCACGAAGCTGGTTCCGTTCGGTGCGTTCGTCCGCGTGGACGAGGGCATCGAGGGTCTGGTCCACATCTCCGAGCTGGCCGAGCGCCACGTGGAGATCCCGGAGCAGGTCGTCCAGGTCAACGACGAGATCTTCGTCAAGGTCATCGACATCGACCTCGAGCGTCGTCGCATCAGCCTCTCGCTGAAGCAGGCCAACGAGGCCTTCGGTGCCGACCCGGCCACGGTCGAGTTCGACCCGACCCTGTACGGCATGGCCGCGTCCTACGACGACCAGGGCAACTACATCTACCCCGAGGGCTTCGACCCCGAGACCAACGACTGGCTCGAGGGCTACGAGAAGCAGCGCGAGGAGTGGGAGCGCCAGTACGCCGAGGCGCAGTCCCGCTTCGAGCAGCACCAGCAGCAGGTCATCAAGTCCCGCGAGGCGGACGCCGCTGCCGCCGCCGAGGGTGGCGAGGCCGCCGCTCCGGCCGCGTCCGGCGGTTCGTACTCCTCCGAGGGTGGCGACAACTCCGGCGCCCTGGCGTCGGACGAGGCGCTGGCCGCGCTCCGCGAGAAGCTGGCCGGCGGCCAGAGCTGAGCTCCCGCACAGGGGCCCAGCCGCTGAGGCTCAGCCGATGACTTGAGGGGCCGCACCCGTTCCGGGTGCGGCCCTTCGAGCTGTTCGGAGGGTCTTGCGGAACCCTGCGGCCGACGGGGAATGCGAACGTCCCACAGCTCGTTGTGAACCTACGAATACGAGGAGGGGCGGTCACACAGTGCTTGATCCGCAGGGTTTGTACGCATGGGAGCCGAAGGGTCTGGCCGTCGTCGACATGGCGCTCGCCCAGGAGTCGGCCGGCCTTGTCCTGCTCTACCACTTCGACGGATACATCGACGCGGGGGAAACCGGCGACCAGATCGTGGAGCGGCTGCTGGACACGCAGCCCCACCAGGTCGTGGCGCGCTTCGACCACGACCGGCTCGTGGACTACCGGGCCCGCCGCCCGCTGCTGACGTTCCAGCGGGACCGCTGGAGCGACTACGAGGTGCCGGGCATCGAGGTGCGTCTCGTCCAGGACGCCACCGGCGCGCCGTTCCTGCTGCTCTCCGGGCCCGAGCCCGACGTGGAGTGGGAGCGTTTCGCGGCTGCCGTACGGCAGATCGTCGAGCGCCTCGGCGTACGCCTGTCGGTGAACTTCCACGGCATCCCCATGGGCGTCCCGCACACCCGCCCGGTGGGCCTGACCCCGCACGGCAACCGCAGTGACCTGGTACCGGGCCACCGCAGCCCGTTCGAGGAGGCGCAGGTGCCGGGCAGCGCGGAGGCGCTGCTCGAGTACCGCCTGATGCAGGCCGGCCACGACGTGCTGGGAGTGGCCGCGCACGTGCCGCACTACATCGCGCGCTCCCCGTACCCGGACGCGGCACTGACGGCCCTGGAGGCCATCACCTCGGCCACCGGGCTCGTCCTGCCGGGCATCGCCCACTCCCTGCGCAACGAGGCACACCGCACCCAGACCGAGATCGACCGGCAGATCCGCGAGGGCGACGAGGAACTCACCTCCCTCGTCCAGGGCCTCGAGCACCAGTACGACGCCGCAGCCGGCGCGGAGACCCGGGGCAACATGCTCGCCGAGCCCGTCGAGATCCCGTCGGCGGACGAGATCGGCCGCGAGTTCGAACGCTTCCTGGCGGAGCGCGAGGGCGAGAACTGACGAGGCGGAGGTGCCGCCCGCCCGCCGGGCGGGCCGCCGGAGCCAGGGCCTAAGCTGCCGCTCATGCTGAAAGTGGGCCTCACCGGGGGCATCGGTGCCGGTAAGAGCGAGGTGTCGCGGCTGCTCGTGGAGTGCGGGGCCGTGCTGATCGACGCCGATCGCATCGCGCGCGAGGTCGTCGCTCCGGGCACGCCCGGCCTCGCGGCGGTGGTCGACGCCTTCGGTCCGGAGGTGCTGGCCGAGGACGGGAGCCTGGACCGGCCCAGGCTGGGTTCCATCGTCTTCGCCGACTCCGCGAAGCTGGCCGTCCTGAACTCGATCGTGCACCCCTTGGTGGGCGCCCGCTCCCGCGAACTGGAGCAGGCGGCCGCCGAGGACTCCGTCGTGGTCCACGACGTCCCCCTCCTCACGGAGAACGGCCTTGCTCCGCTCTACGACCTCGTGATCGTCGTGGACGTGAGCCCGGCGACCCAGCTCGACCGGCTCCTGCGACTGCGCGGGATGACCGAGGAGGACGCACGCGCGCGCATGGCCGCGCAGGCGACCCGGGAGAAGCGCCTGGAGATCGCGGACATCGTCATCGACAACGACGTACCGTTGGACCGCCTCGAGCGGCGGGTACGGGACGTGTGGGCGGAGCTGGTCCGCATGGAGCCGGTCCGCAGGGCGCACGGGCCCCGTCGGCCGCACAAGCATCAGAGGCCCCAGGAGCAGCAGGGCCCGCAGGCATAGGGGAGGGCTCCGGTGACAAGGGCTGCCCGGCCCGGGGCGTTGAACCACTGCGGCATGGGAAGGAAGCAGTCGTGCCCGAACGTACTCCGGAGACCGACATCATCGACTATCGCGCCGCGGAGAAGCTGCTCGCCGCGCGGGATCCGCGGGGCGCGGTGAAACTGCTCGACCGGGTCATAGGCGCCCACCCGGAGAACACCTCGGCCCGGCTGCTGCGCGCCCGTGCCTTCTTCGCGGCGGCCCAGCTCCGGCCCGCGGAGCTGGAGTTCACCATCGTGCTGGAACGCGAACCGGACAACGCGTACGCGCACTTCGCGCTCGCCCGCACCTACGAGCGGCAGGGCCGGCCCGACGAGGCCAGGCGCCACTTCCGGCTGGCCGCCGCGCTGGACCCGAACCCGGAGTACCTGCAACGGGCCGAGTTCGGCTCCTGACGCCCACGGACCGTCCGGGCACTCCCGCCGCCGTCAGGGGCGGCTTCGCCGACGGCTGCCGCCGCTCCTGCTACCGCCGCCGGTCGTCCGGAGGCCAGTACGGCGGCACGTCCCGCCCCGGCTGGTAGTGCGGACCCTGCCGCAGATGCCGGACGACCAGCATGAAGTCGACGGCCATCACCAGCCACAGCACGCCGCAGGCCGCCGCCCATCCGGGTCGTCCGACCAGCACGAACACCACTGTGCCGAAGCCCGCCCAGACCAGTCCCCACACGCACAGCCACAGCCGTGCCCGCAGGGCACTGCGCGCGGTGGTGGGTTCACTGCCTGTACGCATCGCCGATCACCACTCCTCCTTGCAACGTACTCTCGCCCGGCCCGCACGCCAAAGCAGCGCCGGCCTCACTCGAACGGGTGAACCGCGCCGGGAGGGGAACGGCAGTGCGGAGGCGGGCCGTTGTCCGGGCATGGAGCTGAGAATGCGCGAGGGTCATCAGGGGACGGGACCGGGAGCGATCACGCCGGACGGCTGCGCGGTGGAGCTGTACGCGCGGCTGCCCGTGGGGAGCGAGCCGGACATCATCGCCGCGGCCGTGCCCGCGGGAGCGCACATCCTGGAGCTGGGCTGCGGTGTGGGCCGCGTGACCCGTCCACTGCTGGAGCGCGGCTTCACCGTCACGGCGGTGGACGAGTCACCGGACATGCTGGAGCGGGTGCGCGGGGCGCGGACCATATGCAGCCCGATCGAGCAGCTGGAGACGGGGGAGACCTTCGACGCGGTGATCCTCGCTTCGTTCCTGGTGCACACGGGCGACCCGGAGGTACGGCGAGGACTGCTGCGCACCTGCGCGCGGCACGTGGCGGAGGACGGCTGCGTACTGATCCAGCGGGAGGGCGGCGACTACCACATCAATCTGCCGCGGGAGCGAAGCGACATGTGGGTCCCCCCGGCCGAAGGCGGGGAGAAGGCGGACCCGGTGGCCTTCACGGTGCGGATCCTGTCGGCGGAGCCGGTCGGGGGCGGGGTGAACGCGGTGCGCGCGGAGTACGTCTTCCCGGACGCGACCTGGACCCAGACCTTCCGCTCCAGGCCGCTGACCAGCGAGCAGTTCGAGGAGGCGCTGGGGGAGGCGGGTCTGAGGGTGGACAGGTATCTGACCGAGGACGGGGTATGGGCGCGGGCGGTACCGGACAAGCGTCTTTGACGGAGCCCGGACAGCGATGAGTTCGGGAGCGCGGACCGGTCTGCCTCTGTGAAAGCACGACGGCGTTCAAGCACCACGGCCGTTCCTCATCGCCACACACAGGAGACCCCTTATGTCCGTGTCCGAACCCACCGCGCCCACCGCACCCACCACGTCGCCGGCGTCCGCCTCCGGCCGCCGCGCCGCTCGTATCGCACTGCGCGCCGTGCAGGTGCTGCTCGCGCTGTTCTTCGTGTTCGCCAGCGCGTTGCCCAAGCTCATCGCGCACCCGACGGCGGTCGAGAGCTTCGACCGGATGGGCTGGGGCAGCGCGGGCATGTACGGCATCGGGGCGCTGGAGCTGGCCGGAGGCGTGGCGCTGCTGATTCCAGTGCTCCAGTCGGTGTCGGCGATGGCGCTGAGCGCGCTGATGGTGGGGGCGTTCATCGTGCAGCTCACCGCCTTCGACGGGCAGAACGCGGCGACCCCGGTCGTCGTGATCGTGCCGCTGGCGGTCATCGCCTGGGCGCGGCGGGACCACAACTCCCGGTTGCTGCGGCTGGTGCGGCGGCAGCCGTGACGGACGTGACCGCCCGGACCGGTGTCACCGCTCCTTGGGACGGCCCGCCGGTCCGCCTCCGAAGCCACCCGGCCCGCCCAGGTCCCGCAGGCGCTCCAGCTCGCGGCGGTCGCGCTTGGTGGGGCGGCCGGTGCCGCGGTCGCGGATGCCGATCGGGGCGACGGCCTCGCGGGGCGGGGGCGGCGGGGAGTTGTCGACGTAGCACTGGACCGCGATGGGGGCGCCCACGCGCTTGCGGATCAGCCGCTTGACGACGACGATCCGCTCGCGGCCCTCGTGCCGCAGCCGCACCTCGTCGCCGACGCGCACCGAGTAGGCGGGCTTCACGCGTTCCCCGTTCACCCGGACATGCCCGCCCCGGCACGCGGTGGCGCCGATGGAGCGGGTCTTGACCAGCCGGACGGCCCAGATCCAGCTGTCGATCCTTACGTTCTCCCCGCTCGCCGGGCCGGCCGCCTCGGCGGCGGCGACAGCGGCGGTCGTCTTCGGATCCACGTCTCGGTCCTGGTCGTCCTGCGAAGCCATGCATCCGACCTTAGCGGCCCGACGGCCTCGACCCGGAGGTAATTACCGTGGAGCCATGGACGAGAGCAGCAGCCTCGCCGCCCTCGACGGGCGGATCACCGACTGCCGGGCCTGCCCGCGGCTGGTCGCCTGGCGGGAGGAGGTGGCACGCACCAAGCGGGCCGCGTTCGCCGACTGGACGTACTGGGGCCGCCCGGTGCCGGGATTCGGACCGGCGGACGCCCGTCTGCTGATCGTCGGACTCGCCCCGGCGGCACACGGCGGCAACCGCACCGGCCGCATGTTCACCGGCGACCGCTCGGGCGACGTGCTGTACGAGGCCCTGTACGAGCTGGGGCTGGCCTCCCAGCCCACCTCCACCTCCGCCGACGACGGCCTGGAACTGTACGGGATACGTGTGTCCTCCCCCGTGCACTGCGCACCACCCGCCAACAAGCCCACCCCCGGCGAACGGGACACCTGCCGTCCCTGGCTGGTCCAGGAACTCACCCTGCTGCGCCCCACCCTCCGCGCGGTGGTCGTCCTGGGCGCCTTCGGCTGGCAGGCCGCCCTCCCTGCCTTCGCCGAAGCCGGCTGGCCCGTCCCCCGCCCCCGCCCGCCCTTCGCCCACGGCGCCCGGGTGTCCCTCGACGGCCTCGACCTCTTCGCCTGCTTCCACGTCAGCCAGCGCAACACCTTCACCGGCAGACTCACCCCCACCATGCTCCGAGACGTGCTGCGGACGGCGGCCCGAACGGCGGGGCTGCCAGTGAGGCCGCCGACCGGGTAGCCCGCGGTCACTACGCCCGGTCGCGGTACTAGGGTCTTTCGTTTGGATCAGGCCGGATCAGCCCGGCCTGATCCAAACGAGAGGCCCCAGGCGCCCGGCCCGGTCTCAGGGCTTCCACACGTACCGCACGTCCGGCTCCCGCTCCTCGTTCCCGCTGCCGTCGGTGTATTCGGCGGCCACGAAGCCGTGGCGCTCGTAGAAGCGGTGGGCGGGCCGGTTGACCTGGAACGTCCACAGGGAAAGGCCCCGCGGCCCGCGTTCCTTGGCGAGGGCGACGAAGCGGTCGCCGAGGCCCTGCCCGCGCCAGTCCGGGGCGAGGTACAACTGCTCCAGCACGTCGTCGCCGAGCACCATCAGGCCCACGACGCCGCTGTCACCGCCCGCGTCGGCGACCCAGGTCTCCTGGCGGGGCACCACGACATCACGGAACCAGGCACGCACCGCGTCGTCGGAGTGCGGCCGGACGACACTCGGCAGCGCGGCGGCGAAGGACCGCAGCCAGACATCTGCGACGGCCCGCGCATCCGTGGCACGCGCCCGGCGCAGAGCGACGGTGCTCTCAGCGCTCGTGTACACGGGCGGCGGAACAACACCGGGGGCTGTGGCGACGCGTCGGATCACGGGAGTCCCTTGGACGGACGGGGCCGGGCAACTTCTCCATCCTCCACGCGTGTCCCCGATGTCGCAGCCCAATTTCACGGCCTGGCCCGACCCCGCCCGCCCATGCCGCCCCGCTGACGACGCAGCCGTCAGCGGGGCAGCAGCCGTCAGCCGTCGGACTCCGGTGACGGGAGGTAGGCGCCGGGCACGTCGTCCGGTGCGAAGACCTTCTTCTCGCCGGGGTACGGCGTCTTCCACCCGTGCGTCTCGTACCACGTGAAGTGGTTCATCTGAGCCGGGTTCGCGAAATCGGGCCTGGCGTCGGGCCCGGTCAGACGCTGCTTCGACTTCCAGGCGTCCCACTTCGCCGCGACCGCCCGCTTGTCCGCCGGAACCGTCACCGACGGCGCGGCCGCGGCACGCGGGTTCTGCGGCGCCGGGGTGTCCACCCCGCAGGCGGGCGGGGTCTTCAGGCCGGCCGTCAGCGGGACCCGGTTGGGCACGGCCGTGAACGGCGTGAGGTCCGGCTTCTGCGTGAACGCCCCGGTCATCGGGCTGGCCGCGCTGTCCTTCTGGTTCATCGGGTGGATCCCGAGGATCTGCTCGATGGTGCGGACCATCGTGATCTGCGAGTAGTAGCGGCTGTCGACGACTCCGTGCCGGGCCCAGGGGCTGATGATCTGGATCGGGGCCCGGTGGCCGTCGACGTGGTCGAGGCCGGCCTGGGAGTCGTCCTCGACGACGAAGATCGCCGAGTCCTTCCAGTACGGGCTGTGCGAGATCCTGTCGATGATCCTGCCGGTGGCGAGGTCGTTGTCCGCGACCTGGGCGGACGCGTTCGCCGGTCCGCCGGTGTGGTCGCTGGAGAGCCAGAACATGTTCAGGTTCGCCGGCCCGTTCTTCTCGAAGTCACGCTTCCAGATCTCGTACCGGTAGAGGTCCGGGACACTGAGGTCGTACTTCGGGAAGCCGTGCACCGACACGTCGTTGAGCGACGGTATCGGCGAGGACGAGTGCAGGGTGTAGGCGGTGTCCTGCCCGGTCGCGTCCATGTTCTTGGCGTCGCAGTACAGGTTCTGCCAGGTGGCGTCCGCCGGCTTGGTCAGGAACTGCTGGAACTCGCCGAAGTTCCGCACGGACTTGCCCGCGGCCTGCGCGCCGGTCCAGAGGAACCCGCTGCGCTGGTGGCCGAGGGCGTCGTCCTCGGTGTCGTAACTGCGCGCGTACTCACCGGCGGAGGACTCCGTGTACTCCGGGTTGTCCGCCTGCATCAGCCAGTTGTGGCCCTCGGCGGAGTTCGTGCCGATGTCGTACGTGTTGTCGTACAGCCCGAACTGCTTCGCCAGCGCGTGCTGGTTCGGCGTCACGTTCTCGCCGAACTGCGCGAGGGCCGGGTCGCCGTTGCCCTGCGGAAGGTCACCGAAGACCTGGTCGTAGGTCCGGTTCTCCTTGACGATCAGGAACACGTGCTTGATCGTCGAGGGGTCGCCGATCCGGTCCGGGACCGGCACCGCCTTCGCCTTGCCGCCGCCCTTGCCCCGGGTCAGCTCGACCGAGCCGCTTGTCCAGCCGTTCTGCCGGAACACCTTCCTGGTCCAGGACTTGATGACGTGGTCGTTCGGCAGCCTGAACCGCTGGAGGCTCGACGTCGTGTCGTGGGTGCCGTGCCCGGCCGCGGTGGTGGGGCGGCGGGCGTCGATGCCACGGGTGTTGGAGACCACCACCTCGTTGCCGACGGTGGCGATCTCGGACGGGAAGTAGTCCGTCGGGAGCAGGCCGACGTAGCTGACCGGCTCCTGCGGGGTCGTGTACCGGTAGACGGCGACCGCGTTGGCGCGGCCGAGCGTCACCAGCAGATGGCCGTCGCCGGTGAGCGTCACCGCGTCGGGCTCGTAGCCCACCGACGCCTCCGGCCACGGCCGGGTGGCGATGGTCTGCACGACCTTGCCGCGGGCGGTGTCGATGACCGAGACGTCGTTGGTGGCGGTGTTGGTGACGAACACCGCCCCCTTCCTGGCGTACAGGGCGGTCGGGTGCAGACCGACGTCGATGCTCTTGGCGGCGGAGTCGGGGCGCGCCAGGTCGATGACGCTGACCGTGCCGGTGGTGGTGGCCGCGGTCACCGGGTCGGCCGGCACCTGGGTGCCGTACGAGTTGATCGTGGTGTCACCGGGCTTCGCCGGACGCCCGCCCTCGTTGCTGACGTACAGCTTGTCGCCGACCCTGACGATGCCACGGGGCGCGTTGCCCACGGCCCAGCTGCGCCGGACGGCGCCGGTCGCCGCGTCGATGGCGACCACCCGGTTCTGGCCGTTGACCGCGGAGTACACGGTGGAGCCGTCGGGTGAGAACACCGCCGCGCCCACCAGCGCGTGCCTGGACCCGTCCGCCGGGACCCCGATGAACGTCGGGTCCGCGACACTGCCGTCCGGCCGCACCGTGAACCTGGTGTAGCCGTCGGTCCGGCCCAGCCACAGCTGCGAGCCGTCGGGCGAGTACGCGGGGCCTTCCTGGCCCACGTCGTTGCCGCTGATGCGCAGGTCCGCCGAGGCGCTGTTGCCGACGAGCTGCTGCACCTTCCAGTTCTTCAGGTTCACGATGGACAGCGCCATCCCGCCGTCGGTGACCGAGGCCGCGAGGTGGGTGCCGTCCGGGCTGACCGAGGACGACATGATCTTGCCGTTGTCGATCACGAGGCGGTCACCGTACGGGGCGACGTACTGGTCGCTGGAGACGACCAGCCCCTGATCGGTCATCTGGCCGACCTGCCGGGTGCCGAACTGGTGCGTCTCGGCGAAAGCGGTACCGGAGACCACCAGCGCGGCCGTGGCGATGCACGCCGTCACCAGCGAGGTGCGGCGGCTGAAGCGTCTGCCGAACAGGCCGGCCTGCCCCTTCTCGACATGCCGACGGCGCCGAGTCACCTGCATGGATCATCCCTTCGGAGTGGTCGCGAGCAGTTCGACGTTGCCGTCGAACTGCCAGAGCGGGTTCGGTGTGTCCCCGGTCGGGGACCGCACCAGGAAGTAGCCGTTCACTTCCTTGGGTCCGTCGCCGTCGGCCACGAACCGGCCGTCCGCGGTGACGTCGAGCTGGTAGATGGCCGTCCCCGGAGCCTCGACGCCGGGGAGATGCCAGGTGACGACGCAGCGCCAGTCGTTGCCGGGCCCCTGCGCGGCGACCTGGCCGGAACCCTTGTCGCACGCCGCAGTGGCCCGGAGCCGCGCCTCGGTGACCGCCGGGCGGTTGAGCTGCTCGGTCTGCATGCGGTACAGGTGTGCGAACGCCGTGGCGACCGACCGCTGCACCTTGTCCTGCTCGATCCCGGAGCCCGTGGACGGTGTCGCCACGGCGATGACCGCGACCGTGAGGGCGGTCAGTCCGGCCGGCGGCAGGAGTCCGATGGTGATCGCGTGCCGTCCGGAGCCGTCGTGGGCCGGGTTGGTGAAGTCGCGTCGCAGGAAGAGCAGATACGCCAGGGACGTGGCGGCCACCGCCCACACCAGGGCGACCACGACACCGATCAGCAGCGGGCCGAGCTGCGCCGGGCCGGTGAACAGGCCGTTCCAGGCGATGAAGGCGTAGCCGGGCAGGGCGAGACGTACGGCGACCGGCAGCGGCAGCATCTGGGCGAGCTGCGTCGCGAGCGCGGCGAGCGCGGGCAGCAGCAGCGCCATCGGGGACCGCCCCAGCGCGACGGACCCGAGCAGTCCGATCGCGGCGAGCGCCAGGGTGGGGGCGAGCACGCAGAGCCAGGCGAGCAGGACCTTGCCGGCGGCGTCCCCCGGCGTCAGCAGGTGGCCGTCGAGGCCGACCAGTGGCTGGTTGCCCACCGCGAGGACGCCGCCGACCGTGCTGGAACACGCCAGCCCGGCCACGAGCAGCAGGATGACGGTGAGGCCGGCCAGCGCCTTCGCCGCGAAGATCTGCCGGGGCGAGCGGACCGCGACGAGCAGATGGCGCCAGGTGCCGAGCCGGTCCTCGGAGGCGAACACGTCGCCCGCGACCACCGAGGTCAGCAGCGGGAGCGCCCAGGTGCCGGCGAAACCGAGCATCACCAGCGGACCGGCCCACCCGGTGGCGTGCATCCAGCGGCCGAAGAGGGTGTCGGAGGGAAGCGTGCTCTGCAGGCTCACCGCCGCGACGAAGAGCCCCGGCACGGTCCAGCAGGCGAGAACCAGCAGGCGGATCCGCCATTGCGAGACCAGCTTGACCAGTTCGAAGCGGTAACAGCGGGCCACCGGGACGCGGCGGGCGACGGCGGCGTGCTCGTGGGCGACGGTGGTCGCGGTCATCGGCCGTCCTCCCGCTGCTCGGTGAGGGCGAGGAACGCGGCCTCCAACGGCGACACCACGGGGGCGAGTTCACGCAACGCGATGCCCGCGCCCACGAGCCGCACCACCAGTTCGTCGAGAGCGGGCACCGGCGCGCGTACGACGAGCGTCTCGGCGCCGTGCCGTGCCACGGCGTCGTCGACGACGCGGATCCCGGGCGTGCCGTCGGCCAGCCGGCGGGCGGCCCGCGGATCGGAGGTGAGCAGCCGGTAGTCGAGTTCGGGGTTCTCGGCGGCCAGCTTGCTCAACGGACCGGAGAAGACGACCCGTCCGGTGGCCAGGATGGTGACCTCGGAGCACAGTGCCTCCAGGTCCTCCATGCGGTGGCTCGACAGCACGACGCAGGTGCCGTCCGCCGCGAGCCGGGTGAGGACGCCGTGCACATGCCTCTTGCCGGCCGGATCGAGGCCGTTGGCGGGCTCGTCGAGCACGAGCAGCCGGGGTGGGGTGAGCAGGGCCGCCGCGAGTCCCAGCCGTTGACGCATCCCGAGGGAGAAGCCCCGGGCCGGGTCGTCGGCGACATCGGTGAGCCCGACCTGGCCGAGCACGTCGTCGATCCCCGCCGTCCGCGCGTCGAGGCCGCGCAGCGCGGCCAGCGCGGCGAGGTTCTGCCGGGCGGTGAGCGAGGGGTAGAGCCCGGGCCCGTCCACGAACCCGGCGACGCCGTCGGGAGCGGTGAGCGCCCGCCCGACGGGCGTCCCCAGGATCTCGAGGGAGCCGCTGTCGGCGACGGCCAGCCCCAGCAGGAGCCCGAGCAGTGTCGTCTTCCCGGCGCCGTTCGGTCCGGCCAAGCCGTGGATCTTTCCCTGCTCCACGGTCAGGTCGACGCCGTCGAGCGCGACGACGTCGCCGAAACACTTGGTCGTCCCGCGGGCCCGGATCGCGAGGAGTGTGTCCATGAGTCCCTTCCTTCGCAGCCCTCAAGGACCGTAGGGACGGCGGCACGACGCGCACAGGACCGGCGAGTTGAACGCTCATGGAACGAAAGGAAGGTCGTGCTCACGACAACTACACGCCAAGTCGTCGCGTACGGAGCCGCGTTGAGGCCCGTACGGCGGTACGGGCGCGTGACTCAGGTCCGCATCGCGAACAGCGGCGGTCTCACTGATCGGCTCGCCCGAGGCGGTTGACGCGGTACACGTCCGGGACGCACAGGTTGAGGACGGCGGCCGCGGCGATCAGGCCGGCGCACGCCAGCAGCACGCCCTGGGTGTCCCACGAGCGGGCCGCGAGGGCGGTGATGAGGTAGCCGAGGGGGATGGCGAGGCGTTCCCCAATGCCGTTGAACGCGCTCATGCGGCCCTGTTCGGCCCGGGGCACGTGCTGTTGGAACGCGGTGGTCCAGGCGACGATCGCGATGTCGAGCCCGATGCCCGCCAGCGAAGCGCCCAGCAGGACGAGGAGCAGCGGCGAGCCGCAGGCCATGGCGGTCAGCGGGAGCGCGAGGGCTCCGCCCGCCGCGACCGCGACGGTGAGCAGTCGGTACGGCTTCCAGCGCAGGCACACGAGGGTCCCCGCCAGCAGGCCGGAGGCGAAGGCCGCCTGGATCAGGCCCCAGTCGCGTGCCCCCGCGTACCGCTGAGCGGCGACGAGCGGGCCGAGGAGCTGGAAGCCCGCCAGCCATGCCGCGACGAGGACGGTCCCGGCCGCCGTGTAGGTCCACAGCCAGGTCCGCGACCAGAAGCCGCTCCAGCCCGCACGCAGGTCCACCAGGACGCCGGCGGCCCTGGTGAGCGGGGCGTCCAGACGCAGACCGAGAAGGAGGACGGCCGCGGCGGCGAACGTGAACGCGTCCCAGGCCAGGGCCCATGCCGCGCCACTGGCCGCGACGATCAGCCCGCCGGCGACCGGCCCCAGCACCTTGACCGCGTTGCTCGGCAGTCTGAGCAGCGCGTTGGCCTGCTGCAGGTGCTCCGCGGGAACGATCTGGGCGACGGCACCCTGCGTGGCGGGCACGGTGAAGGACGCCGCGGTTCCCGAGACGAAGCCGCAGGCCGCGATCGAAGCGGTCGTCGCATGCCCGGTGGCCACGGTGACGGCCAGCGCACCCTGCGCGCCCGCCGCCAGCAGATTGCCCAGGAACAGGATCCTGCTTCGGGACAGGCGGTCCGCGAAGACGCCGCCCGCGAGGAGGAACACGATCGTGGGGACGGTGTTCGTGGCAAGGACCAGGCCGAGGGACCCTGCTCCGCCGCCCTGCTCGATGACCGAGTAGGCCAGTGCGAGCGGGGCCATCGCGGACCCGGTCGCCGAGATGAGGTTGGCCAGTACGAACCGCCGGAAGGCCGCGAGCCTCAGCGGCGTGCGGACGGTCGTCGTCGACTCGGGGGCGGCCTTCATGATCTCCCTGGACACGGGCTGTGCGCGGATCGACGCGGATGGTGCTGATGCTGCCCGGAAATGTGAGGCGCGACGCACCTTGGGCGGTGAACTGGTGTCACGTACGTCTCAGTAGGGTCACCAGGAGAGGCGTTCGCCCCCTTCTTGGCGGTTAAATCTGCACGTACGACATTGAACGTGGAGGTGCAGCGTGAACGGGCGAACGGTGCTCGAGCGCTTTCCCGCCGGCGGTCCCCGCGGGTCGTGGCCGGCGGAGGAGTTCGCGCATGCGCGACGTCTGGAGGGCTTGCCCGCCGAGGTTGTCATGGACCTCGCGACCGACACGTTCCTGGTGATCGTCCGGGGCGGAGAGGCGGGCGGTGACGCCACGGCGTGAGCCGCCGGCTCACCCGCCCTTCCGGCCTCCTTACGCGCTGACCGTGCTGGACCAGGCCGGGGTCGTCCCCGTGATCCGGCACAGGGCCAGATAGAGGGGGATCGGCGGGGTGTAGGGGATCGTGCCCGCCGGGCGGTGGACGAGCGTGGGCGCCGTCGGCGAGGCGGGCAGCGTCGCACCCGGGGAGTAGTGGGCCGGAGCGGGCCAGCGCAGGGCGTAGTCGGAGTCCGCGGGGACGATCCACCACCAGTGCGCGCGATCCGCGTAGACGCAGCCCACGCGGGGAAGCCGGGGCATCAGCTGCGGACCGAGGTGGGCGGGGACCGCGACCGCGTCGCAGCCCAGGGGGGCGGTCATGCCCTCGGGCGGGGACAGCCGCCGGGGTGTGCCGTGGGTGCGCAGGCGGCGGCCCAGGTGTACGAGCGTGTCCAGGTTGAGCGACTGGCCGGTGCCGCCCAAGGCGCCGGCGTCGGTCACAGCCATGCGGTCCCCGTTTCGTGATGTGCCTGCCGGTGGGTCTGCCGGTGCGCCTGGCCGTGCACCTGCGGGCCGTTCTTGTCGCCGGCGTCGCGGGCCGGGACCGGCTTCGGGCGGGCGCCCCAGCCCAGGTCGCTCCGGGCGGGCGAGGTGCCGCGCGGCAGTTCCGCCCACACCACCAGGCCGGTGCCCTGCTCCTGGGCCCCCCAGGCCAGGCACATGGCGTCGACGAGAAGCAGTCCCCTCCCGTGCTCCTCCTCGGGCTGCCGCGGCGACGGCTGGGGCTCGCCCGGCGCGCACCCCTCGTCTCGTACGGCTATGCGCACTCGTTCGTCCCCGTCGTGCAGTTCGCACACGATCTGCCTGCTGGCGGTGTGCACGATGGCGTTGGTGACCAGCTCCGAGACGACGAGGGCGGCCGCGTCGCAGGTGTCCTCGCACACGGACCAGCCGGTCAGCCGGGTCCGGGTCAGGCGTCTGGCCTGCGCGGGGGAGCCGGGGTGCGCGGCCAGCTCGAAACGGAACCGACGCTCGGCAACGTCCCCGCCGGGGCCCGCGCTCGTACTCGCGCCGCGGCTCGGCGAGCTCGCGGCGGCGTCTGTTCCTAAGGGCGGAGACGGAATCACGCTTGCCACTATCGCCCCGCCGTGAACACTTGGCAAGTGGCACTCTGAAAGTTGCAGAGTGTTGGAGTCACGCTGATCGGCCATGGCACACTGCTCGCAACAGCACGTCGAACGGCGCCAGTTGAGACCGCCGGGCCCCGGGATTTTCGAACGGGCTTTCGCGCGGTTGCCGTGGGTCGTGCGGGATTCATGACGGGAACCTCCGGAATCCTCACGTCCGTCCGTACAGTTCGCTCCTGGGTCAGTGGAGGTGGAGTGTGAGTGAGCCGCGGTCCGCGCCGACCGTCGGGCAGGTCGTGCTCGGCCGGCGCCTGTGGGACCTGCGGGAGAGCGCGGGGCTCAAGCGTGAGGAAGCCGCTCGCATCCTGCACGTCGCGCCCGCCACCGTGCGCCGTATGGAGATGGCCGAGGTCGCCCTCAAGATCCCGTACCTCCAGCTGCTGCTGAAGGCCTACGGCGTCTCCGACGAGGAGGCCGAGGCCTTCACGCGGCTGGCCGAGGAGGCCAACCAGCCGGGCTGGTGGCAGCGGTTCCACGACATCCTGCCGGGCTGGTTCTCGATGTACGTCAGCCTGGAGGGCGCCGCCGCGCTCATCCGGTCCTACGAGCCGCACTTCGTCCCCGGACTGCTCCAGACCGAGGACTACGCGCGCGGGGTGCTCAAGTCCGGCGCCGTCGGCCAGACCAGCCCCGAGGACATAGAGCGCCACGTCGCGCTGCGCATGCAACGCCAGGACCTGCTCACCCGCCCGGACGCCCCCAGGTTCTGGGTGGTGATGGACGAGACCGCGCTGCGCCGCCAGGTCGGCGGTCCCGAGGTCATGCGTGCCCAGATCGACAGGCTGCTGGAGGCCGCGAGGCTGCCCAACGTGACGTTGCAGGTCGCCCCGTTCTCCGCGGGGCCGCACGCCGGCACGTACGGCCCCTTCGTGCTGTTCCGATTCGCCATGCCCGAACTGCCGGACATGGTCTACAGCGAGTACCTGACCGGCGCGGTCTACCTGGACGCGCGTCAGGAGGTGGCGAGTCACCTCGAGGTCATGGACCGCATGGCGGCGCAGGCCGCTACTGCACATCGCACGAAGGAGATCCTCCGGGATTTCCGCAAGGAGCTGTGAATGGAACGCATCACGTACCAGCCCAAGCCGCGGCTGCGCGGCGGCATCTACAACGGCATGCCCGCCCGCGAACTCGGCAGCGAGGGCTGGCACAAGCCGTGGAGCGGGGGCAACGGAGGCAACTGCCTGGAGGCCATGAAGCTGGACGACGGCCGGATCGCGGTCCGTCAGTCGACCGACCCGGACGGACCGGCGCTCATCTACACGACCGACGAGATGACGGCGTTCATCGAGGGCGCGAAGGCGGGAGAGGCGGACTTCCTGCTGGCTTGAACGACCCCTGTCTGTTGACTGTCTCAACTCCCTAATCTTGGTACCGACTTGATCATGACCACTGCTCACTTCAGACGCTTACGAGGTGCCGTATGACCGAGATCGACACCAGCAAGCCGCATCCGGCGCGGATGTACGACTGGTACCTCGGCGGCAAGGACAACTACCCGGTCGACGAGGAACTGGGTCGGCAGATGCTGGCACTCGACCCGCGGGTGCCGGTGATGGCCAAGGTCAACCGCGCGTTCATGCACCGGGCGACGCGCTGGCTGGCCGGCCAGGGCGTACGGCAGTTCCTGGACATCGGCACCGGCATACCGACCGAGCCGAACCTGCACCAGGTCGCCCAGTCGGTCTCGCCGGACGCACGTGTCGTCTACTGCGACAACGACCCGATCGTGCTGGCCCACGCGGCGGCCCTGCTGCGCAGCGCGCCCGAGGGCATCACCGAGTACGTGCAGGCCGACGTCCGCGACCCGGCCACGATCCTGGAGGGCGCCGGGAAGGTGCTGGACTTCAGCCGGCCCGTGGCCCTGTCCCTGGTGGCGCTGCTCCACTTCATCACCGACGAGGACGGCGCCCACGACCTGGTCGCCCGTCTCCTCGCCGAACTGCCCTCGGGCAGCTACCTGATGATGACCCACGCCACCTCGGACTTCACTCCGGAGGACTCCGAAAGGGCCACGGCCAAGCTGAAGGCGGCGGGCGTCACCCTCGCCCTGCGCTCCCGCGAGGAGTTCAGCCGCTTCTTCGACGGTCTGGAACTCGTCGAGCCCGGCGTGGAGGTCGTCCACAAGTGGCACCCGGAACTGGGCGACCCGGTCCCGGGCCAGGACGACGGAGTCATCCCGGGCTACGGGGCGGTGGCGCGAAAGCCGTGACCACGGGATCCGTGACCAGGGGATCCGCGGCCGCGGAATCCGTATCCGCGAAAGCCATGACTGCGGTGGTCGTGACTGCGGTGGTCGTGGCGCAGTGAGACGTCCGCGGCGCCCTGCCGGCCAGGCGGGGCGCCGCGGATGTCACACCCGCATCGGACGGTCGTACGGGCCGATCGGGGACGGGAGGCTCCGGGCGCCCGTCAGGTGGTGGTCCACGGACGCCGCGACCGCGCGCCCTTCGGCGATGGCCCAGACGATCAGCGACTGGCCGCGGGCGGCGTCCCCGGCGGCGAACACGCCGGGAACGTTCGTCGCGAAGGCGGGGTCCCGGGCGATCGTGCCCCGGGGAGTGAGCCGCAGCCCCAACTGGTCGATGAGGCCGTCCTCCTGGGACGGGCCGGAGAAGCCCAGCGCGAGCAGCACCAGATCGGCCGGGATCGCGCGCTCGGTGCCCGGCCGGGGGCGCCGTTCCGCGTCCACCTCGGCCAGGTGCAACTCGCGCACATGCCCGTCGGCGTCGCCGGTGAAGCGGAGCGTCGACGCGGCGAACAGCCGCGCGTCCGCGTCCGCGACCGGCGCGGTGCCCAGGTCGCCCGCCTCCTGGTGCGCGGGCGACAGCCGGTAGATCTTCGGGTAGGTCGGCCACGGTTCGAGGTCCTCGTCGCGCTCCGCGCCCGGCTGGGCGTAGATGTCGAGCTGGGTCACGGACGCGGCGCCCTGCCGCACAGCCGTGCCCAGGCAGTCGGCTCCCGTGTCCCCACCGCCCACGATCACTACATGCCGGCCCGCCGCGCACACCGGTGAGGTCTCCACATCGCCCTCGCACACCCGGTTGGCCAGCGGCAGGTACTCCATCGCCTGATGGATGCCGGTCAACTCCCTGCCCGGTACCGGTAGTTCACGCCAAGCCGTGGCACCCGTGGCGATCACCACGACGTCGTAGCGCGCCCGCACCTCCCGGGCCCCTACGTCCCGCCCGACCTCCGTCGACGCACGGAACTTCGTCCCCTCGGCCAGCATCTGCTCCAACCGCCGCTCCAGATGGTGCTTCTCCATCTTGAACGCGGGGATGCCGTACCGCATCAGCCCGCCGAGCCGGTCGTCCCGCTCGTACAGGGCGACCGTGTGTCCCGCACGGGTCAGCTGCTGGGCCGCGGCGAGCCCGGTCGGCCCCGACCCGATCACCGCGACGGTCCGCCCGGACAACCGGTCCGGTGGGCGCGGCGGGGTGAACCCCTCCTCCCAGGCGCGGTCGGCGATCGCGCACTCGACGTTCTTGATGGTGACCGCCGGCTGGTTGATCGCGAGCACGCATCCCGCCTCGCACGGCGCCGGACACAACCGCCCGGTGAATTCGGGGAAGTTGTTCGTCGCGTGCAACCGGTCGGCGGCCGCCCGCCAGTCCTCCCGGGACACCAGGTCGTTCCACTCGGGGATCAGATTGGCCAGCGGACAGGCCTCGTGGCAGAAGGGAACCCCGCAGTCCATGCACCGGTCGGCCTGCTTGCTGATGATCGGAAGCAGCCCGCCCGGCACGTACACCTCGTGCCAGTCCCGTACCCGCTCCTCGACCGGCCTGCGGGGCCATTCCTGGCGGGGTGTGGTCATGAAACCCCTGGGATCGGCCATGGCCGTCCCCCTTGCCTCGGGCACCACCTCTTTCCGGCCACGATACGTCCGCCGCCCACCAGACGCAGAGCCCGGTATCCCGGTGCGGCGGGGCGCCCGGAGCCGGGCGCGCCAGGCGGGCGCGCCAGGCGGGCGCGCCAGGCGGGCGCGTCCGGCGGGTGTGTCCGGCGGGTGTGTCCATGGCGCGGCGCACGCGGGCCGGGCACCCATGTGGCGCGGCGCGCGCGGGCGGGGCACGTATGCGGTACGCGCGGCCGGGGAGGTCCGTGATGCGGTGCGCCCGCCGCAGGAGGCGTCCGTCGTGCGGCACGCGCGGAGCCGCCGGCCCGGGTGGGTGCTAAGCGTGCGGCTCCGGTTCCCGCCAGGCCCGCAGCACCGAGTTAACGGCGGGCCTGATCCGGCGCCGGGCCTCGGGCCGAGCCACCCCGCTCATCAGCAGCCGGTCGTAGGGCGTGTCCAGGTGACGCACGGAGGCCGCGACCGCCGAGGTGACCGCGGCCTCGGACAGGGCGCGCCCCGACGCGCTGCGGCCGACCCGTCCACTGCCGCGCAGAGAGGCATGCGCGGCTATGGCCCGCGCGCGGTCCGGCGGGCAGGCGGGAAAGAGCCGCAGGACCTCCGCCGCGAACGCGTCCGTGATGCGTACGTCCTCGGCCGCGCGCCGCCGGGCGTCGCGCGCCCGGCGACGGCGCCGGGCCTCGGCGTCCGCCAGGCACCGTTGCTCCGCGCGGGCCAGCGCCGCCTCCTCGACGAGGACGCCCTGCCGCTCGTAACGGCTCCTGCGCCGGTTGAACCGCACGACCACCGCCGACAGCGCGCTCTCCTCCCGCGACCGGCGCGTCAGCGCGGTGTCGCCCCGCGGCAGGAAGACCAGGTGCCCGAGGTCGGCGCAGTCCAGGCACCGCGGCACCCCCTCCTCCAGCACGAGCAGCGGCAGCGGGCCGCGCCGGCACGCGGCGCAGTGCTTGCGGCGCACCGGCTGGACGACGAGAAGCCCGTCGGACGGCCGAGGCACGGGCAGCGGAGTCATATGCGAGGACGTATGTGAGGCCGTGTGCGGGGCCATACGTCGTACATTCCCGGGCCTGTGTCCGGACGCCCTTCCCTCCGCACCTCGCTCCCGCCCTGGCGCATCATGGGCGTGTGCGACTTCAAGCGATCACGTGGGAACGGCTCGGCGACCTCCTCGCGGAGCGCCTGCTCGACCTCGAGCCCGCCGACGGCAGCCCCTGGCCTCGCATCGCCTTCGACGGCGCCCCCGCAGCCCTCCCGGGCGACCTGGCCCACCGCGTCGCCGAGGCACTTCGGCCGCTCGGCCGCCCCGCGGTGGTGGTGGACACCGAGGGCTTCCTGCGCCCGGCCTCCCTCCGCCTGGAGCACGGCCACCGGGACGAGGAGTCCTACTACAACGGCTGGATCGACACCGGCGCCCTGTGGCGCGAGGTCTTCGGCCCGCTCGAACCCGGCGGTGACGGACGCGTGCTGCCCGACCTGCGGGACCCGGTCACCGACCGCGCCACCCGCAGCGACTACGTCCAGCTCCCGCCCGGCGCCCTGTTGTTGCTGCACGGCCCCCTCCTGCTGCGGCACTGGTTCCCCTTCGACCTGACCGTCCATCTCCTCCTCTCCCCGGGCGCCCTGCGCCGCCGTACCCCGGAGGCCGAGCACTGGACACTGCCCGCCTTCGAGCGCTACGACGCCGAGACCGACCCGGCCGGCACCGCCGACGTCCTGGTACGCGCCGACGACCTCCGGCACCCCGCCTGGAACGGCTGAGCCCGGCGCCAACTGGAATCAGAGCCAGCCGTTGCGGCGGAAGCCGCGGTACAGCGACAGGCATATGGCGGATATCAGGCAGATGACCAGCGGATAGCCGTACCGCCAGTGAAGCTCCGGCATCACCTCGAAGTTCATGCCGTACACCCCGCACACCATGGTCGGGACGGCGATCACCGCGGCCCAGGCCGTGATCTTGCGCATGTCCTCGTTCTGCGCCACCGTCACCTGCGCGAGGTGGGCCTGGAGTATCGAGTTCAGCAGTTCGTCGAAGGCGGCGATCTGCTCCTTGGCCCGCGTCTGATGGTCGAGGACGTCCCGGAAGTACGCCTGTATCTCCGGGCCGACCACCCGCATCGGCCGGGCGGACAGCTCCTCCAGCGGGCGGCCCAGCGGCACGACGGCCCGCTTCAGTTCCAGCAGCTCCCTCTTGAGCTGGTAGATCCGCCCCGGATCGACACGCTCGCCGTCCTCCGCGAACACCTCGGCCTCCACCTCGTCGATGTCCTCCTGGAACGAGCCGGTGACGCTCAGACAGTCGTCGACCACGTGGTCCGCGATCGCGTGCAGCACCGCCGCCGGCCCCTTGGCGAGCTGCGCCGGATCGGACTCCAGCTCCTCGCGCATGGGACCGAGTGAGCCGTGCCTGCCGTGCCGCACGGTGATCACGAAGTCCTGCCCGGTGAACACCATGATCTCGCCGGTGCTCACCACCTCGCTCGTCGCCGTCAGCTTCTCGTGCTCGAGGTAGCAGACCGTCTTGAACACCGCGAACAGCGTCTCGCCGTACCGCTCCACCTTCGGGCGCTGATGCGCCTTGACCGTGTCCTCCACCGCCAGCGGGTGCAGGTCGAAGAGGTCCGCGATGCCCGCGAACTCCTCGTCCGTCGGCTCGTGCAGCCCCAGCCAGACGAAACCGTCACGGGCCTTGCGCACCCGCGTCACGGCCTCCACCAGATCGCCGGCGTCCGGGACCCGCTCGCCGTCCTGGTAGGCCACGCAGTTCACCACGGCGGAGCCCAGCGGGGACCGGGCGGGATGGCTCAGGTCGACCCGGCGCCGCCCTCGGGCCAGCCGAGCCACCTTCCGCAGATTCCCCGCCATGGACATCCGGATCTCCTCGCGTGCACCTTTTGCCGCCTGGTCGAGCCAGTCTGCCAGGCTCACGTGAGCACCGGGCAATCCTGTGGAAACCGCACGTTCCGCTGAGTTCCCGCCTGTGGACGAACGCGGCGGGTGTCGAAGACGGCTGGGATGATCGCGGTATGAGGTACAGCGACGGGCAAGCGGACGGGCCCTCGGGCACCGACATCGGCCACGGCGAGGACGGGCACGAAGGCCGGAACGAGAGCCAGGACGGGGGCCGGCACGAGGGCACGGACGGCGGCGGATATCTGCTCGCCAACCGGCAGACCGAGGCGGGCGAGCGCTTCGACGCCTTCGCGGCCCTCTTCGACCCCACGACATTCCGCCACCTCGAAGGACTCGGTGCCGGACCCGGGTGGCGCTGCTGGGAGGTCGGCGCCGGCGGCACCTCCGTCGTCTCCTGGCTGGCCGAGCGGGTCGGCCCCACCGGCACGGTCGTCGCGACCGACATCGACACCTCGCTGATCGCCGGGGCCGCCCGCCCGCCGGTGGAGGTCAGGGTCCACGACGTGGGCGTCGAGGAGCCGCCGGGGGAGGACTTCGACCTCGTCCACGCCCGGCTCGTCCTCGTCCACGTGCCGGACCGGGAACGGGCACTGCGGTCCATGATCAAGGCGCTGCGACCCGGCGGACGGCTGCTGCTGGAGGACGCCGACCCGGCCCTCCAGCCCCTGGTCTGCCCGGACGAGCACGGCCCCGCGGAGGAACTGGCCAACCGGCTGCGCCACGGCTTCCGCCGCCTGCTGGCCGACCGCGGCGCCGACCTGTCCTACGGCCGCAGACTCCCGCGCCTGCTGCGCGAGGCCGGTCTCCACCAGGTGGAGGCCGACGCCTACTTCCCGGTCACCTCCCCGGCCTGCACCGCCCTGGAGTCCGCCACGGTCCGGCAGATCCGCGCCCGCCTCGTCGCCGCGGGCCTGGCCACCGACGAGGAGATCGACCAGCACCTGGCCAACGTGGCCTCCGGCACCATGGACCTGACCACGGCGCCGATGATCTCCGCTTGGGGCACCAAGCCGTAGCACCTCGGGACCGCCGACCGGAAGGTCACCGGCGCTGAAGGCCTCGAAAGGTCACAGGGCTCGGAAAACCTCGGAAGAGCACCGGGCTCTCGGCGGCCGCGCGCCCACCCGCGCCACCGCGAGCGCGCCCGCCGCGCAGCCCCGGGCCGCCGCCGTCTCGGGGGTGGCGCCGGCCAGCAGGGCGGCGAGGAACGCGCCGGTGAAGGCGTCACCCGCGCCGGTGGTGTCCCGCGTGATGGCCGGTACCGCGGGTACGTGGGCGCGGACGGCGCCCGTGTACGCCACCCGCGCTCCGGAGGCGCCCTGCTTCATGACCACCAGCGGGACGTGGCGGCTCAGCTCGGCCGCCGCGTCCGCCGGGTCGGGCAGGCCCGTCAGCAGGCAGGCCTCGTCGCGGCTCGGCAGCAGCAGGTCCACGCCCTCGACGAGCGGGAGGAACCGGTCCACGCCCAGCGTGACGAGGAATCCGGCCGACGCGGGATCCAGGCTCACCGGCACACCACGCGCGCGGGCCGCCGTGACGGCCCGCGCCACCAGCGCCCGGCCCGTTCCCGAGAACAGCAGGTAGCCCGACAGATGCAGCCGGTCCACTCCGTCGAGCAGCGGGTCGGACCAGTCGCCCGCCTCCAGGCGAAGCGACGCCCCGCTGTCCGTGAGGAACGTGCGCTCGGCCGCCGCCGAGGAGTCGACGAGGCAGACCACCGTCCCGGTCGGGGCCCCGGGATCGACCACCAGGTGGGGACGCACCCCCGAGGCGATCAGCGCCCGTTCGTGCCAGCCCGCCGACTCCGCGCCCACCCGCCCCAGCAGCCGGACCTCCCGGCATCCGCTGTGGACCGCCCAGCAGGCGACGTTGGCACCCGCCCCGCCCGGCAGCATCCGGACCGCGGCGGAGGTGTCGGTGCCGGTGGCGAGCGGCCCGCGATGCCGTACGACGACATCCGTCACGACGTCCCCGACCACCAGTAGCGCTCCGGCGGCCGTCACGGCAGGGCCCACGCCGACGCGATCAGTGCCGCCAGCCGTGCGTTGCCGCGCACCGCCGCCAGGTTGGCGCGCAGCGAGGCGCCGTCGGTGTGCCGCACCAGGTAGTCGAGCAGGAACGGGGTCACCGCCTGCCCCGTGACGCCCTCCTCCGCGCACGCGTGCAGCGCGTCGGCTAGCACCCGCGCGTGCAGTTCGGGGTCCAACTGCTCCTGAGGCGGCACGGGGTTGGCGACGATCAGCGCCGACTCCGGCGCCCGCAGCGCGTTCTGTGCCCGCATGACCTCGGCCACGTCCTCCGGCGTCCGCAGCGTCCAGTCCACCGGGTGTCCGGAGTCGGACAGGTAGAAGCCGGGGAAGCGGTCCGTGCGGTACCCGGCCACCGCGATCCCCAGCGTCTCCAGCCGCTGCAAGGTCGCCGGAACGTCCAGGATCGACTTGACCCCCGCACACACGACCGTGATCCGTGTGCGCGCCAGCAGCCCGAGGTCGGCGGACTCGTCCTGCGTCACCGTCCACTCCCGGTGCACCCCGCCGAGCCCGCCCGTGGCGAACACGCGGATGCCCGCCAGCGAGGCCAGCAGCGCCGTCGCCGACACCGTGGTCGCTCCGCTCGCCCGCGCGGCCGTCGCGAGCGGCAGGTCGCGGTGGCCGAGCTTGCGCATCCCCTCCTCGTTCGCGACCCGCTCCAACTGTCCTTTGTCCAGGCCGACATGGGGTTGGCCGTCCAGTACCGCGATGGTCGCCGGCACGGCGCCTTCCTGCCGCACCACGTCCTCCAACTCCAGCGCCACCTGGAGATTGCGTGGGCGCGGCAGCCCATGGGCGATGATCGTGGACTCCAGGGCCACCACGGGTCGACGCGCCGCCAGCGCCTCCCGTACCTCTTCGGACACCACCAGCACGTGCCTGCCTCCCGTCTGTCGGGCTCTCCCCTCATCTCTGGCGGGCGCCGTACCGGGTCAAACCCCTGCGGCCGGTGGTCAAGGGCACCACCACCAGCGCACGCGCTGCTCGTCGCGCCCGGCGTCTCAGAACAGCGGCTCGGGCAGCACGCCTTCCAGCGCGAGCAGCCTGCGCTTGGCCTCCAGGCCGCCGCCGAAGCCGCCTATGCCCCCGTCGCTCTCGACGACCCGATGGCACGGCACGACCACCGGCAGCGGATTGGCGCCCATCGCCGCCCCCACCGCCTGGGCGGCACCCGGCTGCCCCACCCGGTCGGCCAGATCGCCGTACCCGACGACCGAGCCGTACGGCACACCCGACGCCAGTTCGCGCAGCACCTGCCGGTTGAAGCCGGAGATCAGCGACCAGTCCAGCGGCAGCTCGAAGTCCTGCCGCTCGCCCGCGAAGTACGCCCGCACCTGGCGTATCGCCTCCGTGAGCAAGGGGGAGTCGGGCGCCTCGACCGGTTCGGTGCCCAGCCGGGACGCCAGCCGGGCCAGCGCGCGCTCCCGTACCGCGTCGGTGGCGTGGAAGACGACGTTGACCAGGCCCTCGGGGGTCGCTGCCAGCAGCAGTGGGCCGATGCCGGTACCGACGACGGCCCATACGACCCGCTGTTCGTCCTGCACGACCCGCTGCCCGTCCCGCTCGTGGCTGTCCATGCGATTACGGTACGGCCCAGCACTGACATTGATGCTGATACTCGGGTCCGACCTGCGCCGTCGTGGGATCAGACGGTTTTGAGCGCCGCGCGTACCACGTCCGGCTTGTTCGTGATGATGCCGTCCACGCCGTAGCCGGCGACGGTCCGGGCGCCGGCTGCGTCGTCCACCGTCCAGGCGAAGACCCCCAGCGGGGCGCCGTGCGGTCCCCGGTGTGCGCGGACGGCCGCCGTGTACTCCGCCGACAGCGAGCGGTACGAGGGGTTGACCAGGTCCACGAAGGCCGCGTACCGGTGCAGGTCGGCCGTGTCCGGGTGGCCGAGGAGGGCGGTCCGGACAGCGGGCTTCAGCGCGTGCACGATCCGAACGCTGTCGGCGCTGAAGCTCTGCACGATCAGACGGCTCGCCAGGTGCCTTTGGTCGAGCCAGCCGTCGTTGGCGAGCACCTTGAGGGTCTGTGCCTCGATCCCCGGGTACAGCTCGGGATTCTTGATCTCCAGGAGCAGCTTCTCGTGGTTGTGCTCGAGCCGGCGCATGTACTGGTCGAGCGTCGGCACGCGCGTGCCCGCGAAGGCGGGGGAGAACCAGCTGCCCGCGTCCAGGCGGGCGATCTCGGCGGCGGTGAAGTCCTTCACGTTCCAGGGAGCCCGGCCGGGAAAGAGCCGCTCGACGTTGGTCGTCCGCTTCAAGGTGGCGTCATGGACGACCACGAGCTCGCCGTCCTTGGTGCGCTGCACGTCGTTCTCCACCCAGGAGAAGCCGAGCGCCGCCGCCTTGTCGACGGCGGGCAGCGTGTTCTCCGGGGCGTGGGAGGAGGCGCCCCGGTGGGCGACGACCACGGGCTGCGGTCGTCGGACCTCGGCGGCCTGTGTCCCCGAGACGGGCAGGAACAGGGCGGCGGCCGCCGCGAGAGCGGTGGCCAGGGCGGCGACTGCGCGCGCGTGCATGCGTACTCCTCGCGACGAACGACCACGGACAGCACAACACTGACAGCACAGGGTCAACGAGGCGCCCGCGGATGGGCCACGGGTGGGATCACAGGCCGTACGGATCCGGCCGAACTCGCTCACGGGTGCCGCACATCTGCGACGAGGCCGTGCTTCTTTGCCGGAAAGTCGTTCGGCCATTCCGGTGGCAGTCATACTCTCAGCGTCAACCCTGACCGCGTGGCGGTCCTGGGACGGGGGCATTCACGATTTCCGGGACTTGAGAGGCGGAAGGGCGACCGCATGCACGGAACCGTCGACGGATTCAGCTACGGGCTCGTCACTCCACTGGTGGCCTGTCTCATGGCCTGCCTCGGCGGGGCCCTCGGCCTGCGCTGCACCACCCGCGCCCTGCTCGTCGCCCGCTCCTGGCGCCCGGGCTGGCTCGCCCTGGGAGCGGCGGCGGTCGGCTCGGGCATCTGGACCATGCACTTCGTCGCGATGACCGGTTTCACCGTCGAAGAGGTCTCGATCGACTACGACCGGTCGACGACGTACGCGAGTCTGGCCGTCGCCGTCGTCATGACGGGTATCGGGATCTTCATCGTCGGCTACCGGGGCGCGACCGGCTCCGCCCTGTTCACCGGTGGCACGATCACCGGCCTCGGTGTCGCCAGCATGCACTACCTGGGCATGGCCGGGATGCGACTCGACGGCACCGTCGACTACGACATTCCCATCGTCGTGGCCTCCGTGCTGATCGCCGTCGTCGCCGCGACCGCGTCCCTCTGGGTCGCCGGACGGGCGAAAGGGTTCCTCTGGAGCGTCGGCGCCGGCCTCGTGATGGGACTCGCCGGCGTCGGCATGCACTACACGAGCATGGCCGCCCTCGACGTCCACCTGCACGACACGGGCGGCGCCGTCGTCGGCGAGTCGTCGGCGGCCCTGCTCACGCCGATGCTGATCGGCCCGCTGATCTTCCTGCTGCTCACCGGTGCCGTCGTCCTGTTCGACCCGCTGATGATCGCAGGCCGGTCCGGCTGGACCCCGGTCGAGGACAAGCCGGGCGTCCCGGCGCGCGAACGCGTCGCCCACTCCGCCCGCCGCTCCCCGGTCCGCGCCCACCGCGACCCCGCCCGCGAGACGGTCCGCGAACGCTCCCGCACTCCGCAGAACCGCTGATCAGAACCCGTTGTCAGTGGCGGGTCGTACGGTGGATGTCATGCGGCCCGTCTCTCACATCGAACGCACGGTGGCGCCCTTCGAGGTCGTCAGCCCCTACCAGCCCAGCGGCGACCAGCCGCAGGCCATCGCCGAACTCGCCCAGCGCATCAAGGCGGGGGAGCCGGACGTCGTTCTGCTCGGCGCGACCGGCACCGGCAAGTCCGCCACCACCGCGTGGATGATCGAGAAGCTTCAGCGCCCGACCCTCGTCATGGCGCCGAACAAGACGCTCGCCGCACAGCTGGCCAACGAGTTCCGCGAGCTGCTGCCGAACAACGCGGTCGAATACTTCGTCTCGTACTACGACTACTACCAGCCCGAGGCCTACGTTCCGCAGTCGGACACCTACATCGAGAAGGACTCCTCGATCAACGAGGAGGTCGAGCGCCTGCGCCACTCGGCGACCAACTCGCTGCTCACCCGCCGCGACGTCGTCGTGGTCGCCTCCGTCTCCTGCATCTACGGTCTGGGCACCCCGCAGGAGTACGTGGACCGCATGGTCCCCCTCCGGGTCGGCGACGAGATCGACCGCGACCAACTGCTGCGCCGCTTCGTGGACATCCAGTACACGCGCAACGACATGGCCTTCGCCCGCGGCACCTTCCGGGTGCGCGGCGACACCATCGAGATCTTCCCGGTCTACGAGGAGCTCGCCGTCCGCATCGAGATGTTCGGCGACGAGATCGAGGCGCTGTCGACGCTGCACCCCCTCACCGGCGAGATCATCAGCGACGACCAGCAGCTGTACGTCTTCCCGGCCTCGCACTACATCGCCGGTCCCGAGCGCATGGAACGGGCGGTCAGCGGCATCGAGAAGGAACTCGAGGAGCGCCTGGCCGAGCTGGAGAAGCAGGGCAAGCTGCTGGAGGCCCAGCGGCTGCGGATGCGCACCACCTACGACATCGAGATGCTCCGCCAGATCGGCACGTGCTCCGGCGTGGAGAACTACTCGATGCACTTCGACGACCGCGCGCCCGGCACCCCGCCCAACACCCTGCTCGACTACTTCCCGGACGACTTCCTGCTCGTCATCGACGAGTCGCACGTCACCGTGCCCCAGATCGGCGCGATGTACGAGGGCGACGCCTCCCGCAAGCGCACCCTTGTCGAGCACGGCTTCCGGCTTCCGTCCGCCCTGGACAACCGGCCACTGAAGTGGGAGGAGTTCCAGGAACGCATCGGCCAGACGGTGTACCTGTCGGCGACCCCCGGCACATACGAGCTGTCCCGCTCGGACGGTCAGGTGGAGCAGATCATCCGCCCCACCGGCCTGGTCGACCCGCAGGTGGTCGTCAAGCCCACCGAGGGCCAGATCGACGACCTGGTGCACGAGATCCGCGGGCGCGTGGAGAAGGACGAGCGCGTCCTGGTCACCACGCTGACCAAGAAGATGGCCGAGGACCTGACGGACTACTTCCTGGAACTCGGCATCCAGGTGCGTTACCTGCACAGCGACGTCGACACCCTGCGCCGGATCGAGCTGCTGCGCGAACTGCGCAGCGGCGAGTACGACGTCCTGGTCGGCATCAACCTGCTGCGTGAAGGCCTCGACCTGCCCGAGGTGTCACTGGTGGCGATCCTCGACGCCGACAAGGAGGGCTTCCTGCGGTCGGGCACCTCGCTGATCCAGACCATCGGGCGCGCCGCCCGCAATGTCTCCGGCCAGGTCCACATGTACGCCGACAAGATCACCCCGGCGATGGAGAAGGCCATCGAGGAGACCAACCGCCGCCGGGAGAAGCAGATCGCGTACAACAAGGCGAACGGCATCGACCCGCAGCCGCTGCGCAAGAAGATCAACGACATCGTCGCGCAGATCGCCCGCGAGGAGGTCGACACCGAGCAGCTGCTCGGCACCGGCTACCGCAAGGGGAAGGACGGCAAGGGCGCGAAGACCCCCGTGCCGGCCCGCGGTGACAACGGCGCCAAGGCCGCCGGAGCCGCCAAGTCGGCCACATCCGCCAAGCCCGCGAAGTCCGCCAGGGGCAAGGCGAAGGAGACGGTGCCCACCGACCGCCCCGCCGCCGAACTCGCCGGGCAGATCGAGGAGATGACGGAGCGGATGCGCGCCGCCGCCGCCGACCTCCAGTTCGAGGTCGCGGCCCGGTTGCGCGACGAGGTCGCGGAGATGAAGAAGGAACTGCGCCAGATGCGCGAGGCGGGGCTGTCCTGACCGACTGCGCTGTGTTGCAAGACCGACACAAAGTGCGGACCCGTGTGCGGCGATGTCAGTGCCTCTGCGTAGGGTTCTTGGCAGCCGCGGAACCGGCGGCGACAGGGGAGTAGGAGAGGGGAATCAGCCGTGACCGTCAACTTGACCAAGGGTCAGGCCATCAGTCTGCAGAAGAACGACGGGGGCAGCCTGACCGCGGTCCGTATGGGTCTCGGCTGGCAGGCCGCTCCGCGCCGGGGCCTGTTCGGCTCGCGCACGCGTGAGATCGACCTCGACGCCTCCGCCGTGCTCTTCGCCGAGAAGCAGCCTGTCGACGTCGTCTTCTTCCGCCACCTGGTGAGCGACGACGGCTCGGTGCGCCACACCGGCGACAACCTGGTCGGCGGCGCGGGCCAGGGCGGCGACGACGAGTCGATCCTCGTCGACCTCCAGCGCGTCCCGGTCCACATCGACCAGATCGTCTTCACCGTGAACTCCTTCACGGGCCAGACCTTCCAGGAGGTGCAGAACGCGTTCTGCCGCCTGGTCGACGAGACCAACGGCCAGGAGCTCGCCCGCTACACCCTCGCGGGTGGCGGCGACTACACCGCCCAGATCATGGCGAAGGTGCACCGCGTGAACGGCGCCTGGACGATGACGGCCCTCGGCGCCCCCGCCAACGGCCGCACCTTCCAGGACCTGATGCCGACGATCCTGCCGCACCTGTAGAACGGCCTGGACGGCCTGGACGGCCTGGACGGCCTGGACGGCCTGGACGGCCTGGACGGCCCGGACGGCCCGGACAGCCCGTACAAGTCCGGGCGGTCCGGTGAGTGGCGCACCACGGCACATGACTACAGGGGGACGAGGGCGATGACGGCCGAGCTGGTGCGGGGGCAGAACCACCCGCTCTCCGAGGTCCGCCTGGAGATCCGGATCTCGGCCGGCAGGCCGGTCGTGGCGGCGGCCACTCTCAGCGACGACAGCGGCAGGGCGAGGAGCGCCGAGTGGGTGGTGCACCCCGGCGCGCCCGTCCTGCCCGGTCTGGAGGTGTCCCGCCAGGCCGCCGCCGACCACCGGCTCGCGCTCGACCTCCGTGCCATGCCCGAGGCGGTGCACCACGTCGACGTGCTGCTGGCCCTGCCCGCCGCGGGCGGAGGACCGACCCGGTTCGGTGCGGTCGCCGCCCCGTTCGTCGCGGTCACCGGCCTTGACGGCACCGAGCTCGTCAGTTACACGATCACCGGCCTGGACGCGGAGTCCGCCGTGATCGCCCTGGAGCTGTACCGCCGACAGGGCGCCTGGAAAGTGCGCGCCGTCGGCCAGGGCTACGCGGGTGGTCTCACCGCACTCCTCACCGACCTGGGGCTGGCCGAGGCCGGTGAACTGGCCGCCGCCGCGGAGGAGGCGGTGGCCCAGGGGCTGGCCCGCTCGGTGGCGGCACCACCGTCCCGAACGTCGGACGACGCCCGTTCTCACCAGGTCCCGGCGCTGCCCCGGCCGGACCCGGCTGCTGCCGTTTCCCCCCACGAGGGCGCCTCCCACGACGGTTCCCTCCACAATGCCTCCTCCTACGAGGGTTCCTCCTCCGAGGGACAGGTCTCCGGGACTGGCGGACCCACGGTGCAGCAGCCCGCGAGTGCGACGGGAGCCGCAGGCGCGACCCCCGCGGCCGGATCACCGTCCCCTCCGCCCGCGGGCAGAACCATCGACTACCGGCACCCGCGGCGACAGCCGGCACCCCCAGCCGCTTCCGGACAGCCCGCATCCCCGTCCCCATCCGGACATCCCGCGGCACCGCCGCCCGCGGGCGCCGCGCCTGCCGGCCACGACGGGCAGCCCGCGCGGCCCGTCGCGGGGGACGCGACCGGGTGGTCGATGGACGAGCGGCTCTACAACCAGGTCTGGGGGATGTTCGAGGACCTGGCCCGCACCACGGCCGCCTACCGCAGCGCCGTCGACTTCGCCGACTCGCGCATGGACAAGGAGCTGGACCAGGTCCTGTCCGACCCGCGCAGCCGCATCGGCGGTCAGGGGGACGCCGCCCGGGAGGCGGCCCGTGCCAAGCACGCGCAGCTCGTCGACCAGGCCAGAGCGGCGCTCGACAGAGACCTGGCCCAGCTCACCGACGAGTCCGAGGTCGTCGAGCCGGCCCTGCCCGCGGCGTACGCCCGCTGGGACAACCCGGTCTGGCACGGCTACCGCGTGCCGATGGAGGACCCCATGGCGGTCCGTCTCGGCGACCTCCACCTGCCCGAGGACCCGTCCCTGCGCATCCCCATGCTGATCCGGCTGCCGCTGGAGCGCGGCCTGTGGATCGACAGCGGCCGCTGGGCGTCCCCCGACGACTCCTTCGCCGACGCGGGCGAACGGCGCCGCCTGGCGACGGAGGCGGCCGTGGCGCACGCGGCCCGGCTGATCGCCGTCCATCCGCCGGGCGAGTTCGGCGTCCATGTCGTCGACCCGGCCGGATCCGGGGCACAGGCACTCGCGCCCCTGGTGCGCACGGGCGTGCTCGCGGGACCGCCCGCGGCCGGCGCGGCCGGGGTCGCGGATGTCCTGAGCCGGCTCACGGAGCGGGTCGACCTGGTGCAGATGGCCGTGCGCGGGGGCGCGCCGGACGCGTTGCCGCCCGGCTTCGACGCCGGCGAACAGCTGCTGATCGTCAACGACTTCCCGCATGGGTTCGACGACCGCTCCGTGACCCAGCTGCGTTACCTCGCCGACGAGGGTCCGGCCGTGGGCGTCCACCTGATGATGGTCGCCGACCGTGAGGACGCCGCCGCCTACGGCCCGTTGCTCGACCCGCTGTGGCGTTCGCTGCTGCGACTGACCCCGGTGCCCGACGACCACCTCGCCGACCCCTGGGTCGGACACGCCTGGACGTACGAACCGCCGGTGGTGCCGCCGGGCAGCCAGGTGCTTCAGCTGGTACTCGCCGAGGTCGCGGCGGCCCGTCGCGACTGGAACCGCTGAGCCGCGCGACGGGAACCGCTGAACCGGGGTATGCGTCCCGGAGCACCTCCCCCAAGGGATCGTAAACTCGCCTGACCTGCGACTTTGATCTTTTCTTTGCGTTTCTCTTTACCATTCCTTGGTCATTCCGGTACCGTTTTGTCCTGTGAACGTCTCGTTGTCCCTGTGGATCCTGACCATCGCCGGCCTGGCCGCCCTGATCGCTGTCGACTTCTTCATCGGCCGCAAACCCCACGACGTGTCGATCAAGGAAGCCGGGATCTGGACGGCCGTCTGGATCGTCCTGGCCGGTCTCTTCGGGCTCGGCCTGCTCCTCTTCGGCGGCGGCCGGCCGGCCGGCGAGTTCTTCGCCGGATTCATCACCGAGAAGTCGCTGAGCGTCGACAACCTCTTCGTCTTCGTCCTGATCATGGGCAAGTTCGCCGTGCCGTCGCTGTACCAGCGGCGGGTGCTGATGATCGGCGTCCTCATAGCCCTGGTACTGCGGGCCGGCTTCATCGCCGCCGGAGCCGCGATCATCGCGAGCTTCTCGTGGGTGTTCTACCTCTTCGGCGCCTTCCTGATCTGGACCGCCTGGAAGCTCATCCAGGAGGCCCGATCCGGCGGGGACGAGGAAGAGGAGTTCGACGAGAACAAGCTGCTCAAGGCCGCCGAGCGCCGGTTCGGCGTGGCCGACCGCTACCACGGCACCCGGCTGTGGATCCGGCAGAACGGCAAGCGGGTCATGACGCCGATGCTGGTCGTGATGCTCGCGATCGGCACCACTGACATCCTGTTCGCCCTCGACTCGATCCCCGCGATCTTCGGCCTCACCCAGGATCCGTACATCGTCTTCACCGCCAACGCCTTCGCGCTGATGGGCCTCCGGCAGCTGTACTTCCTGATAGGCGGCCTGCTCAAGAAGCTGGTCCACCTGTCCTACGGCCTGTCGGTGATCCTGGGCTTCATCGGCGTCAAGCTGGTGCTGCACGCGCTGCACGAGTCCGGCGTACACGTCCCCCAGATCAGCATCCCGGTCTCCCTCGGCGTGATCTGCGCGGTTCTGGCCGTCACCACCGTCACCAGCCTGCTGGCCGCCAGGAGGCAGGCCGCGGATGAGGTGAGCGAGACGCAGGCGCGGGACGAGCACCACGAGGACGCGCCGAAGGGCCGGGTCGATGCCTGAGCGGGAGCAGGAGCGCACCCGCCCCCTGATCGCGCATGCGAACATTCCGGGACTCTGCGACGATCGCAGCATGATCACGCGGCTCAGGGGGCTCTTGACGGCGTGGACGGTCATCGTGCCGGTACTCGCGGTCGTCCTGCTGATCCTCACCTGGGGGCGTTCCCTCCCCGGCGCGGCCGTCGGCGTGATCACCCTGGTGCTCGCGGGCTCGGTGCTGGCCGCGGTGCACCACGCGGAGGTGGTCGCCCACCGGGTCGGCGAACCCTTCGGCTCCCTGGTTCTCGCGATCGCCGTCACCGTCATCGAGGTCGCGCTCATCGTGACCTTGATGGCGGACGGCGGCGACAAGTCCTCGACGCTCGCCAGGGACACCGTGTTCGCGGCAGTGATGATCACCTGCAACGGCGTGGTGGGACTGAGCCTGCTGGTCGGCTCACTGCGCCACGGCACGGCCGTCTTCAACGCCGAGGGCACGGGCGCCGCCCTCGCCACCGTGGCGACCCTGGCAACGCTGAGCCTGGTGCTGCCGGCGTTCACCACCAGCCAGCCGGGGCCGCGGTTCTCCGGAGTGCAGCTCACCTTCGCCGCGATCTCCTCACTCGTTCTGTACGGCCTGTTCGTGACCACCCAGACCGTGCGGCACCGCGACTACTTCCTGCCGATCACCCGGCAGGGCGAGGTGATCACCTCCGAGGACCATGCGGCGGCACCGTCCGCCCGCACCGCCCGGATCAGCCTGGGACTGCTTGCCATGGCCCTGGTCGGCGTGGTCGGACTGGCCAAGGGCGTGTCGCCCACCGTCGAGTCCGCGGTGCAGGCCGCCGGTCTGCACCATGCGGTCGTCGGCGTGATCATCGCCCTGCTCGTGCTGCTGCCCGAGACCATCGCCGCCCTGCGTTCCGCCCGGCGCGACCGGGTGCAGACCAGCCTCAATCTCGCACTGGGATCCGCGATGGCCAGCATCGGCCTGACCATCCCGGCCGTCGCGCTGGCGTCGCTGTGGCTGTCCGGGCCGCTCGTCCTCGGCCTCGGCTCCACCCACATGCTGCTGCTTCTGCTCACCGTGGTGGTCACTTCGCTGACGGTGGTGCCGGGACGGGCCACGCCGCTCCAGGGCGGCGTACACCTGGTGATCTTCGCGGCCTACCTGGAGTTGGCGATCAACCCCTAGGAGCATCAAGGTGTCGTGATAGACCGGGGTTCCGAGCGGCGGTCGCCCATCGGCCACCGCAGGACGAACGGACCGGAGGAACCGTGCCCCGTACCCTGGCCAACGCCCCGATCATGATTCTCAACGGCCCCAACCTGAACCTGCTCGGGCAGCGGCAACCGGACATCTACGGCTCCGGCACGCTCGCGGACGTCGAGGCGCTGTGCGCGAAGGCAGCCGCCGCGCACGACGGCACGGTCGACTTCCGCCAGTCCAACCACGAGGGTGAGCTGGTCGACTGGATCCACGAGGCCCGGCTGAACCACTGCGGAATCGTCATCAACCCGGCCGCCTACTCGCACACCTCGGTAGCGATCCTGGATGCGCTCAACACCTGTGACGGGCTGCCGGTGGTGGAGGTGCACATCTCCAACATCCACCAGCGCGAACAGTTCCGGCACCATTCGTACGTCTCGCTGCGCGCCGACGGCGTCATCGCGGGGTGCGGACTGCAGGGCTACGCGTTCGCGGTGGAGCGGGTCGCGGCACTGGCCGGCGCACAGCGGGCGGACGCGTAGCCGCCCGCCGCGTGCGGCCGGGGCCGTCGGCCGAGGGCGGGAACAGGAGGCCGTCCGCCCGTGCCGTTCACCACCCGCGAGCGTGCCACTCCGGCAGATGCGGGCGTTCGGCGCCCAGGGTGGTGTCGCTGCCGTGGCCCGGGTAGACCCAGGTCTCGTCCGGCAGGACGTCGAAGATCTTCGTCTCCACGTCGTGGATCAGGCGGGCGAACGCCTTCGGATCCTTGTGGGTGTTGCCCACCCCGCCGGGGAAGAGGCAGTCGCCCGTGAACACGTGGGGGTGTCCGTGCGGGTCGTCGTAGACCAGCGCGATCGAACCGGGAGTGTGGCCGACGAGGTGGCGCGCGGTGAGTTCGACCCGCCCCACCCGGACGGTGTCCCCGTCCTCCAGGAGCACGTCGGTCGGCACCGGGATGCCCTCGGCGTCGTCCCGTCCCGCGTACGTACGCGGGTGCGTGGCCGCCACGACCTCCGCCAGCGCCTGCCAGTGGTCGCCGTGCCGGTGGGTGGTGACGACGGAGGCGATGCCGTCGTCACCGATCGATCCGAGCAGCGTGTGCGCGTCGTTCGCCGCGTCGATCAGCAGTTGCTCGTCCGTGGCCCGGCAGCGCAGCAGATAGGCGTTGTTGTCCATCGGGCCGACCGCGATCTTGGTGATCATCAGGTCCTTCAGCTCGTGCACGTCCGCCGGGCCGCCGACCCTCACCTCTCCGCTGTACGTCATGGTCGTCAGCCTATAGCGGGGGCAGCCGCCCGGGGACCGCGCACGCGCCTACAGCGGGGGCAGCGCCGGGAGCGTTCCGCCCGCCACGGTCAGGGCGGATCCGTCGAGGCGTCCCGCGAGCCAGCCGAGCAGGTCCGCCCGGCCCCCCGTCACGGTGACCGCGGGCTCGTCCGCCTGCCGGCCCGTGTCCCACGCGTGCGTGCCGTCCGTCAGCCGGGTCGGCGGCACGTCCGGGTGTCCGGAGAACCGCTGGGCCAGGAACTCGATCTCCCGCTCGACGAACTCCGCAGGAAGGTCCTCGAGCTCGTAGCCGATGCCGAGGTCCACGTGGTGCAACTCGACCTCCACCCAGCGCCGGAACGGCACCCGGGACGCGGAGTCGGTGACGCCGTTGCGCAGCTCCACGGTCCGCGACCAGTCCGCGGGTCCGGCCGCCGACCGCTGGAAGAGGGCCGCGCTCTCGCGCACGTCGGCGAGCTGGACGTCGAGGGCGCGCGTGGCGTCCCGTTCGATGTCGGAGTCCCGGGTCTCGGCGGACGCGTACATGGGACGGCCCTCGAAGACGTTCACCAGCGCGTCGGCGTTGCGGGCGAGGTGGGCCAGGATGTGGCCCCGGGTCCAGCCGGGGAGTCGTGACTCGTCGGTCACAGCCGCGTTGTCCAGCTTGCCGGCAGCGGTCAGCAGTCGTTCGGTCGCTTCCTGCACAGAGGCCAGGTCGCGCGCGTGATCAATCATGACGCCGACCCTAGCCCCGCCACACGTTCGGGTGAAGGCAGTGAAGGACGGCCGTAAATCGAATATACGTGCTATAAGGTCGGGTGTGGCATCGGGCATGCTGGAGAGCCGGGGATTGTTGTGTATCCGGGCGGCTCCTGGAATCCCGCCCGGCGTTGTCAGTGGCTCCCCCTAGTCTGAGTAAGCACGGGGGCCCCGCCCCTGTCACTTCTCTCAAGAAAGGTGCGGACCGGCGTGGCCGACCGTCTCATCGTCCGTGGCGCGCGCGAGCACAACCTGAAGAACGTCTCGCTCGACCTGCCTCGGGACTCGCTCATCGTCTTCACGGGCCTGTCCGGGTCGGGCAAGTCCTCCCTGGCCTTCGACACCATCTTCGCCGAGGGCCAGCGGCGCTACGTGGAGTCGCTCTCCTCGTACGCCCGCCAGTTCCTCGGCCAGATGGACAAGCCGGACGTCGACTTCATCGAGGGTCTCTCCCCGGCGGTCTCCATCGACCAGAAGTCGACCTCGCGCAACCCGCGCTCGACGGTCGGCACCATCACCGAGGTCTACGACTACCTGCGCCTGCTCTTCGCCCGCATCGGCAAGCCGCACTGCCCCGAGTGCGGCCGGCCGATCTCGCGGCAGTCGCCGCAGGCCATCGTCGACAAGGTGCTGGAGCTGCCGGAGGGCAGCCGCTTCCAGGTCCTCTCGCCGCTGGTGCGCGAACGCAAGGGCGAGTTCGTCGACCTCTTCGCCGACCTGCAGACCAAGGGCTACTCCCGTGCCCGCGTGGACGGCGAGACCATCCAGCTCTCGCAGCCGCCCACGCTGAAGAAGCAGGAGAAGCACACCATCGAGGTGGTCGTCGACCGTCTCACGGTGAAGGACAGCGCCAAGCGCCGCCTCACCGACTCCGTCGAGACCGCGCTCGGCCTGTCCGGCGGCATGATCGTGCTCGACTTCGTCGACCTGCCCGAGGACGACCCCGAGCGCGAGCGGATGTACTCGGAGCACCTGTACTGCCCGTACGACGACCTGTCCTTCGAGGAGATGGAGCCGCGCTCCTTCTCCTTCAACTCGCCCTTCGGCGCCTGCCCCGAGTGCACCGGCATCGGCACCCGCATGGAGGTCGACCCGGAGCTGATCGTCCCGGACGAGGAGAAGAGCCTCGACGAGGGCGCCATCCACCCCTGGTCGCACGGGCACACCAAGGACTACTTCGGCCGGCTGGTCGGCGCCCTCGCCGACGCCCTGGGCTTCCGCACCGACATCCCCTTCGCGGGCCTGCCGCAGCGCGCCAAGAAGGCCCTGCTCTACGGCCACAGGACGCAGATCGAGGTCCGCTACCGCAACCGGTACGGGCGCGAGCGCGTCTACACCACGCCCTTCGAGGGCGCCGTGCCGTTCGTCAAGCGCCGGCACAGCGAGGCCGAGAGCGACGCCAGCCGTGAGCGCTTCGAGGGGTACATGCGCGAGGTGCCCTGCCCCACCTGTGAGGGCACGCGCCTGAAGCCGGTCGTCCTCGCGGTCACGCTCATGGGCAGGTCGATCGCCGAGATCTCCGCGATGTCCATCAGCGACTGCGCGGAATTCCTGCGCGGGCTGAAGCTCGACGCCCGCGACAAGAAGATCGCCGAGCGGGTCCTCAAGGAGGTCAACGAGCGGCTGCGGTTCCTGGTCGACGTCGGCCTCGACTACCTCTCGCTGAACCGCGCGGCCGGCACTCTCTCCGGCGGCGAGGCCCAGCGCATCCGTCTGGCCACCCAGATCGGCTCCGGCCTCGTCGGCGTCCTGTACGTCCTCGACGAGCCGTCCATCGGCCTGCACCAGCGCGACAACCACCGGCTGATCGAGACCCTGGTCCGGCTGCGCGACATGGGCAACACGCTCATCGTCGTGGAGCACGACGAGGACACCATCAAGACCGCCGACTGGATCGTCGACATCGGCCCCGGCGCGGGCGAGCACGGCGGCAAGGTCGTGCACAGCGGCTCTTTGAAGGAACTGCTCGCCAACGCCGAGTCGCAGACCGGGCAGTACCTGTCCGGCAAGAAGGCGATCCCGCTGCCCGGCATCCGGCGCCCGCTGGACCCGTCCCGGCAGCTCACCGTGCACGGCGCCCGGGAGAACAACCTGAAGGACATCGACGTGTCCTTCCCGCTCGGCCTGTTCACAGCGGTCACCGGAGTCTCCGGCTCCGGCAAGTCGACGCTGGTCAACGACATCCTGTACACCCACCTGGCCCGCGAGCTGAACGGCGCGCGCAACGTGCCCGGCCGGCACACGCGCGTGGACGGCGACGACCTCGTGGACAAGGTGGTGCACGTCGACCAGTCGCCCATCGGCCGCACCCCGCGGTCCAACCCGGCGACGTACACCGGCGTCTTCGACCACATCCGCAAGCTGTTCGCCGAGACCACCGAGGCGAAGGTCCGGGGCTACCAGCCCGGCCGCTTCTCCTTCAACGTCAAGGGCGGCCGCTGCGAGAACTGCGCGGGCGACGGCACCATCAAGATCGAGATGAACTTCCTGCCGGACGTCTACGTCCCCTGCGAGGTCTGCCACGGCGCCCGCTACAACCGGGAGACGCTGGAGGTGCACTACAAGGGCAAGTCCATCGCCGAGGTGCTCAACATGCCGATCGAGGAGGCGACCGAGTTCTTCGAGGCGGTCCCGGCGATCGCCCGGCACCTCAGGACCCTCAAGGACGTCGGCCTCGGCTATGTCCGGCTGGGCCAGTCCGCGACCACCCTGTCCGGCGGTGAGGCGCAGCGCGTGAAGCTCGCCAGCGAGCTGCAGCGCCGTTCCACCGGACGCACGGTCTACGTCCTGGACGAGCCCACCACCGGTCTGCACTTCGAGGACATCAGCAAGCTGCTGAAGGTGCTGTCCGGACTGGTCGACAAGGGCAACACGGTCATCGTCATCGAGCACAACCTCGATGTGATCAAGACCGCCGACTGGGTCGTCGACATGGGCCCCGAGGGCGGCGCCGGCGGTGGTCTGGTCATCGCCGAGGGCACGCCCGAGCAGGTCGCCGGCGTCCCGACCAGCCACACCGGCAAGTTCCTGCGCGAGATCCTCCAGCCCGACCGGATCAGCGACGCCGCCTCCTCGGCCAAGGCCCCGCGTGCGACCGCCGCCAAGAAGGCCGTCGCGGCCACGTCCGCGACCCGCAGGACGACGGCCAGGGCCGCCAACAGCACGGCGGGCAAGAAGACGACGCCCGCAAAGAAGACGACCCGGGCCCGCAAGGCCTGAGACACCGTCCAGTAGTACGAGCGGCGCCCCGCGGACACTCCGCGGGGCGCCGCTCGTACCTGAGGCACACAGAGGCCGAAGGCCTGGCGCGCCCTGCGCTACGGTGCGCCGACCTCCGACGCGTACGGCGGTTCCGCTCCCGCCCGTGAGCAGGTGATTGCCGCCGCGCGTGCCGCGAATCGCAGCAGCCGGGTCCAGCCCGAGGCGCCGAGGTCCGCCAGGGCCTCGGGGGACAGGGCGTCCTGGGCGGACAGCCCGTGCAGCAGGGCCGCGTTCACGGTGTCGCCCGCGCCGATGGTGTCGACGACGTCGACCTTCTCGCCCGGCACGGAGTGCTCCGCACCGTGCCGGGTGTACGCGGTGAGCCCGTCACCGCCGTGGGTGATCACCACCGCCGCGGGTCCGGCGGCCAGCCACTCGCGCGGAGTGCCGCCCAGCCACCCCGCGTCCTCCTCGGAGAGCTTCAGCAGCGACACCGAGGGCAGCCAGCTCGCGAAGCGCGCCCGGTAGGCGTCCGCGTCAGCTATCAGTCCTGGCCGGATGTTCGGGTCCAGCGCGGTGAACACACCCTGCGCGGACGCCGTCCGCATCAGCTCCTCGTAGGCGCTCGCGCCCGGCTCCAGCACCAGCGAGCAGGTACCGAAGGACACAGCGCGGGTTCCGGCGGGAAGCGCGGCGGGCGCCGTGAACAGACGGTCGGCGGTGCCGTCGACGTAGAACGAGTACGCGGCGGAGCCGTCGGTGCCGACCGTGGCGACCGCCAGGGTGGTCGGCTCGGCGCCGCGCTGCACTCCGGACACGTCCACCCCGGCCCCCCGCAGCCCGTCGAGCAGGGCCTCGCCGAAGGCGTCGTACGACGTACGGGAACAGAACGTGGTGGGCGAGCCGAGGCGGCCCAGCGCGACGGCCGTGTTGTACGGGCCGCCGCCGAGTGCCGGTCTGAGATCCGCGAGGGCGCCCCTCTCCCGCGGTACCAGGTCGATCAGGGCCTCACCGGCGACGACGATCACGAGTCGGTTCCTCTCTCGGACAGCTCGGGCCGGGAAGCTATCCCATTGCGCGCCGGAGGTAAAACGCCGGCCCGGGTCGTCCGCGTCCGCCGACCCGCCGCCGCCCGGTTCGGGCCCGGTGGGTATCGTCGGCCTCGTCCAGCCCCTTGACCAGTGGAGGACCTCATGTCCGGCCGCCCCTCCGCGAGCCGCCGAACGATCCTGCGGGGAGCGGCCCTCACCCCCGCCGTCGCGCTCGGGCTCACCGCCTGCGGACCGATCGGCGGCGGCACCACGGCTCCGGCCACGCCCACCGCGCCGGTCGACCTCGGCGCCGAGAGCGACGTCCCCAAGGGCGGCGCCAGGCTGTACCGGGACCACAACGTGGCGGTCAGCCGTGACGCGGACGGCGCCCTCAAGGCTTTCAGCACGATCTGCACGCACGCGCAGTGCCCGATCAACAAGCTCGAGGGGACGAAGCTGATCTGCCCCTGCCACGGCAGCGAGTTCGACGCCACGACCGGCGAGGTCGTACGCTCCCCGGCCAGTACCCCGCTGCCCGGCCTGCCCGTGCGCGCCGAGGGCGGCAGGCTCGTCGCCGGACCCGGCGCCTGACGGCCGCCGTCCGCCCGGCCCGCTCGCTCCCCCTGGTCACTCCCATTCCCAGGCGACCCCTACGGTCCCCGAGCGCACACGCGGCTCCACCAGGTGCACCGAACGGTGCCGTTCACTCACCGGCAGTTCCCGGCGGCCACCGCGCGGCGCCGCCGCCGACGCCTGGGTGAACCGGTGGCAGCGCATCGGCAGGGTGCCGGCGTCGAACCGCACCTGAAGCGCGTACTGGCCGCCGGGGGAGGCGAACTCCCGGATGTACTCGCACGTCGTCCCCGCCGTTCCGTCCTCCACGGCGTGCCGGAACAGGAACGTGTCACCGGCTCGCAGCCGGGTGTCGAAGAGCAGCTCGGCGACCAGCACCCCGGTGTCGTGGTGCCGGCGTATCCGCCCGGTGCGGCAGTTCTCCAGGGCGTGCACGGTCATCCGCTCCGGCGCGCACCCCGGATCGCCGTGGTGGACGGCCACGAAACGGTCCACGCCGTCCCGGTGCGCGCGCACGATGTGCTCGGACTCACGGCCCGCGAGCTCGCGCCGCGGCCCGATCAGCACCCGCTCGTGGTGCCCGAGCACATGCGGCCCGCCGCCGGGCGGGCAGTCCAGCTCGGCCAGCAGCCCGCGCAGCACGTCCGAGGCCCGGACCAGGGAGCGGTAGGAGCGGACGCCGGGCCGCCCGGCCGACGCGTGCTCGTCGGCCTCGGCCAGCAGCCGGATCAAAGACTCGTCCGGCAGCCGCAGGATCTCCTCCAGCGCCCGCACGGCCCGCAGCGACTCCGGGCGCTGCGGGCGCCGGGCGCCCTGCTGCCAGTAGCTGAGGCTGGTGACGCCGACCCTCACCCCGTAGCGCGTCAGATGGTGCTGCACACGCTGCAGCGGCAGTCCGCGGGCGGCGATCGCGGCGCGCAGCGCCACGTGGAAGGGGCCGCCCCGCAGGGCCGTGTCCAGTTCCGCGGTGGCGACCTCCGCCTGCTGTGGGGCGTGCGGCATGCGCGGGCCTTTCTGTGAAGGTGCGAGCGGCTCGGCGGGCCCTTCACGCGGGTCGTCGGGGCCGCCCCCGCGCGAAGGCAGGGTTCTGCACGTCCGGACGCCGTCGTCCGCGGCCCCGAGTTCCCCCGCATTGAAGCGTGTTGACCAAGCCCCGACAACACCTGGGACGGACAGGCGTGCGTTCCCGGCCGTGGAGGCACCCCTCGCCGGGGCGCGCCGGGGCCGGGGTGGTGGAGGGCCGCCGCGGTGTCAGTGCTCGACAGTAGGGTTGAGTCATGGCCGACCCCTCCAGCTACCGCCCCAAGCCGGGAGACATCCCGGACTGCCCCGGGGTCTACCGCTTCCGTGACGAGCACCGCCGGGTCATCTACGTCGGAAAGGCCAAGAGCCTGCGCCAGCGCCTGGCGAACTACTTCCAGGACCTCGCGAACCTCCACCCGCGCACCCGCAGCATGGTCACCACGGCCGCGTCCGTGGAGTGGACGGTGGTGTCCACGGAGGTCGAGGCGCTGCAGCTGGAGTACTCCTGGATCAAGGAGTTCGACCCCCGGTTCAACGTCAAGTACCGCGACGACAAGAGCTACCCGTACCTCGCGGTGACGATGAACGAGGAGTTCCCCCGCGTGCAGGTGATGCGCGGCCACAAGAAGAAGGGCGTGCGCTACTTCGGGCCGTACGGGCACGCGTGGGCCATCCGCGACACCGTCGACCTGCTGCTGCGCGTCTTCCCGGTGCGCACCTGCTCGGCAGGTGTCTTCAAGAACGCCGCCCGCACCGGCCGCCCCTGCCTGCTGGGCTACATCGGCAAGTGCTCCGCGCCCTGCGTCGGCCGCGTCTCCGCCGAGGAGCACCGCGAACTGGCCGAGGACTTCAGCGACTTCATGGCCGGCCGCACCGGCACGTATCTGCGCCGCCTGGAGAAGCAGATGACGGAGGCGGCCGAGGAGATGGAGTACGAGCGGGCCGCCCGCCTGCGCGACGACATCGAGGCCCTGAAGAAGGCCATGGAGAAGAACGCGGTCGTGCTCGCCGACGCGACCGACGCCGACCTCGTCGCCGTCGCCGAGGACGAGCTGGAGGCCGCGGTGCAGATCTTCCACGTGCGCGGCGGACGGGTGCGCGGCCAGCGCGGCTGGGTGACCGACAAGGTGGAGGACGTCACCACCGGCGCCCTCGTCGAGCACGCCCTGCAGCAGCTGTACGGCGAGGAGAGCGGGGACGCCGTCCCCAAGGAGGTCCTCGTCCCGGCCCTGCCCGACCCGCTCGAGCCGGTCCAGGAGTGGCTCGCCAAGCGCCGCGGGTCGAACGTCTCGTTGCGCATCCCGCAGCGCGGCGACAAGAAGGCCCTCATGGAGACCGTGCAGCGCAATGCCCAGCAGGGGCTCGTCCTGCACAAGACCAGGCGCGCCTCCGACCTCACCACGCGCTCGCGTGCCCTGGAGGAGATCGCCGAGGCCCTCGACCTGGACAGCGCCCCCCTGAGGATCGAGTGCTACGACATCTCCCACCTCCAGGGCGACGACGTGGTGGCCTCCATGGTCGTCTTCGAGGACGGCCTCCAGCGCAAGAGCGAGTACCGCCGCTTCCAGATCAAGGGCCGCGCCGGGGACACACGGCTCTGGCACGGCGAGGGCCAGGACGACGTCCGCTCCATGCACGAGGTGATCACCCGCCGGTTCAAGCGCTACCTCGCCGAGAAGGAGAGGACCGGCGAGTGGGCCGACGGCGAGGACGTCCCTGTGGACGGATCACCCGACGGCTTGCCCGATGGCGCACCCGACGGCCCGGTCGGCGCCCTCGTCGAGGACGACGGCCGCCCCAAGCGCTTCGCCTATCCGCCCCAGCTCGTCGTCGTCGACGGCGGGCAGCCCCAGGTGGCGGCCGCGCAGCGGGCCCTGGACGAACTCGGCATCGACGACATCGCCGTGTGCGGACTGGCCAAGCGCCTGGAGGAGATCTGGCTGCCCGGCGAGGACGACCCGGTGGTCCTGCCCCGCAGCAGCGAGGGCCTGTACCTGCTGCAGCGGGTGCGCGACGAGGCCCACCGGTTCGCGATCACCTACCAGCGCACCAGACGGGCCAAGCGCTTCCGGTCCGGGCCCCTGGACGAAGTGCCGGGCCTCGGCGAGACGCGCAAACAGGCGCTGATCAAGCATTTCGGCTCGGTGAAGCGGCTGCGGTCCGCGACAATCGACCAGATCTGCGGGGTACCCGGCATAGGCCGCAAAACGGCCGAGACCATCGCGGCGGCCCTCGCCCAGGCGGCCCCGGCCGCACCCGCCGTCAACACGGCGACTGGAGAGATCATGGAAGACGTGGAAGTGGCGCCACCGGCGACGACGGCGGGTGACGCGGAGACGCCCGTGCCCACGAGCGTCCCGGACGACCGACGGGGGCAGGAGACATGACCGAGCACGACGCACGGCGAAGCGCCGAGCGAGATCAGTCCCATGAAGGACCGCGCGAGGAACAGCACGAGCGCGCGTCCACGGAAAACGGAGCACAGGTGAGTACGGGCATCGACACGGCCGGCGTCCCCGACACGGCCATTCCCGAGCTGGTGATCATCTCCGGCATGTCCGGGGCCGGCCGGTCCACGGCCGCCAAGTGTCTGGAGGACCTCGGCTGGTTCGTCGTCGACAACCTGCCGCCGGCGCTGATCCCCACCATGGTGGAACTCGGTGCACGTTCGCAGGGCAACGTGGCCCGCATCGCGGTCGTCGTCGACGTCCGCGGCCGCCGCTTCTTCGACAACCTGCGCGAGTCCCTGGCCGGCCTGGAGGCCAAGAACGTCACCCGCCGGATCGTCTTCCTGGAGTCCTCCGACGACGCCCTGGTGCGCCGCTTCGAGTCGGTGCGCAGGCCCCACCCGCTCCAGGGCGACGGCCGCATCGTCGACGGCATCGCCGCCGAGCGCACGCTGCTGCGCGAACTGCGCGGCGACGCCGACCTGGTGATCGACACCTCCAGCCTCAACGTGCACGAACTGCGGGCCAAGATGGACGCCCAGTTCGCCGGCGAGGAGGAGCCCGAACTGCGGGCCACCGTGATGTCGTTCGGCTTCAAGTACGGCCTGCCGGTCGACGCCGACCTGGTCGCCGACATGCGGTTCCTCCCCAACCCGCACTGGGTCCCAGAACTGCGCCCGTACACCGGCCTGAACGACGAGGTCGCCGCCTACGTCTTCAACCAGCCCGGAGCCAAGGAGTTCCTCGACCGCTACGCCGAGCTGCTGCGGCTCATCTCGGCCGGCTACCGGCGCGAGGGCAAGCGGTACGTGACCATCGCGATCGGCTGCACGGGCGGCAAGCACCGCTCGGTGGCCGTGTCGGAGAAGCTCGCCGCGCGGCTCGCGGCCGAGGGCGTGGAGACCGTCGTCGTCCACCGGGACATGGGGCGCGAGTGAGAGGACGTACTCCGCGGCTGAGCAGCCTGCGCCGGGTGGTGCCGGAGGGGCGTTCGGCGCGGCAGGCGCTCGCGGCGCGCGCCGGGCGCCCGGCCGAGTCCCGGGGCGGCCGTCCGCGCCGCCGCGGCGCCCAGCCCAAGGTGGTCGCCCTCGGCGGCGGCATGGGCCTGTCCGCCTCGCTCGCCGCGCTGCGCCGGATCACCGGCGACCTCACCGCCGTCGTCACCGTGGCCGACGACGGGGGCTCCAGCGGGCGCCTTCGCGACGAGCTGGGCGTGCTGCCGCCCGGCGACCTGCGCAAGGCGCTGGCCGCGCTGTGCGGCGACGACGACTGGGGTCAGACCTGGGCCCGAGTGATCCAGCACCGCTTCACCTCCCAGGGCGACCTGCACGACCACGCGGTGGGCAATCTGCTGATCGTCGCCCTGTGGGAACAGCTCGGCGACCACGTCCAGGCGCTGGACCTGGTGGGCAAGCTGCTGGGCGCGCACGGACGCGTGCTGCCCATGTCCGCCGTGCCCCTGGAGCTCCAGGCGCTGGTCAAGGGGCACGACCCGGAGCGGCCCGAGCACGTCGACACCGTGCGCGGGCAGGCCACCGTCGCGCTCACCCCGGGCGAGGTGCAGTCCGTGCACCTGGTGCCGCACGACCCGCCCGCCGTGCCCGAGGCCGTCGACGCCGTCCTGGACGCGGACTGGGTGGTGCTCGGACCCGGCTCCTGGTTCTCCTCGGTCATCCCGCACCTGCTGGTGCCCGAACTGCTCGACGCGCTCACCGAGACCAGGGCGCGCCGGGTCCTGTCCCTGAACCTCGCGCCGCAGCCGGGAGAAACCGAGGGCTTCTCCCCGCAGCGTCATTTGGAGGTTTTGGGACGACACGCCCCTAAACTCGCCCTGGACGTGGTGCTGGCCGACGAGGCCGCCGTGCCCGACCGCGAAGTGCTCACCGAGGCCGCCAAGCGGTTCGGCGCCGCGGTCGAGCTAGCGCCGGTGGCCCGGAGGGACGGAACTCCGCGGCACGACCCGGAGCTGCTGGCCGCCGCGTACGACCGTATTTTTCGGATGCATGGAAGGATCGGCCCATGGCGATGACGGCAGCGGTGAAGGACGAGATCTCCCGGCTCCCCGTCACCCGGACCTGCTGCAGGAAGGCGGAGGTCTCCGCCCTTCTGCGGTTCGCCGGCGGCCTCCACCTGGTCAGCGGGCGGATCGTGATCGAGGCGGAGCTGGACACCGCCATGGCGGCGCGGCGCCTGAAGCGGGACATCCTGGAGATCTTCGGTCACAGCTCCGAGCTGATCGTGATGGCGCCGGGCGGGCTGCGCCGCGGTTCCCGCTACGTCGTGCGCGTCGTCGCGGGCGGGGACCAGCTTGCCCGCCAGACCGGTCTGGTCGACGGGCGGGGCCGGCCGATCCGCGGCCTGCCGCCGCAAGTGGTCTCGGGTGCCACCTGTGACGCCGAGGCCGCCTGGCGCGGTGCCTTCCTGGCCCACGGCTCGCTCACCGAGCCGGGGCGCTCCTCCTCCCTGGAGGTGACCTGTCCGGGCCCGGAGGCGGCACTCGCGCTGGTCGGTGCAGCGCGCCGGCTGTCCATCGCCGCGAAGGCCCGCGAGGTGCGGGGCGTGGACCGGGTGGTGGTCCGCGACGGCGACGCGATCGGCGCCCTGCTGACCCGCCTGGGCGCCCATGAGTCCGTGCTGGCCTGGGAGGAGCGGCGGATGCGCCGCGAGGTCCGCGCCACGGCCAACCGGCTCGCCAACTTCGACGACGCCAACCTGCGCCGCTCGGCGCGCGCGGCGGTCGCGGCCGGTGCGCGGGTGGCCCGCGCGCTGGAGATCCTCGCCGACGACGTCCCCGAGCACCTCGCCGCCGCGGGGCGCCTGCGCATGGAGCACAAGCAGGCCTCCCTGGAGGAACTCGGCGCCCTCGCCGACCCCCCGCTGACCAAGGACGCCGTCGCCGGCCGGATCCGCCGCCTGCTGGCCATGGCCGACAAGCGGGCCTCCGACCTCGGCATCCCCGGCACCGAGGCGAACCTCTCCGACGACCTGGCGGACAACCTGGCGGGCTGACCGCCACGGGCCGACCGCCCGGACTCGCCCACCCCGACCGGCCACCACCGGCCAACCAGCATCGGCTGGTTGGCCGGTGGTGGCCGCTCGGTTTGATGGAGGACTACCGACAGTGACCGACACCCGTCGACCGACGCCGGTCGACGCCGGTGCTTGACAGGCCGCGCCGTGCGTCGCGGGACCGTCGCGGGCCGTGGCACGGAGGCGCGGACGGGGCGATGGGCCGGCCCGCCGCAGCCGCGCCCCCGTGGGCGAATTGCCTGGATTGCCGGAAGTCCGGATTGGGGTGAGATCAGGGTATTTCACAAGTGAGCTGGGGGGCTCACGAACGAGTGACCAACGTGGTCAATTGGTATGGGCAATCCATAGCGAAATCGGGTGATCCAGGCGCCCGGAGCAAGGGGTTCGGACCTTTGGCGAAGCCGTGCTGTCCAGGACGCGTCCGGATGTCACTTCGGGGGCCTTGGAGGGGTAGGGTCGTGGGTGGTCGGGGACATCCCAATACAGCTCGCCGGCGTCGAAACCGGCGTACCAACGAGGAGATCGGTTCGTGACGATCCGCGTAGGCATCAACGGCTTTGGCCGCATCGGTCGTAACTACTTCCGCGCGCTCCTTGAGCAGGGTGCGGACATCGAGATCGTGGCTGTCAATGACCTGGGTGACACCGCGACCACCGCTCACCTGCTGAAGTACGACACCATCCTGGGCCGCCTCAAGCAGGAGGTCTCCCACACCGCCGACACCATCACCGTCGACGGCCACACCATCAAGGTGCTGTCCGAGCGCAACCCCGCCGACATCCCCTGGGGCGAACTCGGCGTCGACATCGTCATCGAGTCCACCGGCATCTTCACCAAGAAGGAAGACGCCGAGAAGCACATCGCCGGCGGCGCCAAGAAGGTCATCATCTCCGCCCCGGCGAAGAACGAAGACGTCACGATCGTGATGGGCGTCAACCAGGACCAGTACGACCCGGCCAACCACCACGTCATCTCCAACGCCTCCTGCACCACCAACTGCGTGGCGCCGATGGCGAAGGTCCTCGACGAGAACTTCGGCATCGTCAAGGGTCTGATGACCACCGTGCACGCGTACACGAACGACCAGCGCATCCTGGACTTCCCGCACAAGGACCTGCGCCGCGCCCGTGCCGCCGCCGAGAACATCATCCCGACCACCACCGGCGCCGCCAAGGCCACCGCCCTGGTCCTGCCGCAGCTCAAGGGCAAGCTGGACGGCATCGCCATGCGCGTCCCGGTGCCCACCGGCTCGGTCACCGACCTCGTCATCGAGCTCTCCCGCGAGGTCACCAAGGAAGAGGTCAACGCCGCCTTCCAGAAGGCCGCCGAGGGCGAGCTGAAGGGCCTGCTGGACTACACCGAGGACCCGATCGTCTCCTCGGACATCGTCAACGCCCCGGCGTCCTGCACCTTCGACTCCTCCCTGACCATGGTTCAGGACGGCAAGAACGTGAAGGTCATCGGCTGGTACGACAACGAGTGGGGCTACTCCAACCGCCTCGTCGACCTCACGGTCTTCGTCGGCAACCAGCTCTGACCGGCAGGGCAGGCACCTCGATGTGAGCGCAGGGCCCGGTCGGCGCGCCAACGCGCCGACCGGGCCCTGACGCACGTACAGCGGGCCGAACGACCACAACCCGCCCACGTGCGGATCGATCAGCCCTCGTACGATCAAGAGCCCCCTCTTCAGGAGTCCCAACCCAATGAAGACGATCGACGAACTTCTCACCGAAGGCGTGGACGGCAAGCGGGTCTTCGTCCGCGCCGACCTCAACGTGCCGCTGGCCGACGGTGTCATCACCGACGACGGCCGCATCCGCGCCGTCCTGCCCACCGTCAAGGCCCTCGCCGAGGCCGGCGCCAAGGTGGTCGTCGCCTCTCACCTGGGCCGCCCCAAGGGCGCCCCGGACCCGGCCTTCTCACTGCTGCCCGCCGCCGAGCGGCTCGGTGAACTCCTGGGCGCTCCCGTGGCGTTCGCCCAGGACACCGTCGGCCCGGCCGCCCACGACGCCGTGGACGGCCTGCAGCCAGGCCAGGTCGCGGTCATCGAGAACCTGCGGTTCAACCCCGGCGAGACGGCCAAGGACGACACCGAGCGCGGCGAGTTCGCCGACCGGCTCGCCGCCCTCGCGGACGTCTACGTCGGCGACGGATTCGGCGCCGTGCACCGCAAGCACGCCTCCGTCTACGACCTGCCGGCCCGCCTCCCGCACTACGCCGGCTACCTCATCACCACCGAGGTCGGCGTCCTGAAGAAGCTCACCGAGGACGTCCGGCGGCCCTACGTCGTCGCGCTCGGCGGCGCCAAGGTCTCCGACAAGCTCGCCGTCATCGACGAGCTGCTCGGCAGGGCCGACCGCCTGCTCATCGGCGGCGGCATGGCGTACACCTTCCTCAAGGCCCAGGGCCACGAGATCGGCAAGTCCCTCGTGCAGGAGGACCAGCTCCCGGTCGTCAGGGAGTACATCGAGCGCGCCGAGAAGACCGGCGTCGAGCTGATCCTGCCGGTGGACGCGCTGGTCTCGCCCGAATTCCCGGACCTGAAGGCCAAGGCCCCCGTCCACCCCACCGCGGTCGCCGCTGACGCCATGCCGGCCGACCAGCTGGGCCTGGACATCGGCCCGGAGTCCCGCAAGCTGTACGCCGCGAAGCTCGCCGACGCCGCCACCGTCTTCTGGAACGGCCCGATGGGCGTCTTCGAGCACCCCGACTTCGCCGAGGGCACCAGGGCCGTCGCCCAGGCCCTGGCCGACTCGGACGGCTTCACCGTCGTGGGCGGCGGCGACTCCGCCGCGGCCGTCCGTACGCTGGGCTTCGACGAGTCGGCATTCGGCCACATCTCGACCGGCGGCGGCGCCTCCCTCGAATACCTCGAGGGCAAGACGCTCCCCGGCCTCGCCGCACTGGAGGACTGAAACCGTATGAGCACGCGCACGCCGCTGATGGCGGGCAACTGGAAGATGAACCTCAACCACCTCGAGGCCATCGCACACGTCCAGAAGCTCGCCTTCGCCCTGGCCGACAAGGACTACGACGCCGTCGAGGTCGCCGTCCTGCCGCCCTTCACCGACCTGCGCTCCGTGCAGACGCTGGTCGACGGTGACAAGCTCAAGATCAAGTACGGCGCCCAGGACGTCTCGGCGCACGACTCGGGTGCCTACACCGGAGAGATCTCCGGACCGATGCTGGCCAAGCTGAAGTGCACCTTCGTGGTGATCGGCCACTCCGAGCGCCGGCAGTACCACAACGAGACCGACGAGCTGGTGAACGCCAAGGTCAAGGCCGCCTACAAGCACGGCCTGACCCCGATCCTGTGTGTCGGCGAGGAGCTGGACGTCCGTGACGCGGGCAACCACGTCGCGCACACGCTCGCCCAGGTCGAGGGGGGCCTGAAGGACCTCCCGGCCGAGCAGGCCGAGTCGATCGTGATCGCCTACGAGCCCGTCTGGGCCATCGGCACCGGCAAGGTCTGCGGTGCGGCGGATGCCCAGGAGGTCTGCGGCGCCATCCGCGGCAAGCTCGCCGAGCTGTACTCGCAGGAGGTCGCCGACCAGGTGCGCATCCAGTACGGCGGCTCGGTGAAGTCGGGCAACGTCGCCGAGATCATGGCGCAGGAGGACATCGACGGCGCCCTGGTCGGCGGTGCCTCGCTGGACACGGACGAGTTCGTCAAGATCGTCCGCTTCGGCGAGCAGTGAGCCGGGGCCGCCGCAGGCGGTGAGCCCGGCCCGCCGCGTACGGCGGGCCGGGCCGTGAGTATGCGCGGGCGGCGATCCGTCGTACTCTTGCGGGGGCGTGGTAGGCACGACCTGCCACACCCTGTCGTCCATCCGAATCCGAGGAAGTTGGTCCAGCCGTGGTTTTGGGGTTCTCGATCGCCCTGATCGTCTTCAGCCTGCTGCTGATGCTGCTGGTGCTGATGCACAAGGGGAAGGGCGGCGGCCTCTCCGACATGTTCGGCGGCGGCATGCAGTCGTCCGTCGGTGGCTCCTCGGTCGCCGAGCGCAACCTCGACCGCATCACCGTGGTGATCGGCCTGCTGTGGCTCGCCTGCATCATCGTGCTCGGCATCCTGATGAAGACGAGCAGCTGACGAGCGGCTGCGCCGGTACCGCACATTCCGTACGTAAGGCCCCATGGTCGGTACGCGCTCCCGGGCGCGGCCTATCATGGGGCTTGCGTCTGTGTGGGAGCGGTAACTCCCATCACTGGACGCGCGTTGGGCCTTACGTAGACTGAGGCGCTCGCGGCGGAGCGGCAGGCCGACCCGCTTCGCGGCACCATCACGCAGGGAGTTACGACCGTGGCAAGTGGCAACGCGATCCGAGGAAGCCGGGTCGGGGCGGGGCCGATGGGCGAGGCCGAGCGTGGCGAGTCCGCGCCGCGTCTGCGCATCTCCTTCTGGTGCTCCAACGGACACGAGACCCAGCCGAGCTTCGCCAGCGACGCGCAGGTTCCCGACACCTGGGACTGCCCGCGCTGTGGTTTCCCGGCCGGTCAGGACCAGGACAACCCGCCGGCCCCGCCGCGCACCGAGCCCTACAAGACGCACCTGGCCTATGTGCGGGAGCGGCGCAGCGACGCGGACGGCGAGGCGATCCTCGCCGAGGCGCTCGCCAAACTGCGGGGCGAAATCTAGGACTTGAGGTCCGGTCGGCCGCCCACGGGTGCGGGGCCGGACCTGCTGCGTATCCGGGCGGACCGGCCGTCGCGGACCGATTGTCAGTGGTGCCCTCTACGGTTTGTGCATCGGCGAATCGTGAGTGGAGGGGGAGCCATGACGGGGGTTGAGGCCGGGCGTGAGGCCGTCGGCGCGGGTGTGCCGGAGTGGCGCGGCGGATTCGGACGGCTGTGGAGCGCCGCTGTGCTCTCCAGCTTCGGCGACGCGCTGCGTACGGTCGCGCTGCCGCTGCTCGCCCTGTCCCTGACCGACGACCCGCTGCTCATCGCCTCCGTCACGGCTTGCGGGTATCTGCCCTGGATCGTCTTCGGGCTGCTCGGTGGCGCCGTCGCGGACCGGGTGGACCAGCGGCGCGCGATGTGGGCGGCGGACACGGTACGGGGCCTGCTGGTCGCCGGGTTCGCGCTGGCCGTGGCCCTCGGGCATGCCTCGATCGGCCTGCTGATCGCCCTGGCCTTCGCGCTGACCACGCTCCAGACACTCTTCGACAACGCCGCCACGGCCCTGCTGCCCGTCCTGGTGGGGCCCGAGGCGCTGGGCACCGCCAACGCCCGTCTGATGACCGGACAGCGCCTCGCGGGCGGGCTGCTGGGCGGCCCGGTCGTGCCCCTGCTGATCGCCGCGGGGGCCGCCGCCCCCTTCGCGGCCGACGCGGTCACCTTCCTGGCCGCCGCCGCGCTCGTGGCCTCCCTGCGGGTCGCCGCGCCCGAGCGGAAGCCGAGACCCGCGGGGAGCACGCTGCGGCGGGAGATCGCCGACGGACTGCGCGCCCTCGGGCGGGACAGGGCCCTGCGCGCGCTGTGCGCGGCCACCGCGCTGTGCAACGTCGGGATGGGCGCGCTCATCGCCACCCTGGTGGTCGTCGTGACCGGCTGGCTCGGCGCGGGCACCAAGGGGTACGCCATGGTGCTGACGGCGTACACGCTGGGCAGCCTGGCCGGTGGAGCGGCCAACCGGCCGATCGTCGCCCGGCTCGGGCGGATACGGGCCGTACTGCTGGCCGGCGGGGTGCAGATCGCCGCCCTGGCGGTCGTGGGACTGGTGCGCAGCCTGGCCGTCGCGGTGGCCGCGCTGGCCGTGTTCGGGCTGATGGGCATGGTGTGGAACGTCAACACGACGACGCTGATGCAGCAGCGCAGCCCCGCCGGGATGCTGGGACGGGTCAGCGCGGCCTTCCGCACCCTGGCGGTGGCCGGGGCGCCGCTCGGGGCGGTGCTCGGCGGGGCCGTCGCCGCGGTGTGGGGGCCGAACCGGCCGATGCTGCTCACGGCCGGCTTCTTCGTCCTTTCCGTGGCCGCGCTGATACCCGTGCGCCGTGCCGACGTACTCGTTGTTGCGCCGGACGACGGCGTGACGACGACTCATGTCACCCGCTGATCAACTAGGTTGGAGCGGCAGCGGGGCAAGGACGCAGGACAGCTAGGAAAGAAGGCTGAGGTCCGAATGAACGCAGACGCCCGTACCAGGCTCAACCAGAGGCCGGAGTGGACCGCTCTGGCCAAGCACCGTGAGGAGCTCGCCGACACCGGTCTGCGCGATCTGTTCGCGGCCCACCCGGAGCGCGGCGAGGCGTACGCCCTCCAGGTCGGTGATCTGTACGTCGACTACTCCAAGCATCTCGTCACCGACGAGACGCTGCGGCTGTTGCGGGAGCTGGCCGCCGCGACGGACGTGTCCGGACTGCGGGACGCCATGTTCCGCGGTGCGAGGATCAACGTCACCGAGGACCGGGCCGTGTTGCACACGGCGTTGCGCGCGCCGCGGGACGCGGTGATCGAGGTCGACGGGGAGAACGTCGTGCCGGGGGTGCACGCGGTCCTCGACAAGATGAGCGACTTCGCCCACCGGGTGCGGTCGGGGGAGTGGACCGGGCACACCGGCAAGCGGATCCGCAATGTGGTCAACGTCGGCATCGGCGGCTCCGACCTGGGGCCCGCGATGGCGTACGAGGCGCTGCGGGCCTATACCGACCGCGGTCTGACGGTGCGGTTCGTGTCGAACGTCGACGGCGCGGACCTGCACGAGGCCGTACGGGATCTGGACGCGTCGGAGACGCTGTTCGTCATCGCCTCCAAGACGTTCACCACCATCGAGACGATCACCAACGCCACGTCGGCGCGCAACTGGCTGCTGAGCGAGCTGAAGGCCGGCCCGGAGGCGGTCGCCCGGCACTTCGTGGCGCTGTCCACGAACACGGAGAAGGTGTCCGGGTTCGGCATCGATGTCGAGAACATGTTCGAGTTCTGGGACTGGGTCGGGGGGCGGTACTCGTACGACTCCGCGATCGGCCTGTCCCTGATGATCGCGATCGGGCCGGACCGGTTCCGGGAGATGCTGGACGGCTTCCGTCTCGTCGACGAGCACTTCAGGACCGCGCCGCCCGAGTCCAACGTGCCGCTGCTGCTGGGGCTGTTGGGAATCTGGTACGGCAACTTCCATGACGCGCAGTCGCATGCGGTGCTGCCGTACTCCCACTATCTGTCGAAGTTCACCGCGTATCTCCAGCAGCTGGACATGGAGTCCAACGGGAAGTCCGTGCAGCGGGACGGGGAGCCGGTGGGGTGGCAGACCGGGCCGGTGGTGTGGGGGACGCCCGGCACGAACGGGCAGCACGCGTACTACCAGTTGATCCACCAGGGTACGAAGCTGATCCCGGCGGACTTCATCGGCTTCGCCGAGCCGGTGGCCGAGCTGAGCGGTGAACTCCGGGCGCAGCACGATCTGCTGATGGCCAACTTCTTCGCGCAGACCCAGGCGCTGGCCTTCGGCAAGACGCCGGAGGAGGTTCGAGCGGAGGGGGTGCCCGCCGAGCTGGTGCCGCACAAGACCTTCCGCGGGAACCACCCCACGACCACGATCCTCGCGCGCGAGCTGACTCCGTCGGTGCTGGGTCAGCTGATCGCCCTGTACGAGCACAAGGTGTTCGTCCAGGGCGCCGTCTGGAACATCGACTCCTTCGACCAGTGGGGAGTCGAGCTGGGCAAGGTCCTGGCGAAGCGGGTGGAACCGGCGCTGACGGAGGGGGCGCAGGTGGAGGGACTGGACCCCTCCACGACAACCCTGGTCGCCAAGTACCGCGCCCTTCGCTCCCGGTGACCCCTCCTCCCACCCACCCCGTCACGCCGGAGCGGAGCCCCGGGCCCGGAACCTCCGAGGCCCGGGGGCTCCGGCCCGGCCCCCGCCCCCCGCGTGCTCAGGCCACCGCCGACAGGGTGTCTGCCTGGCGGCGATGGGAGGCTCGTGTGGCGGGGAGGGTGGAGAGGGCAGCGGCGCCGAGGGTGGCCGCGGTGACGAAGAGGAGGAGCAGGAGCGGGGAAGGGGGTCTGGCGATCCCGGCGCCGATGCCGCTGGAGTGGCCCTGGGCGTTGATCAGCCAGTCGGACAGGGGGAGGGCCAGGACGGTTGCGGCGGCCGCCGCGGCCAGGGCGGTGCAGCTGGTCGAGGTCACCGTGATCGCGGTGATCTGGCGGGGCGAGAGACCGATGGCTTTGAGAGCCAGAAGATCCCGTTCGCCCTCGCGGATCGTGCCGCCGATCGCGGAGAGGAGCTCGATCAGACCGATCAGGGCCAGGACGCAGATCAGGCCCACGATGACCGCGCGCATCGACGACAGGCCGTCGGCCGGGTTGGTCACCGGATGGACGTCCAGGTGGCCGTGGGCGGTGGCGGACAGGGCCGTGGCGACGTGGCGCGGATCGGCGCCCGGGTCCAGGCGGAGCTGGTAGAAGGTGGGGCTGAGGTTCGGGTCGTTCTCGTGCAGGGTGTCCAGGGACGTGGAGATGACCCGGCCGGCGTTCTCCGGCTCGATGCTGCGGCCGACGATGTGCAGGATCTGCGGCTGGTCGCCCACCGTCATGCGCACCCAGTCGCCGACCGTGACGTCGAGCAGGTCCAGCAGGCCCTGCCCGGCCACCGCCTCGTCGGGGCCGTTCGCGCGGCGGCCCTCGGCGAGGGCGAACGGGTAGGGGGCCTCGCGGGTGCCCAGGCCCCGCAGGGCGATCGTGGCCGTCTGGCCGGGGACCAGGGCGGCCACCTCCACCCCGGGGTAGACGGCGGCGACCCCGGGCTCCCGCGCCAGCAGCTCCCGCGCCCCGCGGTCGTCCAGGGTGCTGTCGGGACGGACGGTGAGCGCGGCCGGCAGCCCCAGCTCCTCCGGCCTGCTGTGGAAGCGGTCGATCGTGGTCCAGGCACTCATCGCCACCACCATCAGCAGCAGCGGCAGCGCCAGCCGTCCCACCGTGGCGAAGGTGCGCGGACGGCGGGTGAAGGCCCGGTGCCAGCCCAGGACGAGCGCGGGCGGCAGGCGCAGGCCCAGCGCCCTGCGGGCGGCCGCGGTCAGCCTGCCGCCCGGCACCGCCGTGGGGCGCGGCACCGGGACCGGCGGCACCCGTCCCGCCCGCCACGCCGCGAGCCCGGTCACCGCGCCGATGAACAGCACCGCTCCCACCGGGACCGCGACCATCGCCACCGTGTGGTCCGGCAGGCCCTGCCACACGCCGACCGCGTCGCCGAGCCGGCCCGGTATCCGCGCGCCCAGCCCCTCGGTGAGCACCACCGCGGCCACGGCGCCCAGCAGGGCGTACGCCACATGCTGGAGCAGGAAGATCCGGACCACCTGGGCGGGTGTGAAACCGATCGCCTTGAGCACCGAGATGTCCCGCAGATGCCCCCGGATGCGAGTGCCGATCGCGCCGTGCACCGCCAGCCCGGCCGCGATCAGGGCGCCCAGCCCGAACAGGCCCAGCACCTGCCCGAGCAGCCGGTTGTCGCCCTGCGCCTCGGCCCGCGCCTGCTGCCAGGTGGACACCTCGCCGACCACGCCGGCGCCCAGCACGGTGACGGCGCGCTGCACGGCGTAGTCCGTGTCGTCGGGATCGGTCAGCCGCAGTCCGACCACCCGTCCGCCGGGCTCGCGCACGGCGGACGGCCGCGCCCACACCAGCCCCGGCTGCTCGCCGGGGCCGTAGCGGGGCTCGGCGCTGTCGGCGATGCCCACCACGCTGAGCGTGCGCCCGGTGCCGGGCAGGACGAGAGTGTCACCGGGCTCGGCCAGCAGCGCCCTGGCCAGGCGGCTCTCCAGGACCACGCCGTCCGGCTCCCCGGCGGCCGGCCAGTGCCCGGCGGTGAGCAGCGGGCGGCCCACGGTGGGCTGCGACGGGGTGCCGCGCAGCTCCACGGTGGCGCGGGTGCCGCGGGAGACGACGGTGGCGGACTCGATGAGGTAGGCGTCGGTGACCGACTCGACGCCGTCCAGCGCGGCGAGCCGCTCCGTCTCGGCGGACCGCGCCGTGTGCAGCCAGACATGCGCCCCGTTGGACTGGGTGAAGACCCGCTGCCAGGGGTTGGTGGCGTAGCCGAACAAGGCGGTGGCCAGCAGCAGCGAGGCGACGATGCCGGTCGTGGCCAGCGCGATGAACAGCGCTTCCCCGCGGTGGGTGCGCAGATCGGAGTGCGCCCAGCGCAACGTGGCTCGCACGGGCCTCAGCCCCTCGGTCCGGAACGCGGACCCGGGCACGCCCGGCGGCCGTGACCCGAGCACATCAGGTGGTCGTACACCGCACTCAGTCCCTCAGCTCCAGCACACCCGAGATCCCCGTGCTCCGCGACGGCGTGCTCCCGTCCAGTTCCGCGTCGTCGGCGATCCGGCCGTCGAAGAAACTGATCACCCGGTCCGCGGCGCTGGCCAGCCGGGCGTCATGGGTGACCAGCACGATCGTCTGGCCGCGCCCGTGGAAGCGCGACAGCAGCCGCATCACCTCGCGGGTGCCCTTGCTGTCGAGGCTGCCGGCGGGCTCGTCGGCGAGCAGCAGCGGAGGGTGGTTGACCAGCGCGCGGGCCAGCGCGACCCGCTGCTGCTCACCGCCGGACAGCTCGCCCGGCATGCTGCGCTCCTTGCCCTCGAGGCCCAGCTCGGCCAGCAGCTCCTCCCGCTCGGCGCGTGCCTGCCGCGGCGAGCGGCCGGCGAGCAGGGCGGGCAGCTCGACGTTGTCGGCGACGGACAGGTTGGAGACCAGGTTGAAGAACTGGAACACGATCCCGATGCCGTTGCGGCGCTCCTCGGCCCAGCGGGCCTCGCCGTAGGAGTCGGTGCACCGGCCGTCCAGCCAGATGCTGCCCTCGTCCGGCCGCTGCAGTCCGCCGAGCAGGTGCAGCAGCGTCGACTTGCCGGCCCCGGACGGGCCGGTGACCGCCACGAACTCGCCGCGGGTCACCGACAGATCCACCCCGCGCACGGCCCGGGCGGGCGCCCCCTGGCCGTGGTGCGTCTTGACCAGGCCCTCGGCCCGCAGCAGCGCCGGAGCTCGGACGTCACTCACTCCAGCCCCTCCAGTTCCTCCTGGCACCGCTCCAGCCAGTCCAGGTCGGCTTGAAGGTGCAGCATGGCGCCCTCGATCAGCAGTTGGGCGATTCGGTTGTCCCGGTTCTCGGCGGCGGCCAGCTTCGACAGACTGCGCATGGTGTTGAGGTACTGGCGCCGCTGCTTGTTGATGAGGGCGATCTGGTCGGCGAGACCGGTCTGCGGGGCGAGGGCGAGCTTCATGAAGAACTCGTCCCGCACCCGGGGTTCGTCCTCGGGCTCCTCGAACCAGGCGCGCAGTTCCTCCCGCCCGGCGTCGGTGAGGTGGTAGATCTTCTTGTTGGGCCGGCTGGACTGCTCGACCTCCTCGCCCTCGATCAGTCCCGACTTCTCGAGGCGGCCGAGGGTCACGTAGATCTGGCCGACGTTCGGCTGAGGGTACGCGGAGCCCAGCAGTTGCTCAAGGTCCTGCTTCAGCTCGTAGCCGTGGGCGGGACCGCGCGCGAGAAGTGCCAGGAGGGGCAGGCGCACGCGTGCTCTCCTCCTAGGTCCTCGTCAGACGCGTCATGCGGGGGTCTCCGGGTGGACGACGTGAGATTGACGCCGGGCCCTAGTATCGCCCATACCTAACAGGTATACATGGCCTGAGCCGGGCGAAGGTGCCCGGCGCCGGTGTGCAAGGAGGAACCTATGCGGTGGATCCACGCCGCTGGTAGGGGCCTCCTTGTTCTGGTCGTGGTCATGACCGGCTATATATCCTCGGGCGCGAGGGCGACCGGGGGGAGCGGTGAGGGCCGCGGCCCGCTCACCCTGGCCACCGCGGGCGATCTGACCGGTTACCTCGGCCCGCTGCTGGAGGGCTGGAACCGTACCCATCCCGCCGAGAGGGTCACCCTCGTCGAGCTGCCCGACGCCGCCGACGAGACCCGGGCGCAGATGGCCACCGACCTGCGCGGCGGCAACCGCAGCCGGTTCGACGTGCTCAACATCGACGTGAACTGGACGTCGGAGTTCGCAGCGGCCGGCTGGATCCGCCCGCTGCCGCGCGAACGCTTCCCGCTGAAGACCTTCCTGCCCCCGGTCGTCGGCACGGCCACCTACGACGGACGGCTGTACGCGGTCCCGTACGTCACCAACGCCGGCCTGCTGCTGTACCGCAAGGACGTCCTGGACAAGGAGGGCGTCGCGCCGCCGCGCACCTGGACCGAACTGGAGAACGCCGCCCGGACCATCGCGCCGAAGTACGGACTGGACGGCTACGCGGGCCAGTTCCTGCCGTACGAGGGCCTGACCGTCAACGCCGCCGAGGCCGTGTACTCGGCGGGCGGCACGATCCTCGGCGACGAGGGCGAGCGCGTCACCGTCGACTCGCGCGCGGCCCGCGAGGGCATCGGCTTCCTGGCGCGCGGCTTCCGCGAGGGATGGATCCACAGGGAGGCGCTGACGTACAAGGAGGAGGAGTCCAAGCAGGCCTTCCAGGACGGCCGGCTGCTCTTCCTGCGCAACTGGCCCTACGCGTACGCCGTCGCCTCGGCCGGGGGCTCCGAGGTCGCCGGGAGGATCGGCGCCGTGCCGCTGCCCGGACCCGACGGGCCGGGCACCAGTGTCCTCGGCGGCTCCAACCTGGCCGTCAACACGCACGCGCGGCACCCCGACTCGGCCGCGCGCCTCATCGCGTACCTCACCAGCGAGCCCGTCCAGCGCCAGGTGCTCACCGAGGGCGCGCTGCCGCCCGTGCGCGCCGCGCTGTACGAGGACCCCGCACTCGTGCGGCGGTTCCCGTATCTGCCGACCCTGCGGGCCTCCGTGCTGGCCGCCGCGCCGCGCCCCAAGAGCCCGCACTACGACCAGGTCAGCCTCGTGGTGCAGGCGGTCGTGCACGACGCGCTGGCGGGGCGGCAGACCCCCGAGGCGGCCGTACGGCGCCTGGCGCGCGAGCTCGACGCCATCGCCGGGCGCTCGTAGCACTCGTACCGCGCGCAGCGAAGCGCCCACGCTAGTTACGTGTTAGGTAACGCCGCCATCACAACTGCCTCTGATCCGTCCGGACAAGTCCGGACATGGGCGGTCAACTGCTGAGTAGCTTCTGTTCCGTTCGTTGACACCTTCGAGACACCGCTACCTAACATGCATGCATAACGGCTGCCTTCACAGGAACAGGTCAATGGATTGAACAGGCATGGTTGGTGGCGCGACGCGGTGATCTACCAGGTGTATGTCCGCAGCTTCCTGGACAGCACCGGCGACGGCATCGGCGATCTGGCCGGGGTGCGCGCGGGATTGCCGTATCTGAAGAAGCTCGGCGTCGACGGCATCTGGCTGAGCCCCTTCTACCCCTCCCCGCAGCACGACCACGGCTACGACGTGGCCGACTACTGCGGTGTCGACCCGCTCTTCGGCGACCTCGCCGAGTTCGACCTGCTGATGGCCACCGCCCGTCGGCTGGGGATCAGGGTGCTCCTCGACATCGTCCCCAACCACTGCTCCAGCGAGCACCCGTGGTTCCGCGAGGCGCTCGCCGCCGCGCCCGGCAGCGAGGCCCGCGACCGCTTCCACTTCACCGACGGGCGCGGCCCCGACGGCGCCGAGCCGCCCAACAACTGGCACGCCATGTTCGGGGGCCCCGCCTGGAGCCGGGTCACCGAGCCGGACGGCCGCCCCGGCCAGTGGTACCTGCACATGTTCACGCCCGAGCAGCCCGACTGGAACTGGCGCAACCCCGAGATCCCCGCCGAGTTCGAGCGCGTCCTGCGCTTCTGGCTCGACCGGGGCGTGGACGGCTTCCGCATCGACGTCGCCGCCGGCCTGTTCAAGCACCCCGAACTGCCCGACTCCCCGGACCCGGAGGCCGACGCCCGCACCCGCGACTCGGTCAACCCGCTCGCCTGGAACCAGCCCGAGGTGCACGACGTGTGGCGGCACTGGCGCGCGGTGTGCGAGGAGTACACCGCACGCGACGGCCGTGAACGCCTGCTCGTCGGCGAGGTCTCCGTGCCCAGCGCCCGCGAACACGCCAAGTACGTCCGCGCGGACGAACTGCACCAGGCCTTCTTCTTCGACCTGCTCGGCGCCCCCTGGGACGCCGACGCCTTCCGCAAGGTCATCTCCGAGGCCATGCTCGACATCGCCGGCACCGGCTCGACGGTCACCTGGGTCCTCAACAACCACGACCAGGTCCGCACCGTCACCCGCTACGGCGAGGCCGCCGTGGAGGGCAGCGGACTCGGCGCCGCCCGCGCCCGCGCCGCCGCGCTGCTGATGCTGGCGCTGCCCGGAGCCGCGTACGTCTACCAGGGCGAGGAACTCGGCCTGCCCGAGGTCGTCGACCTGCCCGACGACGTGCTCACCGACCCCATCTTCCACCGCACCGGAAGCCGCACCCACGTCCGCGACGGCTGCCGGGTGCCCCTGCCCTGGTCGGGACAGGTCTCCCCGTTCGGCTTCACCTCCGGGACCCAGAGCGCCAAGCCCTGGCTGCCGCAGCCCGAGTACTTCGCCGAGTACGTCACCGAACGCGCCCTCGCCGACACCCGCTCCTTCTGGCACCTGTACCGCGACGGCCTGCAACTGCGATCCGCGCTGCCCCAGTTGGGCGAGGGCTCGCTGCGCTGGCTGGACACCCCGCCGGACGTGCTCGCCTTCGTCCGCGGCGACGGCCTGGTCTGCGCCGTCAACTTCGGTACGTCGCCCACGACCGCGCCGGTCCCCGGCACTCCGCTGCTGGCCAGCGCCGACTGCCCGCCCGGAGTGCTCGCCGGGTCCACCGCCGCCTGGTGGATCACCGACGGCACCGATCTCTGAACCTCACCGACCGCTGAACCTCACCGATCTCTGAACTGCGTCAATCCCCACCTTCCGAAGGGACATCAACGATGATGCGACGACGTACCACCCTGCTCACCGGCTGCACCGCCCTCGTCCTCGCCCTCGGCGCCACCGCCTGCGGCGGCGACGAGCCCGTCTCCGCCGGTGGCGGCGACAAGACGCTCAGCGGCCAGACGGTCACCGTGGCCGGCGTCTGGTCCGGCAGCGAGCAGAAGAACTTCCAGAAGGTGCTGGACGCGTTCTCCGCGAAGACCGGCGCCAAGACCCAGTTCATGTCGACCGGCGACAACGTCTCCACCGTCGTCGGCAGCAAGATCGAGGGCGGCAACGCCCCCGACGTCGTGATGGTCCCGCAGGTCGGCGTGCTCCAGCAGTTCGCCAAGAAGGGCTGGCTGGAGCCGCTGTCCGACACCACCCAGAAGTCGGTGGACGCGAACTTCGCGCCGGTGTGGAAGAAGTACGGCAGCGTCGACGACACCCTGTACGGCCTGTACTTCAAGGCCGCCCACAAGTCCACCGTCTGGTACAGCCCCGACGCGCTCGACCAGGCCGGCGTCAAAGCACCGGCGACCTACGACGAGATGCTCAAGGCCGGCCACACCCTCTCCGACTCCGGACTCGCCGCCTTCGCGGTCGCCGGACAGGACGGCTGGACCCTGACCGACTGGTTCGAGAACGTCTACCTCTCCCAGGCCGGCCCCGAGAAGTACGACGCCCTCGCCGCCCACGAGCTGAAGTGGACCGACGACAGCGTGGTCAAGGCCCTCACCACGCTCGGCAAGCTGTTCAAGGACAAGCAGCTGATCGCGGGCGGCCAGAAGGGCGCGCTCAACACCGACTTCCCGGGCTCGGTGGAGAAGGTCTTCGGACCCAAGCCCGAGGCCGGCATGGTCTACGAGGGCGACTTCGTCGCGGGCGTCGCCCACGACCAGTTCGACCGGACCATCGGCAAGGACGCGGACTTCTTCCCCTTCCCGCCGGTCGACGGCGGCAACGCGCCGGTCGTCAGCGGCGGTGACGCGGCCGCCGTCCTCAAGGACGGCAAGAACGCCAAGGCCGGCATGAAGCTCCTCGAGTACCTGGCCACCCCGGAGGCCGCGGCCGTGTGGGCCAAGGCCGGCGGATTCCTGTCCCCGAACAAGAACCTCGACCTCGCCTCCTACGGCGACGACGTGACCCGCGCCACCGCCAAGTCCCTGGTCGCGGCGGGCGACTCCGACGCGGTCCGCTTCGACATGTCCGACCAGGCCCCGGCGGCCTTCGGCGGCACCAGCGGCGTGGGCGAGTGGAAGCTGCTCCAGGACTTCCTGCGCGACCCGTCCGACCCGAAGGGCACCGCGGCGAAGCTGGAGGCCGCGGCGGCCAAGGCGTACAAGAACCAGGGCTGACCCGCCATGACCGCCACCACGCTCCCGAAGGAGAAGGGCGCGGGCCCCCCGTCGCCCGCCGCGCGCGCCGACCGAGTCCGGCGCGCGCGGCGGCGGGGGCTGGTCGTCGCGCTGCTGTTCGTCTTCCCCGCACTGCTGCTGCTCGGCGCCCTCGTCGTCTACCCGGTGCTGTTCTCCGTCGGCCGGAGCTTCTTCGACGCCTCCGGCACCCGGTTCGTCGGCGGGGACAACTACACCGAGATGTTCCACGACCCGGCGACGCTGAAGGCCATCCGGAACACCACGATCTGGGTCGTCGTCGCCCCGGCGCTGCTCACCGGGCTCGGACTGATCCTCGCCGTGCTGGTGGAGAAGGTCCGCTGGGCGACGGCGTTCAAGCTGCTGCTGTTCATGCCGATGGCCGTGTCCTTCCTGGCCGCCGGCATCATCTTCCGGCTCGCCTACGACGAGGACCCGGACAAGGGCGTCCTGAACGCCGCCGTGGTCTCCGTGCACGACGCGTTCAAGGGATCCCCGGCCTACCCGAGCGCCCGCGCCCGCGAGGGGTTCGGGCTGAGCGAGGGCCGTGACGGCTCCTACCTCACGGACACGAGCCTCTCGCCGGGCTCCACGGTGACCCTGCCCATGGTCGGCGTGCTGCCCAAGGACCTGCCCGGCGGCGCCTCGCCCGCCCGCCCCGTGGAGGACGGGAAGACCGCCGCGGACGAACTGAGCGGAGTCGTCTACCTGGACTTCGCGCCCGGCGGAGGCGGCACCCAGGGCAAGATCGACCCCGGCGAGAGCGGTATGCCCGGGATGAAGGTCGAGGCGGTGCGCGACGGCGGGACGGTCGCGAGCACCACCACGGGCTCCGACGGCTCCTTCCGCTTCACGGGCCTGAAGGCGGGCTCGTACGAGGTGAAGCTGCCGCAGGCCAACTTCGCCCAGCCCTACCAGGGTGTCTCCTGGCTCGGCCCGACGCTCGTCACCCCGATGATCATCGGCGCCTACCTGTGGATCTGGACCGGGTTCGCGATGGTGCTGATCGGTGCCGGACTGTCCGCGCTGCCGCGTGACGCGCTGGAGGCGGCGCGCATCGACGGGGCCAACGAGTGGCAGATCTTCCGCCGGATCACCGTGCCGCTGCTCGCCCCCGTCCTCACCGTCGTCTTCGTCACCCTCGTGATCAACGTGATGAAGGTCTTCGACCTCGTCTACATCATCGCGCCCGGCCCGGTGCAGCAGGACGCCACCGTGCTGGCGACCCAGATGTGGCTGGTGTCCTTCGGCGGTGGCAACAACCAGGGCCTCGGCAGCGCGCTCGGCGTGCTCCTGCTGCTCCTGGTGATCCCGGCGATGGTGTTCAACGTCCGCCGCTTCCGAAGGAGTCAGTGATGAACGCGGTCAGGCGGGCCCTGAGCAGCGCGCTGGTCCAGGCCGTCCTCGTGGTGATCGGCCTGGTCTGGATGACCCCGCTCGCGGGGCTGTTCGTGTCGTCGCTGCGTTCGGCCCAGGACACCGCGAAGGGCGGCTGGTGGACGGCGCTGGCAAGCCCGCAGCAACTGTCCTTCGACAACTACTCGGCACTGCTGAGGAACTCCGGCATCACCAGGGCCTTCTGGAACACGGTGCTGATCTCGGTGCCCACGACGTTCCTGGTCGTGGTCATCGCGGCGCTGGCCGGATACGCGTTCGCCTGGCTGGACTTCCCGGCCCGTGAGCCGCTGTTCCTGCTGGTGGTGGCCATGCTGGTGGTGCCCGTGCAGATCGGCCTGCTGCCCGTCGCCAAACTCTTCGGTCAGCTCGGCCTGTTCGGCACGATCCCCGGCGTGGTCCTCTTCCACGTGGCCTACGGACTGCCGTTCGCGGTGTTCCTGTTGCGGAACTACTTCGCCGAGATGCCGAAGGAGATGCTGGAGGCGGCCCGCATGGACGGGGGCAACGAGTGGCGCATCTTCACCCGGCTGGTGCTGCCGGTGGGGCGGCCCGCGATCGCGAGCCTCGCCATCTTCCAGTTCCTGTGGGTGTGGAACGACATGCTGGTGGCGCTGCTGTTCGCCGACACCTCGTCGCAGCCGCTGACGGTGGAACTCCAGTCGCAGATCCGGCAGTTCGGCAGCAACATCGATGTCCTGGCGCCGGGGGCGTTCCTGTCGCTGATCGTGCCGGTGGTCGTGTTCTTCGCCTTCCAGCGGCATTTCGTGCAGGGGGTGATGGCCGGGTCGGTGAAGTGACGCCGACCTCCGGTCCGGCCTGAACGGCTTCCTCCCCGCATGCCGGACGGGCCGGGAACAAGGTGCGGCGGCGGTGTTCCCACCGCCGCCGCACCTTGCCGTTCACGCCGAAGCCGGCGGATACAGCGACCGCGGCAGTTGGGATGCCGCCGCTTTGTCCAGGAGCCACAGAGTGCGGGCGCGGCCCCGGGCGCCGGCTGCCGGGGCCTGGATCTCGCCCGCGCCCGACAGGGCCATCGCCACCGCGTTGGCCTTGTCCTCGCCTGCCGCCAGCAGCCAGACCTCACGGGCCGAGCGGATGGCGGGCAGGGTGAGGGAGACGCGGGTGGGCGGCGGCTTGGGGGAGCCGTGCACCCCGATCACCGTACGCTCCGTCTCGCGCACCCCCGGGTGCTCCGGGAAGAGGGACGCGACATGGGTGTCCGGGCCGACGCCCAGCATCAGGACGTCGAACGCCGGGACCGCGCCGTGGTTCTCGGGGCCGGCCGCGCGGGCCAGCTCCTCGGCGTAGGCCTCCGCCGCCGCCTCGGCGTCCGCGCCATGGGGACCGTCCGACGCGGGCATGGCGTGCACGCGCTTGGGGTCCAGCGGCACGGAGTCCAGCAGGGCCTCGCGGGCCTGCGTGACATTGCGCTCCGGGTCGCCCTCCGGCAGGAACCGCTCGTCGCCCCACCACAGGTCGAGCCGGCCCCAGTCGATCGCGTCGCGGGCGGGCGCCGCCGCCAGCGCGGCCAGCACACCGTTGCCGTTGCGGCCGCCGGTGAGGACCACGGACGCCGAACCCGTCGAGGCCTGCGCGTCCACGACCCGGGTGATCAGCCGGGCCGCGGCGGCCTGCGCCATCAGCTCCTTGTCGTGGTGGACGACCAGTTGCGGAGTGCTCACTTGGCGGCCTCCTCCTGGGGCACGGGCACCGCGACCGGCTCCGGCGCCGAAGCACTGGAGCCGTCGGACGCCCGGCTGCCGTCCAGCCGGTCCACGCCGAACCGCAGCGCGGAGGCGTACGTGTCGTCCGGGTCGAGCCGCCGCAGCTCCTCCGCGATCAGCTCGGCCGTCTCCCGCCGCTTCAGCGCCACCGCCCGCTCCGGCTGCCCCTGGATGGACAAGGTCGCCAGCCTGCCGTCGGCCCGGTCCAGGGCGATCGGGCCGCAGCTGGTCTCCATGCGGACCGCGGTCAGACCGGGCCCCGCGGACCGCGAGCGCCTGACGGGTACGTCCAGCCGGTCCGCGAGCCACATCGCCAGCAGCTCGCAGCTCGGGTTGAACTCCTCGCCCTCCACCTCCACGGCCCTGACCTCGCAGGTGACCTGGTCGAGGGCCGCGGCCAGCATCGAGCGCCACGGCGTGATCCGGGTCCAGGACAGGTCCGTGTCGCCGGGCGTGTACGCCTCGGCCCGCGCCGAGAGCTCCCGCACCGGCTGCTCGGAGGAGTAGGTGTCGGTGACCCGGCGCTGCGCCAGGGCGCCCAGCGGGTCCTTGGCCGGGTCGAGCGGCGCGTTCACCGGCCACCAGACGACGACCGGCGCGTCGGGCAGCAGCAGCGGCAGCACCACCGACTGGGCGTGGTCGGCCACCTCGCCGTGCAGGCGCAGCACCACCGTCTCGCCGGTGCCGGCGTCCGCGCCCACCCGCACCTCGGCGTCCAGCCGCGAGGAGGTGCGGTCGCGCAGGGTCCGGGCGTGCCGCTTGATGACGACCAGCAGGCGCGAGGGATGCTCCCGCGAGGCGTCGCCGGCGGCCTTCAGGGCGTCGTAGGCGTTCTCCTCGTCGGTGACGATGACCAGCGTGAGCACCATGCCCACGGCCGGGGTGCCGATCGCCCGCCGGGCCTTCACCAGCGCCTTGTTGATCTTGCTGGCCGTGGTGTCGGTCAGGTCTATCTTCATGGCCGGCGCCAGCTCCGTCCGTCTCGTGCGAGCATGTCGTCCGCCTCGGCGGGCCCCCATGTCCCGGACGGGTACTGCGCGGGCCTGCCGTGCTTGTCCCAGTACGTCTCGATCGGGTCGAGGATCCGCCAGGACAGCTCGACCTCCTCGGTGCGCGGGAAGAGGTTGGAGTCGCCGAGCAGCACGTCCAGGATCAGCCGCTCGTACGCCTCCGGGCTGGACTCCGTGAAGGACTCGCCGTAGGCGAAGTCCATCGACACGTCCCGGATCTCCATCGACGTGCCGGGCACCTTGGAGCCGAAGCGGACCGTCACGCCCTCGTCCGGCTGGACGCGGATGACGATGGCGTTCTGCCCGAGTTCCTCGGTGGCCGAGGTGTCGAAGGGGGAGTGCGGCGCCCGCTGGAAGACGACCGCGATCTCGGTGACGCGGCGGCCCAGGCGCTTTCCGGTGCGCAGATAGAAGGGGACGCCCGCCCAGCGGCGGTTGTCGATCGCCAGCTTGACGGCCGCGTAGGTGTCGGTCTTCGACTTCTTGTCGATGCCCTCTTCCTCGAGGTAGCCGATGACCTTCTCGCCGCCCTGCCAGCCCGCCGCGTACTGCCCGCGCACGGTCGACCTGCCCAGGTCCTTGGGCAGCTTCACCGCGCCGAGCACCTTGGTCTTCTCCGCGGCCAGCGCGTCCGCGTCGAAGGAGGCGGGCTCCTCCATGGCGGTCAGCGCCAGGAGCTGCAGCAGGTGGTTCTGGATGACGTCACGGGCGGCGCCGATGCCGTCGTAGTAGCCGGCCCGGCCGCCGATCCCGATGTCCTCGGCCATGGTGATCTGCACATGGTCCACGAAGGACCGGTTCCAGATCGGCTCGAACATCGTGTTGGCGAAGCGCAGCGCCAGGATGTTCTGGACGGTCTCCTTGCCCAGGTAGTGGTCGATGCGGAAGACCTGGTCCGGGGCGAAGACCTCGTGCACGATCGAGTTGAGCTCCTCGGCCGACCTCAGGTCGTGGCCGAAGGGCTTCTCGATGACCGCGCGCCGCCACGAGCCGTGGCTCTGGTCGGCGAGCTGGTGCTTCTTGAGCTGCTGGATGACCACCGGGAAGGACTTCGGCGGCACCGACAGGTAGAAGGCGAAGTTGCCTCCCGTGCCCTGCGCCTTGTCCAGTTCCTCGATCGTGCCGCGCAGCCGCTCGAACGCGTCGTCGTCGTCGAAGGTGCCCTGCACGAAGCGCATCCCCTGGATGAGCTGCTGCCAGACCTCCTCACGGAACGGCGTGCGCGCGTGCTCCTTGACGGCGTCGTGCACGACCTCCGCGAAATCCTCGTGCTCCCAGTCGCGGCGGGCGAAGCCGACGAGCGAGAAGCCCGGCGGCAGCAGACCCCGGTTGGCCAGGTCGTACACCGCGGGCATCAGCTTCTTGCGCGACAGGTCTCCGGTGACACCGAAGATGACCAGGCCCGACGGCCCCGCGATGCGCGGGAGCCGTCGGTCGGCGGGGTCACGGAGCGGATTCGCTCCGGTGACGGTGAGAGGAGCCAAGGTTCTCAGCCCTCCGCGGGAGCGAGGCGCTCCAGCTCCGCCTCGGTGGACTTCAGCAGGTCGTTCCAGGACCCTTCGAACTTCTCGACGCCCTCGTCCTCCAGGACCTGGACGACGTCGTCGTAGGAGATCCCGATGCGCTCCAGCGCGTCGATGTCCGCGCGGGCCTGCTCGTAGGTGCCGGTGATCGCGTCGCCGCGGATCGCGCCGTGGTCCTCGGTGGCCTCGAGGGTGGCCTCGGGCATGGTGTTCACCGTGTTCGGCGCCACCAGCTCCTCGACGTACATGGTGTCCTTGTACGCCTTGTCCTTCACCCCGGTGGACGCCCAGAGCGGACGCTGCTTGTTGGCGCCCTCCCGCTCCAGCGCGCTCCACCGGTCGGAGGAGAAGACGTCCTCGTACGCCTCGTAGGCCAGACGCGCGTTGGCCACGCCCGCCTTGCCGCGCAGCGCCTTGGCCTCGTCGGTGCCGAGCTCGTCGATCCGCCGGTCGATCTCGGTGTCCACGCGGGACACGAAGAAGGACGCCACCGAGTGGATCTTCGACAGGTCCAGGCCGCGCGCCCGGGCCTTCTCCAGGCCGCTCAGGTACGCGTCCATCACCGCGCGGTAGCGCTCCAGCGAGAAGATCAGGGTGACGTTGACGCTGATGCCGTTGCCGATGGTCTCGGCGATCGCCGGCAGGCCCGCCCGGGTGGCGGGGATCTTGATGAGCGTGTTGGGCCGGTCGACCAGCCAGGCGAGCTGGCGGGCCTCGGCGACCGTCGCCTTGGTGTTGTGCGCCAGACGCGGGTCCACCTCGATGGAGACCCGGCCGTCCTTGCCGCCGGTGGCGTCGAAGAGCGGACGCAGGATGTCGGCGGCGTCGCGGACGTCCGCCGTTGTGATCATGCGGATGGCCTCCTCCACCGTGACCCGGCGGGCGGCCAGGTCCGAGACCTGCTGCTCGTAGCCGTCCCCGTGCGAGATGGCCTTCTGGAAGATCGTCGGGTTGGTGGTGACGCCCACGACGTGCTGCTGGTCGATCAGCTCGGCGAGGTTGCCGGACGTGATCCGCTTGCGCGACAGGTCGTCCAGCCAGATCGCGACGCCTTCGTCGGAAAGGCGCTTCAGTGCGTCTGTCATGGAAAATGCATCTCCTACGGGTCGTATATGAGCGTCAGCGCTGGGCGGCGGCGATGGATTCCCGGGCCTTGGCGGCCACATTCTCGGCAGTGAAGCCGAACTCGCGGAACAGCACCTTGGCGTCGGCCGAGGCGCCGAAGTGCTCGAGGGAAACGATGCGGCCGGCGTCTCCCACGTACTTGTGCCAGGTCAGACCGACACCTGCCTCGACCGCGACACGTGCCCGTACGGCCGGGGGCAGCACGCTGTCCCGGTACCCCTGGTCCTGCTCCTCGAACCACTCCACGGACGGCATGGACACCACCCGGGTGGGGACGCCCTCGGCCTGGAGCCGCTCACGGGCCTCCACGGCCACGTGCACCTCGGAACCGGTGGCGATCAGGACGACCTGCGCCTCGGTGTTCTGCCCGTCGGGCCCCTCCGCCTCGAACATGACGTAACCGCCGCGCGCCGCGTCGTCGTTGGGCTCGTACGTCGGCACGCCCTGGCGGGTCAGCGCCAGCCCGTGCGGGGCGCCCTTGCCGAACTCCTTGGTCCAGCGGCGCAGGATCTCGCGCCAGGCGATCGCGGTCTCGTTGGCGTCGGCCGGGCGGACGATGTTCAGGCCCGGGATGGCGCGCAGCGAGGCCAGGTGCTCGACCGGCTGGTGGGTGGGGCCGTCCTCGCCCAGACCGACGGAGTCGTGCGTCCAGACGTACGTCACCGGCAGGTGCATCAGGGACGACAGGCGCACCGCGTTGCGCATGTAGTCGGAGAAGACCAGGAAGGTGCCGCCGTAGACGCGGGTGTTGCCGTGCAGCGTGATGCCGTTCATCGCCGCGGCCATCGCGTGCTCACGGATGCCGAAGTGGATGGTGCGCCCGTACGGGTCCGCCTCCGGCAGCGGGTTGCCCTCGGGCAGGAACGACGAGGTCTTGTCGATGGTGGTGTTGTTCGAGCCGGCGAGGTCCGCCGATCCGCCCCACAGCTCCGGGACCACGTCGCCGAGCGCCTGGAGCACCTTGCCGGACGCGGCGCGCGTGGCCAGGCCCTTGCCCGCCTCGAACACCGGGATCTTTTCGTCCCACCCTGCGGGCAGCTCACCCGCGGCGATCCGGTCGAACTCGGCGGCCCGGTCCGCGTTCGCCTCGCGCCAGACCTGGAGCGACTTCTCCCACTCGGCCCTGGCCCGGCGACCCCGTTCGACGGCGGCGCGGGTGTGGTTCAGCACCTCGTCGGAGACCTCGAAGTGCTGCTCGGGGTCGAAGCCGAGGACGCGCTTGGTGGCCGCGACCTCCTCCTCGCCCAGCGCCGAGCCGTGCGCGGCCTCGGTGTTCTGCGCGTGCGGGGCCGGCCAGGCGATGATCGAGCGCATCGCGATGAAGGACGGCCGGTCGGTGACGGCCTTGGCCGCCTCGACGGCCGCGTGGATCGCCTGCGGGTCGAGGTCGCCGTCCTCCTTGGGCTCCACGCGCTGCACGTGCCAGCCGTAGGCCTCGTACCGCAGAGCGGTGTCCTCGGAGACGGCCGTCTCGGTGTCGCCCTCGATCGAGATGTGGTTGTCGTCCCACAGCAGGATCAGGTTGCCGAGCTTCTGGTGGCCGGCCAGCGAGGACGCCTCGGCGGAGATGCCCTCCTGGAGGCAGCCGTCACCGGCGACGCAGAAGATGAAGTGGTCGAACGGGGACTCGCCGGCGGGGGCCTCCGGGTCGAACAGACCGCGCTCGTAGCGGGCGGCCATCGCCATGCCCACCGCGTTGGCGACACCCTGGCCGAGGGGGCCGGTCGTGGTCTCCACGCCCGCCGTGTGCCCGTACTCCGGGTGGCCGGGCGTCTTGGAACCCCAGGTGCGGAAGGACTTCAGGTCGTCCAGCTCCAGCCCGAAACCGGCCAGGTACAGCTGGGTGTAGAGGGTCAGGGAGGAGTGGCCGGCGGACAGTACGAAACGGTCGCGGCCCACCCACTGCGGATCGGCCGGGTCGTGCCGCATCACCTTCTGGAAGAGGGTGTAGGCGACGGGAGCCAGGCTCATCGCCGTGCCGGGATGGCCGTTGCCGACCTTCTGTACGGCATCGGCGGCCAGGACGCGCGCGGTGTCCACGGCACGCTGGTCCAACTCGGTCCAGTCGAGGTCTGTGGTGGTCGGCTTGTTGCTCACCCTGAGTCAGGGCTCCTCTCCACATGTCGGATGCCGGCGTACGGGGGGACCGCGCACCGGTTTGCCGGCCTTCTCGGCGTCGGCCGGACGTTGTCGAGCCTATCCCGTCAGAACGTGCGTTTTTCCGCGTCGTTCCAGAGTGCCGGGACTCTCCGGAATCCGCCTCCCCGCTGGTCGGAATCGCATTCCGCACATGAATACGGAGCTGCTCATTCGATCGCTCAATCGAGCCGGATCGCGCCCTTCCGGAGGGCTCGCCAACACGATCCGACCCCCGCGAATGTCCGGGTCTGGGCAACGTCTACAGTGGCGTGGTACGCGCGAGTCCTTACCGTCGGTTCACACGGGCGGCTCGCTGGGAGTCTCTGTCAGGGGTGTGCGTGACGGCCGTCGAATCCCGTCCAGCGGGGGTACTCGGTGCGAGCCAGAGCCCGAGCCACCGGCCGTTCGGGGCCCGTGTCAAGGCGTTCGTGGCGCTGACCAAGCCGCGGATCATCGAGCTGCTGCTGATCACCACCGTTCCGGTGATGTTCCTGGCACAGCGGGGCGTGCCCGATCTGGGGCTGGTCCTTCTCACCTGCGTCGGCGGTTACCTGTCGGCGGGTGGCGCCAACGCGCTGAACATGTACATCGACCGCGACATCGACGCGCTCATGGACCGCACCTCCCAGCGCCCGCTGGTCACCGGCATGGTCAGCCCGCGCGAGTGCCTGGCCTTCGGCATCACGCTGGCGGTCGTCTCCACGCTGCTGTTCGGCCTCACCGTCAACTGGCTGTCCGCGTGGCTGTCGCTCGGCGCGCTCCTCTTCTACGTCGTCGTCTACACGATGATCCTCAAGCGCCGTACCTCGCAGAACATCGTGTGGGGCGGCATCGCCGGCTGCCTGCCGGTGCTGATCGGCTGGTCCTCGGTCACCAACTCGATGTCCTGGGCGCCCGTCATCCTCTTCCTCGTCATGTTCTTCTGGACGCCGCCGCACTACTGGCCGCTGTCCATGAAGGTGCGGGAGGACTACGCGCGCGTGGGCGTGCCGATGCTCCCGGTCGTCGCCTCGAACAAGGTGGTCGCCCGGCAGATCGTGATCTACAGCTGGGTGATGGTGGCGGTCTCGCTGCTGCTGACCCCGCTCGGCTACACCGGCTGGTTCTACACGGCCGTGGCGCTGGCCGCGGGCGGCTGGTGGCTGTGGGAGGCGCACGCGCTGCAGAACCGGGCCAAGGCCGAGGCGACCGGCGCGAAGCTGAAGGAGATGCGCCTGTTCCACTGGTCCATCACCTATGTGTCGCTCCTGTTCGTCGCGGTGGCGGTGGATCCCTTCCTGCGCTGAGTTCTCGCCGGGACGTCCCACGGGCGGGGTACGTGGTCAAGGCCACGCACCCCGCCCGTCGCCGTTTGATCTACCCGTGGGTAGCATCCTGGCCATGGCAGACACGCAGCAGGTTGACCCCAAGGCCGAGCGCAGGGCCGCCCGTCTCGCCCGGCGGATCGGCTCCTTCTCCAAGGCACACGGAGGCGCCGAGGGACAGGTCGCGTACCTCGGGGAGCGCGGCGCCAGGATCGTCCTGGTCGGCGAGGACGGCACCTGGGGCGACCTCGTGGCCCCCACGTACGCCATCGCCGAGCAGGCGGTGGAGAAGTCCGGGATCACCGTCCACGAGGCGTTCGACGGCGCGTTCGCGGCCAAGGTGCGGACGGGTCCGTACGAGTGGAGCCGCATGGCGGGCCTCCAGGTGGGCGGCCCGTCCAACCGCTGACCGGATCCGGACGCCGGGGCCGGCGGTCACCTGACGGCCGGCTCACCCCTGGAAGCCGGCCGCCGGCCGCTGCGCGGCGGAGGCGTCACCGCCCACCTCGTCGACACGGGGCCGCAGGGCGATGCGAACGGGCTCGGCGGGGTGTCCGGGGCGAACCCCGGACACCCCGCCGAGCCCGTTCGGTCTCAGGCCTTCGCCAGCGTCGCCTCGGTGGCGGGACCCGGCAGATCGGCCACGGCCTCCGGCCGCTCACGCAGCGACAGCAGCACGCGCAGCACCCAGATCCACATGACGCACGAGCCCAGCATGTGCAGGCCGACGAGGGCCTCGGGCAGATGCGTGAAGGACTGGACGTAGCCGACGACGCCCTGACCCAGCAGGATCAGGAACAGTTCACGGGTCCGCGCCAGCGGGCCCCGCGGCGCGTCGACGGCCTTGAGGATGAACCACAGGGCGAACGTCAGCGTGATCACGATCCACGCCAGCACGGCGTGCAGCTTGGCGACCGTCTGCCAGTCGATCGGAATGCGGGAGACCTCCTGGGAGTCGCCCGCGTGCGGCCCGGCACCGGTGACCACCGTGCCCACCGCGATCAGCAGCACGCTCGCGAGGACCAGGAACCCGACCAGCTGCCGGATCGGCTTGCCGACCAGCGGACGCGGCTCGGCGTCGCCCTCGCGGGTGCGCTGCCACATCACCGTGGCGACCGCGATGAGCGCCGAGGAGAGCAGGAAGTGCGCCGCGACGGTGTACGGGTTGAGGCCCACCAGGACGACGATGCCGCCGAGCACCGCGTTGCCCATGACCACCCAGAACTGCGCCCAGCCCAGCCGGGTGAGGCTGCGCCGCCACGGCTTCTGGGCGCGCGCGGCGACGATCGCCCAGCCCACGGCGGCACACAGCACGTACGTCAGCATCCGGTTGCCGAACTCGATCACGCCGTGCACACCCATCTCGCGGGTGGTGGTCAGCGAATCGTCCGTGCAGGTGGGCCAGGTCGGGCAGCCGAGGCCCGAGCCGGTCAGGCGGACGGCGCCGCCGGTGACGACGATGACCACCGCCATCACCAGCGCGGACAGGGCCGCCCGCTGGACGGTCCTCGGATGCGGGGTCCAGCGTTCGGCGATGAGGGCGAGCGGGTTGCGCGCGGCGCTCATGGCGTCGGCGCGGGTCAGGTTCGGCACGCGTTCCATCGTAGGCGCCCGCTTGTGCATGGTTTCACGAGGGTCCATCGCGCCCTACTCCCAACGGAAGAACTTCCCGGCGGCCGCGAGACCCGCCACCGCCCAGACGACGAGGATCGCGAGGTTGCCCCAGGGCATCCCGGCGCCGTGCTGGAGCACGTCCCGCAGCCCGCCGGAGAGCGCCGAGATGGGCAGCAGGCCGAGCACGTCCTGGGCGACGGGCGGGAACTTGTCCAGCGGCACGACCACCCCACCGCCGACCAGCAGCAGCAGGAAGACCAGGTTGGCGGCGGCCAGCGTGGCCTCCGCCTTCAGGGTCCCGGCCATCAGCAGGCCGAGACCGGAGAAGGCGGCCGTGCCGAGGACCATCAGCAGCAGCACGGCGAACGGGTTGCCGTGCGGCGACCAGCCGAGCGCGAAGGCGATCACGGTCAGCAGCACGACCTGAAGCACCTCGGTGACCAGCACCGAGGCCGTCTTGGCGGTCATCAGCCCCCAGCGCGGCAGCGGCGAGGCGGCCAGCCGCTTCAGCACGCCGTAGCGCCGCTCGAAGCCGGTCGCGATGGCCTGCCCGGTGAACGCGGTCGACATCACGGCGAGCGCGAGGACACCGGGGGTGAGGAAGTCCACGGCCCTGCCGGAGCCGGTGTCGACGATGTCCACGGAGCTGAACAGCACCAGCAGCAGCGTCGGGATGACGACGGTCAGCAGCAACTGCTCCCCGTTGCGCAGCAGCATCCGCGTCTCCAGCGCCGCCTGCGCCGCGATCATGCGGGTCAGCGGGGCCGCGCCCGGCTTCGGGGCGTACGTACCGGTGGCGGTGGTGGTGGTCACGAGCGCAGCTCCTTGCCGGTCAGCTCCAGGAAGACGTCCTCCAGCGTGTGCCGCTCGACCGAGATGCGGTCCGGCATCACGCCGTGCTGGGCGCACCAGGACGTCACGGTCGCGAGCAGTTGCGGGTCGACCTTGCCGGCGACGCGGTAGGAGCCCGGGGTCAGCTCGGCGGCCGAGGAGTCGGCGGGCAGTGCCTTGAGCAGGGAGGCGACGTCGAGTCCCGGGCGGCCGGTGAAGCGCAGGGTGTTCTCGGCGCCGCCGCGGCACAGCTCCTCCGGGGAGCCGTGGGCGACGACCCGGCCGGCGTCGATGATCGCGACGTCGTCGGCGAGCTGCTCGGCCTCCTCCATGTAGTGCGTGGTGAGGATCACCGAGACGCCATCGGCGCGCAGGTCGCGCACCAGGTCCCAGGTGGCCCGGCGGGCCTGCGGGTCGAGTCCGGCGGTCGGCTCGTCGAGGAAGACCAGTTCGGGCCGCCCGACGACGGCCATGGCGAGCGCGAGCCGCTGCTGCTGGCCGCCGGAGAGCCGGCGGTAGGAGGTCCGCCCGCAGCCTCCGAGCCCGAGCCGTTCGATAAGGGCGTCCACGTCCAGCGGGTGGGCGTGCAGTCCGGCGACGTGCCGCAGCATCTCGTCGGCCCGCGCGCCGGAGTACACGCCACCGGACTGGAGCATCACGCCGATACGGGGCCTGAGCTGCGCGGACTGTCTCACGGGGTCGAGGCCCAGGACGCGCACCGTGCCGGAATCCGGCCGCCGGTACCCCTCGCAGGTCTCGACCGTCGTCGTCTTGCCCGCGCCGTTGGGGCCGAGTACGGCGGTCACGCCCGCCCGGGCCACCAGGTCGAGGCCGTCCACCGCGGTCTTCGTGCCGTACCGCTTCACCAAGGCCTGGACCTGGACCACGGGCTCACTTCGCATGAGGCCAAAGTCTAGGGACGCGCCGGACGGCTCAGGCGGCCGGGTGAGGGAAGTCATCCTCCCGGGGCCGATGCACCGCGAGCCACCGCTGCGCGTACGCCACCGCGTCCGCCACCGGGAACAGCCGCGACCGTGCGGCGCCCACCGTGCCGCGGACCACCGGCCGGTCGCGCTCGAAGTCGTGTCCGAGTTCCTCGAACCCCTCGGAGGTGACGGACACGTCGGTGACGACCTCCCAGCCGCGCGGCCCCGGCCTGCCCTCCCGGGCGAGCGGCGCCGGGATCCGGTACTCGGCCAGGTGGAAGCAGGTGCAGGAGCCGTATCCGGCGCCCAGCATCAGCACCCGGGCGCCGAGCGCCTCCAGCCGTCCGAGCGGGCTCCGCTCGCCGAACCGGCAGTCGGCGGCGTGCCCGTCGACGACTTCCGCGGCGCGCGGGCCGATCGCGGCGAACGAGGCGTCCGGATGAGCGCTGCGCAGGCGCCCGGCCAGGTGCGCACGGTCTCCGGGATCACCCCGACCCCGAAGGAGGGGGTGACGCGGGGGTCGTAGGCGGGCATCGCGGCCCGGATGGTGTCCCACCACGCCTCGGGCACCGGCGGTCTGCTCCAGCGCGCCGGGTCGGAGAGGTCGCCGGAGTGGGTGGGGACGACGAGCGTGCCGTCGGGACCGAGCGCGTCGAGCAGTGCTTGGACGACCGCGACCTGGCCCCCGCAGACCCAGCCGAGCGAACTGAGGGAGGAGTGGACGAGAAGGGTCTCGCCGGGGCGCACGCCGAGGTCGCGCAGTCCCTCGGCGATCGTGTCCCGGGTGACGAGCGGGCCGGTCGGCGACGGTGTGGGCATGGTCGGGGAGTCTGGCGCATCGCCCCGGAGGGTGCCACCCGTTTGATCGACCGGAGATCGTTTCCGCAGGTCGGATTAGGTTTGCCTAAGTGACGCAGGGCACCGCCCATCCGGATCAAGGCCGCTTGTCAGTCCGTGAGGAATTACGCAACAATGGCGTTGTGAAAAACGTCGGCGAGGTTCGGGAGACCCCCACGGGGGCCCCGCAGGAGGAGTTCGCAACCGGGGAGCGTTCCACGCGCAACCGGGTCGCGCGGTCCATCCTGGACCACGGCCCGTCGACCGTCGCCGAGCTGGCCGGCCGGCTGGGACTCACCCAGGCCGCCGTACGGCGCCACCTGGACGCCCTGGCCGCCGACGACGTGGTCGCCGCGCGGGAGCAGCGGGTGTACGGAGCGCGGACGCGCGGCCGGCCCGCCAAGGTCTTCGCGCTCACCGACTGCGGCCGGGACGCCTTCGACCAGTCGTACGACAAGCTCGCCGTGGACGCGCTCCGCTGGATCGCCGAGCGGGAGGGCGGGCCGGAGGCGGTCGCCGCCTTCGCCCGGGCCCGGATCGCCGCGCAGGCGAGCGCGTACCGCGAGGCGGTCGAGGCCGTCACACCCGACCAGCGCACCGAAGCGCTGGCCAAGGCCTTGAGCGTGGACGGGTACGCTGCTACGGCGCGCAGCGCGCCCCTCCCGCAGCGGGGTGAGCAGCTCTGCCAGCACCACTGCCCGGTCGCGCATGTCGCGGAGCAGTTCCCGCAGCTGTGCGAGGCGGAGACGGAGATCTTCGCCGAGCTGCTGGGTACTCACGTCCAGCGACTGGCGACCATCGCGCACGGCGACGGCGTCTGCACGACGTTCATCCCCAAGATTTCCCAGACCGATCACCAAAGCCAGAACGCATCCGCAAGCACGGCCGGGAGGAACCCCGCATGACTCTCCCCACGGAGACTGCCCACCCCGAACTCGAGGGCCTGGGCAAGTACGAATACGGCTGGGCCGACTCCGACACGGCCGGCGCCTCTGCCAGGCGCGGTCTGAACGAGGAGGTCGTCCGCGACATCTCGGCGAAGAAGTCCGAGCCGGAGTGGATGACCAAGCTGCGCTTGAAGGGCCTGCGGCTCTTCGAGAAGAAGCCCATGCCGAACTGGGGCTCGGACCTGTCGGGGATCGACTTCGACAACATCAAGTACTTCGTGCGTTCCACGGAGAAGCAGGCGCAGTCCTGGGAGGACCTGCCCGAGGACATCAAGAACACGTACGACAAGCTCGGCATCCCCGAGGCGGAGAAGCAGCGCCTCGTCGCCGGTGTCGCCGCGCAGTACGAGTCGGAGGTCGTCTACCACCAGATCCGTGAGGACCTGGAGGAGCAGGGCGTCATCTTCCTCGACACGGACACCGCCCTGAAGGAGCACCCGGAGCTCTTCAAGGAGTACTTCGGCACCGTCATCCCCGTCGGCGACAACAAGTTCGCCTCGCTGAACAGCGCCGTGTGGTCCGGCGGCTCCTTCATCTACGTCCCGCCGGGCGTCCACGTGGAGATCCCGCTCCAGGCCTACTTCCGCATCAACACGGAGAACATGGGCCAGTTCGAGCGGACCCTGATCATCGTCGACGAGGGCGCCTACGTGCACTACGTCGAGGGCTGCACCGCGCCGATCTACCAGAGCGACTCCCTGCACAGCGCGGTCGTCGAGATCATCGTCAAGAAGAACGCCCGCTGCCGCTACACGACCATCCAGAACTGGTCGAACAACGTCTACAACCTGGTCACCAAGCGCGCCGTGGCCTACGAGGGCGCGACCATGGAGTGGATCGACGGCAACATCGGCTCCAAGGTGACGATGAAGTACCCGGCCGTCTACCTGATGGGCGAGCACGCCAAGGGCGAGACCCTGTCGATCGCCTTCGCGGGCGAGGGCCAGCACCAGGACGCCGGTTCCAAGATGGTCCACATGGCGCCGAACACCTCGTCCAACATCGTCTCCAAGTCGGTGGCGCGCGGCGGCGGCCGTACCTCTTACCGCGGCCTGGTCGAGATCGGCGAGGGCGCCGCGGGCTCCAAGTCCAACGTGCTCTGCGACGCGCTGCTCGTGGACACCATCTCCCGCTCCGACACGTACCCCTACGTGGACGTCCGCGAGGACGACGTGTCCATGGGCCACGAGGCGACCGTCTCCAAGGTCTCCGAGGACCAGCTCTTCTACCTGATGAGCCGTGGTCTGAGCGAGTTCGAGGCGATGGCGATGATCGTGCGCGGCTTCGTCGAGCCGATCGCCAAGGAGCTGCCCATGGAGTACGCGCTGGAGCTCAACCGGCTGATCGAGCTGCAGATGGAGGGCGCGGTCGGTTAAGCACCGACCCGGGCCGGCGCGAATCGCCGGCCCGCAGTCCGCCGTAGCCCATACGCAAGAAAGCGAGCAATACGACAGCCATGGCTGAGGCCCAGAACTCCCCCACCCTCGGACTCGCTCGGGCGGGGGGACCCCCATCCGTCGGTTCGACGACCGCCGGCCAGATCGCGGTCGCCGCCGAGTCGACCGTCGCCACGCGCATGAGCGCGCCGCCCTCCTTCGACGTCGCGGACTTCCCGGTCCCGCACGGTCGCGAGGAGGAATGGCGCTTCACCCCGCTGGAGCGGCTGCGCGGTCTGCACGACGGGACCGCGACCGCCACCGGCGAGGGCGTCAAGGTGGACGTCCAGGCCCCCGACGGTGTCACCGTCGAGACCGTCGGCCGCGACGACGCCCGGCTCGGCAAGGCCGGCACCCCGGTGGACCGCGTCGCCGCCCAGGCCTACTCCGCCTTCGAGAAGGCCTCGGTCGTGAGCGTGCCCAAGGAGGCCGTCCTGACCGAGCCGATCCGCATCGCGGTGCACGGCCAGGACGGGGTCGCCTACGGCCACCAGGTCATCGAACTCGGGGCCTTCGCCGAGGCCGTCGTCGTCATCGACCACACCGGTGACGCGGTACTCGCCGCCAACGTCGACTTCCTGCTCGGCGACGGCGCCAAGCTGACCGTCGTCTCCATCCAGGACTGGGACGACAAGGCCGTGCACGTCGCCCAGTACAACACGCTGATCGGCCGGGACGCCTCCTTCAAGTCGGTCGTCGTCACCTTCGCCGGTGACCTCGTCCGCCTGAGCCCGCGCGTCACCTACGCCGGCACCGGCGGCGAGGCCGAGCTGTACGGCCTGTACTTCACCGACGCGGGCCAGCACCAGGAGCACCGCCTCCTGGTCACCCACAACACCCCGCACTGCAGGTCGAACGTCGCCTACAAGGGCGCCCTCCAGGGCGACGACGCGCACGCGGTGTGGATCGGTGACGTGCTGATCGAGGCCAAGGCCGAGGGCACGGACACCTACGAGATGAACCGCAACCTGGTGCTCACCGACGGTGCCCGTGTCGACTCCGTGCCGAACCTGGAGATCGAGACCGGCGAGATCGTCGGCGCCGGGCACGCCTCCGCGACCGGCCGCTTCGACGACGAGCAGCTCTTCTACCTGATGGCCCGCGGCATCCCGGAGCAGGAGGCCCGCCGTCTGGTGGTCCGCGGCTTCTTCGCCGAACTGGTCCAGCAGATCGGTGTCAAGGACATCGAGGAGCGCCTCATCGCCAAGATCGAGGAGGAGCTGGAGGCGGCGGTCGGATGACCCACACCTTCGTACGCGTCTGCGGGCTGAGCGAGCTGGAGGAGGACACCCCGAAGCGGGTGGAACTCGACGGCACGCCGGTCTCGGTCGTGAAGACCGAGGGGGAGGTGTTCGCCATCAACGACATCTGCTCCCACGCGAACGTCTCGCTCTCCGAGGGCGAGGTCGACGACTGCCACATCGAGTGCTGGCTGCACGGCTCGCGCTTCGACCTCCGTTCCGGAAAGCCCGACGCGCTTCCCGCGACGCGCCCTGTCCCCGTATACCCCGTAAAGATCGAAGGGGACGACGTGCTCGTCTCCCTCACCCAGGAGTCCTGAGGCACCCATGGCAACGCTTGAAATCCGAGACCTGCACGTCACCGTCGAGGCCGACAACGCCACGAAGGAGATCCTCAAGGGCGTCGACCTCACCGTGAAGCAGGGCGAGACGCACGCCATCATGGGCCCCAACGGCTCCGGCAAGTCGACCCTCGCCTACGCCCTGGCGGGCCACCCCAAGTACACCGTGTCCGGCGGCTCCGTCACCCTCGACGGTGAGGACGTCCTGGAGATGTCCGTCGACGAGCGCGCCCGCGCGGGCCTGTTCCTGGCCATGCAGTACCCGGTCGAGGTCCCCGGCGTCTCGGTCTCCAACTTCCTCCGCACCTCCGCCACCGCCGTCCGCGGCGAGGCGCCGAAGCTGCGCACCTGGGTGAAGGAGGTCAAGGAGGCCATGGAGCGGCTCTCCATGGACCCGGCCTTCGCCGAGCGCAACGTGAACGAGGGCTTCTCCGGCGGTGAGAAGAAGCGGCACGAGATCCTCCAGCTGGAGCTGCTCAAGCCGAAGATCGCGATCCTCGACGAGACCGACTCCGGCCTCGACGTCGACGCCCTGCGCATCGTGTCGGAGGGCGTGAACCGGGTCCGCGAGAGCGGCCAGGTCGGCACCCTGCTGATCACCCACTACACGCGCATCCTGCGCTACATCAAGCCCGACCACGTCCACGTGTTCGCCGGCGGCCGGATCGTCGAGTCGGGCGGCGCCGCGCTCGCGGACAAGCTGGAGAACGAGGGCTACGAGGCATACGTGAAGGGTGGCGCATCCGCGTGACACAGCTGCCGGGCCTCCTCGACACAGAGGCGATCCGCAAGGACTTCCCCGTCCTGGACCGGCTGGTCCACGACGGCCAGAAGCTCGTGTACCTGGACAACGCGGCGACCTCGCAGAAACCGCGCCAGGTGCTGGACGCCCTGAGCGAGTACTACGAGCGCTACAACGCCAACGTCCACCGCGGTGTGCATGTGCTCGCCGAGGAGGCCACGGCGCTGTACGAGGGCGCGCGCGACAAGGTCGCCGCGTTCATCAACGCGCCGAGCCGCGACGAGGTGATCTTCACCAAGAACGCCTCCGAGTCGCTCAACCTCGTGGCCAACATGCTCGGCTGGGCCGAGGAGCCCTACCGGGTGGACCACGAGACCGAGATCGTCATCACCGAGATGGAGCACCACTCCAACATCGTTCCCTGGCAGCTGCTGGCGCAGCGCACGGGTGCGAAGCTGAAGTGGTTCGGCCTGACCGATGACGGCCGCCTCGACCTGTCGAACATCGACGAGGTCATCACCGAGAAGACGAAGATCGTCTCCTTCGTGCTGGTGTCCAACATCCTCGGCACCGTGAACCCGGTCGAGGCGATAGTGCGCCGCGCCCAGGAGGTCGGCGCGCTGGTCTGCGTCGACGCCTCCCAGGCGGCGCCGCACATGCCGCTGGACGTCCAGGCACTCCAGGCCGACTTCGTGGCGTTCACCGGCCACAAGATGTGCGGCCCGACCGGCATCGGTGTGCTCTGGGGCCGCCAGGAGCTCCTTGAGGACCTGCCTCCGTTCCTCGGCGGCGGCGAGATGATCGAGACCGTGTCGATGCACTCGTCGACGTACGCCCCCGCCCCGCACAAGTTCGAGGCGGGCACCCCGCCGATCGCGCAGGCGGTCGGTCTGGGCGCGGCGATCGACTACCTGAACTCGATCGGGATGGACAAGATCCTCGCCCACGAGCACGCGCTCACGGAGTACGCGGTGCGGCGGCTGGCGGAGGTCCCCGACCTCAGGATCATCGGCCCCACCACGGCCGAGGACCGGGGCGCGGCGATCTCCTTCACGCTGGGTGACATCCACCCGCACGACGTGGGCCAGGTCCTCGACGAACAGGGCATCGCGGTGCGTGTGGGCCACCACTGCGCACGGCCGGTGTGCCTGCGGTACGGAATTCCTGCGACCACGCGGGCGTCGTTCTATCTGTACTCCACGCCGGCCGAGATCGACGCACTGGTGGACGGCCTGGAGCACGTACGGAACTTCTTCGGCTGACGGGACGAACGATCGCATGAAGCTGGATTCGATGTACCAGGAAGTCATCCTGGACCACTACAAGAACCCGCACGGGCGTGGTCTGAGGGATGGCGACGCCGAGGTGCACCATGTGAACCCGACGTGCGGCGACGAGATCACCCTCCGCGTGAAGTACGACGGCACGACGATCAAGGACGTCTCGTACGAGGGCCAGGGCTGCTCGATCAGCCAGGCCTCGGCCTCCGTACTGAACGAACTGCTCGTCGGCAGGGAGCTGGCCGAGGCGCAGAGGATCCAGGAGACCTTCCTGGAGCTGATGCAGTCCAAGGGCCGGATCGAACCCGACGACGCGATGGAGGACGTCCTGGAGGACGCGGTCGCGTTCGCCGGGGTGTCCAAGTACCCGGCCCGGGTCAAGTGCGCCCTGTTGAGCTGGATGGCCTGGAAGGACGCGACGGCCCAGGCGCTGAGCGGCGCCGACGCCGAAAGGAAGACCGCATGAGCGAGACCGTGGAGATGAAGCCGGCCTCGGAGGAGGAGCTCCGCGAGGCCCTGATGGACGTCGTCGACCCCGAGCTGGGCATCGACGTCGTCAACCTCGGCCTGATCTACGGCATCCACGTCGACGAGTCGAACATCGCGACCATCGACATGACCCTGACGTCCGCGGCCTGCCCGCTCACCGACGTCATCGAGGACCAGGCCAAGTCCGCCACGGACGGCCTCGTCAACGAGCTGCGCATCAACTGGGTCTGGATGCCGCCGTGGGGCCCCGACAAGATCACGGACGACGGCCGCGAGCAGTTGCGGGCGCTCGGCTTCAACGTCTGAGATCAACGAGCACAACGGCGAACGGCGAGGTCCACTCGGACCTCGCCGTTCGCCGTTTCAGTGCGTCATGACCAAGTGATCACGTGATCACATGACCGTATGACCCGTTCGATGTGTACGGCCGTACACATCGGTGGATACGCTCGCCCCATGGGATACGTGTTGCTCGCCGGGGCCATCGCCGCGGAAGTCGCGGCCACGACGGCCATGAAGTACAGCGACGGCTTCAGCAGGTTCGGGCCCTCGCTGGTGACCGTCGTCGGGTACGTCCTCTCCTTCGTGCTGCTCGCCCGGACCCTGCAGACCGTGGCCATCGGCACCGCCTACGCGATCTGGTCCGGCATCGGCACCGCGGCCGTCGCCGCGCTCGGTCTGATGCTGTTCGGGGAGGGGCTCGGCCTCGCCAAGGTCGCCGGGATCGGGCTGATCATCCTCGGAGTGGTCGTCCTCAGCCTGGGCGGGGCCCACTGATGGCCCGGCGGTACGACCCGGAGCGGCGGCAGCGGATCATCGACGCGGCGCTGCGCGTGGTGGGCGCCAAGGGCCTGGCCGGACTGAGCCACCGCACGGTGGCCGCGGAGGCGGACGTACCGCTGGGCTCCACGACCTACCACTTCCGGACGCTGGACGAGCTGATGGTCGCGGCACTCGGGCAGGCCAGCGAGGGTTTCGCCAAGGTGATCGCCGCGCGCGGCGGCCTCGACGACCCGCGCACCGACCTCGCGGAGGCGCTCGCGGGCTGGATGGGGGAGTGGCTGGACGGTGAACGCACCGGGGTCGAGCTGGAGTACGAGCTGTATCTCGCCGCCCTGCGCCGTCCCGCGCTCCGCCCCGTCGCCGCCGAGTGGGCCGAGGACGTCGCGGCCCTGCTCTCCCGCCGCACCGACCCGACCACCGCCCGCGCCCTGGTGGCCCTGATGGACGGCATCTGCCTCCAGGTGCTGCTGACCGGCACCCCCTACGACGAGGGCTACGCGCGCGAGATGCTGAGGCGGATGATCCCGCCGCCCGCGGACGCCTGACCCGGCGGCACACCCGCCGCGCAGCCTCCCGCGCGGGCCCCTGACCGGCACATGAGACGTCCACCGCACCGGTTCGCCGGTGCGCCCCGCCTCACGTTAGGTTTCCTTCTATGACCGACACGACTGTCCCCCGCACCACCGGCGCCGTGGCCGCCGGACTCGCCACGATCGCCGCCGACGGCACCGTTCTCGACACCTGGTTCCCCGCCCCCGAGCTGACGGACCAGCCCGGCCCGGCCGGAAGCGAGCGGCTGTCCGCCGAGCGGGCCGCGGAGCTGCTCGGCGAGGGTGCCACCGCGGCGATCGGACCGGACGCGCGCCGGGGCGTCGAGGTGGTCGCGGTCCGTACGGTCATCGCCTCGCTCGACGAGAAGCCGATCGACGCGCACGACGTCTACCTGCGTCTGCACCTGCTCTCGCACCGGCTGGTCAAGCCGCACGGCCAGAGCCTGGACGGCATCTTCGGCCACCTCGCCAACGTCGCCTGGACCTCGCTCGGCCCGGTCGCCGTGGACGACATCGAGAAGGTGCGGCTCAACGCCCGCGCCGAGGGCCTGCACCTCCAGGTGACCTCGATCGACAAGTTCCCGCGCATGACCGACTACGTCGTCCCGAAGGGCGTCCGCATCGCCGACGCCGACCGGGTGCGGCTCGGCGCGCACCTCGCCGAGGGCACCACCGTGATGCACGAGGGCTTCGTCAACTTCAACGCGGGCACCCTCGGCACCTCCATGGTCGAGGGCCGCATCTCCGCGGGTGTCGTGGTCGGCGACGGCTCCGACATCGGCGGCGGCGCCTCCACCATGGGCACCCTCTCCGGCGGCGGCAACGTGATCATCGCGATCGGCGAGCGCTGCCTGGTCGGCGCCGAGGCGGGCGTGGGGATCGCGCTCGGCGACGAGTGCGTGGTCGAGGCCGGTCTGTACGTCACCGCCGGCACCCGGGTCACGATGCCCGACGGCCAGATCGTCAAGGCACGCGAGCTGTCCGGCGCCTCCAACATCCTCTTCCGCCGCAACTCGGTCACCGGCGCCGTCGAGGCCCGCCCGAACAACGCGGTATGGGACGGCCTGAACGAGATCCTGCACAGCCACAACTGACCATGGGCGGTCGTGACTTGCACCCGCCTTGTCGATCAACGTCCTGACCTCCTGCAGAGCTGTCGGCAGTTGTCGGCGTTGGTCATCGTTGAGCGCCCTTCCACGGCCCGAGGACGGCCCCGGGGAGGGCGCTCACTGCTTCCTCTGGGCGAGACATCGGCTCATGCCCCCGTCGATTGACCACAGTCCCCAGGGCGGCTTCCCGAGGCGATCTGATCCAGGAGTGCAGTGGATGGACCGTGACCATGGGACCCGCTAACGAAACCTGCTCACTACCGATAACGACCTTGGCCAGAGATAAGCAAGATAGCCCCCTCTAGAGCACAAAGATCGCTATCTCAAACGTTAAAGATCAAAAGCCCAATGTCACTGCTGACCAGTCATGTTCCGGCTGATCGGAAACGGCCAGAGATAATATTGGGGGTTCTAGGCGTCATTGGTGGTTATAGACCCGGACGGAGGGCAGGGCGGGTTCCCGAGGGCGGCGGTACTTGGCCGCCCAGCACGGGTCGCGTACCGCAAACTGGCCCGCATGACGCGACGTTCCGCACTCCGAGCCACCTCTGCGAACGAAGTATCCCTCACGCAGGCCGAGACGATCGAGTGGCTGCTCAATCGCTCGCAGCGAACCAACCGTACGGTGCTCATTTGTCGCGCCTTCGTTCGGGACACCGAGGACGGCCCGACCCTGCGCCAGAAGCCGGGGCCTCTGTGTCAACTGATGTGCCACGAGCGGGCACTGGACCTCTTGCTGCTGATATACGCCGTCACGTCGGGTGATGACTTCAGCGTGACCGAGCGCGCTGAGACGTGGGGGCGCGCCAGCGGCTTGAGCTTCGCTACCGACGGCTCGGCGAGCGCCACGGTCTCGCGGCAGTGGCGGAAGTTGGATGATCTCCGTCTGATTGAGCGGTCCTTCGAAGGGCGATTCCTCGTCAGGCGCCCTGCCGAGCCATGAGTGCCGGGATTGCGGCGATCTTCTCTGCCGTGAGGGCCGACCAGTCAACTCCCGACGGGCGGTGAGGGTTCGGGCAGGCGATGGTCTCGTCGGGGGTCACGATCACGTCGACCGCGACGTCGTGCTCCGTGGTGGGGATCGGGGTTTCGGTCACCTGGAGGGCGTGGACGGTGGTGACGACGATGGTCTCCGGCGTCACCAGGCCGGCCTCGGTGAGCAGGGCGAACTCGATGTCGGAGTAGCCGGCTCCTTTGCCGATGCGGGCGCCGTCGCGGTTGACGGCGACGCTGCCGAGGATGATCAGGTCCAGCGGTCGGAGGGCGTCGACCTCGACGGTGGGGGCGATCGTGGCGGCGGTGCGGCTGGCTGCAGCCTCGGCGGGTGGGACGGTGAGGCGGGCCGGGTCGAGGAGGTAGAAGGGCTTGAGGGTGGCCAACTTCGGCACCGCCATGTAGACGGTTTTGCCCTCCTCCAGGGCCCGTGCCCGAACCGGAAGCTGGGCCTTGTCCGGCACTGCCTTGACGACACTCGCACGCTGCCAGGCCGGGAGCCCCGCGAGTCGGGCCGCAGCCTCCTCGGCGCCCTTGAAGTGAGGGATGCGGCCGTGGACGGAGGGGTCGTGGACGGCGTCGGCGGCGGTCAGGGCGTCCCAGACCTGCGTGCGTACCGCCTGCTTGGCGCGGTCCAGGGAGTTGGCTGCCACCGGTGTCTCCTTCTCTCTCTTACGCTGCCGTCATCAGGCCGAGCAGTCTGTCGTGGACCTCCGCGACGAGGGGTTCCTGTCGCCAGGGGCGCAGTTCGCGGGCGGCTCCGAAGACGATGTTCATGCCTCCGCCTCCGCGTGTGGTCTCCAGCTCGGCGATGGCTTCGGTGAGGCTGGCCACCCCCGCCTCGACATCGCGTTGACGGATACGGGCGAGCGTAAGGTTCCCCAGCACGATTGCGCGTGACTTTCGCCTGTCCCGTAGCTTCTCTGCCGTGCTGGTCAGCAGGGTTTCGGCCCGTTGGTGGTCTCCAAGCGAGAGATAGCAGGAGCCTGCGAGGCGGCCGAACTGGGTTGGTGACACCAGGTCGGCGGCGGCGTCGCTGTCGTCCGCGTGGTCGAGTTGGCGCTCTGCGCGGGAGAGAGCGCGTTCGCAGTCCGAGGTCGACCGCAGCATGGCGTGTGCCTCGGCGACGTGCAGCAGCGCCAGCCCGGACAGGGCGGGACTCGTGCGCTCGGCAATCTCGGCTGCGTGCTTCGCGAGCGCGAGCCCTGCCTGCGCGTCGTGTGCGCCGTACAGCGCGACGTAACAGGTGCGCAGTAAGGCGTGGGCTTCGAGAGTGGTGTCCCGTAGGTGGCGAGCGAGGTCGGCGCTCTGCTCGTAGTACGTCTTCGCGGTGGTGTGGTCGCGGCGCTGAGAGGCGTCCCAGACCAGCTGACCCATGAGAGTGCAGGCGTCGGCGTGCAGGGCGTCGAGTTCCCTCTGGACGCGTCCGCGGGCGGAGCCTGCGGCGAGCTGGTCGATGCGGTTGAGCTGCGCTGCTGCTTCTGCGATGAGGCCGGCCGAAGGCACAAGGTCGTAACGAGCGGCGCAGTCGTCGAAGCGAGTACGAAGTGTGGCGACGGCGGGCACATCGAGGCGGCCCGGGTGAAGCATCGCGTAATCGAGGGCGTCCTGTGCCTGCGTGCTGCCTGGCGGCCAGGCGGTCAGTAGGTCGTTGAGGCCCTCGGCGTTGACGCGAAGAAGGCGGGCCAGCCGTGGACGCATCCAGGGCTGCGGGGCGGTGCGGCCTGATTCCCAACGGGTGATGGTGGAGCGGTCCACCTGCATGTGCTCGGCGAGGGCCTCTTGGGTAAGGCCCACGGTTCGGCGACGCGCTGCGAGGCCGTTGCGGTGGTGCGCCATGACGCTGTCTCCCCGTTTCTCCTGCCCTGCCAGGACGTGCGGCTGGGCGAGTCCCCAGGTGAGGCGTGGTGGTGACGCACGGATTCCGCATTGGTGCGTCCATTGTGCTCTGGGCGTTGGCAGTTGCGGGCGGTTGTGTGGAACTCCGACGCACACAGCCAGGAAGGTTCGCCCTCCATGACGTTCCGAGCACCTGCCCCGAAGTCCTCGTCCCTCTGTGTCCCATCGGACGTCAGCTCCGTTTCTTCCGCTCGTCGCAGGGTTGTCGCGATCGTCCGTGACTGGGACGTGCCACTCGCGGAGGACACGGTCGAGACGCTGGAGCTGCTGGCCGGTGAGGTGATCGCGAACGCCGTGGTGCACGCGGGGGAGGGTTGCCGGGTCACGGTGAGCTGGGACGGGACTCGCGTACGCCTGGAAGCCGAGGACGCGGAAGGCGGCCTTCTCCCGCAGCGGGTGCCGGCCGACGTGGACGAGGAGAGCGGGCGCGGACTGCAGTTGGTCGACGGTCTTGCCCAGGCGTGGGGCGTCCGGTCGACCACGGCCGGAAAGGCGGTCTGGTTCGAGGTCGGCAGTTGCTCGCCCTCGCAGTCCCGCCCGTTCCCCGCCGCAAGCGAAAGCGATCTCTCGTTCGGGGGTGCACGGCGGCCGGTGACGGTTGCCGAACCGGGATGTGGCGTGCTCAGCGACTCCCGTGCGCATGTCACTGCCACCTGATCACTGACCACCTGACTTTTGGACGCATGAGTCCTGAAGTCGGGTACAGGCGCCTCCGGCCGGGCCGCCACCGCCTGGTGGGGCAGCTGGAGACGCCACAGCCAGGGAGTGGGCAACCTGCTCGCTTCCGCCAACACGTAAGGAGACACAGCCATGTCCGAACAGAACGTGACCACGAACGGTGATCAAGAGGGCCACGGCCTGCTGGTCGCCCGTCGCCGGATCGCCGCCGCCCGATCGCGGGCCGAGCAGCCCTCGGACGGCGGTTCCACCGGTCGTTCCGACGGCAACGACTGAGAAGGGCCGTAATCAATGACCACCGACGTACCCGCGGTGGTCGCGCGCCTGGGCGAGGATTTCCTCGCCCAGGTGTACGGCCGCACCTACCGCCACTTTCCCGGTGAACCGGGCCGCTTCGGCGGCCTGCTCGGCTGGGACGACCTGAACGCCCTGCTCACCCACCACCGGCTCGAACCGCCCCGCCTGCGCCTCTCGGCGGGCGGCGAGGCGCTGCCCCAACACGCCTACTCGGCGCCGGTCACCACCCGTCGCAGCACCGTGTGGCACCGGCTCAAGCCCGCCGAACTGCACCGCCACCTCGCCGAGGGCGCCACCCTCGTCCTGGACGCGATCGACGAGTTGCATCCGGGCGTCGGCCACCTCGCCCAGGAACTGGAACGACACCTGCGCACCGGCATCCAGGTCAACGCCTACGCCTCCTGGACCCCCGAGGAAGGCTTCGGAGTCCACTGGGACGACCACGACGTGTTCGTCCTCCAGCTCGACGGCGCGAAACGATGGCGCATCCACGGCCCCACGAGGCAAGCCCCGCTCCACCGTGACACGGACGTCCCCGAACCGCCGCCGAATGAGCCGCTCGTCGAACTGGTCCTGCACGCAGGGGACATGCTGTACCTGCCGCGCGGTTGGTGGCACGCGGTCGCCGCTTCCGAAGGCGTCCACTCCCTCCACCTCACCTGCGGCATGCAGACGACGACCGGCGCCGACCTCCTCCAGTGGCTCTCCGAGGACCTTCGCCGTGAAGCGACCGTGCGCAGCGACCTGCCCCGCTTCGGGACCGATGCAGAGAAGGCGGACTTCGTGCGGTCGCTCGGCGACCTCGTCATGAAGGAGTTCGGGGACGGGAGGCTGCTCGACCGGTTCCTCACCATGCGGGATGCCACCGACCGGGCCCGCCTTGTGCCCTCACTGCCGTATGTCGAGGGCGTACCGCCCGACCCCGCGGTCGTCGTACACCTGGTGACCGCTCGCGCCCGGCTGCACAGCGACGAGGAGGGCCACGCGGTGTTGACGGCAGGGGGAGAGGAATGGACCTTCTCCCCGGAGGCCGCGCCCCTACTGTCTCTCCTCGTGGACGGAGGCCATCACCGGCTGGACACACTCGCCCGGGCGGCCGGGCTTCGCGTGGGGCAGGTGGCGCAACTGGTAAGCGAATTGGTGGACGGCGAGGTCGCGGCCGTGGGGCGGGCTGGATGAGCGCCCGACTGGCGGCGGGGACGTATCGGTGCCGTGACGTGTGGCAGTCGGTGGTTGCGGCCGTGGACGCCGGGGTGACATGGGTCGATACGGCGCCGAACTACGCGTCCGGTACGGCCGAGGCAGCTCTGCAGCCGGTCCTTGAGGCGTGTCCACAGGTACGTGTCTCGACCAAGGTCGGCTTCGTGTCCGACTCCGACCGGCAGGCTGCTCGGGACGCCGGGGTGCTGCCGTACGACCGCGAGCAAGGCCACTGCCTGGCACGCCCCTACCTTGCCTGGCAGCTCGCTCGTAGTCGTGCCCGCCTTGGCCGCGTCCCGGACCTGGTCTTCGTCCACAATCCGGAGCATGGCCGGACGGACACGGCCGATCTGTCGCGGACGCTGACCGAGGCCTTCGAGGAACTGGAGAGCGCTGCAGACGCCGGCAAGATCGGCGGCTACGGCGTCGCCACTTGGGCGGGCTTGTCGAGCGGCATGTTCACCATCTCTGAACTCACCGCACTTGCGGAAACCGTGGGCGGGCCACACCACTGCTTCCGAGCTGTGCAGTTCCCGGTCTCACTTGTTCAACTCGCCGTAGTGGCGGACGCACTCGACGGGTGCGGAGCGCTGGTGGAGGCTCGGGAAGCGGGGCTTAATGTCTTCGCATCGGCCCCACTCGGAGGCGGCGAGCTCCTCGGCGTGATGACGGAGGAACTGGTGCGCATCATCGACCCCGCTGCCTCCCCTGCGCAGGTCGTGCTCTTGGCCGCCCTGTCGGCTCCCGGGGTGTCGCGTGTCCTGCTGTCGTCGAGTACACCGGCACACTGGGCTGATGCCCTGGGCGCTGAGGCCTGCGAGCCCTTGTCGCCAGATCGCCTGAGGAAGGTCATCGATGTCCTCGGAACCTGAAGATCCCGAGGTCGCCGCGCGCATGCGGAGGGCCCATACCGTGGCGTGCGGCTTCCTCGGGGCGGCCCTGGACGCTCAGCCGTCCGGCGGAGGCACGCAGGAGGCGTGGGGATGGAGGGGACGCACGCTGGGCCGACCGGTCACCGGACCCTACGGGCCGGCATGGCTGCGCGTCGTCCACAGCCCGGTGGGCAGGACGAGCGGCAAGCTGTGGACGGGACCGGAGGACGCCGCGCAGTTGGTACCCCAGCAGGTGCCGCGCCCTTGTCTTCGTCTCGTACGGCAGTGGACAGAGGGAGAGGAGGCGTACAAAGCAGAGCTGTATGACCTTGTCGCCGACGGAACCCTTTCGTCCACTCCGGTACTTGCCGCCCCGCCTCGCCTGACAACAGCCTGGTGGGATGGCCTCCGTGAGGCCCTCGACCACCTCTCGGTGGTCCGTACCGACCGGACGGCCGTACGTCGTGCATACCTGGATCGCGCCATGCCGAAGTACCTCGCTTTCCTCGGCAGTGGGGTGCCCACGACTCCGCCCGCGTGGTCCACCGCACACGGTGACCTGCACTGGGCCAATCTCGCCGGTCCCGAACTCGGCATCCTGGACTGGGAAGGCTGGGGCACCGCCCCGGCCGGCTATGACGCGGCCCTCCTGCACGCCTACAGCCTCACGATGCCGGAGACCGCCGAGCGCGTCCGCCGGGAACTTTCCACTCTCCTCGACAGCGACGCCGGGCGCTTCGCGGAACTGGTGGTCATCACCGAACTCCTGCAGAGCGCCGAACGCGGAGACAACCTGGAACTCGTTCCCGCTCTCCGGCAGCGGGCGGAAGAGGTCTGGTGCCGGATGACGGTCGACGGAGTAGCCGGTCACTGAGCTTCTCACCGCCTAGTCGGTGGGGACGCCGGACGACCCCGAGCAGGCAATGCTCATTCATCAGGGCGATGCCCGGCAGTGGGAGGTCGCCGCCGGGCTCGATGACCTCGTGCGCGCCGAACGTGCGAAGCACCACAAGGACGATCGCGCACACCACAAGGCGGAAGCCACCTATGTCAGAACGGTGCAACCCCATGCAAGCATGTCGCCGTGATCACCATTGATGTCAGCGGGGTACCGACGAGCGCGCTCTGCACCTGCTTCTGAAGCGGGAGCTGGGGTTCCCGGACTTCTACGGCATGAACTGGGATGCCTTCTGGGACGCGATCACTGGTCTGGTCCGGATCCCGGAACATGTGCGATTCCTTGGCTGGGACCAACTCACCGACGGCGTCCCCCATGGGGCCGCCATGCTTCGACGGGCGCTCGACGACTACCAAGCCACGTACCGCCCGGAGTTCGTCGCGGAGGTGTCATGACTGCGGGCGCGTAGCCGCGATCACGCCGCCCGCAGCCGTTCGTACGCCGCGCGCAGGGCGGCCGTCGTTTCGGGGGTCGCGGGGCGCAAGGGCGGGCGGACCGGGCCTGCGGGCAGGGTCAGGTCGTTCAGGAGGGCCTTGACGGTGACCGTGCCGGGGAGGCCGGCGGACATCGTCGACTCGATGAGTTCCGTGGCCTGCTGCTGGAGGCGGGCGGCCCGGGCGGTGTCGCCCGCGTCGAACGCGTCGATGATCGAGCGCAGTCGGCGCGGGACCAGGTTCGCGACCGTGCTGACGTACCCGGTGCCGCCCACCGCGTACAGCGGGAGGATGTGCTCCTCGCAGCCCGCGTAGTAGGCCAACTCGGTTCGGGCCAGCACCTTCTGGGTGCCGAGGAAGTCGTAGGAGCAGTCCTTGACCGCCACGATCCTGGGGTGCGCGGCAAGGCGCAGCATGGTCTCCGGCTCGATGCGCGTGCCGGTGCGGCCGGGGATGTCGTAGAGCATCACCGGCAGGCCGGAGGCGTCCGCCACCGTGCGGAAGTGCTCCTCCACGGCGTCCTGCGGTGGTCTGCTGTAGTACGGCGTCACCACCAGCACCCCGTCGGCGCCCGCCTTCCCGGCCGCCAGTGCCAGCTCGACGGTGTGCCGGGTGTCGGCGGTGCCCACGCCCGCGACGATCGCGGCGTGCTCCCCGACCGCCTCGCGTACGGCCCGGACCAGCGCCGACTTCTCGGCGTCCGTCGTGGTCGGCGACTCGCCCGTCGTACCGCTGAGCACGAGGCCGTCGCACCCCTCGCCCACCAGCCGGTCGGCGAGCCGCTGGGCGCCGTCGAGGTCGAGTTCGCCCGAGGCGGTGAAGGGCGTGATCATGGCGCACAGGGCGCGGCCGAACGGCGGGGCGGGAGTGGCTGTGGTCGTCGTCATGGAAGCAGTGTCGGCAGAGTTGACAGTGAAGCTCCACTTAATTCTCCTACCGGGTATCGGTAAGCGAAGCTGGAGAGAAGGCGTCCTGTGTCCAAGTCGGCCGTGATGCGTCACCATGGGCAGGAGGTCACCGACGGCAGGGCACGGGAGGCGTCATGAAGCTCGGCAAGGCACTGGCCACCGGTGTGGCGGAGGAACGGCCGACGGTCCGCGACGAGCCGGCCGGACTGCCCGGGACGGTCCAGGAGGGCCAGGAGATCCAGGAACCGCAGGCCGCCGCCGCGCCCGAAGAGGCACCGGCCGCCCGATGAGGCTGCGGCTGCCCGCGGAACGCCCGACGGAGCCGCCGACCGGATACAAGATCGCCCACCCGGTGCTTTCCCACGACGGCACCCGGGCCCGCTTCACCGGTGTGTCGCTCGGCGGCGCGCTGCCGTACGGCGTCGTCGCCTACGCGGCCTGCGTCTACGGCCGCCGGCACCGGCCACCCGCCCGTCTGTGCGACTGCGGCTTCCACTGCGTGCACGAGCGCGCCGCCGCCGAGGCCCTGCTGTGCACGGCCGAGCACCGCGGAGCCGTCCTGCTGGAGGTCTCCGTCCTCGGCGCCTACATCCGCTACGAACGCGGGTTCCGCTACGCCCGCCAGCGGGTGCGCACGGCGACGGTCGGCCCGTGCGCGTGCGGCGCGCCCGCCGCCGCCCTGGCCGACGCAGGGTGGGGCAGGCCCGGCTGGCGGGCGCTGACCGCCGCCTGCGCGGGCTGCCTGCACGGCCGTACGTCCGTGACCTGCGCCGGCTTCGCCCGGCTGGCCGGGGCCGGGCTGCGGGTCGTGGCCGGCGGCAGCGGGCCGGCGGTGATCGCCCCGACGGTCGCCGCGTCCGGTGCGCCGAGCGGCCGGCTCGCCGGACCCGAAGGGCTCGGGGTACCCGAACTCGCCGCGGAGGCCGCCCTGTTGCAGGCGCGCCTCGACTGGTTCCAGACCCAGCTGGCCCGGCTCGGCGAGCGCGGTCCTGATGGTCCCGGCCACGGGTAGTCGCGGAGGTCCCGGGTACCCGGATGGTCCGGACCGAGAGGAGGCGGACACCGTGACCGGGACGATCGATGTGAGGCCTGCGCCCGACCAGCGCCGCCCAGTGCGCGAGCGCCCGTCGGGCGACCGTGCGCCGGATACACGTTCGCTGGACGAACGTCTGCCGGCCGAACCGTCGGTGGGCGACCGTGCACCGGCTGTGCCGGTGGCGGGCGAGCACTCGGTGGGTGAACTCGTCCACCGGGCCACCGAGCAGCTCTCCCAGCTCGTACGGCAGGAAATGGCGCTGGCCAAGGTGGAGCTGACCGAGAAGGGCCGCCGCATGGGACGCGGCGGCGGACTGCTCGGCGCGGCGGGCGCCGTCGGCTATGTCGGGCTGATCGCCCTCGCCGGCGCGGCCACCGCCGCCCTCTCGCTGGCGCTGCCCGTGTGGGCCGCGGCGCTTGTCGTGACGGCCTTGCTGTTCGCGATCGCCGGTGTGCTGGCCATCGTCGGCCGCGCCCAGCTGCGCCGCGCCTCACCACCCACGCCGGAGGAGATGCTCGGCAGCGTCAAGGCGGACGTCGAGGCGATCAAGGAAAGGGCACACCACCGATGACGGACAGGACACAGGGGGACGGCGGCGCCACCCCGCCGACCGGAGCGAAGGGCCCCGACGAGCTGAGGCAGCAGATCGAGCAGACGAGGAGCCAACTCGGCGACACCGTCGAGGAACTGGCGGCCAAGGCGGACGTGAAGGGCCGCGCGAAGGCCCGCGCGGCGGACCTGATGGACAAGGCCGGCGCCCTGACGGTCCAGCTGCGCAGCTCGGCCGCGCACGCCGGCCATCGCGTCCAGGAGAAGGCCACCCATGCCGGTCACCGGACCCAGGAAGGGGCGGGCAGGTCCGGGCACGTGCTTCAGGAGCGGGCCACGCGCGCGGGTCACCTGGTCCAGGAACGGGCCACGCGTGCCGGGCACACGGTCCAGGAGCGGGCCTCCCGGGTCGGGCAGTCCGCCCCGGTGAGCAACGCGGTCGAGGCGTACCGGCGCAACCCGCGCCCGATGGTGATGGCGCTCGCGGCGGGCGCGGCGGCGCTGGTCGCGACCGGACTGCTGATCCGGCGCAGCCGCCGCCGCTGAGACCGTCCGGTCCGGCACGGCGCACCGGGACCATCGGTACACCCGGACCACGCCACACCGGGACCACCGGCTTCCTCAAGGCCGCCCCCACCCGAGAGGTGGGGGCGGCCTTCCTGTGCGCCGAGGACCGGGCGCGACGACCCACCGAAAACTAGAACCGTCTGGACAAGAAAAGTTTCCGGTGGGAGGGTGAGTCGCATGCTGGACGTCACCGTGATCGAGGACCCCGAGGCCGCAGCCGTCTCCCTGGACCCCATAAGGGCCAGGCTGCTCGCCGAGCTGGCGGCAGGCCCCGCCTCGGCCGCCATGCTGGCCGGCACGGTCGGCCTGCCCCGGCAGAAGGTGAACTACCACCTCAAGGCGCTGGAGCGGCACGGACTGGTCGAGCTGGCCGGCGAGCGCCGCAAGGGCAACGTCACCGAGCGGCTGATGCGCGCCACCGCCGCGTCGTACGTCATCTCCCCGCTGGCCCTGGCCGCCGTGCAGCCCGACCCGGACCGCTTCCGCGACCAGCTCTCCGCGCGCTGGCTGCTTGCCCTCGGTGCCCGGCTGGTGCGCGATGTCGGCTCGCTGATCACCGGCGCGGCCAAGGCCCGCAAGCGGCTGGCGACCTACGCGCTGGACGGCGAGATCCGCCTCGCGTCGGCCGCCGACCGGGCCGCGTTCGTCGAGGAGCTGACGGCCGGCGTCACCGCCCTGATCCGCAAGTACGACGCCCCGGACTCCGAGGGCGGACGCGGCCATCGGATCGTCGTCGCCTTCCATCCCACGGTGAAGGAGCAGGCCGCGCCCGCCGTGGAACCCGAAGCCCGATAACGGCCCAGTACCCCCCGATCGTCACCGACCCGACCGTCACCGAGCAGGAGCCCGTCATGTCCAAGGAATTCGAGATCGTCCGTGAGTTTGAGGTCGACGCCACCCCCCAGGAGGTGTGGGAGGCGATCACGACCGGTACCGGTGGATATCTGTGGCCGATGGAGCCGCCGGAGCCCCGGGTGGGCGGCGCCGGACCCTTCGGGTCCACGGTCACCGCCTGGGATCCGCCGCACCGCTACACCAACCGCAGTGAGGACCCGGGGTTCCCGGTCCAGTCGCTCAACCAGCTCGACCACACCATCGAACCGCGCGACGGCGGCCGCCGCGCCTGGGTGCGGTACGTGCACAGCGGCATCTTCACCGACGACTGGGACAACCAGTACGACGGCGCGAACAAGCACACCGACTTCTATCTGCACACCCTGCGCGAGTACCTGACGCACTTCGCGCCGCGCCCGGTGGCCTTCGCGACCCTGGACGGCCCGGAGGCATCCACCGCACCCGATGCCTTCACAACCGTGGGCCGGGCCCTCGGGCTCACCGACGACACGGCCACGGGTGCGCGCGTGACCGTCCAAGGGCCTCGGACGTTCGAGGCCGTACTCGACTACCGCACCCCGTACTTCATCGGGCTGCGCACCGACGACGCCCTCATCCGCCTCTTCGGACGCAACCGCTGGGGCGCCCCCGTCGGCGTCAGCGTCCACGACTTCGCGCCGGACGCCGACGCGAAGGCCAACGAACTGGCCTGGCGGGAATGGCTGGACGGGGCCTGCGCCTGACGGCCGCCGACCCCGTCCTCAGCACGCGCGGGTGTCACGGGTGGAAGCGCAGCACCTGCGGGTCGTGGTCGCTGGTCTGGTCGTGGAACTCCGCGTTGACGTGCACGCTGTCGTAGTCGAAGTTGCCGCCGCGCTTGATCGCCGGGCTGATCAGGATCTGGTCCAGAACCTGGAGGTTGCCCTGGTAGTCGTAGGTGTAACGCTCGTTCTTGGGCAGCGACTTGATCGCCGACCACAGCTCGCCGTCACCCTCGAGGATCTTCGCGGTGTCGGAGAACTCGAAGTCGTTCATGTCGCCGAGCACGACGACGTCCGCGTTCTTCTCGACCTTGAGGATGTCCTTGACGAAGGAGTTCACCTCGGCCGCCTGGCGGTGGCGCTGGACCTCCGAGCTGCGCGCCGGCGGCTGGTACTGCGAGGTCAGGCCCTGGTCGCCGCCCTTGGAGGCGAAGTGGTTGGCGATGACGATGACCGTGCGGCCGCGGAAGACGAACTCGCCGGCCAGCGGCTTGCGGCTGTTCTTCCAGGCGTCGCTCGCGGGGGCGATCCGGCCCGGGGAGACCGTCAGGGCCGCCTTGTTGCCGTTCACCTTCCTGACGCCGACCGCGGTGGTCGAGTCGCCGCCCGGACGGTCGGTGAAGGAGACCCGCGCGGGGTTGAACAGGAACACCTGGCGGATGTTGCCGCCCGGCTCGCCGCCGTCCTGGTTGTTGACCGGGTCGACGGAGCGCCAGTCGTACTTCGGGCCGCCGGCCTCGACGATCGCGTCGATCAGCTTGCCCATGGTCGCGCTCGCGTCGACCGTGCCGTCGTTCACGGCGCCGTTGTTGTCCTGGATCTCCTCCAGGGACACGATGTCGGGCGACTGCAGGTTGTGCACGACCGCGGCGGCGTGCTCGTCGAAGGTGGCGTCGGACGGGTCGAGGTTCTCGACGTTGTAGGTGGCCACCGAGAGCTCACCGGGGGACTGCTTGGCGGTCGTCTCGCGCTGCAGGCCGCCGCTCTCGAGCGTGCCGAGCCGGCCGGCGACGAGCGTGTAGCCGCCGTAGGAGTTGTAGTCCATCGGGCCGGTGGTGGTGCCCGCGAGGGTGTCGCCGACGTTCGCCACGGGGAAGTCGGCGGTGGAGCCCAGCGACTCGACCTGGAGGCGGCCGGTGTTCTGGGAGTCGTAGGAGCCGTAGACCGTGCCGCCGCGGGAGCTGCGGTTCTCGTCCGGCTTCACCGTGACCCACAGCTCGCTGTAGGGGTTGGTGGCGGTGACCACGCGGGCGTCGGCGATCTGGACGTTCATGCCCTCCAGGGACTCGTAGTAGTCCAGGGCGTACTTCGTCGGCTCCAGGGTCAGGCCGTTGACCGAGCCCTTCGCGGCGGGGTCGCCGGCCGGGGCGTAGACGGCGGGAACCGACTTGGCGTCGATCACGACCGGGGCCGGGACCGGGTTGCCCTTGGAGACGACGGTGACCACCGGCTTGGTGATCTCGGTGACCGACTGGTTGCCGGAGGTGGCGCCGCCCGGGACGTACTCGGAGACGGTTCCGGTCACCGTGACGGAGTCGCCGACCGCGACCGTCGGGATGGAGCTGGTGAAGACGAAGATGCCCTCGCTGGTGGCGGGGTTGCTGTCCGGATTGGCGTCCTGCATCCAGAAGCCTCTGGTGGAGCCGTAGGTGCGCACGGCGGTGACGATGCCGGGCACGGCCGTGACCTGCTGGTTCGCGTAGGGGGATATCCGGGTGGTGCCCTGGATGTCGTGGATGCGCACGGTGTCCGCGTGCGCGGGAGAGGTGAGGACGACGGCGGACGCGGCCGAGCAGACGGCGGCGATGGTCAGCGCGGCGAGACGGGCGGAGGACTTGCTGGGCACGGTGAATCCCTTCGGGCATGACGGAGTACGGCGACGGGGTGCGACGCGAAAACGCGGGACGCGGGCGGGAGCACCGGTCGACGCGCGTAGAGCGTGACGGGAACGAGCCGCCTCCGCATTTCTACGCGCGTCAATCTGCTGGGCGGCCCGGTCGGTTGTCAAGGTTTGCGCCATGGACGGGAGGTGACGGAAAGGTGAACCGGATGGGATGGGGCGAAATCCGTCTAGGCTGAGCTTTTGAGTCGTCAGGCTTACCGGCCCGTGGGCTTCCCACCCTGCGGGCCCCGGTCCGCTAGGAGATACCAGCCGATGTCAGACAGGTCCTCGTTCCCGCCGGTGCGGATCGCCTCCGAACCGGAGCTGGCCCGGTACGCGCTCGCCACACCGCTGCTCTCCCGCGCCGCGCGGCTCGCGCGCTGGGCCGGGGACGGGACACGGGTCGACGCGGACGGCGGGCTCGCGCAGGAACAACTGCCCGCCGCGGCCGAGGTGCTCGGTCTGAGCGGCGACGACGCGGCGGCCGCCGCGGGCGAGGCCTGGCGGGTCGCCCTGGACACCGGGCTCGTCCGCGTCGCCGACGAGGACGAGGGCGCCGTCGCACCCGGCCCCGACCTGGAGCTGCTGACCGGCGGCTCGCCGCACGACGTGCTCGCCCTCTGGTCGAACGCCCTCGAGACCGTGCTGGCCGACGCGAGCGTGCCCGACCTGGACGCGCTGGTCGAAGCGGTGGGCCAGGGCGGCGCGGTCGACCTCTCCGGGCTGGACTGGGACCCCGAGGCGGAGGCGGAGTTCCTCGACGGGGTGCTCGCCAATCTCTACCGGCTGACGGCCGGCGCGGAGGGGGCCGGCGGCGCTGCGGTGCCGCTGCCCGTGCTCGCCGCCTCCATGATCGTGCCCAGCGACATGGGGGAGCCCACCAACGACATACTGGAGCAGGTCTCCGAGGCGATGATGCGGCTGGACGACCAGTTCCGGCTGCTGGAGCCGGCGGGTCTGGTCGAGTACCGGCCGGTGGACGAGGAGTTGATGGCGGAGGCCGAGAGCGAGCCGTCCACGCCGGTCGAGGAGGTGGACGTCGCCCGCTACGGCATGGTGCGGCTGACCCCGCTCGGACTGCACGGCCTGCGGACCCGGCTGCTCGAGGCCGGCTGCCGGGCGCCGGTGATCGGCGAGCTCGCGGACAAGGGTGCCGACGCGCTGCTCGACGGTACCGCCGGGTTTCCGCCCGCGGCCACGCACGCGGAGACCGAGCAGTGGCTGGCGAGCCGTGAACCGCTCGCCGCCGCACGGGAGTTGATCGCCGCGGCGCGCGGCACGGACGCGGGCGCTCCGCTGCGGCGGCTGCGCTGCCAGCAGGCGCTGTCCCTGGTGGGCGCGGAGGCCGAACCGGCGCTGCGGGAGGTGCTCGACGACGCCGAACTGGGCGGTCTCGCCAGGGTCTGGCTGACCGAGCGGGGCCTGGCCGACGTGCCGGCGCCGTCCCAGGAGATGATCTTCTGGCTGACCATCGACACGGTGGCCGCGCAACTGGCCGCCGAGGGCGACTCCGAGGAACTGCACGCCCTCGTCGAGGGTCTCGCCGAACAGCACAGCGGCTTCTTCGCGGCCGCCTGGCGGGTGGACCATCCGCAGACGGCGGACGTACTGGAGGCGATGGGCCGCCTGCACCCGGACAAGAAGACCGCCAAGGAGGCCCGCAAGGCAGCCTTCAAGGCACGCTCCGCGCACGGCGGCTGAGCGGAGGCGGTGACCGGCCGCGGCCCGCGTTCACTGTGCGGGCCGCGGCCGTTCGGTCATGGGGCGGGGTACGTCATTTGCTGACGGCGAAGCGCATCAGGGCGTGTTCGTCGCCCTGCTTGATCTTGCCCGTCTCGTTGATCACTTCGAGCTTCCAGGAGCCGCCGACGCGCATGGCCTTGGCCACGGCGCAGCCGTTGTCCTGGGTGAGCAGGCTCGGCCAGATGTCGGCGACCTGCTGGGAGGTGCCCCCGGTCGCGTCGTAGACCTTGAAGCTGATGTTGCGCGCCTTCTGGAAGGAACTGCCCTTCTTGAACGCGGCGGCGATGAACACGATCGAGGTGATGTTCTGCGGTATCCGCGCGAACTCCACCGTCACCGTCTCGTCGTCGCCGTCCCCGCGGCCGGTCTGGTTGTCGCCGCTGTGCTGCAACGAGCCGTTGCCCATGGGGTCCAGCGAGTCCAGGCCCGCCAGACGCACCGGGTCCGCGCCCTGCATGGCGACGGCGATCAGGTCGAGGTCCGTGCCCATCTTGCGGCGGAGCACGCCCATCACCCCGCCGGAGGTGCCCCCGGTGGGGTCCCAGGACACGCCGATGGACATGTGGGTCACCCCGTCCAGGTCCGCCGGTCCGTCTTCTTTCGTCAGCGTGATCATGTGTGGTTCATCCTCTGGTGAAAGTGGCTGCGACAGGCGAATTCTGTCCTACAGCGCCTGGGCCGCGGGCTTCACCATGTTCCGCACGGTGCGCGCCTTGACGAAGTCGCCCATGGCCGTCATCTCCCACTCGCCGGTGAACTGACGGATGAGCTTGGCCATCAGCACCCCGGTCTGCGCCTCGGCGTTGGTGAGGTCGAAGCGGACCAGCTCCTCCTCGGTGGTGGCGTCCACCAGGCGGCAGTAGGCCTTGGCGACATCGGTGAACTTCTGGCCCGAGAAGGAGTTCACGGTGAAGACCAGGCCGGTCACCTCCTGGGGCAGGCGCCCGAGGTCGACCACGATCACCTCGTCGTCGCCCGCGCCCTCGCCGGTGAGGTTGTCGCCGGAGTGCTTCACGGCGCCGTTCAGGATGGTGAGCTTGCCGAAGTAGCAGCTGTCGATGTGGTTGCGCTGCGGGCCGTAGGCGATGACCGAGGCGTCCAGGTCGATGTCGGCGCCGCGGTACGCCGGTTCCCAGCCGAGGCCCATCTTGACCCGGGCGAGCAGCGGGCGGCCGCCCTTGACCAGGGACACGGTCTGGTTCTTCCGGAGGCTGACCCGGCCCTTGTCCAGGTTGACCTTCCCGGTGCCCGGGGCGGGGGCGGCCGGCGGGGCCGGGGGAACCGGAGGGGCGGCCGGAGTCTGCGCGGCGGGCGCCGGGGGCGGCGGGGTGAGCGGCCGCGGCGGGACGGCCGGCTGTGGCGGGGCCACCGGGGCGGGGACAGGTTCCTCCACCGTCACGCCGAAGTCGGTGGCGATGCCCGCGAGTCCGTCGGCGTACCCCTGGCCGACGGCCCGCGCCTTCCACTGGCCGCCGCGCAGATAGATCTCCACGACCACCAGCGCCGTCTCGGTGCCGAGCCGCGGCGGGGTGAAGGTGGCCAGCACCGCACCGGTGTCCGCGTCGCGGACGGTGGCCGTGGGCTCGATGCCCTGGAAGGTCTGCCCGGCGGCGTCCGGGCTCGCGGTGACCACGATCTTCTCGATGCCCGGCGGCACCGCGGCGGTGTCCACGGTGATCGCGTCGGGCGCGCCGCCGCCGCCCGAACGGTAGGTCACGCCCGGCCCGGACGGCTGGTTGTAGAAGATGAAGTCGTCGTCCGAGCGCACCTTGCCGTCGGCGGTGAGCAGCAGGCCCGATACGTCCAGCCGCACCGGAGCGGCGACGTCGACCGTCACACGCGCGACGGCCAGCGGGATGTTCGAGCCAGGGGTCATAGCTGTCATGTGGGAGGTAACGAGCGAGGGCGCTTTACCGTTCCCTTACCCGGCAAACGGGTGAGGCGGCGCAGCGCCCGCACCGGCCGGAGCCGGTGCCCGCCAGGGTCTTTCGTCCGGATCGGGCCGGATCAGGGTGCGGTGCCGGGGCCCGCGAGCCCGGCATGGTCCAGACGAGAGGCCCTACGGAACCACCACGATCTTCCGGCCCACTCCGGAGGCGAACTGGTCGAGCGCCTCCGGGTACCGCTCCAGCGGGATCCGGTCACTGATGAAGACCTCGGGGTCCAGCACCCCGGCCGCGAACAGCTCGGCGGCCCGTTCGAAGCTGTGCAGCACCGCCATGGAGCCGGTGATGGTGATCTCCTGGTTGTAGATCCGGTACGGGTCGATCATCACCCGGGTCGCGTAGTCGGCCACCCCGAACTGGAGGAAGGTGCCCGCCTTGGCCACCCGGTCCAGGCCGTCCTGGATCGCCGCCGCGTTGCCGGTCGCGTCGATCACCACGTCCCAGCCCTGCGGCCGGTCCAGCTCGTCGGCGTTCGCCGCGGACGCCGACACGCCCAGCTGCCGGGCCGTCTCGAGGCGGGCCGGGTTCACGTCGACCACGTCGACGCCGGCCGCGCCGGTCCGCTTGGCCAGCTCCAGCATCATCAGGCCCATGGTCCCGGAGCCGTAGATCAGCACGTGCGAGCCCAGGCGCGTGCGCAGCACGTCGTAGCCGCGGACCGCGCACGACAGCGGCTCGATCAGGGCCGCGTCCTCGGTGCGGATGTGCTCGGGCAGCTTGACGCAGTTGGCGACCGGGGCCACGGCGTACCGGGCGGCGCCGCCCGCGGTGGTCACGCCGATCGCGGCCCACCGCTCGCACATGTTGTTGTGCCCGTCGCGGCAGTAGCGGCACTCGTAGCAGTACAGCGACGGGTCGACCGCGACCCGGTCGCCGACCGACACCTCCGTGACCTGCGTGCCGACCGCGGCCACTTCGCCGGCGAACTCGTGCCCGGGCACGATCGGCAGCTTGGGCGCGAACTCGCCCTGGAGGATGTGCAGATCGGTGCCGCACAGCCCGCAGGCCGCCACCTCGACGACGACCTCGCGGGGCCCCGGCGTCGGGTCGGGGACCTCGGTGACGACGGCGCGGCCCACGGACTCGATGACGGCGGCCTTCATTTGACGGCTCCCAACGACAGGCCCTGGACCAGTTTGTCCTGGGCGGCGAACCCCGCGGCGAGCACCGGCAGGGAGATGACGAGCGACGCGGCGCACACCTTGGCCAGGAACAGGCCCTGGCTGGTGATGAAGGTGGTGAGGAACACGGGGGCGGTCTCGGCGACCACACCCGTGAGGACCCGCGCGAACATCAGCTCGTTCCAGCTGAAGATGAAACAGATCAGGGCGGTCGCCGCGATGCCGGGCAGGGCGATCGGGGCGACCACGCGGCCCAGCACGGTCGGCAGCCGGGCGCCGTCGATCTGGGCGGCCTCGATGATCGCGACCGGCACCTCGGACAGGAAGGACTGCATCATCCAGACCGCGATCGGCAGGTTCATGGCCGTGTAGAGGATGACCAGCGCCCAGATGTTGTCGAGCAGACCGGTGTTCTTCGCGAACAGGTAGATCGGCAGCAGACCGGCCACCAGGGGCAGCATCTTGGTGGACAGGAAGAAGAACAGGACGTCGGTCCACTTCTTCACCGGCCGGATGGACAGCGCGTACGCGGCGGGCAGCGCGAGGAGGAGGGTCAGCAGGGTGGAGACCAGCGAGGCGGTCATGGAGTTGATCAGCGCGGGCCAGGGACTGGCCCCGCCGGTCAGCCCGAAGAACTGCCGGTAGCCGTCCAACGTCAGCGATGCGGCCACCGACGGCGGGTTGGTCGCGGCGTCCGCCTCGGAGTGGAAGGACGTCAGCACCATCCAGAGCAGGGGCAGCACGAACACGAGTCCGGCCAGCCAGGCGACGACGCCCAGGGCCGCACCCCGGAACCGGCCGCGCGGCTTGCCGTACCGCGAGGCGGTGGTGGCGACGGTGGCCATCAGCGGGACACCTCCTCACGGAACAGCGACGACACCACGCGCAGCGCGAAGGTCGCCAGGATGATCGAGCCGATCACGACGATGACGCCGGCCGCGGAGGCGAGGCCGTTCTCGTGCGCCTGGTAGAAGGTCTGGTAGATCGTGTACGGAAGGTTCGCGGTGCCCAGGCCGCCGGAGGTGATGGTGAACACCGCGTCGAAGTTCTGCACGATGTAGATCGAGCCGAGCAGCACGCCGAGTTCGAGGTAGCGGCGCAGATGCGGCAGGGTGATGTGCACGAAGATCTGCCAGTCGCTCGCGCCGTCCATCCTGGCCGCCTCGAGCAGTTGGGAGTCGCGGCTCTGCAGTCCGGCCAGCAGGATCAGCATCATGAACGGGGTCCACTGCCAGATCAGCGCGGCCTCCACCGCCATCAGCGGCATCTCGGAGATCCAGTCCGGCTGAACCGCCCCGTCCCCGCCGATGGCGTGCAGGATGCCGTTGAACAGCCCGTACTCCGGGTTGAACAGCAGGTGCTTCCACATCAGCGCGGCGGCGATCGGCACCAGCAGGAACGGCGCGATGAGCATGGTGCGCACGGCGGCCCGGCCGCGGAAGCGGCGGTCGAGCAGCAGCGCGAGGAGCAGGCCGAGCAGCAGGCTGACCAGCACCACGGTGACGGTCAGCAGGATGGTCGTCCACACCGAACTGCGCAGCTCGGGGTCGCTCAGCACCTCGCCGTAGTTGGCGAATCCGGCGAAGTGGCGACGGTCGGGGTAGAGCGCGTTCCAGTCGAGGAACGAGATCACCAGGGTGGCCACGAAGGGCAGCTGGGTGACGACGATCATGAAGATCAGCGCCGGCAGCAGGGGCGCCCGGGTGGCCCAGGCACGCATGCGGTTCGGGCGCCGGGCCGCCGGCCGTCCGGGGACGGCGGCGGCGCGGGCCGGGGACGTCAAGGTCATGACCCCTCGTACTTCTGGGCGACGGCCTCGGCGAGCTTCTGGGCCTTCGTCAAGGCGCTGTCCACCGACTGGCGTCCGGCGATGGCGGAGCTGATCTCCTGGGAGACCTTGGTGCCCAGGTCGGTGAACTCGGGGATGCCGACGAACTGGATGCCGGGCGCGGGCCGGGGCTGCACGCCCGGGTCCTCGGGCTTGGCGTTCGCGATGGCGTCCCGGGTGACGTCCGCGAACGCGGCGGCCTCCTTGCGGTACTCCGGGATGTCGTAGGTCGAGGCGCGCTTGCCGGCCGGGACGTTGGACCAGCCCGCCTTCTCGCCGGCGAGCTTCTCGTAGTCCTTGCTGGAGGCCCAGGAGATGAACTTCCAGGCGTTCTCGGAGTTCTTGGACGCCTTCTGGATGCCCCACGCCCAGGTGTAGAGCCAGCCCGAGCCGTCGGTCTTCTCGACCGGGGCCGGGGCGTAGCCGATCTTGCCCTTGACCGGAGAGCCGTCGGCCTCCAGGGAGCCGGCCCCGGCGGTGGCGTCGTACCACATGGCCGTCTTGCCCTGGGTCATGTTGTTCAGGCACTCCGCGTAGCCGGACTGGGCGGCACCGGCCTCGCCGTGCTTGCGGACCAGGTCGACGTAGAACCGGGTGGCCTCCTTGAACTCCTTGGAGTCCAGCCGTGCCGTCCAGTCCTTGTCGAACCAGGTGCCGCCGAAGGTGTTCACCACCGTGGTCAGCGGTGCCATGACCTCGCCCCAGCCCGGCAGTCCGCGCAGGCAGATGCCCTTCATGCCGGAGCCGTCGACCTTGGCGGCCAGGTCGGCGACCTGCTTCCAGGTGGGCTTGTCCGGCATGCTCAGGCCCTTCTTCTCCAGGACGTCCTTGCGGTACATCAGGAAGGAGGACTCGCCGTAGAACGGCTCGCCGTACAGCTTGCCGTCCTCGGCGGTGAGCGCCCGGGTCATCGGGGGGAGGATGTCGGCCTGGTCGAAGGCGGTGTCCTTCTTGACGTAGGCGTCGAGGGGGTGCAGCCACCCGTTCTTGGCGTAGATCGGGATCTCGTAGTTGCTCAGGGTGGCGACGTCGTACTGCCCGGCCTGGTTGGCGAAGTCCTGGCTGATCTTGTCCCGGACGTCGTTCTCCGGCAGGACGGTGAAGTTCACCTTGATGCCGGTGTCCTTGGTGAAGTGGGCGGCGGTCAGCTTCTGCAGCTCCACCATCTGCGGATTGTTCACCATCAGGACGTTGACGGAGCTGCCGCCGGCGGATCCGGACCCGCCGGCGCCCGAGCAGGCGGCGAGCGGAGCGATCAGCGTCCCTACCGCCGCCACGGCGAAGAGGGTCCGTGGCGAGCGTCGGCTCTGGGTTCGCATGGGTACTCCAGGAGATGTTGACACTAATGGGGACTTGAGGGGGGACGAGAGCGCCTCGCGGGGCGGGTGAAGGGTGAGGTCCAGCGGGGTGCCGGGCGACTCGGCGGTCAGACCCGGATGACCTGCGGTCCGAGCAGGGAGTAGCGGTGTGCCTCGGTCGCCGGGAGCAGGGTGCTCGTCACGATCGCCTCCAGCGCGCCGACTTCGGCGAACCGGCAGAAGCTGACCGCCCCGAACTTGGTGTGGACGCCCGCGAGCACCACCCGGCGCGCGGCCCTGACCGCCTGCGCCTTCACCTCGCTGACCGCCGGGTCGGGCGTGGTCAGACCGTGTTCGCGGGAGATGCCGTTGGCGCCGATGAACGCCAGGTCGATGACGAAACCGGACAGCATCTTCGTCGTCCAGTGGTCCACGGTGGCGAGGGTGCCGGAGCGGACCCGGCCGCCGAGCAGCAGCACGGAGATGGTGCCGGTCTCGGCGAGCGCGCCCGCGACCGGCAGGGAGGCGGTGACCACGGTCAGCGGCCGGTCCCGGGGCAGGGCCTCGGCGATGAGCTGCGGGGTGAAGCCCTCGTCGACGAAGACCGTTTCGGCGTCCCCGAGCAGTTCGGCGGCGGCGGTCGCCACCCGGCGCTTCTCGGGTACGTGGCTGGTGGCGCGGAAGGCCAGGGTGGTCTCGAAGCCGGCGCTCTCCACGGGGTAGGCGCCTCCGTGGGTACGACGCACCAGACCGTGGTCCTCCAGGGAGCGCAGGTCCCGTCGGACGGTCTCCTTGGCCACGCCCAGGTCGGCGGCGAGCGCGGTGACGTCTACCGATCCGGTGGCACGCGCCAGCCGCACGATCTCGCGCTGGCGCTCCTCGGCCGTCCCGTGGCTCATGGGTCGACCACCCGCTTCCTGGTTTCGATGCCCGTTCGGGCCCGGTGCGGCCCTTGCCGGATGTTCTACAGCGGGTAAGCGGTTCTGACCAGGCTTGTTTTGGGTTCACTCCTGCCCGTTTACGCCCGTTCGGCTCGGCTGGTGCCCGCCTCGGACCTGCGAGGGGGTGTTCCGGAACGTGGGAACGGGCAGCGCGGATGCCCGAACACGAGGGCGGGCGGGCCCGTTGGGTGCCCGCCCGCCCTTCGTTGCGTCGATTTTCCGCCGCGTCAGTACGGCCAGATGGGCGGGTCCGTCACGAAGGGGCCGCCGATGTGGAGATGGGCCTTGTTGTCCGGGTCGAGCTCGCCCTGCTCGGCGATCAGCTTCTCGGCGTACGGCTCGGAGTCGTCCTGCGGTTCGTAGCCGAGCTCCCGCGCGCTGGTCAGGTCGAGCCACAGGCGGGTGTTGGCGGACGCGCCGTAGACGACGGTGTGGCCCACGTCCCCGGCGGTCAGGGCCGCGTGGAAGAGACGGGCGCCGTCGGCGGGGCTCATCCACATGGAGAGCATCCGCACGCTGGTCGGTTCGGGGAAGCAGGAGCCGATGCGCACCGAGACGGTCTCCAGGCCGTGCTTGTCCCAGTAGAGCTGGGCGAGGTCCTCGCCGAAGGACTTGGACAGGCCGTAGAAGGTGTCGGGGCGGCGCGGGGTCCCGACCGGCAGGAGCGGCTCGCCGGGGCCGGGGTGCGGAGTGTGGCCCACCACGTGGTTGGAGGAGGCGAAGACGATCCGCCGCACGCCCTCCTCGCGGGCCGCCTCGTACAGGTGGTACGTGCCCTCGATATTGGCCTTCAGGACCTTCTCGAAGGGGGCTTCCAGGGAGATGCCCGCGAGGTGGATGATCGCGTCGACGCCCCGGACGGCCTCGCGCAGCGCGTTCCGGTCGGAGAGGTCCGCGACGATCGCGTCCGGCTCGTCCTCGATGGGCCGCATGTCCAGCAGGCGCAGCGCGTAGCCGTAGTCGGGCAGCAGGCCCCGCATCAGGGTGCCGAGCCCGCCGGCGGCGCCGGTGAGCAGAACGGTGCGGGGAGCGGGCATCCTCGGTCTCCTTGAAGGGGGCGTTCCTGTGTGTGGCCATGATTCACATGGATGGACACGCTATGAACAGTGTCCGTACCCCGTCAAGTGTGTCGTGAACGCGCGAAATCCGCTTGCGTGTTGCCGGTTCGCGCGCTTGACCTGCCCGAATGGGGCCTCCTAACGTGATCGCGTTCATGAACGTGGACATTGCTCAGAAACATGTACTCGCCCGGCTGATCGAGCGCGGCAGCGTGCTGCTCGACGAGGAGGAAGCGTGAAGACCTCGGCCTTCGTCTACCCCTGGGACGTGAACGGCGATCCCGAGGCGCCCGGCCGTCTGGCCGCCCTCGGAGTGGAGCAGGTGACGCTCGCCGCCGCCTACCACTCCACGCGCGCGCTGACCCCCCGCCATCCGCGCCACCGTGTGGTCACCGCCGAGCACGCCGCCGTGCTGTATCCGGTGGACGCCCGCTGGGAGGGCCGCACCCCGCGCCCGTATCCGGCCGGCGACTGGGCACCGGGCGACGCGTACGGCGAGGCCGCGGCGGCCCTGGCCGGGACCGGCCTCGAGGTGCACACCTGGGTCGTCCTCGCGCACAACTCCCGCCTGGGCGCCGAGCATCCGGACACCTCCGTCGTCAACGCCTACGGCGACCGCTACCCGTGGGCGCCGTGCATCGCCCAGCCCGCCACGCGCGCGTACCTGACCGAGCTGGCCGCCGAGGCGGCCGTCCGCCCCGGGGCGCGCGGCACCGAGCTGGAGTCCCTCGGCTGGTACGGGCTCGCCCATCTGCACGCCCACGACAAGACGGCCGGGGTGGGTCTCGGGGAGGCCGGACAGTACCTGATGTCCTTGTGCTTCTGCCCCGCCTGCCGCACCGGGTACGGCGAACAGGGCCTGGATCCGGACGAGTTGGCGCACGCCGTACGCTCCGCCCTGGAACCGGTGTGGCGGGGGGCACCCTCCGGCGGGGGCGCCGCCCGGCCGAGCGGAGGCGGGACCGGGGGAGGCTGGGCCGGTGTGGTGGAGCTGCTCGGCGAGAGCAGGGCGGACGCCACCCGCGCATGGCGCGACCGGACCGCGCGCACCCTCCAGGAGGCGGCGGTCGCGGCGGTCCGCGCGGCGGCGCCCGACGGCTTCCAGGTCCTTCTGCACGCCGATCCGGTGTCCTACCACTGCGGCGCCAACGCCGGTGTCGACCCCGCCCACATCCTGTCCGTGGCGGACGGCGTGGTGGTGCCCTGCACGGGCGGTTCCGGCCTGCTGGCCCCGTTCGCCGGACAGGGTCGCCCGGACGCCGTCCTGGCCGCCAACTTCACGATCGTCTCCGGCATGGGCGGCAGCCCGGGCACCCTCGCCGAGGACGCGGGCCGCGCGCGGGACCTGGGGGCAGGCGAACTTCGGCTGTATCACGCGGGGTTGGCCTCGGACGGCGACCTGGAGGCGGTGCGGTCGGCGTTGCGGGGCCTGTGAAACAGCATCAGTGACGTGGCCGACAGGCCGAGGGCGAGGAGGGCCAGGAGCACCGGCAGGTGGACGGCGCCGACCAGGGCGGCACCCGCGGCCAGGCCGACGACGTTGGGGGCGAAGAGCAGCGTGTTCGCGGTGGCGGACGTCCGGCCGAGCAGTTCCGCCGGTGTCTCCCGCTGTACGGCGGTGAACGCGGCGATCAGGACGCACGGCAGCCCGGCACCGCTCACCACGCTGCTGACCAGGGCCACCGGGTCGGACGGGATCGCGCGCAGGGCCACGCCGGCCGCGGTGAGGGCGATGCCGAAGGCCGCGAAGCGACGGCTGCCCAGGCGGCGCAGAGCGGTGCCCGAGGCGAGACCGACCGCCACCGAACCGGCGCCCTGGACGGCGTACAGCACCCCGGCGTACGCGGGCGCGTGGCCGAGGCGGTCGACGACGGCGTAGGTCAGCGCGCCGGTCACACCGGTGAGCAGCATCGTGGCGCCGCCGGCCAGCACCAGGGGCCGCAGCCGCGGGTGGGACCACAGATGGCGGGCGCCCTCGGCGCTCTGCGCGCGCCAGGAGCCCCCGGGCCGGCGGGGCTCGTCCTCGCGGACCCGCAGCATGGCGTACAGCCCGGCGGCGAGCAGGAACGTGGCCGCGTCCAGCAGGGCCACGCAGTGGCCGCCGTACGCCGCGTACAGGCCGGCGCCCGCCAGTGGGGCCAGCAGCTTCATGCCCTCGTTGGCGGTCATCCGCAGCCCGTTGAAGTCGCCGAGCAGCTTCGCGTCGACGGCGGTGGCGACGAGCGCCGACTGCGCCGCGTCCTCCACGACGCCCGTGGCGCCGTAGAGGAACAGCACCCCGTACAGCACCCAGACGCGGCCGGGGGTGTCGACGGTGAGGAGGATCGGCAGCAGCGCCGCCAGCAGCAGGTTCGTGCCGATCAGCACCGGCCGCCTGCGGGTGCGGTCGGCGAGCGTGCCGAGCGCCGGGCCGGCCAGGGCCGGCGCCCACATCGCCAGCAGGCACAGCGCGGCCAGCCCGTCCGAGCCGGTGAGGTCCTTGACCCACACGCCCGAGGCCAGCCACAGCGCCGAGGTGCCGAAACCGGACACCACCACGGCGGCCAGGCACACCCCCGCCGCACGGTCGCGCACCACCCGCACCAGGGTCCATTCAGTCGTCATACGGCCCGATCGTCGCCCTAAGGCCCCACCCCAGGGATCCGGCAGATGCCGTAGAACCCGGGCCCGCCCGGCCGGCGATCCGCGGGTGGGGGTTTGAACTGCTGCCGTTTGACAGCTGTTGGGTGCGTTCTGGTGTGCGTGAGTGCGCTTTGCGGTTGCGGTGCGCGGTGTGGGAAGGCAGTGCGTGGCAGGGCGACGGGAGTTCTGGTTTCGAATGCGTGACCTTCGGTCGGGGGTGGTCGTTGGGTGCGGTGAGGGGTTGGCCGGTATCGGGCGGGGGTGGGGTCATGGGCGGGTTGCGTGAGGTGGCGGCGTCGTTCGTGGTGTCCGGCCCGTCCGGGGTGGCGATCCGTGCCGGTCTCAAGGGTCTGAGCGGGCAGGACGAGGCGGTGCTGCGCCGGGTCGGCGCTCTGCTCGGCTCGCTGGCCTTCCGTGACCTGAAGACACGCTGCGCGGCGGGGCTGGAGCACGACGGTGAGCAGTGGGCGTGGCGGAAGCGGGCGTTGACAGGGGAGTCGTCGTCGCGGTGGGCGGGCAGTATCACCAAGGCCACGCATGATCAGTGGGCTTTGGCCCGGCGCGGGCAGCTCGCCCACATGCAGAGTTTGCGGGCGGGCGTCGAGACGATCGCGCACCGGCTTGCGCAGCCTGTCGGGGCCAGGGGTGCCAAGGGGGCGCCGGGCGGTTACCGCTCCCGGCGGGAGTGGTTCGCCAAGTCCCGGCGCCTGCACCTGTTGGAGGACCGGCTGGAGCGGGTGCGGGCCGACTGGGGGGCCGGGCGGGTGCGGGTGGTGCGCGGCGGCAAGAAGCTGCTCCGTACCCGGCACCACCTGAGGGCCGCAGGGCTGACCGAGGCGCAGTGGCGGTCGCGGTGGGAGGCCGAGCGGTGGTTCCTGCAGGCCGACGGCGAGTCCGGGAAGCGGTACGGCAACGAGACGATCCGCATCGCACCCGGCGGTGAGGTGAGCATCAGGCTTCCGGCGGCGCTGGCCGACCTGGCCAACGCGCCGCACGGCCGGTACGTACTCGCCTGCCGGGTCGTCTTCCGGCACCGGGGCGAGCAGTGGGCCGACCGTGTCGCGGCGAACCGTGCCGTGGCCTACCGCATCCACTACGACACCGGCCGCAACCGCTGGTATGTGACCGCCTCCTGGCAGAACCCGCCCGTGACGACGGTGCCGCTTTCGGCGGCGCGTGCGGGTGGACTTGGTCGGGGTGGACATGAACGCCGACCACCTGGCCGCCTGGCGCCTGGACGCACACGGCAACCCCGTCGGCTCGCCACGCCGGTTCGACTACACCCTCACCGGCAGTGCGGACCACCGTGACGCGCAGGTCCGCCACGCCCTGACCCGCCTGCTGCACTGGACGGCGCGGCACGGTCTGGTCCTCGCGATCGAGGACCTGGACTTCGCTGCGGAGAAGACGCGGGAGAAGCACGGCAGACGGAAGCGGTTCCGGAAGCTGATCTCCGGCATGCCCACCGCCCGCCTGCGCGCCCGGCTGGTGTCGATGGCCGCCGAGCTCGGTGTCGCTGTTGTCGCGGTCGACCCGGCCTACACCAGCCGCTGGGGCGCCCAGCACTGGCAGAAACCCCTCACCAGCAAGAACAGGAAGCCCACGCGGCACGACGCTGCCGCAGTGGCGACGACGCGCCCTGGGATGTGCGATCAGGCGTCGGACGGCACCGCCCCCACACGACCGGAGCGATCGTGTGGGGCATCGGACCGTCCAGGCCCGACCGGGCACCCCGGGGCGTGAGGGACCCCGCCCCCGCATTCCCGGACCACGGACACGATCCGCCGGCGCCGGACGCGGAGCGAAAACGGGGAACCAGTGTGCCCACAACCGTTCGGAGCACACGGCTGAGCACGAGTCCTGGCACCAGGACTCACTCCCGCTCAGTCCATAGGAACGGTCGGTCATGTCACGGGGTGATGGGCGGGCGGCTCGCGTCGGTGGGGGCCGGGAGCCCGGGCGTGGGTGCCGGGTTCCGGCCGGGCCGAACTCCGTTGGAGCCGTGGGGGCGTGCTGCCGGGGCACGGCCGGGTACCGGCGGTCCCGTTCCGGGACGGTGCGCGGCGCTGGGTTCGCCGCGATGGGGGCGGGGCGTCCGAGCCTGTGCCCCGGCCGCCGGGCGTCGTGGTGTCGCGCTGGTGCTGAGTCCCGGTCGGGCGGGAGTGTGCGGTCGTGCCGCCGGGGCGTGGCTCGGCAACGGCGGTCATGTGCCAGGGACGGCCGTCGCGGATGGTCCGCGTCGGTGGGGGAGCCGGGTGTGCGAGCGCGCGCCCCGCCCGGCCGCCCGGCCGCCGGGCCTCCGTCCGTGCGGCGATGAGTTTCGGGGGCGGCGGCGGTCCACCTCCTGTACGTGAGACGCAGGACTGGAGGAACGATGAACGACACGATCATCGATCTCGGGCCGCAGGCCCGAGTCGTGGCGAGGCTGGCCGAGGCGGTGCGCGAGGAGCAGCTCGGCGCGGTGACACCGTGCCCGGACTGCGCGGTGCGCAACCTGCTGGGGCACCTGCTCGGCCTGGCCGTGGCCTTCCGCGACGCCGGCCGCAAGGACCTGGGCGTCACGACCGACACCAGCCCGGACGCCGCCGCACCCGACATCGGCCCGGGCCGGCGCGAGGAACTGCCCAAGGCCCTCGACGAGCTCGCCGAGGTCTGGCGCGACCCGGCCGCCTGGACCGGCATGACCCGCGCCGGCGGCGTGGACCTGCCGGGCGCGGTCGCCGGGGCGGTGGCCGCCGACGAACTGGTGATCCACGGCTGGGACCTGGCCCGGGCCACCGGCCAGGACTACGACCCCGACCCCGCCGCGCTCCAGGTGTCGTACGGCTTCCTGCGCGCGGCGGCCGACGACCCGAACCGGGGCAACGGCCCGTTCGGACCCGTCGTCCCCGTCCCCGAGGACGCTCCACTGCTCGACCGTGCGGTGGGCCTGAGCGGCCGTGATCCCGGCTGGAAGCCCTGAACCGCCGAATCGCAGTGCACCTCGTCCACGCGCCCCGCGACCGCACCCGGCGGTCGCGGGGTTTCTTCGCGCCGCCCGGTGCCGGACACGGTCCTCGGCGGTCCGTGGCCGGTGTGCGGCGGGATTTTCCTGTGCCGGAGGCATTGACGAAACCGCTTGCCCCTCTTACCTTCATCGCGTCGTACTTCGTACGTCATATATGAGACGCGATACGCGAGTTCGGAAACTCGCGATCCGAGCCGTGATGTGATCGACGAGATCCGAGAGGCGCGCATGACCTCTGTGCCCACGCCGATCCCCTCCCGCACGCAGGTCGTGCTGGAAGGGATCAAGCACCGCATCCTGACCGGTCGGCTGACGCCCGGTCAGGCCCTGGTCGAAACCGAACTCGCCGCTCAGTTCGGGGTGTCCAAGACCCCGGTGCGCGAGGCGCTGAAGACCCTGGCCGGCACCGGACTGGTCGTGATGAACCAGTACAAGGGCGTCACGGTGCGCGAGGTGGACGCGGACATGGCACTCGAGGTCTACGACGTGCGGCTGCTCCTCGAACCGGAGGCGCTGAGGCGTTCGGTGCGCCGCGGTGCCTCCCTGGACGCCGCCCGCGACGCGCTGAAGCGGGCCGACGAGGCCGCGGACACCGCCGAACGCTCCCTGGCCAACCGCGAGTTCCACCGCGCCCTCTACCTGCCCTGCGGCAACCCGCTGCTCGGCCGGATGCTCGACGAGGTCCGCGACCAGGCCGCCCTCGTCTCCGCCGTCGCCTGGTCCGCCGATCCCTCCTGGGACCGGGAGGCCACCGAGCACCGGGACATCCTGCGGCTCGCCCTGGAGGGCGACGCCGACGGCGCTGCCCGCGCCCTCCACGCCCACATCGCGTCGTTCGTGCAACGGGCCTTCCCCTCAGCGGAGTCGAAGGCCCAGGGAGAGGACGGTCAGGCATGACAACGGCGTTCGAGACCCAGCGGGCGGCACTGGCCGACGTGGTGGCGATCCCGGTGACCCCGTTCACCGAGGACGGCGGCGTCGACGGCGCCACCTACCGGACCCTGCTGCGCCGCCTGCTCGACGGCGGCATCACCACCCTCACGCCCAACGGCAACACCGGCGAGTTCTACGCCCTCACCCCCGAGGAGCGTCGGCAGGTCACCGAGATGACCGTCGAGGAGGCCGGGGACCGGGCGAGCATCCTCGTCGGCGTCGGCCACGACGTGCCCACCGCGATCGCCACCGCCCGGCAGGCCCACGAGCTGGGCGCGCAGATGGTCATGGTCCACCAGCCCGTGCACCCCTACGTCTCCCAGGGCGGCTGGGTCGACTACCACCGCGCCATCGCCGAGGCCGTGCCCGAGCTGGGCGTCGTCCCCTACATCCGCAACGCCCAGCTGCCCGGCGCCCGCCTGGCCGAACTCGCCGACGCCTGCCCGAACGTCATCGGCGTCAAGTACGCCGTCCCGGACGCCACCCGCTTCGGCGCCTTCGCCCGGGACGCGGGCCTGGACAGGTTCGTGTGGGTCGCGGGACTCGCCGAGCCCTACGCGCCCTCCTACTTCTCCGCCGGCGCCACCGGCTTCACCTCCGGCCTGGTCAACGTCGCCCCGGCCGTCTCCGTCAGCATGCTCCGGGCGCTCAGGGGCGGCGACTACCCGGCCGCCATGAGGGTCTGGGAGCGGATCCGCCGCTTCGAGGAGCTGCGCGCGGCCAACGGGTCCGCGAACAACGTCACCGTCGTCAAGGAGGCCCTCGCCGCGCTCGGCCTGTGCCGCCGGGACGTGCGCCCGCCGAGCAAGCCGCTGCCGGAGAGCGAACGCGCCGAGGTCGCCGCCATCGCCGCCGGGTGGTCCATATGACCGCCCGGCCGGGCGACAGGCGCCCGGAGGGCCTGCGCAGCCACCAGTGGTACGGCACCGACGGCCTGCGCTCCTTCAGCCACCGCGCCCGCACCCGCCAGCTCGGCTACCTGCCCGAGGAGCACCTGGGCAAGCCGGTCGTCGCGATCCTCAACACCTGGTCCGACATCAACCCCTGCCACGTCCACCTGCGCGACCGCGCCCAGGCGGTCAAGCGCGGGGTGTGGCAGGCGGGCGGCTTCCCGCTGGAGTTCCCGGTCTCCACGCTCAGCGAGACCTTCCAGAAGCCGACCCCGATGCTCTACCGCAACATGCTCGCCATGGAGACCGAGGAGCTGCTGCGCTCCTACCCGGTCGACGGCGCCGTCCTGATGGGCGGCTGCGACAAGTCCACCCCCGCCCTCCTGATGGGCGCCGCGAGCGTCGACCTGCCCACCGTCTTCGTGCCCGCCGGGCCCATGCTGCCCGGCCACTGGCGCAGCGAGGTCCTCGGCTCCGGCACCGACATGTGGAAGTACTGGGACGACAAGCGGGCCGGACTGATCGGCGACTGCGAGATGGCCGAGCTGGAGAGCGGCCTGGCCCGTTCGCCCGGTCACTGCATGACCATGGGCACGGCCTCCACGCTGACCGCCGCGGCCGAGGCCCTCGGCGTGACCGTCCCCGGCGCCTCCAGCATCCCGGCGGTGGACTCCGGGCACGACCGGATGGCGGCAAAAGCGGGCCTCGCGATCGTCGAACTGGTCCGCAAGGACCGGAAGCTGAGCGAGATCCTGACCCGCGAGGCGTTCGAGGACGCGGTCACCACCGTCCTCGGGCTCGGCGGCTCCACCAACGCCGTGATCCATCTGATCGCCATGGCGGGCCGCGCGGGCGTCCGGCTCACCCTCGACGACTTCGACCGCATCGCCCGCACCGTGCCGGTCCTCGCCAACGTCCGTCCCGGCGGACGGAAGTACCTCATGGAGGACTTCCACTTCGCCGGCGGCCTGCCCGGCTTCCTCTCGCGCATCCCGGACCTGCTCCACCTGGACCGGCCGACGGTGGCGTACGACACCCTGCGCGAGCAGATCGCCGGCGCGCGGGTGCACGACGACGACGTGATCCGGCCTCGCGACAACCCGGTCGCGAACGAGGGCGGCGTGGCGGTGCTGCGCGGCAACCTCTGCCCGGACGGCGCCGTCATCAAGCACATCGCCGCCGAACCGCACCTGCTCGAACACACCGGGCCCGCCGTCGTCTTCGACGACTACCGGACCATGCAGCGCACCATCAACGACCCGTCGCTCGGCATCACCGCCGACAGCGTGCTCGTGCTGCGCGGCTCCGGACCCAAGGGCGGACCCGGAATGCCCGAGTACGGCATGCTGCCCATCCCCGACCACCTGCTCAAGCAGGGCGTGCGGGACATGGTCCGGATCTCCGACGCCCGCATGAGCGGCACGAGTTACGGCGCCTGCGTACTGCACGTCGCCCCCGAGAGCCACGTCGGCGGACCGCTGGCGCTGGTGCGCACGGGCGACCGGATCACTCTCGACGTCAAGGCCCGCACTCTCCGACTCCACGTGGACGACGAGGAGTTGGAGCGCCGCAGGGCCGAGTGGGCGCCGCCGCCCGCGCGGTACGAGCGGGGCTACGGCGCCCTGTACTCCGAACAGATCACCCAGGCCGACACCGGCTGCGACTTCGAGTTCCTGGCCCGGCCCGGAAAGGTGCCGGACCCGTACGCCGGGTAGCCGGCCCCGCCCGGAACCGGGAGACAACCGCCCCGCCCCCCTGCCCACTCCGCGGAAGCGCTTCACCCACGTGTAGATAGCAAGCGCTTCCTACGGACCGCTGTACTGCCCCACTGCGAACGGAGAACAGTCGTGGCCCAAGCCGCAGCCGTGGCGAAACCGCCCGCGCCACCCCGGCGGCGCGGTGCCTCCGCCACGCCGCGCAGGCTCCCGTACCTGCTGATCGCCCCGGCCGCCCTGCTCATGCTGGGCTTCATCGCCTACCCGGTGCTCAGCGTCTTCTACTACAGCCTGCAGAACTACAACCCCACCAAGCCGTGGCGGAACGGATACGCGGGCTTCGACAACTTCGTCCACGCCTTCACCCAGGACCCCCAGTTCTGGGACACGCTGATCTTCAGCGCCAAGTGGGTGGTCGTCGAGGTCGGGCTGCAACTGCTCTTCGGACTCGCCCTCGCCCTGATCGTCAACCAGACCTTCGTGGGCCGCGGGCTCGGCCGGGCCATGGTGTTCTCCCCGTGGGCCGTCTCCGGCGTGCTCACCTCCGCGATCTGGGTGCTGCTCTACAACTCCCAGACCGGCATCACCCGTTACCTCGCCGACATGGGCATCGGCTCCTACGGCACCAGTTGGCTGTCGGACACCTCCACGGTGTTCCCGGCGGCGGTGGTCGCCGACCTGTGGCGCGGGGTGCCCTTCTTCGCCATCCTCATCCTCGCCGACCTCCAGTCCGTCTCGAAGGACCTGTACGAGGCCGCCGAGGTCGACGGGGCGAGCCGGCTCAAGCAGTTCTGGCACATCACCCTGCCCCATCTGAAGGACGCCATCGTCCTGTCCACGCTGCTGCGCGCGGTGTGGGAGTTCAACAACGTCGACCTGCTCTACACCCTGACCGGCGGTGGACCGGCCGGCGAGACCACCACCCTGCCGCTCTACATCGCCAACACCAGCGTCGACGCCCACAACTTCGGCTACGCGTCCGCCCTGACCACGGTGGCGTTCGTCATCCTGCTCTTCTGCTCGATCGTCTATCTGCGGCTGAGCAAGTTCGGAGGTGAGAAGTGATCACCGAGATCGCGCCCGCGCCCGAGCGCGCGGTGCCCGGACCGGCCCGGCCCCGCGGCACGCGCCGCGCCTGGGACGAGGTGCCGCGGTGGCACATCTATCTGCCGCTGTCCGTGTACCTGCTCTTCACGCTGATCCCCTTCTACTGGATCCTGCTGTTCGCGCTGCGCCCGGCCGGCTCCACCTCGCTCGTGCCCTGGCCGATGACCTTCGACCACTTCGAGAAGGTGTGGACCGAGCGGAGCTTCGGCCTCTACTTCCAGAACAGCGTGCTCGTCGGCGTCGCGACCCTGGTCCTCACCACGGTCGTCGCCCTGGCCGGCGGCTACGCGCTCGCCCGGTTCGACTTCCGGCTCAAGCGCGGCTTCATGCTGGCCCTGCTCTGCTCCCAGTTCGTGCCCGGCGCGCTGCTGCTCGTCCCGCTCTTCCAGATCTTCGCCAAGCTGTCGATGATCAACTCGCTGGGCAGCGTCATCATCGCCGAGACCGTCTTCCAGCTGCCGCTGTCGATGATCCTGATCAGCGGCTTCATCAAGAACGTGCCCCCGTCCCTGGAGGAGGCCGCCTGGGTGGACGGCTGCAACCGCTTCTCCGCCTTCCGGATCGTCGTCCTGCCGCTGCTGCGGCCCGGGCTGATCGCCGTCGGCTCCTTCGCCTTCGTGCACGCCTGGAACCACTTCCTGTTCGCCCTGATGTTCCTCTCCGACCAGAGCAAGCAGACCATCCCGGTCGGCCTCAACACCCTGATGAGCGCGGACAGCGTCGACCTGGGCGCGCTGGCCGCCGGCGGCATCGTCGCCGCCGTACCCGTGGTGATCGTGTTCGCCTTCATCCAGAAGTGGCTGATCACCGGCTTCAGCGCGGGGGCGGTGAAGGGATGACGGCCACCACGCCGCCCACGGCGACCACCACGCCCACGGCGGCCCCCGATCCGACGGCGACCGGCTCACCGACGGCCGCCACCCCGCCCCTGCCGGTCGTGCTCGCCGGTGCCCGCGGTCACGGCCGCTGGCACCTGGACAACATCCGCCGGCTCCAGGAGAGGGGCCTCGTACGGCTCGTGGGCATCTGCGAGCTGACCCCGCTGACCGGGGACGAGATCCCCGACGGGCTCGGCACGCCGGCGCAGTCCGCCGACTTCGGCGCCCTGCTGGACGCCACCGGCGCGCGGATCGCGGTGATCTGCACGCCCATCCCGACCCACACCGACCTGGCGCTCACCGCCGCAGGGCGGGGCGTCCACCTGCTGCTGGAGAAGCCGCCCGCCCCCTCGTACGCGGAGTTCCGCCGCATGGCCGACGGGGTCGCCGAGGCCGGGGTCGCCTGCCAGATCGGCTTCCAGGCGCTGGGCTCGCACGCGATGCCCGCGATCCGGGAGCTGGTCGCCGACGGCATGATCGGGACGGTCGACGGGGTCGGCGCGGCAGGCGCCTGGGCGCGCGACGAGGCCTACTACCGGCGGGCGCCCTGGGCGGGCAGACGCCGTCTGAACGGCGTCGACGTGGTCGACGGGGTGCTCACCAACCCCCTCGCCCACGCCGTCTCCACCTCGCTCGCCCTGCTCGGCGCCACCCGCGCCGAGGACGTCACCGGCATCGAGACCGAGCTGTGGCGGGCCAACGCCATCGAGGCCGACGACACCTCCTGCGTCCGCGTCACCACCCCGCACGGCCGGGCCGCCGTCGCGGCCACCCTGTGCGCCGAGCGACCCGGCGACCCGTACGTCATGGTGCACGGCAGCAGCGGCCGGATCACCTTCTGGTACAAGCAGGACCGGGTGCTGCTGCAACGGGCCGGCCACGGCCCGGAGGAGTTCGAGTACGGCCGCACCGACCTGCTGGAGAACCTGGTCGACCACCTGACCACCGGGGCGCGACTGCTGGCCCCGCCCGCCTCGACGGGCGCCTTCATGCGTGTCGTCGAGGCGATCCGCACCGCACCCGACCCCGCCGCGCTGCCGGACCGTTCCTGGCGGCGCCCGGCCGGCGAGGACCGCCGGGTCGTGCCCGGCGTCGACGGACTCGTCGCCGCCGTCGCCGACACCCTGCGCCTGTACTCCGAACTGGACGTCGACTGGGCGTTGCCGAAGGAGGTGACCGTGGGATGACGGACTCCCCGGTCCTGCGCGTGGCGGGCCGCCCGGTCGCGCGCTGCGTCACCCGTCCCGAGCTGCCCGGCCGGCTCTCCCCGCGCCCGTATCTGCACCCCGTCACCACGCTGGCCGGCACGGCGGTCACCGAACTCGGCCCGGCCGATCACCTCCACCACCTCGGCGTCGGTGTCGCCGTTCCCGACGTCGAGGGGCACAACTTCTGGGGCGGGCGCACCTTCGTGCGCGACCGGGGCCCGACCGAACTGGACAACCACGGCGCCCAGCGGCACACCGGCTTCCCGCTGCGCGAGGCCGACCGGTTCACGGAGGAGCTGCGCTGGGTGGCCGCGGGCCGCGAACTGCTGCGCGAGCGCCGGACCGTCGCGGCCACCGGACTCACCGCCACCGCCTGGGCCCTGGACTTCACCTTCGCCCTCACCAACGTCACCCAGCGGGCGCTGTCGATCGGCAGCCCCGCCACCAACGGGCGCCCCGGCGCGGCGTACGGCGGCTTCTTCTGGCGGGCCCGCAAGGAGGAGCAGCCCCCGCTCGTGCTCACCGCCGACGGGGACGGCGAGGCGGCGGCCCACGGCACCCGCGCCGACTGGCTGGCCCTCGTCGGCAGCACCTGGACGCTGGTGTTCGCCGGTGCCACCGGCGCCACCCGCGAGGACCCCTGGTTCGTGCGGGCCGCGGAGTACCCGGGAGTCGGCTCGTCGCTGGCGGCGGAGCAACGGCTCGCGATCGAGCCGGGCGGGACGGTCCTGCGCCGGGTCGTCACCGTCGTCGCCGACGGACGGCTCGGCCGGGACGAGGCCGGGGAGCTGGCCCGCGAGGCGGCCCTGTCGTCACCGATGCCCGACGAGCCGTAGCCCACCCGTGGTCATCAGCCGGGAGCCGCCGTGGCACACCCCTTCTGCAAGCGCTTACCGACGAGTCCTCCCACGTCTCAAGCCCCAAGCACCGCGCTCCACCTCCGAGTCGGATCCAGAAGAAGAGAGCTGATCAATGAAGATCAACATCCGTAGAAGCAGGCGCGCCGCCGTCGCCGTCGTCGTGGGTTCCGCGCTCGCGCTGACCGCCACCGCGTGCGGTGACGACGGCAGCGGCTCCGCGAAGAGCAAGGGTTCCGAGGGCTCCGGCAAGGGCGAGATCACCTTCTGGGACAACAACGGCGGCGTGCGCACCGACGTCTGGAAGCGGATCATCGCGGACTTCGAGGAGAAGTACCCGGACATCAAGGTCAACTACGTCGGCATCCCGGCCGCGAGCGCCCAGTCCAAGTTCGACACCGCCATCCAGGGCGGCGGTCTGCCGGACGTCGGCGGCGTGGGCACCGCGGTGCTCGCCGAGATCGCCGCCCAGGGTGCCCTCGAGCCGCTGGACGGCCGGCTGGCCAAGAGCGAGCTGAACGGCAAGCTCAGCGAGAACGTGCTCGGCGTCAGCAGGGCGGCGGGCGGCGGCGACACCCTGTACCACGTGCCGACCTCGGTGAACAACGGCACGCTGTGGTACCGCACCGACCTGTTCGAGAAGGCGGGCCTGGACGCGCCGACCACCTGGGGCAAGTTCTACGAGGCCGCGGACAAGCTCACGAACAAGGGCAAGAACGCGTTCGGCTTCACCATCCGCGGCGGCGAGGGGTCCATCGCGCCGGCCCTGGACGCGGTGTACGGGCAGTCCGGCATCACCTCGTTCTGGGACGGCGACAAGACCACCGTCAACGACCCCAAGAACGTGACCGCGCTGGAGAAGTACGTCGCGCTGTACAAGAAGGACACCCCGTCCGCCGACGTCAACAACGACTTCACCAAGATGGTCGCCCAGTGGGACAGCGGCACCATCGGCATGCTGAGCCACAACCTGGGCTCGTACCAGGACCATCTGAAGGCCCTCGGCAAGGACAAGTTCCGCGGCGTCCCGAACCCCACGCTGGACGACGGCACCCGGGTGCAGGTGTCCAACCCGGTCGACGGCCTGGGCCTGTTCAAGGCGAGCAAGAACAAGGCGGCCGCCTGGAAGTTCATCGAGTTCGCCGCCTCGGCCGCGGAGAACTCCAAGTTCAACGAGTCCGCCGGGCAGGTGCCGACCAACGTCGACGCCGCCAAGGACAACTGGATCCAGCAGGCCGAGCCGACGAAGCTGGCGGCCGAGGCACTGAACGGGGCCGACACGAAGATCGTGCAGCTCCCGTACTACCTGCCCGACTGGAACACCATCTCCAAGGCCGACAACGAGCCGAACTTCCAGAAAGTGCTGCTCGGCAAGATGAGCGCCAAGCAGTTCCTGGACACGCTGGCCGACCAGCTCGACAAGGCGCAGGCCGAGTGGAAGCAGAACAAGGGCTGACGCCGGCCGGTGAAACGAAGGCGGACGGTCCGGGAACCCGAGGTCGCATCCGGGCCTCGGACCGTCCGCGGCCGGGCGCGCGGTACCCCGCGCCCCTTCTCGTCCCACTCCCCGTTGAAAGAGGATCGTAGAGTGCGTACTTCAAAGTGTCATGCGCGCGTCATGGCGACGACGGTGAGCTGCGCGGCGCTGGTACTCGCCGTCACCGGCACCACGTCCGCCGCCGCGGCCCCCGAAGCCGCCGACCCCGCCCGCCAGGTGCTCGCGGCCAAGGACGGCTGGGCCTCGTACGGCACCGGCACCACCGGCGGCGCCGCGGCCGACGCCGCCCACACCTACACCGTCACCACCTGGGACGACTTCAAGGCCGCGCTCGCCGCCGGCGGCAGCGCGCCCAAGGTCATCAAGGTCAAGGGCATGGTCGACGCCGACGGCCCGAGCTGCTCCGCCTTCGAGGTGCCCGGCTACGACTTCGGCACCTACCTGGAGACCTACTCGCCGCAGGCCTGGGGGCGGGACCGGAACCTGGACGGTGAGCCCGACGACAGCCCCGAGGGCCTGCGCCGTGCCTCCGCCGCCCTCCAGGACAAGTACATCAAGGCGAACATCCCCGCCAACACCACCATCGTCGGCGTCGGCAAGCACGCCGGCTTCAAGGGCGCCAGCCTCCAGATCAAGAACGTGGACAACGTCATCGTCCGCAACCTCACCCTGGAGAGCCCGCTGGACTGCTTCCCGCAGTGGGACCCCACCGACACCGCCGACGGCAACTGGAACTCCGAGTACGACAGCGCGGTGATCACCGGCTCCACCCATGTGTGGATGGACCACAACACGTTCACCGACGGCGAGCACCCCAACAGCACCCTGCCGTACTACTACGGCCGGATCTTCGAGCAGCACGACGGCGAGCTGGACATCGTCAAGGGCGCCGACTACGTGACGGTCTCCTGGAACGTCTTCGAGGACCACGACAAGACCATCCTCATCGGCAACAGCGACAGCGCGTCCACCGCCGCGGTCGACCGGGGCCACCTCAGGGTGACCCTGCACCACAACCTGTTCAGGAACCTGGTCGAGCGGGCCCCGCGCGTCCGCTTCGGGCAGGTCGACTCCTACAACAACCACTACGTGGCCGAGGCCGGCTACGGCTACAGCCTCGGCATCGGCATGGAGTCCCAACTCGTCGCCGAGCACAACGCGTTCACGCTGGCTCGGGGCGTCGGGGCGGGACGGATCCTGAAGAAGTGGAAGGAGTCGCCGGTCACCGAGTCCCACAACTACGTCAACGGCAGGCTCACCGACCTGATCGCCGTGCACAACGCCCAGGTGCCCGACGAGATCCTCCAACGGGGCGGGGACTGGACCCCGGCCCTGCGCACCCGGATCGACAACCCGAAGGCGCTGCCCGGGATCGTCGGCCACCAGGCGGGCGCCGGCCGTCTGCGCTGACGCTCACCTCCCGGCGGGCCGGGGCGCACCCTCCGCCCCGCCCCGGCCCGCCACCGCCGCCCCGCCCACCCCGCCCCGCGAAGGAGCACCCGTATGCCCTCGCCCCACCTCCGTCCGTCCCCGCCGTCCCTGCCCGGAAAGGGGCTGTCGAGAAGGGGACTGCTGCTCGCCGGTGCCGCCGCCGGCGCCGCGCTCGGTCCGGCAGCCGTGCCCGCGCGGGCCGCCGCCCGGCCGCACCCGTTCGGCCGCCACGGCTCACCGGCCGGCCGCCGCACCCCGCGCACCCTCTACGTCGACCCGCACGGCCGCGGCGACTTTTCCCGGGTGCAGGCCGCGGTGGACGCGGCCGCCGGCGGCGGCTGGACCCTGGTCCTCGCGCCGGGCACCTACCGGGAGACCGTCTCCGTGGACACCGCCCGAACCGACATGACCTGGATCGGCGCCACGGGCGACGCCCGCGACGTGGTGATCGTGTACGACAACGCGGCCGGCACCCCCAGGCCCGACGGCGGCACCTACGGCACCAGCGGATCGGCCACCACGACCGTCCAGGCGGACGGCTTCACCGCCCACCGGATCACGTTCGCCAACGACTGGCTGCGCGCGGACCACCCCGGCGTCACCGGCACCCAGGCCGTCGCCGTCAAGGCGCAGGGCGACCGCTCGGCGTTCTGGCACTGCCGCTTCCTCGGCCACCAGGACACCCTGTACGCCGACACCAGGTCCCTGACCGCCTTCGCCCGCCAGTACTACGCCCATTGCCGTGTCGAGGGCGACGTCGACTTCGTTTTCGGCCGGGCGACCGCGGTGTTCGAGCACTGCCACTTCCGCGCGCTGGACCGCACCGACCTGGCGGCGCCGCCGTACGGCTTCGTCTTCGCGCCCTCCACCGCGGTCGCCAACCCGCGCGGCTACCTGGTCACGCACGGCCGGGTCACCAGCCGGGCCCCGGACGGCGGCTACAAGCTCGCCCGCCCCTGGGTGCCCAGCTCGGACACGACCGCCCGGCCGATGCTGACCGTCCGTGACACATGGCTCGGCGCAGGTGTCGACACGGTAGCGCCATACGCCAATATGTCGGACATGTACCCCTGGCAGGACCAGCGTTTCGCCGAGTACCGCAACTCCGGGCCCGGCGCGCGGATCACCGTACCGGCCAACCGCCCCCAGCTCACCCGGGTCGAGGCCCGGGAGGCGACCCGGGAGGCGTACCTCGGCGACTGGACGCCGTGGCGGGGGCGCTGACGGTGCCGCGACGACGGTGCTGACGGTGGGTGACCGGGCGAGATGAACGGCGGGTTGCGCAGGCGAATTGTCCGTCCCGTCAGATATCGATAGGGCAAAAGGTACCCCGCACGGTCTCGCGCATCCGAGGGTGACGCGCGTAGAAAACGACTCATGCACAAGCCACTGCGTATCGCGGCCCTCGCCGCCACCTGCGCCCTCACCGGTGCCGTGATCTACGGCGCCGGTGCGGCCACGGCAGGTCAGTCCACCGCCAACTCGGCCCACGAGCCCTACAACATCGGGCTCCTCACCCAGGACATCGACACCTACTACGGCACCAAGCTCGACAGCAACGGTGTCTACCAGGCGTCCCCGGACAGCCCGTACGCCAAGGACCTCGCGGCCGTCGACGCCGAGGCCAGGAAGTGGATCGACAAGGCGGCGGACAAGGCGGGCCACAAGGGCCAGAAGAAGCCGGCCGTCGTCTTCGACATCGACGACACGCTGCTGCTCAGCCTGGACTACGAGAAGAAGAACAGCTACGGCTACAACAGCGCCACCTGGGCGGCCTACGTCAACCGGGCCGACCGTCCGGCCGTCTTCGGCAGCCCCGAACTCGTGCGGTACGCCGCGAAGAAGGGCGTCACCGTCTTCTACAACTCCGGGCTCAGCGAGGCGCAGCGCTCCGCCGCCGTGGAGAACCTGAAGAAGGTGGGCGCCGACGTCAACCTCGACGCCGCGCACATGTTCCTCAAGGACGCGGCCAACCCCCCGTCCTACCTGAAGGACTGCGCCACCCCGGGCTCCTGGACCTGCACGACCGTCCAGTACAAGTCCGGCACCCGCAAGCACATCGAGGACCTCGGGTACGACATCGTCGCCAACCTCGGCGACCAGTACTCCGACCTCGACGGCGGCCACGCCGACCACACCTTCAAGCTGCCGAACCCGACGTACTTCGTCGGCTAGTGCTGCGACCGGAAAGGTTCACCGGCTCGCGACGCCCGGCACGGCACCTCGCCGCGTTGTCGCATCACCCGAGTACATCCAGTACACGGGCGATGCTCCGCCTTGCGATGCACCGCACCGGACGCCGCGAGCTTTCCGGCAAACCTTTCCGGTCACAGCACTAGTCAAGGCCCGTGCCCCGCCCGCTCCACGAGGCCGGGCGGGGCACGCCCTGTGCGCGCCCGCCGTCATCCGGCGTCGGCCCGCAGCGTCAGCACCACCTCGTCGATCTCCTCGCCGCGCGCCTCGGCGAACCCCCGGGCCCGCGCCGACTCCCGGAACCCGCACTTGGCGAGCACCCGCAGCGAACCGGCGTTGTCCGCCGCCGCCCGCGCGTACAGCGGGCGTTCGGGAACCTCGGCCAGCAGGGCCCGCAGCGCGGCCGTGGCGACGCCCCGGCCCCAGTAGGCGCGGTCCACCCAGTACGTGACCTCGCGCTCACCCGGCTCGCCGTAGACGGCGGCGCTGCCGACCACGTCACCGTCCAGCAGGACGGTGCGCAGCACGACGGACGAGGCGCGCATCCCGCGCCAGTGCGCCGCGAAGGCCTCGTGGTCGGCCGGGTCCTTCGGAGTGAAGGCGGCCATCCGCAGTGCCTCCGGGTCGTTCATCTGCCGGAAGAACACCGGCAGATCGCTGTCGTGGACCTCGCGGAGCACGACCTCCATGTGTCACAGCCTCCGGGTGGCGAGCGTCAGTCGGTCACGGGCGTCGAAGAGAGCATCCTTCACCATCTGCTCGTGCGCCGGCGTCAGGCGCGCCACCGGGACCGAGCAGCTCACCGCGTCCCGGGCCGGGGTCCGGTACGGGATCGCCACCCCGAAGCAGCGCAGACCCAGGGTGTTCTCCTCGCGGTCGACTGCGTACCCCTGCTCGCGGATCCGACGCAGTTCCCCGATGAGCCGCTCGCGGTCGGTGATGGTGTGCTCGGTCAGCGCGGGCAGCGTCTCGGGCAGCATCTTGCGCACCTGCTCGTCGGTGTATGTGCTCAGCAGCGCCTTGCCCAGCGAGGTGGAGTGGGCGGGCAGGCGGCGGCCGACCCGGGTGAAGGGGCGCAGGTAGTGCTGCGACTGGCGGGTGGCCAGGTAGACGACGTTCGTGCCGTCCAGGCGGGCGAGGTGGATCGTCTCGGTGGTGTCGTCGGACAGCCGGTCCAGCGTGGGACGGGCCGCCGCGACCACCTCGTCGCCGTCGATGTAGGACGTGCCGACGAGCAGCGCCCGCACGCCGATGCCGTAGCGCGTGCCGGTGGCGTCGGTCTCGACCCAGCCCAGCTCGACGAGCGTGCGCAGCAGCATGTACAGGCTGGACTTGGGATAGCCGACGGCCTCCTGGACCGCGGCCAGCGAGTGCATACCGGGCCGGCCGGCGAAGAACTCGAGCAACTCCACGGTCCGCACTGCGGACTTGACCTGCGCACCGCCGCCTGCGTCGCCTGCCGACATCGCCCTGGACCCCTTCGTTCGACGAGAAGCTGGAGATATAGTCTCCGGCAGTGTATTCACCATCAGAGACAGCGTTCAGCATATCGAACGCGCTGGTGGTGACCCCGAATCCGGTCGACCGTAGGGACCGGCCGGATACTGCGGCAAGACATGTGGAGGGATCCGCGGTGGCAGCACCAGTCTGGAGTGTCGACCCCCGTAACGGGAAGCAGCGGGAACAGGTCGCGGTGGAGGCCACGGCGCAGGAGGTGGACGCCGTCGTGCGGGCCGCGCACGACGCGCGCGCGGCGCTCGCCGACCGTGCCGTCCGCGCGGCCTTCCTGCGCTCCGCCGCCGACCGCCTGGAAGGGGCCCGGGACCGGCTCGTCGAGGCCGCCGACGCCGAGACCGCGCTCGGACCGGTCCGGCTCACCGGCGAACTGGCCCGCACCTGCTACCAGTTGAGGGCCTTCGCGGACATCGTCGAGGAGGGCGCCTTCCTCGACGTGATCATCAACCACCCCGACGCCGACGCGACCCCGCCGATCCCGGACCTGCGCCGCCACAAGGTGCCGCTCGGGGTCGTCGCCGTCTACTCAGCCTCCAACTTCCCCTTCGCCTTCTCGGTCGCCGGCGGCGACACCGCGAGCGCGCTCGCCGCGGGCTGCCCCGTCGTCGTCAAGGCCCACCCCGACCACCCGGCCCTGTCCGAACTGGTCGCCAGGGTGCTGCGCGGGGCGGCCGCGCACCACGGCGTCCCCGAGACCGTGATCGGCCTCGTCCACGGCTTCGAGGCGGGCGTCGAACTCGTCCGGCACCCGCTGGTCGCGGCCGCCGGCTTCACCGGTTCCGTGCGCGGCGGCCGGGCCCTGTTCGACGCGGCGGCCGCGCGGCCGGCGCCGATCCCGTTCCACGGCGAGCTGGGCTCGCTCAACCCGGTCCTCGTCACGGAGGCGGCGGCCGCCGAGCGGGCCGAGGCCATCGGCGCCGGACTGGCCGGCTCGATGACGCTGGGGGTCGGGCAGTTCTGCGTGAAGCCCGGACTGGTCCTCGTGCCGTCCGGAGCCGCGGGCGACGGCCTGGTGAAGTCCCTCACCGACGCCGTCAGCGACACCGACCCGGGCGTCCTGCTCGACCACCGGATGCGCGACAACTTCCTCACCGGCGTCGCCGAGCGCTCCGCACTGCCGGGAGTCGAGTCGCCGGTCACCGCGGGCGCGGGCGGCGAGCACTCGGTCAGCGCGGGCTTCCTGACCGTCCCGGCCGCGCGGCTCACCGAGGAGGGGCAGTACGACCTGCTCCTGGAGGAGTGCTTCGGACCGGTCACCGTGGTGGCCCGCTACGAGGCCGAGGCTGAGGCCGAGGCCGTCCTGTCGCGGCTGCCCGGCAACCTCACCGCGACCGTGCACCTGTCCGCCGAGGAGGCGGCCGGCCAGGGGCGCGGTGCCGAACTGCTCGCCCGGCTGACCCCGCTCGCCGGACGCGTGCTCGTCAACGGCTGGCCGACCGGTGTCGCGGTGGCCCCCGCCCAGCACCACGGCGGCCCCTACCCGGCGACGACCTCGACCTCCACCTCCGTGGGCGGTACGGCGATCGAGCGGTGGATGCGTCCGGTGGCGTACCAGAACGCCCCGGAGGCGCTGCTGCCGCCCGAGCTGCGCGACGACAACCCGCTCGGGCTGCCCCGCCGCTTCAACGGCCGCCTGGAGCGCTGACCCGCACCGCACGGAACCGGATCACCGGGCCTCCGCGTCCTCCCTCGCATGATCGACGAGAGTGCGAGCGGACGCCTGGTGATCCGTACGGCCGTGCCCGCCGAGGCGGAGGCCGTCGCCGGCCTGATGCTGCGTGCGCGGGCCACGTACTACCCGGGCGGCGTCCCGGACGCCGACGCCGACTGGACCGCCCGGTGGCGCGAGGCCATCGCGCGCCCCGACGGCCAGGTGCTGTGCGCCGCCGAACAGGGCCGCGTCGTCGCCGTCGCCTCCTTCCGCACCCCGCCCGACGGCCCCGCGGACACGGTCGCGCTGTCGCAGTTCCACGTCGACCCCGGCCACTGGGGCTCGGGCATCGGCACGGCGCTGCACGCGGCCTGCGTCGAGCACTGGCGCACCGAGGGCAGGTGGACGGCCGTCCTTGAGGTGCACACCGGCAACGAACGGGCGCGGCGCTTCTACGCCCGGCGGGGCTGGACCCCGGATCCGCTGCGGCCCGCCGGCGAGGGCGGGCATCATCTGGGGCTGCGCTACACGGTGACCGGGGAATGAAAACCGCTGCTTGAACGTTCACGGACCCGGCGGAGGTCGTCCACCTCCGCTTCCGTACGAGCGGGAGAGAGCCGAGAACATGCGCGTCGAGATCTGGTCGGACATCGCCTGTCCTTGAACCAACAGAGCCATACGTTACCGCACATGCTCTGACCTGCATAGACGCACGAAATCCGGCCCGTGCCAGCAGAGTTCACCACCGGATCGGTTCCGCATCCCCGCCGACACACAGCGGGCACGGCCGCTTGTAGGTCCAGCCGCACAGCGTGCAGCCATCGAACCCACAGCAGCCGTCACACCAGACGACACCCCACCCGGCGCACAGTCCGCAGTACGACGCCGGTGGCGCGCTCTCCGAGGGTTGGGCCGTCTGCCGTCTGCTCGGCCGTCTGCGGGCCGTCTGTGGCCTCTCCGGGGCCGTCGTCACCCGTGGCCCTCGGGATGCCGCCGCATAAGGACGTTGCAGTCTGCAACCGTCGTCCAGTCGCTACCCGTCCGCGCACGGTCCCGAACGGCCGCCAACTCCCGGCAACCGGCGCAGCCTTCAACCGGCGCAGGCTCCAACTCAGATGGCCGCAACGGGAGTTCGACCGGATCACTCTGGTACGTCCTCGGCTCAGTCATGCCGTCCAGCGTCCGGCCGGACATGATCACGCGCTAGCGGCCACTTGTCGGCCCGCTGTAGGCCAGAAATCCGCCGATGTAGGCCAGACTTAATCCATGGGGAATATCGGCGCGAACATCAGGCAACAGCGGGAACGGCTCGGCTGGAGTCAGGCACGGTTAGCACGGGAGGTTTGCCGGGCGGCCGGAATCGCCGGTGAGCCGGTCGGACGGCAGGAAGTCAGCCGGTGGGAAACCGGCCGTCGTACGCCGCGCGAATGGCTACCGATCATCGCTGCGACCCTCGGGGTTTCCGTAGAGACGCTGTGCGCGTCACAGACGGTCGCAGAACCGCCGTTGCCGACCCTCGCGGACTTCCTCCCCGCCGAGGACCCGCTAGAGCCTCTGACGGCCCGTACAGGCGGCCGTATCGGTATGGGGCAAGTGGACGACTTGCAACAGCGGGTGCACGGCCTACGGCTCGCCGATGACTTCCTAGCCGGTGGCGATCTCATGCGACCGGCACTGAGGGAACTTAGAAAGTCTGTTCGAATGTTCCGCGAGCACAGCTATTCGGATCTGACGGGGCGTCAGCTTCTTGTGCAGATTGGCGAACTGGCGCAGATCGCAGGATGGATTGCCAGCGACGCCGGACAGCACAGCGAGGCGGAACGGATTTACCGGCTAGGGCTCAGTGCGGCAACGCAGGCCGAGGACGGAACCCTTGCCGGAAATCTCGCCGGGTCACTCGCCTACCAACTGTCCAACATTGGAAGGGAAGTTGAAGGCGTAGCCCTTGCCCGCGCTGCACTGGACGGGGCCGGGCCGGACGCTCCGCCGAAAGCACGTGCGCTGTTCTTCGATCGGGTGGCATGGGCACACACGAAAGCGGGCGGTTCGGAGAACGCGCAGGCTGCAATGCGGGCACTCGGGGAAGCCAGCGAGGCACTAAGCGCGAACAGCGAGGGAATCGAGTCACCGGCCTACCTGTATTGGGTGGATGCCGGGGAGTTGCAAGTCATGGAAGCGCGAGTATTCACTGAGCTACGCCGACCGCTCCGCGCCGTGCCGTTGCTCCGCGATGTACTCGGCCGGTATGACGCAACGCATACGCGGGAACTTGCGCTGTATCTGTCGTGGCTTGCCGTTGCCTATGCCGACGCGAACGAACCCGAGGAATCGGCGGCCGTGGCGGATCGGGTCATCGCGCTGTCGGCGGATATCTCCAGCGAACGGACGGCCGAACGGGTGCGGGTGATCCTGGCTCGGCTCGCCGAATACGCAGACGTGCCGGAGGTTCGGGCGGTACTCGACAGCGCAGCGGCCTAAACGCAGAAAGGGCCCCACAGCGGGAGGGGTAATCCTCCAGCCATGGGGCCCAAGTTCGTTAGCACCTAGGAACGTTCCTAGGTCGTCACTCGGCCATTGCGAGATACCTACGGCCGGTTCGGTCGGACACCCGGAAATGCTCGGCCAGCATCGGGCCGGTCACCTTGCGGCCATCGGCGGACAGCTTGGCCACAGCGGTACGGATCACTTCCGGACTCGGCGGAGTAAGCGGCGGACGCTGGCCGGACATGACCGGGGCGCTTTCCGGCATGGCCGTTTCCTCGGCCGTCTGCGGGGCGTTAGCGACCATGGCCGACTCATTGGCCGTAGCGCTGTCCGGCACGGCGTCAGACGGCGTACGGCCGACCGTGGCTAGGTGCATCAAGTGACCGGCCACAAGGGGCGGAACGGCGGACACAGCGGCCACTAGGACCGGCCCAACGGACATGTAACCGGCCATGATTAGGTGCGCGGTCACCTGCGCTGTCAGAGCGAGCGCCAGCGCCATTCCGGCACCAACCTTTGCCGACCGGCTATCCGGACATGTGGCGGCCATTACGGCGGCCACAGCGGCATAGGCGGACAGCACGAGCGGCATTAGGGCGGCCACGGACGGAGTCCAACCGGCCAGCATGGCGAGACGGTATTCGCCGGGGGCGGACATAGCCAGCGCGGCGAGCAGGACGACCGGACGGCCGGAGGTGGCCGCGATTCGTGCGTACAGGGGAAGTCTCATTGTCTTTTCCTTTCATGAATAGTGGGGCGGGCTCGACTCGGGGAAAGGAAACGAAAAACCGAGGAACCCGCCCCACAACCGGACGTGATCAGCGTCCGGAGTCTGTGTTAGTACGTAGGAACGTTCCTAGGTACTCGGAGTGCGCGCCTTGCTTTCTAAACCCCGTCTGATCAGCGCAGATGGCGGCCAAAGGGGGTCAGCCGGCGAAAATGGCACCTTTGAAAGCAAGGCAGCGACCTGGGAACGTTCCTAGGTCCTCAGCGCATCGCGCGACGCACATAGGCGCGAGCAATGCGAGGAACGGCAAGGTGTGTAATCACCAGCGACAGCGAGAGGAATGCGAGCAGGATCACCGGTCACGCTCCCATGCAATCCATGCCGGGTCGCTCGTGCCCGGACAACCCCAACCGGGCGCACATTCGCATTCGGCTTTCCCGCTCCGCAGCGAGCCGCACCGAACGCCGTATCCCACAGCACTGAACATGTCGGTATAGGTATGGGGCACACGCATTTCCTCGTGCTCGTCCGCCGGGCAACGCTCGGGATCGAATGTCTCGGGACAGCGGCAAACCGGCGCTATCTCGTGGGCTCCGCCTCGCGGCCTGCGTAGCCGCCTCATCCCACAGCGTCCAGACCAGCACGCGCACGTCCCCAGCGCGTATCAGCGGCCTTCTTGGATCGCACAGACGCGGCGGAACGGTGCGCATTCCCGCTGTCAGCCTGCCCCAGCGAAGCGGCGTCAACGCTGGAAACGTCGTCGGGCAACACCGCCTTGATAATCGCCCATGCCTGCGCCCGCTGGTGACGTGCCTCAGCGATAGCAGGGTGAAGTACCCAACCGGAACGCGGGGAATCCTTCATAACCCCCTCGGCAGAAACAACGGCGTCAAGTTCAGCGGCAGTATCTAGGTGCGCCCCGGCGAGTTCAAGGGCGGTTAGTTGGTCGGTTTCTAGCTCAAACGCTTCGGATAGTCGCGCAATGAGCCGTTCGGATGGCTTCATAATTTCCTCACAGGGTGCCGAGTGCGGCTCAAAATGGCACCCGGAAGGTTTTTCGCATGCGCAGCGGGGAGCGGCTGCTATCCCCTGCCGAGTCGGGGGAATTGCTTTGCGGGTCCTACCCCACTACCCCTCGGCCCTCGGCCCCGGCCACGCTGCGCAGGTATTTTTCCGCGAAGCTGTCAGGCATTGGCGGACGGACGTAGAAGGAAAACAGCGCGACAAGCGAAGACATGTTTTCCTTACTCAAATGCGATGACTTATCCAATGCTTCGGACAGTCGCATTAGCTCGTTCACATCAGCGCTGATGTCTCGTCCGTCGACCGCGTGACCGGCTGCAATCCTCTGCGTTGTCTCGTGCCAGAACTGACAAGTGACAGCGCAATATGGGCGACGCCTGAACATACCGTCCCGCCCCGGTCGGCGGTCCTTACGCTTACGCAGACAACCAGCGCGACGACACGGATTAGCAACTGGCATAGAAGACTCCCATACGGGCGGGCACCGGGGCTACGCGAAGCACCCGCCCCGCATGAAAGCACCGGTGCCCGCTGACAATGAGGGGGGTGTCGGAAAGTGAGCCCGCCTATTCGTCGTCGTCCCAGTTGCGCGTAACCGGCTCATGCGACGACAGCGGGACAAATAGCGAGTCGGGGAAGTGTCCGCCGTCGCTGTAGGAACCGAGCCAGCCAACACGCTTTTCAATCTCGGCGACCACATTAACCGGGTTGCCGAGTACGCTGCCGAGCCGGTTTTCGCGGGCCTGCATTACCGTCTTACGGTCCTGCTCGTAAACATCCGGGGTGGCGCGGGCGTAATCAATCTGCGTCTGATAAGGAGAGATGCGGATTTCACTGGCGGCCTCGCGTTCGCTGAGCCACTGTGCGTCAACAATTGCGCATTCCTGCTGTAGGGCAGCAATAGCATTCGCCGCATTCAATGCTGCCGCAGTAGCGCTTGCAGCATCCTCTAGGCCCTTCCGTACCTTCGGCATCTCGGCCGCCACGTGCGCGGCAACGGCGTCCCGCCAGTCGTCGCGGTAGCGCTCGCGTGCCTTATCGGCCGCGTTTCCCGCCTTCCCCGCAGCAGCGCTAAGCGCGTTACGTAGGCCGATAGCGTCGCGGAGAGGACCGGCGAGCTTTTCCTGCCTTTCGTCGACCAGCGCAGAAAGGCTAGGCGATACCTCGCCCCGCTCGACAGCGGCGTTAATCTCGCGCTGAGCCTGCGCCGGTACAGCCTGATACTCGGCGAATAGCTCGGCCGCCTTATCGTCCGCCGCCTCTAGCTTGTCCTGCGCCTTGTTCGCTGCGCTCACGGCCTTCTTTACAGCGGCAGGCGCGAGCGATAGCGGGAGGTTCGCAACCTTGCGCGAACTCTCGTAAGTGACGCCGCCGGTGCTGTCCAGAATAGAGATGAACGCGCGCGGCACGCCCCAACGGTCATAGCTCCGCGTTGCTGCCCTGCGCTCCGCTAGTTCGTCATTCATGGGTGATTTCCTATCTCAGAATCGGACGCGCTTGGCGATTGCCGCCGCTAGCTTTGCGGGGTCAATGGCTGCGCCGTCGTCCTCGGCAGGCTTTTCGACGGGCCGTGCAGACTGCTTCTTTTGTAGCTGGACAGCGACTCGGCACGCGTTACCGGTCAGCGCATCGCGGGTATCCCCGGTAAGTAGCGCGACCTGTTCGACAGATAGGCCGGAAACCTTGGCGGCGTGCTCGCGGTCAGCGGCGGTGATCTCAGACATTGCGCTGTCCCTTCGGCTGCTTCGCAAATCCCTGCGCGGCAGCAACACGCTTTGCGTTATCCGTCAGCACTTCGCGCGTGTCTCCGGCGAGCAGCGCGACCAGATCAGTCGGCAAGCCCGAAATAGCTGCCGCGTGCGCGATGTCCTCGGGGGTGATAGCCATCGGGTGGTTTCCTTTTCAGTGGGGCGGGGGACCTAGGAACGTTCCTAGGTCATGGGATGCAAAAACCCCCTTACCTGCCGGGTCTCTGCATAGACCACAGCAAGCAAGGGGGTTACCGGTAAGCGGCACGTCGCTTTGCGCGCACGTCGCTGAGCACTTACCGAAGATCAGGGGTTCTGCGGATGCAGCCGCAGGGGAGGGGATGCGGTGCAATGCGAGGCCCCGGCAGAGGGATGAAATCCCAAACCGCCGGGGTTGCTCGGCTAACCGAATCCCACTGAGACGGAAACCGCCTCACGGTACAGAGATTGAGCGGGTAAAGACTCGTGGGGCTTATGCCCGAGTTGCCGTTTAGGCTTGACGGAAGCTTTACGCTGCCAGTTTGCAGAACGGGAACGGTCGCGGGAACGCAGCGCAGCGCGATGACCAGGGGCGATGCCCGAGCCGGCGATTAGGGCCTATTTGCGATTGCGCGGGGACAGCGGAGAGGGGCAGGCGGAGCGTCCCGCGTGTCCCGGGGTACCTCGGTCGTTCCTATAGGGATTGAGAAAAAATCCTTAGAGCGACCTCAACACCCCGGGACAAGCGGGACGCATGACGATTCCGCCTATCCCGCTGTCGGGCGGAGCCCCGTAACGAGCCTTTCTCGGCTCTTTACTTGGTGCTCAGTCTGCATACCCACTGGGCTGCACACGTCCCACCCGCTAGTTCGCACGCTGCTGTCCGGCTTTTCAATCTCGCCGGTCAAGAACCATTCGTGCTGCCGGGCGCGGGTCCAAAACAGCTTTTCGCCCCACTTGCGGATTCCGCGCTGAGTAGCCCACTCGACGAAATCGGCGTAGATATCGGCGGACCGCACGGCCGAATCCGGGTCAAGCTCGTATCGCTCGTCCAGGAACCGCGCGGCATGGTTGGCGTCGTACCGCCACTTGGTGGTGTCGGCGGCCACGCTGTCCGGCGCAGGCGGGATTACCTCCCCGCTGTCGTACCAAGCAATCGCCCCGTCAACGAGCCAGGACAACACCGCCTCATGCTGGCCGCTGGCACCCTCCAGAATCCGCTTTCGTAGCGTCGGGTCCTTGGGGTGTTCCGGGTCGCTGCCGTCGAACGTGTACGGGAACACGACCAGCGCAAGGCGTCGCCATGTTCCGTAGTCGACGGCGTCCACCTGAACTTCGTAGTTCGTGGTCACGAACAGCGAATGCGTGGCATCCCATGTGACGTTGTCCTGGCCGATGTAACGGGCCGTCATGTTGTCCGTGCCCGCTGCCTTTTTGAGCCGCTGAGCATTCAGGTAATCACCCTCGGGCAACTCTTCGATATAGGCGAAGCGCGCACCAAACAGCGTCATCATTTCCGTGGGGTGATCGCTCGGCGAAGCGAGTAGCACCTTGTCCGGCACCATCACGCTGAAATCTCCCAGCGCGCGGGTAACACCGTCCAGCATGGTGGATTTGCCATTGGCTCCGCCGCCGCGCAGGAAGGGCACTACGTCATCTTGTGTCGCGTGGCCGGTTGCTGCCTGGCCAAAGCGAATCTGCATCCAGTCGGCGACCTGCACGGGTAGCGCGGTTAGTGCAGCTTCCCAATCGGGGTGGATGTAACCGGGCTTGTAATCGACCTCGGTTACCTTGGTGAACAGCAGCGCCGGATCATGCGGGCCGAGTTCACCGGTGCGGAGATTGACCACGCCGTTACCTACGTTCAACAGGTCGGGGTGTCCGTCGAAATCGGACTGTTCGCGTTCCAGCACGCCGCGCGCCACTCGCTGAAGACTCGCCACCTTGCCAGCAAAGCGGAGGGAGTTGAGTTCCTTTACGCGCTTGTCCCGCATGGCATTGGCGGCCGCTAGCGCTGCCTTACCCTCCTCCTCCTTGGTTTCGGAGAGTTTGGCAGCGGCGGCCGTTGCCTTGGTGTGCCGCTCGTTTACTGCTGTGATCTCACCGACGTACAGGCGGAGTACAGCGCGGCGGACGGCGTCGAATACGGCGGAGTCAGAGCAGCGCGCCCAACGGCGACCATCCCAACGGGACCACGCGTTACGGCCCCATGCGATGAACTCACCATCGAGGTATTCACGCGCGATGCGCTCGCCGAGGTGGATTTCCGAGAGGTCGCTTTCCCGGTATCCCTCGGAGGGCTCGGGCGCGGGTGCCGTTGCTTCCGGCTCGCTGAGTTCGGCCGCCGTCTTTTCGTAGATCGTGCCGTCGTCGCTGAGGAAAAACTCGCCAAGGTCGCGCATCATCGCTGCACCGCCGGAATCAGGTTGTAGGAACGGCCAGGGTTGGCGTTGGCGTCGAAGATCAGTCGCCCATTACGCCAAACGTTGGTGCAGTGCGCTATGCGGTGACCGTAGAAGGTGTGCGCGTCAGCGGCGGAAGGACCGGCACCGTGAATGTGGACGCGCGAGCAGTACGGGCACGTGACGCGGAAGGTCCAGGGATCGCCCTTATGCGCTGGGCTGACTAGTCGTGCGGGTGCGTCGGGTATCTGGTGGCTCATGCCATTTCCTTTCCGGGGGACATAGGAACGTTCCTATGTCTGTTAGCGGGTCGTGCCGTAGGTCTTGCGCTGGTAGTACGCGCGGTCACGGCATGAACGGCTGCACCACTTGGGGCGCTGTCCCTTACCGCAGTAGGTCTTGAGCGGCTGTCCGCACTCGCACTTGATGCGCATGGCGGATCTCCTTTCCGTTGCATCGGAATTTGGGCCGAAGAAAAGGCACCCTCGGCGGGTGCCTACAAGTTCTTCTAGGGGAGTCAGTTAAAAGACACCCCGGAGAGGACAGCGAGCGTCGATGACTAGTCCCGCTCGCTGCCCTCGGAGTACAGAGATTGAGCGGGTAAAGGCCATAGGCGGCGGAACGGACAATGTGGCCACTGCCGTTACCGATCCGTTATATGGAGGCCGGCGATTGGGGTGATTACTCTGCGTAGCGATCTGGTTACAGTGTTGAGTGTCGATTCTTGGACGGGGAAACTTTCATCCTGGGGTTTTCCACGATCCGAAACAATCTCGCTTCACAAACAGCACTCGACACAGCGGCCGTGCCTCTCGCGCTGTAGGGCCTCTCTGGCGGCTTATCGCGGAGCGCTCCGAGGGATGGGCCAGCGGGACAGCGGGAACGGCGCACGCGACCGTCTGTGGCTTCCCTGGGGGTCGTCGTCGGGCAAGCGCGGATAGCCCCCGTGTGCTGGCCGGTCCGTCAGAACCGCTGTGCGGCCGTCCAGGGCAAGCGAAAGGGACCGATGGGAAGTTCTCCCACCGGTCCCCTCAGAGGCCGTGCACGGCCCTTACGCGGCCGTCTAGGCCTTCCGCTCCCGCGTCCTGTCGGCGTGCTTCACGCCCGCTTCAAACGCTGCTCCCCATGCCGGGTCGCTCGCTTCCCGCCAGTGGAATTCCAGCCGGTCAATCGCGGGCACTCGGTACCCCCGACCCTTGGACGGCAGGAGAACGATTCCCTTGGGTCCCAGCGCGGCCCGCAGTAGCGCCCGCTGTCCGGCGATTCCCGCCCCGTTCCACAGCGCTGCGAGCGCTTCCGGGTCCATCAGCGGGGAAAGGTCGGCCTCTCGCGTCAGTTCGGCAAGCTCGGCCTTTAGGGTCGTAATCTGCTCGGCCACCTGCACGCGCATACTGTCGAACATTTCCTCGGTCATGCGGCCGAGGACGAAAAACTCCTTGTTGAGTTTCATCTCTCGGCTTACCGCCGATTCCAGCGCGGCCGTCACCTGCGCCTTACGCGCCTCCTTTTCCGGGTCCTTGTAGGCCAGCCATTCGCGGGCGATTTCGTGCAGCGTGGCGGAGTCGGGCGACAGGCTCAGGATGTGCGCGAACCACGCTTGCGTAACGGCGTCCTCGGCGCGCTCCCGTCCGATGGATACGCCCTCGCAGACGTGCGCCCCCTCGTTGGTCCGGGCGTAACACCGGTAGGCCGGTCCGCTGCTGACTTCCTTCACGCCGCAGCGACCGCACTTCATGGTTTCCGAGAGGAGATTGGAAGTCTCCCGCTTTCCGCGTGCACGGTTCCCCACGGGGCCGTTCTTCTGAGCGCGGCTAGCGAGAATTTCCTTGATCTTGACGTGTTCCGCGAACGTGATCACGCCCTCGCCGCAGGAAACGGGGTTTCCCTTCTTGTCGAACAGCGGGGTACCGCCACGGTGATACTTCCCCGCCCAACGGCCGTTCTTGTCGAGCATCCTTTCCCGCTGTGCGACGAGACCGGCCCAAGTCACAGCGTGGGCAAGCGCGATGATTCCGGTTGCCTGCCAATTCCGGGCGCGGCGCGGCTTCAACCCTTCCTCGTTGAGCGTGGCGGCGATCCAAGCCGGGGTCTTTCGGTCCAACAGGTACTCGGCGATTCGGCGGGCAGTCGGGTATTCCTTGGGGTTCCGCTCTAGGCGTCCCTCGCCCTTCACAGCGCGCAGGCCGTAGGGTGTTACGCCACCCGTCCATTTGCCGTCTGCCTTGTGCGCGTCCATGCCGAGTTTCACGAACTGCCCGAGGTCGGCCGCCTGTTCGCGCGCCTGTTCGCTGAGGATTGCCAGGACCATGCGGCTACGGGTGCTGTCGATGTTCTCGGCCACGACGTAGATGCGGGCGGCCTGTTCCTCGAACTTGTCGAGCAGCAACCCGACTTGACCCATGCCACGGCGGGAAAGGCGGGAAGTCTTGAACACGTACAGCGTCTTAGACAGTCCGCTTTCAGCGATAGCCGCTGTGGCGTTCTCGAATTCCTCGCGCCGGACGTACGCCTTGGATGCGCTGCGCTGTTCGAACCAAACGCGCCGGATCTTCTTTCCCTCGCTGACAGCGTGGGCGCACATTCGGCGAACCTGCTCTTTCAGGCTCGAAAGGGTGTCCTTTTTCTTGGAGCGGCGAACGTACATTTCCGCCAGTTCGGCGGGGGAACCAACGGCCGGGGTCCAGAGGTCAAGCTCTTTCAGTTCGTCGTCCTCGAACCCGAGGGATTGAAGCGCGGCGTAGTCGTCGCGGTGCATGTGTCTTGGTCCAATCTCGAAGTCGGACCGCCCCGGCGCTGTGGTGCTCTCCCGGCTCGGCGGAATCCTTCAAGGTTTCCGAGCGAGTCCGTAAAGAACCGCAGGTCAGAGCGGTTATGGCTTCGTTGGTCCAAGCCTGTCCCTGGTGCTACGTCGGGAAGGCGCGCTTCGAGAAGGCGCTCGCGGCCTTCCCGCACCGGGAGCGGGTCGAGGTGGTGCACCGGTCGTTCGAGCTGGATCCGGGGCGGGCCAAGGACGACGTGCAGCCGGTGGTCGCCATGCTCACCAAGAAGTACGGAATGACCGAGGCGCAGGCCCACGACGGCGAGGACAACCTGGGACGGCAGGCCGCCGCCGAGGGCCTCGACTACCGCACCCGGGGCCGGGACCACGGCAGCACCTTCGACATGCACCGCCTGCTGCACCTCGCCAAGGAGCACGGCAGGCAGAGCGAACTGCTGGACGCCCTGTACCGGGCGAACTTCGCCGAGGAGCGGTCCGTCTTCACCGAGGGCGGCGAACGGCTGGTGGAGCTGGCCGTCGCCGCCGGACTCGACGCCGACGCCGCCCGGAAGGTGCTCGCCGATCCCGACGCCTACGCCGCCGAGGTCCGCGCCGACGAGCGGGAGGCCGCGCAACTCGGAGCCTCCGGAGTCCCGTTCTTCGTGCTGGACCGGAAGTACGGCGTCTCCGGTGCCCAGCCCGCCGAGGTCTTCACCCAGGTCCTCACCCAGGCATGGGGCGAGCGCTCACCGCTGACCCTCCTGCAGAGCGACGACACCGACGGGGACGCCTGCGGTCCGGACGGATGCGCGGTGCCGCGGAGCTGAGCGGCGCGGACGAACCGCAGGTCACGGCGGATTCATAAGGATTCCTTCGCGGACCCGCGCAAAAACGCGCAATGGACGGGGGCCGTGACGGGCAGCACAGTGGACCCATGGAAACCTTCGAGACCCTCGTCCGCGCCGAGTTCGCCCCGAAGACCACGTATCTCAACAGCGCGTCCCTCGGTCTCCTGCCCGCCCGCACGGTGGAGGCCCTGGGCACCGCCGTGACGGCGGCCGCCTCCGGGCAGCCGACCGACATGTTCGCCGACGTCGAGGCCGCCCGCGCCTCCTTCGCCCGCCTGATGAAGGTGCCGGAGCGCCGCGTGGCGGTCGGGGCCTCCGTCGCCGTCTACACCGGGCTGATCGCCGCGGCACTGCCCGAGGGCGCCGAAGTCCTCACCGCGGACGGCGACTTCAGCTCCGTGGTGAACCCCTTCCACGTCCGCCGGGACCTGAAGGTGCGCAGCGCGCCGCTGGAACGGATCGCCGAGTCGGTACGACCCGGCACGGCGCTGGTCGCGGTGAGCGCCGCACAGTCGGCCGACGGCCGCGTCGCCGACCTGCCCGCCATCCGCGCGGCCGCGCGCGAGCACGGCGCGCGCGTCTACGTCGACGCCTCCCAGGCCGCCGGCTGGCTGGACCTCGACGCGGACGCCTACGACTACGTCAGCGCCGTCGCCTTCAAGTGGCTCCTGTGCCCGCGGGGCGTGGCCTTCCTGGTCGTCCCCGACGACCTCGGCGGCCTGAACGCGCTGTTCGCGGGCTGGGTGGCGGGGGAGCGGCCCTGGGACAGCTGCTACGGCCCCATCGAGGAACTCGCGCACTCCGCACGGCGGTTCGACGAGAGCCCCGCCCTCCTCAGCTACACGGGAGCCCGCCGCTCGCTCGAACTCGTCGAGGAACTCGGTGTGCCCGCCGTACGCGCCCACGATCTCGCGCTCGCCGACCGGTTCCGCGCCGGGCTGCGCTCCCTCGGCCACGAGCCGGTCTCCGCGCCGGGTTCCCCGATCGTCGCCGTGCCGGGACTCGGCGCGCGCCAGGGCGAGTTGAGCGCCAAGGGCATCGAGGTCTCGCAGCGCGCGGGCAATCTGCGGGCCGCCTTCCACCTCTACAACACGCCCGCCGACGTAGACCGCCTGCTGGACGCGCTGGCCGGCTGAGGCCGCCGCCGGGATCCGGACACGGGCCGGGGCTTCCCGTCCCACACGAGGAGGCCCCGGCCGGTCCGTCGTCTCATCGCACGGGCGTGAAGTCCCGTGCCCCGACGAATTCCGGGCGTCGTACCGGCGCCGCGAACGGTTCGACCGCCGTGTTCTCCACGCTGTTGAACACGATGAACACGTTGCTGCGCGGGAACGGCGTGATGTTGTCGCCGGAGCCGTGCATGCAGTTGCAGTCGAACCAGGTCGCGGAGCCCGCCCTGCCGGTGAACAGCTTGATGCCGTGCTGCCCGGCCATCGCCGTCAGTGCCTCGTCGGACGGCGTGCCCGCGTCCTGCATCTGCAGCGACTTCTTGTAGTTGTCCTTCGGCGTGGCCCCCGCACAGCCGAGGAACGTCCGGTGCGACCCCGGCATGATCATGAGGCCGCCGTTGGTGTCGAGGTTCTCGGTCAGCGCGATCGAGACGGACACCGTCCGCATGTTCGGCAGGCCGTCCTCGGCGTGCCAGGTCTCGAAGTCCGAGTGCCAGTAGAAGCCGCTGGCCCCGAAGCCCGGCTTGACGTTGATCCGCGACTGGTGGACGTAGACGTCCGAGCCGAGGATCTGCCGGGCCCGCCCGACGACGCGCTCGTCGCGCACCAGAGCGGCGAACACTTCGCTGATCCGGTGGACTTCGAAGACCGAGCGGATCTCCCTGGACTTCGGCTCCACGATGGAGCGGTCGTCGGCGCGGATCCCCGGATCGCTCACCAGCCGGTCCAGCTCGCGCCGGTAGACGGCCACCTCGTCCTCGGTGATCAGCTGGTCGACGGCGAGGAAGCCGTCTCGCTCGAACGCCTGGAGGCCGGCGGTGTCGATCGGTCCGGGCGTGTCGGGGGAGCCCCAGACGACCGGGTCCTGGCGGGGAGTGGTCACCTCGGTGGTGCCGCGGGTGGGGTAGAGATCGGTGACGGTGTTCGTGGTGGTGGCGGTCATGGGGATGTCACACCTCCTCGGGCTCGGTGAGCAGCGGGTACACGCCGTTCTCGTCGTGGTCCTCCCGTCCCGTGACGGGCGGGTTGAACACGCAGATGCAGTGGAAGTCCTTCTCCTTGACCTTGAGCGTGTGCCGCTCGTGGCCGTTGAGGAGGTACATGGTGCCGGGCGTGATCGTGTACGTCTTCCCGGTCTCGCGGTCGGTGAGCTCCGCCTCGCCCTCGGTGCAGACGACGGCCTCGATGTGGTTGGCGTACCACATCGACGTCTCCGTGTTCGCGTAGAGGATCGTCTCGTGCACGGAGAAGCCGACCTTCTCCTTGGCGAGGACGATGCGCTTGCTCTCCCAGGTGCCGGACTCGGACTTGACGTGCCGGTCGGTGCCTTCGATCTCCTTGAACGAACGGACGATCACGGTGGTGCGTGCCTCCTGGCTCGGTTGCTCGGTTGCTTTTCGCTCGGTCGGGTGTCAGGCGGTCTCGCGGGCCGCGCGGGCGAGGATGCTCATGCCCTCGTCCAGCTCCTCGGTGGTGATGGTCAGCGCCGGCAGCAGCTTGACGACCTCGCCCTGCGGGCCCGACGTCTCGACCAGCAGCCCGAGGTCGAAGGCGCGCCGGGCGATCCGCCCGGCCCGCTCCCGGTCGTGGAACTCCATGCCCCACACCAGGCCCCGGCCCCGGTACTCCTTGACGTTCGCGGGGTTCTCCTCGGTGATCGAGATCAGCCACTGTTCGAGCCGCTCACCGCGGGCGCGGGTCTGCTTCTCCATGGCCGAGCCGTCCGTCCAGTAGGCCTCCAGGGCGGCCGTGGCGGTGACGAACGCCGGGTTGTTGCCGCGGAAGGTCCCGTTGTGCTCGCCCGGCTCCCACACGTCCAGCTCCGGCCGGAACAGGCACAGCGACATCGGCAGGCCGTAGCCGCTGATGGACTTGGAGACGGTGACGATGTCGGGCACGATGCCGGCCTCCTCGAAGGAGAAGAAGGCCCCGGTGCGCCCGCACCCCATCTGGATGTCGTCGACGATCAGCAGCATGTCCTGCCGCTCGCACAGCTCCTTGAGCGCGCGCAGCCACTCGGGCCGGGCGACGTTGATGCCGCCCTCGCCCTGCACGGTCTCGACGATCACGGCGGCCGGCTTGTTGAGACCGGACCCCTGGTCCTCCAGCAGCCGCTCGAACCACAGGAAGTCCGGGACCTTGCCGTCGAAGTAGTTGTCGAACGGCATGGGAGTGCCGTGCACGAGCGGGATGCCGGCGCCGGCCCGCTTGAAGGCGTTCCCGGTGACGGCCAGGGAACCCAGCGACATGCCGTGGAAGGCGTTCGTGAAGGACACGATCGCCTCGCGCCCCTTGACCTTGCGGGCCAGCTTCAGCGCCGACTCCACGGCGTTGGTGCCGGTCGGGCCCGGGAACATCACCTTGTACGGCAGGTCGCGGGGGCGCAGGACCAGGTTCTGGAAGGTCTGGAGGAACGTGCGCTTGGCGGTGGTCGACATGTCGAGTCCGTGGGTGACCCCGTCGCGCTCCAGGTAGTCGATCAACGCCCGTTTCAGCACCGGGTTGTTGTGGCCGTAGTTGAGCGAGCCCGCGCCCGCGAAGAAGTCGAGGTAGTCGTGGCCGTCCTCGTCGTACATACGGCTGCCGCGCGCGTGGTCGAAGACGGTGGGCCAGCCGCGGCAGTAGCTGCGCACCTCGGACTCCAGGGTCTCGAAGACGCTCAGGTCGGGCTGGGTGATGGTCACGGCGAATCGCTCCTCGGTGGGGGGAGTGAAGGGGGAGGCGGGAGTGAAAGGGGGCGGAGAGGTGGCTGGCACCGGGGCCGGCCGGAGGGGCCGCGGTCAGGCCGGAGGTGCCGCGGTCAGAAGGAGAGCGGACCGATCCGGTGGAGGACCTCCGGGTCGTGCGGCCCGTCCGGGAACTGCTCGGTCCCGAACAGGACCTCGCGCTCGACCGTGGCGCCGTGCCGGGCGGCGTAGGAGGTGAAGAGCCGCTCGGAGGCGATGTTGCCCGGGGTGATCGTGGTCTCCAGGGAGGTGAGCCCGCGCTCGGCGGCGACCCGGGCGGTGAGCGCGTCCAGCAGCCGGGCGGCCAGGCCCTGTCCGCGGTGGCCGGCGTCCACGGCCACCTGCCACACGAGCAGGGTGTGCGGACGGTCGGGCCGCACGTACCCGGTGACGAAACCGACCGGCTCGCCGTCGGCTCCGCGCGCCACCGCGGAGGTGGCGGCGAAGTCGCGGCACCAGAGGAGGTAGCTGTACGAGGAGTTCATATCGAGCGTCCCGGATTCCTTCGCCAGTCGCCAGAGTGCGGCGCCGTCGGCGGGGGACGGACGCTCGATGCGGGGCGCCTCCGGCAATTCTGTGCGGGGGGAATGCAGGTCTGCTTGGGCGGCAGTCATGTGGAATGAACTTACCGAGCGGAATTCAAAAATGCATCGCCCCAGAGCCTTACGTGAACCGTGCCCATGTGTTATCGCGCGAGCGCGTGATCGCGCGAGAGGGTGCAGGTATGGGCGGGTTTGCCCCTTAATTACTGGGCAAAAGGGTCACGTCTGTGGAGTCCGTCACAGTCGGATAACGCTCTCGGCGACCTTCGAATTGTGTCGCCGAGAGCTCGTGAAATCTCTGCGTTTACGCCCCGGGAAACGGGGCAGAAGAATACGGGAAGCTGTCCAGAATTGAATTACTGAATTGTCTCGCCAATAAGTTCTGTGAGTTCCGTGAGCCCTGTCCGTCCGATTCCGGAGAATGCGGGCCCGCCGCCCGCGCGTCTACCGCTGCCAGGCCTTCGCGGCCGCCTGCCGGGCGGCCTCGGCGTCCACGGTCGCGCCGTGGCCCGTCAGGGCGGCGGCCAGGGCCGTCAGGGCGGCCTCGACGACGTCCTGGGTCGCGTCGGGCCCGTAGTGGTTGACGCGGATCATCTCCTTGGCGAGCTGGCCGCCGCCCGCGGCCAGCGGGAGGGCGGGGCCGGTCTCCAGGGCGCGGGCCACCAGCTCGGAGGCGTCGACGTCCGACGGGGTCCGCAGGGTGGTGGCGACCGGGGCCGCCTCCGACGCCTGGTGCACGTACGGCTCCAGGCCCGCGCCGAGGGCCCGCGCACCGGCGCGGGTCGCCGCGGCGGCGCGGCGGTGGCGGTCCATCACCGCGTCCAGGCCGGCCGTCTCGACGCGCTCGAGACAGGCCTCGAGGGCCAGCATCTCCAACTGCGCGGGCGCGTGCAGCAGTGCCTTGCGGCCGCCGTCGAGCCAGCGCTCCTTCCAGTCGAGGAGGGACAGGTAGGAGCGGCGCGGGGCGCGCGGGTTCGCCGCCATCCGGGCCCAGGCGCGCTCGCTGACCGACACCGCCGACACCCCGGCCGGGCCGCCCATCGCCTTCTGCGCTCCGATCACGCAGAGGTCCACGCCCCACGCGTCCGGCAGGACCGGCTCCGCGCCGACCGAGGCCACGGCGTCCAGGTAGAACAGGGCGCCCTGCTCCGCCACGGTCTTGCCGATCTCCGCGACCGGGTTGGTGTTGCCGGTCGCCGCCTCCGCGTGCACCAGCGACACGAAGTCGATCTCCGGGTGCTCGGCGAAAGCCTCCCTGACCTGGTCCGCCGTGACCGCCGTGTGGTACGGCACGGACAGGTCGTACACCGTCGCGCCGCAGTCGCGCAGCCAGTTGCCGAACGTCTGCCCGTACGGCCCGGTGATCACGTTCAGCGCGGTCGTGCCGGGACCGGCCGTGCCCCTGATCGCGCCCTCCAGCGGCAGCAGCGCCTCGCCCTGCATGATCACGACATCCTGCTCGGTGGCCAGCAGCCGCGCCACCCGGTCCTCGATCGAGGCGAAGCGGTCGGCGCTCAGCGGAGCGAGGTCGAGGAACGGATTGGTCACGGCGGTGCTCTCTTCGTGCGGGCGGGGACGGACGCATCGAGGGTAGTCGGCGGGTCTGCCCCCCTTTCACCCGGTGAGCTCGGACCGGGTGGTCCGCGGCGGGCGCGGGCTGATTAGGGTGCGGTGCATGAGCGATCGCGCGGTGCTGCACGTGAAGGGTCGGGTGCTCGTCGGCCCGGACGACGACCGGGTCCGGGACGAGCTGTGGGTGGTCGGCGGCCGGATCTCCTACGACCGTCCCGCCGGTGCCTCCGATGTGAGGACCGTCGAGGGCTGGGTGCTGCCCGGCCTGGTCGACGCGCACTGTCACGTCGGCCTCGACGAGCACGGACCGGTGCCCGACGACGTCTCGGAGAAGCAGGCGCTCACCGACCGCGACGCGGGCACCCTCCTCCTGCGGGACGCGGGCTCGCCCTCGGACACCCGCTGGATCGACGAGCGCGAGGACCTGCCGAAGATCATCCGCGCGGGCCGCCACATCGCCCGCACCCGCCGCTACATCCGCAACTACGCGTGGGAGATCGAGCCGGAGGACCTGGTCGCCTACGTCGCCCAGGAGGCCCGGCGCGGCGACGGCTGGGTCAAGCTGGTCGGCGACTGGATCGACCGCGACCTCGGCGACCTGTCGGCCTGCTGGCCGCGCGAGGCGGTCGAGGCGGCGATAGCGGAGGCCCACCGCCTGGGCGCGCGTGTGACGGCCCACTGTTTCGCGGAGGACTCCCTGCGCGACCTGGTCGAGGCAGGCATCGACTGCATCGAGCACGCCACGGGCCTGACCGAGGATCTGATCCCGCTGTTCGCCGAACGCGGCGTCGCGATCGTCCCCACCCTCGTCAACATCGCCACCTTCCCCCGCCTCGCCGACGGCGGCGAGACCAAGTTCCCGCGCTGGTCGGCCCATATGCGCCGGCTGCACGAGCGCCGCTACGACACGGTCCGGAACGCCTACGACGCCGGCATCCCGGTCTACGTCGGCACCGACGCCGGCGGCTCCCTGCCGCACGGCCTGGCGGCGGCCGAGGTCGCCGAACTGGTCAAGGCCGGCATCCCGCCGCTCGAAGCCCTCTCGGCGACGACCTGGGCCGCCCGCGCCTGGCTCGGCCGCCCCGGCCTGACCGAGGGCGCCCCCGCCGACCTCGTGGTCTACGACGAGGACCCGCGCGCGGACGTCCGCGTGCTGGCGGCGCCGAGGCGGGTGGTCCTGAACGGCAGGGTGGCCGGCTGAGGCGGCGTCGCCCACGGCTCCGGACTGGGCAAGGTCCGCCGGCTGGTTGGCAGCTACTGCACGCGGGGGCGAGGATCTGTACCGGGCTGTGCATCAGGTCGCCGACGAAGACCGCCCGTTCGCCCCCGGAGTCGAGCCGCAGGACGGACGAGCCGGGCGTGTGGCCCGGGGCCGACTCCAGGGTGAGGCGGGCGTCGATGCGGTGCGTGCCGTCCCACAGCACGGCCTGTCCGGCCTGGTGGAGGGGAGCGATGCTGTCCTCGTAGATCAGCTGGTCGTCCTCGCGCAGCCCGTTCCCGTACGCTTTGGACGGACCGAAGTGGAAGTCGTCGGCGGCGGGCGGCAGATACTGGGCGTTGGGGAACGTCGGCACCCACTCTCCCGCGGGCCCCATGGTGTTCCAGCCGACGTGATCGGCGTGGAGGTGTGTGTTGACCACGACGTCCACATCCTCCGGACGGATGCCGGGTCAGCCGGTCGAGGAAGTCGCTCCGCCAGTGGTGGAACGGCGAGCCCGGGCGCTCACGGCCGTCACCCAGCCCCGGATCCACCACGATCGTCCGGCCGCCGCTGCGCAGGACCCACGTCTGCAGCGCGACCACCGCCTGATCGCTGTCCGGACAAGCACTACTTGAAGGGACCGAAGGAGATGCGCCTGTGACCCATGGTCAGCGGGTGCTCTGCCTCCTGCACTGGCATGGTGAGCGCCCCCACGGACTGACTGCACTGGGCGTTGCCCCGGACCGGCTGACCGAAGCGGAGGAGAAGGCCACGGCGGCCCTGGTCGGCCTACCCCTTCCCGCCTCCTGGCAGGGCGCGGACCCGGCACTGCGGCGGCAACTCGTCGCCGCGTGCCGGACGGTCCCGACGGCGGGCCTTTGGCATGTCACGGACGAGCGTCCGGCCGTGGACGAGAACCGCGCCCGGCACGACTGCCTGAGCGTCCTGTCCGCCGAGTGGCCGGGCGCGGATCTCCTTCCCACGGAGGAGGCCGACCGCCTGCCGGGGCTGGCCGCCCTGGGTCGGCTGACCTCCCTGGTCTGCCTGATGCCGCCGGAGGTGTGGCTGGATGCCGAGCAGGACCTCCTCGACATCTACGACACCTACACGGTGGGCACGCTGCCCGACGGCCCCTTCTGAGCCGTCGCCGTCGTCGAAGGGGCCAGCAGCCCCGGCCGCCGGTGTCCGTCCGCCCCCGCCCGCGCCTCGGGCGTGGGCGATCGGCGTGAGAGGCCGCGGTACGGGCGCCACCGCGGCCCGAGCGACGCCCGCCGTCGGAGCCCCGACTGAACGGCGCGACGGCGACGTACCCCGGCGCGGTGAAGAGCGGCGACCTGGTCGTCATGGCCCTGAAGGAGGGCTTCGCGCCCAACGTGGTGCTGCGTGAACGCCCGGACGGGTCAGTGGAGTACCTGCTGTGGGCCGTCGGCAAAAGCTGGGTGAGGGCCGCCGACGTGAAAGTCGGAGATGCCGTGGTGTCCAGGCTCGTCATGTCCGAGGCACCAAGGAGTTCAAGCAGCGTGCCAGAAGCGGGAAGGGGGCATCTGCGTTCTTCGGCTGGAGGAGTGCGAGGAAACTCGTCCACCATGCGTGGAAGCACAGGCGTGTAGTCGAAAAACTCCATCGTGACAGCAAGGGACGGATCCATGGACATCCATCCCGGCCTTGGCGCCGATAATATCTAGATGAACGACGAAGAGGCCGGGGCTGACGCGACTCAAGCCGCGTCAGTCCCGGCCTCCACTCCAAGGAGGTAGCGTGTCCCTTGTTGCTTACAAGGAGTTCGCCAGGCGCTCGTACGGAAGTCTGCAACGTCCAAGATACGATGTGATCTCCAAACGCTTGGAGAAAGACCCGTACCGGGACCTTCTTGAAGAGTTGGAGAGGCTGGGGGAGGTTGAGGACGTAACCGACCTGAACTGTGATGTGGCATTCGCCTGGAAGATTCGCACCGGTGAGTTCGGGGTCGTGGCGAGACTGTCGGTGGTGGGCCCGTATGCGGCCGTCTTCCGGCTCCACGCCGATGGGTATGAAACGGGTGAATCGGTCACCGAGGGGTCGTAGGGCGAACAAGATCGTCGGGTTATCGCAGCTATCGAGGGTGCCGGGTTCAGGATTCTCGGAAGTGAGGAACTCGAGCAGCGCATGAAAATCAACTTCCCGGAATGTGACAAGAGTGCCTCCATCTATCAGATTTTCTTCTCCGGAGAGTGAAGAGGGGCTGTACTCGGGCATCAGGCGGCAGCCGTCACTGTCTGATGCCGAATCTGAAAGGACTGGAGATCCCGATGAAGCCTCAGGTGGCACTCAAGCCCGGCTGGTTCCTCGGGAACGGTGAATCCTATGCAATGCTCCTGGCCATCCTGGAGAAAGCCAAATGGACTCCGGAAGTCGATTTGTCCGAATTCCCTTACGAAGGGTGCAGGCGAGAGATCTGCGAGATCCTCACGGATGAGCTCTTGACCTCCGGGTTCGAGGGCGAATGGAAGGTGAATCATCGGGGAGGCCTCATCGAAGGGCTTATCGACATATTTAATCCCTACGTATAGGCCTGGCTCCCAGACTCGGAGGAGAGCCGGCTGGAGACCTCCTGAAGGTTACCTGGCGGCGTTCAAAGTGGCGCGCGGGGGCTTATGTGTACAGGGGCGGGAGGATGCCGGACAAGCGATCGACTCTTTCGCCGAGGACGGTGAAATCTGCTGCGTTCCGGCTGGCTCGCCTTGTTGCTGTCGAGCGAGATGGGGTGCCGGGTGAGAGGTGTTCATGTTTGTCCGCGTCATTGTTGAGGGTGACCTGGATGGCGATTTGCTCGCTGAGTCGATTTGCAATTTCCTCGACATCTTCAATTCTGTCCCGCAATTCATCGCCAACGATGACTGGGAGATCGAGATCGCCGATGACGGCGAGGAAAGTGGGGATGCGTCCCTGCGGTGGATCGTCGATTGCTACCCTGCAGGGCATGTGCAGTGGGATGATGTCGCACAGCTCGTGCGGGTCGTAAGAAACTCCCTGTCTGAGCAAGGCGTGCCGGGTGCTCATGTCGGCATTCTTGAATGAGTAGGAAGAGGTGGGTCCATTGGTGTTTTCTGGGAGTGGTGTGCTCGGCTCGTGAAAATAGTAAGACAGCAGCCTGGCTGGGTGGAAATGTTTCTGACGGAAGGGCAATGGCGGACCGACTACTCCCAGCATTTCATCGACGGTACTTGCAACGGCCTTGTGGTAGGTGCTCGCGGAATCTCTGATCTCTCGCCCGTAGCACGGTGTGCGGAACTGGAACGGCTTCGCGTCTCTGAGCTCTCCTCGCAGGAGTTGGATCTCTCGGGCCTCACGGGATTGCGTGAGGCAGAGCTCCCCTGGAAGGTCGCAGCACGCAGCCTTCGCCGGCTCGGGGCGCTGGAAGACCTGACCGTGACGCGCTGGAGAGCAACGACACTCTCGGCACTCGGCGCCAAGCCCGCACTGCGGCGCCTGCGCCTTGGGGCGGTGCGAACCGCCGTCACCAGCGCGGAGGGCGCCGGGCTGTTCCCTGAACTGCGCGAACTACGCCTCTACGACGGCCGGCTGACGGAATCCGGCCTCCTGGCCGGAGCCAAGCAGTTGAGAAGCGTCGCACTGCTGTCGGCCAAGACCGACTCCGTGGCCTTCGCGGCAGCCCTGCCCCACTTGGAGCGCTTGGAGCTGGAGAACAGCGGCGACATCGGCACACTCGCCCCACTCGCCGAGCACCCGACCCTGCGCGAAGTGCTGGTCACCGGCAGCACACGCATCGCCGATGGCGACCTGACCCCTCTCGCCGGCAATCCGTGGCTCAGCGTCATCGCCGTGGAACGCGGCCACAAGCATTACAGCCACCGGCCCGCCGAGGTCCGCCGGGATCTGAGCAGGGGGCGTTGAGCGTGCTGATCGCCACGCCCTGTGCTGCCGAGGCCGGGCCGGCGGGTGACGTACTCGGTTCCGGTGTACGAGGCGGGAGCGGATCCGTACGGGGGCTCTCTCCGTGACCGGGGCGGGGCGTAAGGCGTTCAACCGGGCCAGGGACCTGAGCGCAAGGGGGCGTGGACGCGTGAGCGCGGACAACATGGTTGGTACGGAGGGTCAGGCGAACTCGCAGCGCAGGCGGCGAGCCGAAGGCGAGGAGAAACCGGCCATCTGGGTCGGGTACGGCAAGCTGGCCAAGCTCTTCCGCACCAGGAAAGGGTTCACCCGGCAGGAACTGGCCGACGCCGTCGGCTATTCCATCGAGCAGGTGGCCTCCATCGAGCAGGGCCGCCGGCCGGCGAAGGCCGCCTTCACGGAGGCGGCCGAGCGGGTCCTCGGAGCGGACGGGGTGCTTGCGGAGCTCCAGGAGGACGTGGACCGAGCCAAGTTGCCCAAGTTCTTCCAGGACTTCGCGTCGATCGAAGCCGAGGCGGTGAGCCGGTTCGATTACGACCCGCTGCTGGTGCCGGGGTTGATGCAGACCGAGGGTACACACGGGCCCTCTTCCTGTCGCACTACCCTCCCCTAGACGACGAGACCGTCGAACTGCACACCGAAGCGCGCCTGAACCGTCAGAAGGTGCTGACCAAGGCGCCGATCGTGCAGTTGTCCTTCATCATCGGCGAGGCTGCACTGACGAACCCGATCGGCAGCGGTGAGGTGATGCGGGAGCAGTTGCAGCGTCTGCTCGATGTAGGAGGCCTGCGCCATGTCGAGTTGCAGGTCATCCCGTCCAACGCCGGGTATCACCCGGGTCTCAACGGCGCCTTCGTCCTCCTGGAAACACTGGAGCACAGGCACTTCGGCTACATCGAGACGCAGGAAGTCGGAGTCGTGATCAGCGACTCGGCAAAGGTCAGCACCCTTGGCCTGCGCTATGGCAAGCTGCGGTCGCAGGCCCTTAATGTCGAGGAGTCCGCACGTCTCATCCAACGACTTGCAGGAGCGGCATGAACAAGCGGCAGGACACCGGCGACCATGGTCAGTTGGTGTGGCGGAAGAGCAGCTACAGCGGCTCGGGCGGTGGCAACTGCGTTGAGGTCGCCGAGACGGTCGGCGAGGTCGTCGTGCGGGACTCCAAGAACATGACGGGTTCTCGGGTCCGTGTCGGCCGGGAGGCCTGGGCTGCCTTCCTGTCCCACTCCGGGGGCTGCTCCGTCTGCTGACCGCCGGTCTGTTGCGGAAGTGGCCGTAGGGAACGCCTGTGCCGGAGGAATCGAAAGGATGCGCAGAAACCCCCCGAAGGGGTGAAGTGACGCAGGATCGCTGTCAATTCACTCTCAGTGCGTAATCCTTTCGGGGTCCCAAGCATTCCTTTCTGGGGGTCCCACACCTTGAACGGCAACAACTTCCGCATGTCCGCCCGTCGTTGCGCCTCCGTCGCCGCGGCCACCGTGCTGGCCGCCGGGCCGGTGACGCTGATCGGCGCCGGGTCCGCGCACGCGACCGGTGGGCAGGAGGGTCACGCGAGCGCCTCCGTCCTGCGCACCGGGCTGGACGTGTCCCTGGTCAACAAGACGGTGAACGTCCCGCTCGCGGTCTCCCTCAACGAGGTCGAGGCACCGCGGAGCGCGCAGCAGACCGCGCTGACCGCGCGTCTCGACGGTGTCGACGGCGGGAAGCCCTTCAGCGTGATCCGCGCGGACGTGGCGAAGACCGACGCGACCGTCTCCGCGGACAAGGCTGAGGGCGTCGTCGAACTGGCCCACGCCCGCGTCCACGTCCCCGGCCTGCCCCTGCTGTCCCTGATCGAGGTCGACCAGGTCACGTCCAGGGCGACGTGCGAGGCCGGCGAGTCCCCGGTCGCCGACAGCAACGTCCTGGGCTCCGTGAAGGTGCTCGGCAAGAAGGTGACGCTGAGCGCCGGCGGTACGACCGACGTCCGCGTCCCCGGCGTCGGCGAGGTCCGCCTCGACCTGTCGAAGCGGGAGACGACCTCGAGCACGGCCGCCGCGACGGCCCTGGAGCTCAAGGTCTCCGTCAACCCGCTCAAGCTGAACGTGGCCGAGGTGGAGGGCACGGTCACCCTCGCCAGGGCGACGTGCGAGTCCCCGAAGGCTCCGGAGAAGGAGGCGGCCCCGCCCGCCGAACAGGGCGGCGACGACAAGCCCCAGGGCACCGAGAGCAAGCCCCAGGGCACCGACGACAAGCCCGGAAGCGACGACGTCAAGCCCCAGGACGCCGCCGACGTGAAGCCGCAGACCGTCTCCGAGAAGAAGACCGTCGACCTGGCGGAGACGGGCGGCAGCTCCCTCACGCCGTACCTGGCGGCGGGCTCCGCCGTCCTGCTGGCGGCCGGGGGAGGCGCGCTGGCGGTGGCACGCCGACGTCGCGGCTGACAGCCGGGGCCTCGCGGGCCGGCCGGGAAGTCCAGGACCGGCGGGACTTCCCGGCGCGGTGGGTCAGGGAACGGGGGGCGGCGCCAGCGCCGAGCCCAGGGCGCGGACGAAACCGTCCACCGTCCCCCTGTCCCGCACCGCCAGCCGCAGCCAGTCCCCGCCGAGACCGGGGAACGTGTCCCCGCGCCGCACCGCGTATCCCAGCCCGCGCAACCGCCGTCGTACGTCCGCCGCCCCCGGCACGCGCACCAGCACGAAAGGGCCCTCGGCCGGTCGCACCACCCGCACCCCGTGCCCCGCGAAGGAGTCCAGGGCCGCCACCAGGTGGGCGCGGTCGGCGGCGATACGGCGGGCCGCGTCCTCCGCCTCGGCCAGCGCCCGCGGTTCCAGGCACGCGACCGCCGCCGCGAGCGCCGGAGTGGACACCGGCCACAGCGGCTGGGCACGCTCCAGCTCGGCGATCACCTCGGGCGACGACAGCACGTAGCCGATCCGCAGGCCCGCGAGACCCCATGTCTTGGTCAGGCTGCGCAGCACCACGAGACCGGGCACGTCCGTCCGCCCCGCCAGCGACTCCCGCTCGCCCGGCACCGCGTCCATGAAGGCCTCGTCGACCACCAGCACCCGTCCGGGACGGGCCAGTGCGGCGACGGACGCGGCCGGATGCAGCACCGACGTCGGGTTCGTCGGGTTGCCGACCACCACCAGGTCCGCGTCCTCGGGGACGGCCGCCGGATCGAGCCGGAAGCCGTCCTCCGCTCGCAGCAGCACCCGGTCCACCGTGTGCCCCGCGTCCCGCAGCGCCGCCTCCGGCTCGGTGAACTGCGGATGCACGACGACCGGCCGCCGCACCTTCAGCGCCCGCGCCAGCAGCACGAACGCCTCCGCCGCCCCCGCCGTCAGCAGCACCCGCTCCACCGGCAGCCCGTGCCGCGCCGCCATCGCCGCCCGCGCGGCCCGCCCGTCCGGGTAGGCGGCGAGACCGGTCAGTGAGGCGGCGATCCGCTCCCGCAGCCACCCCGGCGGCGTGTCGGCCCGCACGTTCACGGCGAGGTCCACCAGCGCCGCCCCGTCGTCGCGGACCTCGGCGTCCCCGTGGTGCCGCAGATCGTGCCCGAACGGCACCGAATCCTCAGCGGGCATGGGAGTGGGCGTGCCCTCCATGATGATGGCCATGGTGCCCGTCGTCGTCCGGGTGGAAATGCGGCTGCTGCGGCAGCCCCACCTTGTCCTCGAAGCCCGGCAGCGCGATCCGGTACACGCACGAGTCGCAGTTCATCCGCAGATCGCCCTTCATCGCCTCCGCGTACCGCTCCATCACCAGGTCCAGCAGCTCCGGCTCCGGCCCGATCACGTCCGCCGAGCGCACATCGGCCTGCGGGTGCGCCGCCGCCCAGTCCGCCGTCTGCCGCCGTACGCGGTCCGGCAGGATGCCGGTGAACAGGAAGTACGGCAGCACGACGATCCGCCGCGCGCCCAGCTTCACGCACCGGTCGAGCCCGCTCGGCACGTCCGGCGCCGCGAGCGACACGAACGCCGTCTCCACGCCCGCGTACCCGCGTCCCTCCCACAGCAGCCGCGCCGCCTTGTGCACCTCGGCGTTGGCGTCCGGGTCGGTCGAGCCACGCCCGACCAGCAGCACCGTCACCTCGGAGCGGTCCCAGGACGGATCGACCGCCTCGTCCAGCCGCCGCTCCAGCACGCTCAGCAGTGAGGGGTGCGGGCCCAGCGGCCGGCCGTAGGTGTACGAGATCCCCGGGTGCCGTTCCTTCTCACGGGCCAGCGCCGCCGGGATGTCGCCCTTGGCGTGTCCGGCGGACACCAGCATCAGCGGCACGGCGGCGAACCGGCGCACGCCCCGCTCCACCAGCTCGGCGACGGCCTCGCCAAGCGGCGGCGGGGACAGTTCGATGAAGCCGCCCGCGACGGGCAGTCCGGGGTTACGGCGCCCCAACTCCCGTACGAAGTCGCGGAACGCCTCGGCTCCGGCGTCGTCCCGGGTGCCGTGACCGGCGATGAGCAGAGCGGGCGGCGGCGGGGTGGTCACAGGGTCTCCTCGAGCGATTCAAGCGATTCAAGCGATTCAAGCGATTCGAGCGGTTCAGACGATTCAAACGAACTGGCGTGGTACAGAAGGGCGTTGAGCGCGGCCGCGGCGACCGCCGAACCGCCCTTCTCGGACACGTTGCTCACGGCGGGCAGCCCGCTCTCGCGCAACGCGGCCTTGGACTCGGCCGCCCCGACGAAACCGACGGGCAGGCCGATGACGAGCGCGGGGGAGGCGTCCACCTTCAGCAGCTCCTCCAGGGCGGTCGGCGCGCAGCCGATCACCCAGAGCGCGCCCGGGCCGACGTCCTCGTACGCCAGCCGGATCGCGTGCGCGGAGCGGGTCATCCCGGGACCCGACCTGGCGTCCTTGAGCCGGCAGACGCTCTCGCGCCGGGTGATCCCGGCGGCCACCATCTCCACATCCGCGACCACGGGAGCCCCCGCGTGCAGCGCGGCGTGCGCCGTCACCAGCTCGCGCTCGTCCATGACGAGGTCGGACGCGTACTCCAGGTCGGCGGAGGAGTGCACGACCCGCTCCACCACCGCCCGCGTCAGCGGCGCGAGGTGCGAGGTGTCCAGGCGGGTACGCAGCCGCCGGAACGACTCCTGCTCGATCGGGTGGACGGCACGGTTCACTTCGGCTCCTCCCCGGATGCCTGCCAGCGGTAGCCGCGTGGCGTGACCATGCGCCCCGCGATCTCTCGGGTCGCGGTGTTGCCCACGGTCACGACCGTCATCATGTCGACCGTCTCCGGATCGAGCGTGGCCAGCGTCGTCACCCGGCTGGACTCGTCCGGCCGTGACGCGTTCCGTACGACACCGACCGGCGTCGCCGGCTCCCGGTGCCCGGCGAGGATCGCGAGCGCCTTCGGCAGCTGCCAGTCCCGGCCCCGGGAGCGGGGGTTGTAGAACGTCACGACGAGGTCCGCCTCGGCCGCCGCCCGCACCCGCCGCTCGATGACCTCCCAGGGGGTGTGCAGATCGGAGAGGCTGATCGAGACGTGGTCATGGCCCAGGGGGGCGCCGAGAAGGGCGCCCGCGGCGAGGGCGGCCGTGACGCCGGGGACCCCGACGACGTCGATGTCGTCGGACGCCTCGGCCAGCGCGGGCGAGGCCATCGCGTACACCCCCGCGTCGCCGCTGCCGATCAGCGCGACGGCATGCCCGCGCCGGGCCTCGGCGACCGCCGTGCGGGCCCGCTCCTCCTCCGCGCCGAGCCCCGACTGGAGGATGCGGGTGCCGGGCCGCAGCAGGTCGCGGATCTGGTCGACGTACTGGTCGAGCCCCACGAGCACGGAGGCACGCCGCAACTCCGTCCGCGCGCGCGGCGTGAGCAGGTCCCGGGCGCCGGGACCCAGCCCGACGACCGCGAGCCGACCGCGCCCCGGCCGCCGTACGACCGCGCAGGTGGCCATCGCGGGCGTCCCGTCGGCGCGCTCCGACTTCCGCTTGGGCACGAGGAGTTCGCCCCCGCGCACGAGCGCGGCCGCCTCCGCGACGGAGGGGGTGCCGACGGCGGCGAGCGGCGCCCGCGACGGGTTGGGCACGTCGACCGCCGCCAACTCGTCGGCGGAGTACGTGACCAGGGGCACCCCGAGCCGCCGGGCCGCCCCGACGACGCCGGGCTCCTCCGCCTTGGCGTCGACCGTGGCCAGTTCGGCGAGCGAGGCCGCGGACAGCCCGGCCTCCGCGAGCACGCCCTCGACCAGGCCCACCACCTCCTCGACGGGCGCGCCCCTGGATGCGCCGACGCCCACCACCAGCGTCGGCGGCCGCAGGAACACCTCCCGTTCGGAGGGCGCGGCGGCACGGTCGGTGACCCGGATCGTGTACGCGCCCTCGGCGGCGACCGGCAGTGGCGGCAGCGGCCAGCGCACCTCCGCGTCAAGTCCGACCGGCTCCGCGTCGAGCAGCGCCCGCGAGACCCCGGCGACATCGCCCTCCACCGGAAGGCCGAGCGTGTCGAGACCGGGCAGCCCCACGGCGTCGGTCGCGGTCGTCACGACCGGCTCGGCGCCCAGCACCTCGCCCACCGCGCGGGCCAGTTCGTTCGCCCCGCCCGCGTGCCCGCCGACCAGGGACACCGCGAACCGGCCGCCCTCGTCGACGCACACCACTCCCGGATCGGAGGCCTTCTCGCCCAGCAGCGGCGCGATCAGCCGCACGACCGCCCCCGTCGCCAGGAAGCACACCAGCTGCCCGCACTCGGCGAAGGCGGCCCGTACGGCGTCCCCGACGGGCCCTTCGTACACCCGGGTGCGGTCCGGCCAGGCCGCGGCCAGCCGGTCCCGCGCAGCCGCGCCCGCCGCCGTGGCGGAAATGAGGCCGATCACTCAGCGACTCCTTCATGAAGCACCGGGGGCCGCGTGCCCCACAGCAGGAAAACAGGGTTGGTGGCCGCGAGCCGGGTCACGTCGCCCGGCAGCGGCGCGAGCCGTGAGGACTGCAGCAGCACGCCGTCGCACCCGAGCCCGGCGGCGGCCAGCGCCCCGCGCACGGCCGGCACCCGGTCGAGCGCCGCCACGGCGACCACGACGGTCCGCCGGGCCCGCCGCGCGCACGCGGTCACGACCTCGGGCAGCGCGCGCCCGCCACCGCCGACGAACACCGCGTCGGGGTCGGCGAGGGAGGCCAGCGCCTCCGGCGCGGTTCCGTGCACCACCGACACGTCCACGGCGTGCGCCGCCGCGTTGGCGTGGATCCGCTCCACTCCGTCGGCCGTCTGCTCGACGGCGGTGACGGCGGCGCCCAGCCGGGCGCACTCCACGGCGACCGAACCGGAGCCCGCGCCCACGTCCCAGACCAGGTCGCCGAGGCGCGGCCCGAGCCGGGCCAGCGCCAGGGCGCGCACCTCGAACTTGGTGATCATCGAGTCGCGGTGGGCGAACTCGTTCTCCTCCAGGGCCCATCGGGACGGGCCGGCCGACGGCCCCGCGACCGTGCGCAGGGGGCCGGGCGCGTGCGCCCCGTCCAGGCACAGCACCACGTTCACCGCCGTCCCCCAGTCGCGGGCGGCGGCCTCGGCCGGCGTGAGCCGTTCCACCCGTTCGCCCTCCGGATCGCCCAGCGCGGAGGCGACGACCAGCACCCGCTCGCCGCAGGTGCCGGCCAGCGCGGCGCCCAGCTCGGCGGGCCCCGCGCCCGGCCCGGTCAGCACGGCGACCTTCGGACGCGCCCGGCACACGTTCACGGCCGTGCGCAGATCCCGCCCGTGCGCGCTGACCACCACCGCGTCGTCCCAGGGCAGCCCGATCCGCGCGAACGCGGCCGCCACGGAGGAGACACCGGGGCGGACGTCCAGCAGTCCGGGCCCGAACCGCTCGGCGAGCGCCCGTACGATCCCGAAGAGACCGGGGTCCCCGGAGGCCAGAACGAGCACCGGGCGCCCCTCGCCGACGTACTCCGCGACGGTGTCGAGCGCCGGTGCCAGCGGGCCCAGGACCACCCGCTCGGCGCCCTCCGGCAGCCGTACGGCGTCCAGGTGCCGCCGCGCGCCCACGACGAGCCGGGCGTCCGCGGGCACCCGGGTGCCGTACGCCCCGGTGCCCGTGCCGACGACCGTGATCACGTGCTCGCACCCCGCGCGCGCAGGGCCCTGCGGGCCTCGGGGTCGGCCTTGCGGTGGCCGTGGAAGTGACCGGGGTGGTACAGGTGCGAACGGGTGCCGTGGGCGGCGAGGGCCGGTCCGACCAGGAACAGCGTGTGCTTCCAGAGCTTGTGCTCCTTGACCGTCTCCTCCAGCGTGCCGACCGTGCATGTGACGACCAGCTCCTCCGGCCAGGTCGCCTGGTGGGCCACCACGACCGGCGTGGACGTCGGGTAGCCGCCCTCCAGCAGCTCCCGCACGAGCTGGCCGCTGCGGGCCGCCGACAGGAACACCGCCATGGTGGTGCCGTGCCGGGCGAACTCGCGCACCTCCTCGCCGGGCGGCATCGGCGTTTTCCCGCCACCGAGCCGGGTCAGCACGACCGACTGCGCGACCTCCGGGATCGTCAGCTCGCGCCGCGCCAGCGCGGCCACGGCCGAGAAGGACGAGACACCGGGCACGACCTCCGTCCCGATGCCGATGTCCGCGCACCGGTCGAGCTGCTCCTGCGTGCCGCCCCACAGCGCCGGGTCGCCGGAGTGGACACGGGCCACTTTCAGCCCCTCCGCGTGCGCCCGCTCGTACACGGCGACGACGTCCTCCAGGGACAGGGCCGCCGAGTCCAGGATCTCCGCGTCCTCGCGCGCGTGCTGGAGCACCTCGGCCTGCACCAGGCTGGCCGCCCAGATCACCACGTCGGCCTCGGCGATCGCGCGGGCCGCCCGGAACGTCAGCAGGTCGGCGGCGCCGGGGCCGGCACCGACGAAGGTCACCTTGCCGGTCGGGGCAACGGCCATGGGTTCGGGTCCTCTCATGCGGAATGTCCTGATGTGGGGGGATGTGGCAGTGGCCGGATGTGCGCGATCGGGTCCTGATCGGATAGCAAGGGCACATGGCGGTCCTTGTCGCGCTCGGCGCGTTCCTGATGACGCTGGCCGGCGGCTGGACGGCACAGCGGGTGACCGACCGCCGCCATCTGGTCCTGGGACTGGCCGGCGGCCTGATGCTGGGCGTGGTCGGCCTCGACCTGCTGCCCGAGGCGCTGCACGCGGCCGGCCGGGACGTGTTCGGCGTACCGGCGGCCCTGCTGCTGTTCGTGGCCGGGTTCCTGGTGGCCCACTTGGTGGAACGCCTGCTGGCCGCGCGGCAGGCCGCGCACGGCGGCGCCGAGCGGCACAACCACCGCGCTCCCCAGGTGGGCCTGACGGCGGCGGCCGCCATGGTCGGTCACAGCGCCATGGACGGCGTGGCCATAGGGGCCGCCTTCCAGGTGGACCACGGCATGGGCGTCGCGGTCGCGCTCGCCGTCGTCGCCCACGACTTCGCCGACGGCTTCAACACGTTCACCATCACCAGCCTGTACGGCAACGCGCGCCGCAAGGCCGTCGCCATGCTCGTCGCGGACGCCCTGGCCCCCATAGCGGGCGCCGCGGCGACCACGCTCGTCACCATCCCGGAGTGGTTCCTCGGCGGCTATCTCGGCCTCTTCGGCGGGGCCCTGCTCTACCTCGCCGCGGCGGAGATCCTCCCCGAGGCCCACCACGAGCACCCCGCCCGCTCGACCCTGCTGTGCACGGTCGCGGGCGTGGCCTTCATCTGGATGGTGGTCGGCCTGGCGGCCTGACCGGTCCGCCCGCACGCGGGTACGACTCACAGCTTGCCGCCCCGCCCGCCCTCGCGCCGCGCGGGCGCGATGAGCGTCGACAGGTACGGCAGCGGCGCCCCGTCGAGCCCCGACGCCGGCCGGATCGACTCCTCCGGCAGCCCCAGCGCCGACCCCCACACCGCGTCGTCGATCCGCCCGCTCTCCCGCAGCGCCTCGGCCACCTCCCGCGCCTGCCGCCCGAACTTGTACGCCACGACGGTCCCGGGCCCGTTCAGCGCCTGCTCGAGCACGGCGGCCCCCGCGGTGACCGGCACCAGGGTCAGCGGCTCCGTCCCCTCGGTCAGCACGGCCCCCGAACGCGCCGCGAGATCCTGCATCGCGGTGATCCCGGGCACCGTCTCCACCACGGTCCCCGGCACCAGCGCGGCGACGGTCTGCGCCAGATACGTGAAGGTCGAGTAGACGTTGGGATCGCCGATGGTGGCGAAGGCGACCGTGCCACGGCTTTCGAGCAGCCCGGCGACCCGCTGCCCGGCCGCGTCCCACGCGGCCTCGCGCCGCGCCCGGTCCGACCGCTCGTTCAGCGCGAACACCACCCGGACGACCTTCTCCGCGGGCACGTAGTGCAGCACGGTCGCCTCCGCACGCCCGCGCTCCCCGCCGTCCGTTCCGTCGACAGCGCCCATGACGGGCACGACGACGACGTCCGCGGTGCGCAGGGCGTTGACGCCCTTGACGGTCACCAGCTCCGGATCGCCGGGGCCCACCCCGACTCCGATCAGCCTGCTGCTCATGACGTCCGGCACCTCTCGACGAACCGACGGGCGAAACCGGGCGCGGCCGCCCAGTGCGTGTGCAGATAACTCGCGTGCACGTTCCGCTGTACGAAGCCCTCGACCCGCCGCTCGGGGACGCGCACGCCCCAGGCGGGGGCCGCCGTTCCCGTGCCCGAGCCGGGCTCGACGGCGGTCCGGTGGAACTCGTGCCCCCGCATCCGCTCCCCGGCCCCGGCGAGCACGCTGTCGCTCAGGGCCACCGCGTCCCGGTAGCCGAGCGTGAGGCGCCCGGTCATCCGCGCGGAGGCGTCCAGCACCCCGCACATGGGCCGCCCGTCCAGCTCCCGGCACAGATACAGCAGCCCGGCGCACTCGGCGGCGACGGGAGCACCGCCGAGCGCCAGCCCCGCGACCGCCGCGCGCAACGGCTCGTTGGCGGACAGCTCCGCCGCGTACACCTCGGGAAACCCGCCCCCGACGACCAGCCCGCGGGTCCCCTCGGGCAGCCGCTCGTCCCGCAGCGGGTCGAAGGGCACGACCTCCGCCCCGGCGGCACGCAGCAGCTCGGCGTGCTCCGCGTAGGAGAAGGTGAAGGCGGATCCGCCGGCGACGGCGACCCTAGGCCTCTCCCGGTGGTCCCCGCCGCCGGGGGAGGGCAGGACCGCGGCCGCGTCCCAGGCCTCGCACGACAGAGCCCCCGCGCCGCGCGCCAGCGCGACCAGCGCCTCCAGATCGCATCCGGCAAGGACCTGCGCCGCCATCGCCGCCACCGCGTCCACGGCCGCCGCCCGCCGCTCGGCGACCGGCACCAGGCCGAGATGACGAGACGGCGTCTCCACCTGCTCGACCCGGCGCAGAACCCCCAGCACGGGCACCCCGACCGAGTCCAGCGCCTCGCGCAGCAGCGCCTCGTGCCGGTCGGAGGCCACCTTGTTGAGGATCACGCCCCCGATCCGCACCTCGGGATCCCAGGTCACGAACCCGTGCACCAGCGCCGCCACCGACCGGGACTGCGACGACGCGTCGACGACCAGCACCACCGGCGCCCGCAACAGCTTCGCCACCTGCGCGGTGGAGGCCAGTTCGCCCTCCCTGGCGGCCCCGTCGTACAGCCCCATCACACCCTCGACGACGGCGATGTCGCACCCGCGCGCCCCGTGCAGGAACAGCGGGCCGATCAGCTCCGGACCGCACAGGTACGCGTCCAGGTTCCGCCCCACGCGCCCGGTGGCGAGCGCGTGATACCCGGGGTCGATGTAGTCCGGGCCGACCTTGTGCGGGGACACCGTCAGCCCCCGCCGGGCCAGCGCGGCCATCAACCCCGTGGCGACGGTGGTCTTGCCGCTGCCCGACGAGGGCGCCGCGACGACCAGCCGGGGCACGGACGGGGACGTCACCACTCGATGCCCCTCTGCCCCTTCTGCCCGGCGTCCATCGGGTGCTTGACCTTGGACATGTCGGTGACGAGGTCGGCGAAGTCCACCAGCTCGCCGGGCGCGTTCCGGCCGGTGATCACCACATGCTGGGTCCCGGGCCGGTTCCGCAGCACCTCCACGACCTCGGCGGTGTCGACCCAGCCCCAGTGCATCGGATACGCGAACTCGTCGAGCACGTACAGCCGGTACGTCTCGGCGGCCAGGTCCCGCTTGACCTGCTCCCAGCCCTCACGCGCCTTCTGCTCGTTGGTCGCGTTGTCACCCTGCGTGTCCCGCTGCACCCAGGACCAGCCCTCGCCCATCTTGTGCCAGTCGACGGTGCCGCCCTGCTCCGAAGCCCCCAGCACCCGCAGCGCGTTCTCCTCGCCGACCTTCCACTTGGCCGACTTGACGAACTGGAACACCCCGATCGGCCAGCCCTGGTTCCAGGCGCGCAGCGCAAGCCCGAAGGCGGCGGTGGACTTGCCCTTGCCGATCCCGGTGTGCACCACGACCAGCGGACGGTTGCGCCGCTGACGCGTCGTCAGCCCGTCATCGGGTACGGCACTCGGCTGTCCCTGCGGCATTACGCGGTCCTCCTCGAAGTCGAAATGCCCTGAACATCCCTGACGAGACCGGCGATGCTGTCCGCCCGCAACTCGTCCAAGGTCACGGCGGTACCGCCCAGTCCACTCGCGAGCTGCCCGGCGAGCCCCAGCCGCACCGGCCCCGACTCGCAGTCCACGACCACGGACGCGGTCCCCTCGGCCGCGAACAGGCGCGCCGCGCGCCCGGCGAGGGCGACCGGCTCGGGACCACCCGTGGCCCGCCCGTCCGTCAGCACCACGACCAGCGCCCGCCGCGCGGGGTCCCGCAGCCGCTCGATCCGCAGCACCTCGTGCGCCTTGAGCAGCCCGGCCGCCAGTGGAGTGCGCCCGCCCGTCGGCAGTGACTCCAGCCGGACGGCGGCGGCGTCGACGGACGACGTCGGCGGCAGCGCGACCTGCGCTTCCCTGCCGCGGAAGGTCACCAGCCCCACCTTGTCGCGCCGCTGGTAGGCGTCGAGGAGCAGGGACAGCACGGCGCCCTTCACGGCGCTCATCCGCTGACGGGCGGCCATCGACCCGGAGGCGTCGACCACGAACAGGACGAGGTTCCCCTCGCGCCCCTCGCGGGTCGCCTGCCGCAGATCGTCCCGGCGGACCACCAGCCCCGGCCCCGAGCGCCCCCGCGACCGCTGGTGCGGGGCGGCGGCCTGCACGGTCGCCGCCAGGTGCAGCTTGGTCAGGGAACCCCGGGGCCGCCGCGCCCCGATCGTGCGCCCGTGCTCGGTCCGCGCCCGCGAACGCCGCCCGGCGGCACCCTCGCCGAGGCCGGGCACGCTCAGCACCTTGGTGCGGAACGGCTCGGAGGCGCGTACGGCGGACTGCTCACCGGCGCCGGCACCGGAGGGCTGCGGCTCGCCGCCGCCGTCGCCGGCCTTGGGCTGTGCGGCGGTGTCATCGCCCTGCGGTCCGCCGTCGTCGGGGGCGGGCTGTCCGCCGCCACCGCCGGGTCCATCGGGACCGGGGTCGGGATCGTCGTCCTTTGAGCCGCCGAACTCCTGAAGCGTCTCGTCGAGCTTGTCCTCGTCAAGACCCGGAGCGTCGAAGGGATTGCGCCGCCGCCGGTGGGGGAGGGCCAGCAGCGCGGCCTGCCGCACGTCCTCGGCGAGCACATCGGTCCGCCCGGCCCAGGCGGCCAGCGCGGTGGCGGTCCTGGCCATGACGATGTCGGCGCGCATGCCGTCCACCTCGAAGGCGGCACAGGTCGCGGCGATCTGCCGCAGCGCGCCATCACCCAGCCGGACCTGTGGCAGCAGCTCCCGTGCGGCCACGATCCGCGCCCGTACGGCGGCCTCCTCGTCGGCCCAGCGCGCGGCGAAGGCGGCGGGGTCGTCGTCGTATGCGAGTCGCCGCCGTACGACCTCCACCCGCTGGTCGGGCTCCCGCGAGGCCGCGACCTCGACGGTGAGCCCGAACCGGTCGAGGAGCTGCGGCCGCAGCTCGCCCTCCTCGGGATTCATGGTTCCGACGAGCAGGAAGCGCGCGGCGTGCCGCATGGACACACCCTCACGCTCGACGTGCGAGGCGCCCATCGCGGCTGCGTCAAGCAAAAGGTCGACCAGGTGGTCATGGAGCAAGTTCACTTCGTCGACGTACAGCACACCGCGGTGAGCCGCCGCAAGGAGCCCAGGCTGCACAGCTTTCACACCGTGCGTAAGCGCCTGCTCGATGTCCATGGCGCCGACGAGTCGGTCTTCGCTGGCACCGACCGGCAGCTCGACCATGCGCGCGGGGCGCTTGACGCCGGTGCCCAACGGGTGAGGGCCATCCGGGCATCCGGGGTCGGGCGCGGCCGGGTCGCAGGAGAAGCGGCAGCCTGGGACCACGACCAGCTCAGGCAGCAGAGCCGTCAGAGCACGGACGGTGGTGCTCTTGGCGGTCCCCTTCTCCCCGCGGACGAGAACTCCGCCGACTGACGGACTGACGGCGTTCAGCAGGAGAGCCAACCGCAGGTCGTCTTGTCCGACGATGGCTGTGAACGGATAGAGCGTGCTCACGTGGCGTTACTCCTTCGGGTGACTCGTGACGAACTGGCTCGAATCCGAGCTGTGGACCGGTCATGATCGAACCCCGCTCCCCGCACGCGCGGGGGTGTTCCGGCCTTCACGCCTTCGGCCAGGGCGCGCTCTATGTGGTCCCCGCCGACGCGGGGGTGATCCGGCGCCGTTGTAGCCGTGACGCCCGATGGCAGTTTGCCCCCCGCCGACGCGGGGGTTTCCAGGGAGATCACTCGTCTCCCTCCAGATCTCCCTCAAGCTTGAGGTAGGTCGCCCGGAGCCGGTCCAGGGTTTCCTGGTCCGGCTCCGCCCAGAGCCCGCGGTCCGCCGCCTCCAGCAAGCGCTCGGTGATGCCTCTCAAGGCCCAGGGATTCGACTTCCGCATGAAGTCCTGGTTCTCCGGCGAGAACACGTACTCGGACGCCAGCTTCTCGTACATCCAGTCGTCGACCACGCCCGCCGTGGCGTCGTAGCCGAACAGGTAGTCAACAGTCGCGGCCATCTCGAAAGCACCCTTGTAGCCATGCTTACGCATCGCTGACATCCACCTGGGATTCACCACCCGCGCCCGGAAAACCCTATGCGTCTCCTCACCCAACGTTCGCGTCCGCACCTGATCGGGAACGGCGGAATCCCCCACGTATGCCTCGGGGCTCGTCCCCGTCAGATGCCGCACCATGGCGACCATGCCGCCGTGGTACTGGAAGTAGTCATCCGCGTCCGCGATGTCATGTTCACGCGTATCAACATTCTTCGCCGCCACCGCGATCCGCCGGAACGCCGTCTCCATGTCCCCGCGCGCCGCTCGTCCGTCGAGGCCGCGCCCGTAGGCGTAACCGCCCCACACCGCGTACACCTCGGCCAGATCGGCGTCGCTGCGCCAGTTGCGCGCGTCGATCAGCGGCAGCAGACCCGCGCCGTACGCGCCCGGCTTGGAGCCGAAGATGCGGGCCGTGGCGCGGCGCCGGTCGCCGTGCTCGGCGGTGTCCTCGTCGGCGTGCGCCTTGACGAAGTTCCGGTCGGCGGGCTCGTCCAGCTCGGCCACCGTCCGTACGGCGTCGTCGATCAGGGCGACCACGTGCGGGAACGCGTCCCGGAAGAAGCCCGAGATGCGGACCGTGACGTCGATGCGCGGCCGACCCAGCTCCTCCAGCCCGACCACCTCGAAGCCGGTCACCCGGCGGGAGGCGTCGTCCCACACCGGACGGCAGCCGAGCAGCGCCAGGATCTCGGCGATGTCGTCGCCCTGGGTGCGCATCGCTGACGTGCCCCAGACCGTCAGACCGACCGACTTCGGGTACGTGCCGGTGTCCTGGAGACAGCGGGCCACCAGCGAGTCCGCGAGCGACTGGCCGACCTCCCAACTCAGTCTGGACGGGATCGCCTTGGGGTCGACCGAGTAGAAGTTGCGGCCGGTCGGCAGCACGTTGACCAGGCCCCGGGTCGGCGAGCCGGACGGCCCCGCGGGGACGTAACCGCCGTCCAGCGCCCGCAGGATGTGCCCGATCTCGTCCGTTGTACGGGCCAGTCGCGGCACGACCTCGGTGCAGGCGAACTCCAGCACGGCCGTGGCGTCCGGGAGTTCAAAGCCCAGCACCTCCCGTACGAGCGCCGGACCCGCTTCGGCCGCCCAGCCGCGCTCCTCCATGTTCTCGGCGATCTGCCGGCACAGCTGCTCCAGCAGGTCGATGGCGTCCGCCGCCGTGCGCGAGGGGCCCTCCAGCAGGTCCGTCAGCTCCACCGGCACCTTCACCGGAGCGCCCGGCTCGGCCAGCAACTCCTTCTCCACCAGGCCGAAGTGCTCCGCGAGACAGGCCCGCAGCCCCGGCAGCGCGTTCGCCTGCCCGCCCCACACCTGGGAGGCGCGCAGCACGGCCAGCACGAGGTTCACCCGCGGCTCGCCGACCGGGCCGCCGCCGAGGATGTGCAGACCGTCCCTGATCTGCACGTCCTTGATCTCGCACAGATAGCCGTCGATGTGCATCACGAACTCGTCGAACGCGTCGTCGTCCGGCTGCTCGTCCAGGCGCAGGTCGTGGTGGAGCTCGGCGGCCTTGACCAGGGTCCAGATCTGGGCGCGCACGGCGGGCGCCTTCACCGGGTCCAGGTCGGAGACGAGCGCGTACTCGTCGAGGAGCTGCTCCAGCTTGGCGAGGTCGCCGTACGTGTCCGCGCGTGCCATCGGCGGGACGAGGTGGTCGACGACCGTGGCGTGCCCGCGCCGCTTGGCCTGGGTGCCCTCGCCGGGGTCGTTGACGATGAAGGGGTACACCAGCGGCAGGTCGCCGAGCACCGCGTCCGGCGCGCACCCGCGCGAGAGCCCGAGGCCCTTGCCGGGCAGCCACTCCATCGTGCCGTGCTTGCCCATGTGCACGACGGCGTCGGTGCCGAATGAGTTCTCCAGCCACCGGTAGGCCGCCATGTAGTGGTGGGACGGCGGCATGTCGGGGTCGTGGTAGATCGCGATCGGGTTCTCGCCGAAACCGCGCGGCGGCTGGATCATGACGACCACGTTCCCGAACCGCAGGGACGCGAGGACGATGTCGTCGCCGTCGACGTACAGGGAGCCCGGGGGCTCGCCCCACGCCTGCGTCATCCCGTCCCGCAGCTCCGGGTCCAGCGTGTCGAACCAGGCCCGGTAGTCGGCCAGCGGCACGCGCGCGGGTGCGGCGGCCAGCTGGTCCTCCGTCAGCCACTCCACGTCGTGACCGCCGGCCTCGATGAGGCGGTGGATGAGCTCGTCGCCGTTGTCGGGGTAGCCCTCGACCGCGTACCCCGCCTCCCGCAGCGCGTCCAGGACGCGTACCGCCGACGCCGGGGTGTCGAGCCCCACCGCGTTGCCGACCCGTGAGTGCTTGGTCGGGTACGCGGTGAAGACGAGCGCGATCCGCTTCTCCGCGTTGGCCTTGTGCCTGAGCCGCGCGTGCCGTACGGCGATCCCCGCGACGCGGGCGGCCCGTTCGGGGTCGGCCGCGTACACCGGGACGTCGTCCGGGCCCTGTTCCTTGAAGGAGAACGGGACGGTGATCAGCCGCCCGTCGAACTCCGGGATCGCGACCTGCATGGCCGCGTCCATGGGGGACAGCGCCGCGTCGGACTCGTCCCACGCGGTGCGCGATGAGGTCAGGCAGAGCCCTTGCAGCACGGGGATGTCCAGGTCCGCGAGCGCCCCGACGTCCCAGGCCTCTTCGTCGCCGCCCGCGGAGGCCTGCGAGGCGTGCGTGCCGCCGGCCGCGAGGACGGTGGCGACCAGGGCGTCGGCGCGTCCGAGGATCTCGTACAGCCCGGCGTCCGCGCCGCGCAGCGAACCGCAGTAGACGGGAAGGGCGTTGGCGCCGTGCGCCTCGATCGCGTCGCACAGGGTGTCCACGAACGCGCTGTTGCCGCTCAGTTCGTGGGCGCGGTAGAAGAGCACGCCGACGGTCGGACGGCCGGCCAGGCGGGCACGCTCGCCGTGGACGCCGTACTCGGGCATCCGCCGCGGCTCCTCGAAGCCCTCGCCGGTCAGCAGCACCGTGTCGGAGAGGAACCGGGCGAGTTCCGCCAGGTTGTCCGGGCCGCCCTCGACGAGGTATTTCAGCGCCTCCGCCACGACCCCGGCGGGCACCGAGGACTCGGCCATCAACTCGGCGTCCGGCACGGCCTCTCCACCGAGCAGCACGGTCGGCACGCCGGACGCCTTCACCGCGGCGAGCCCGTCCTCCCAGGCGCGCTTGCCGCCGAGCAGCCGTACGACGGCGATGTCCGCGCCGTCGAGCAGCCCCGGAAGTTCCTGGCCGACGTCCACGCGGGTCGGGTTGCCGATCCGGTAGGAGGCGGCCGAGGCTCGGGCGGCGAGCAGATCGGTGTCGGCGGTCGACAACAACAACACTGTGCTCATGCGGGCGCTCCCGGTGGAATGAAAGGCAGTCCTTGCGGCGCGCCCGACTCGATGAGCCGCCACAGCGCGTCCGTGTCCGCGTGCTGTTCGATCAGGTCGCCGAGCCGGTCGAGCTGCTCCTCGCGCAGCGCGGCGAACGAGGTGTCGGGGGCAGGCACGAAACGGCGGCCCGCGGCGGCCGCCACCTCGCGCAGGAAGGCCCGGCGGAAGCCGTCCGACTCCAGCGAGCCGTGCCAGTGCGTGCCCCAGACGGCGCCCACCCGGCAGCCGTCCAGGAAGGCTTCGCCGCCCATGACTTCGGCGACCCCGTGGTGGATCTCGTACCCCTCGACCCGTTCCCCGAGGGCTTCGCCCTCCGGCCGGGTGAGGGTCTTCTCGCGGGCGAACCTGACCCGTACGGGCAGCAGGCCCAGTCCGTCGACGTGTCCGCGCCGGCTCTCCACGTCGTCCTCGATGTGCTCGCCGAGGATCTGGAAGCCGCCGCAGACGCCCAGCACCGGCCGCCCCTCGGCGGCCCTGCTCGCCAGGGCGCGTGCGAGGCCGCGCTCCCGCAGCCATTCCAGCGCCCTGACCGTGCCGCGGGTGCCGGGCACGACGACGAGGTCGGCGTCGGTCAGTTCCTCGGGCCGGTCCACGAACCGCACGACGACGCCCGGTTCGGCGGCGAGCGCGTCCACGTCGGTGAAGTTGGACATCAGCGGCACGGCGCAGACGGCGACCCGCAGCACGTCCTCGCCGACCGGCGGCGCCACGGTGGACTCCCGCACGGCGCCCCGCAGCGAGACTCGGAGTCCGTCCTCCTCGTCGATGCCGAGCCCGTGCCGGAACGGCAGCACGCCGTACGTGCGCCGGCCGGTGAGCCCGCGCAGCATGTCCAGGCCGGGTTCGAGCAGCGAGACGTCCCCGCGGAACTTGTTGACGAGGAACCCGGCGACGAGTTCCTGGTCCCGCGGCGACAGCAGGGCGACCGTGCCGAAGAAGGAGGCGAAGACGCCCCCGCGGTCGATGTCGCCGACGACGAGCACGGGCAGCCGCGCGCCGCGCGCGATGCCCATGTTGACGATGTCGGTGCGGCGCAGGTTGATCTCCGCCGGGCTGCCCGCCCCCTCGCAGATCACCGCGTCGTACGTGCCCCGCAGCTCGGCGAGGCAGTCGAGGACGGTGCCGAGGAGCTTCTGCTGCCGCCCGCCGTGGTAGCCGCGGGCGCTCAACTCGCCCACCGGTCTGCCCAGCAGGACGACCTGGCTGCTCTGCTCGCCGCCCGGCTTGAGCAGCACCGGGTTCATCAGCGCGGTCGGCTCGACGCGGCACGCCTGGGCCTGCATGGCCTGCGCCCGCCCGATCTCGGCGCCCTCCCGGGTGACGAAGGAGTTGAGGGACATGTTCTGCGCCTTGAACGGGGCGACCTTCACGCCCTGGCGCACCAGCCACCGGCAGATCCCGGCCGTGACGACGCTCTTCCCGGCGTCGGAGGTGGTGCCGGCGACGAGCAGACCGCCCCTCATGACGTCCGTCCTCTCTTCAGCAGCCGTGCGCCCGCGCACACGCCGAGCGCGAGCCAGCCCACGCGGCGGGAGAGCCGTACCGCGCGCTCGATGTCGCCCTGCTTGACGGCGCGTCCGGCGCCGTTGAGCACCGGGCGGTGCTCCACCCGCCCGCCGTACGAGAGCGTGCCGCCCAGCCGCACTCCGAGCGCCCCCGCGAACGCGGCTTCCACCGGGCCGGCGTTGGGGCTCGGGTGCTTGCCGGCGTCGGCGCGCCAGGCCCGTACGGCGCCGCGCGGGTCGTCGCCCGCCACGGCCGCCAGGGCGGCGGTGAGCCGTGCCCCCGGCCAGCCGGCGAGGTCGTCGAGGCGGGCCGAGGCCCAGCCGTAGCGGCGGTACCGGGGCGACTTGTGCCCGACCATGGCGTCCAGGGTGTTGACGGCGCGGAAGCCGACGAGCCCCGGCACTCCGGCGGCGGCGCCCCACACCAGCGCGCCCACCACCGCGTCGGAGGTGTTCTCGGCGACGGACTCGACGACGGCCCGGGCGATCCCGTCGGCGTCCAGCGCCTGCGGATCGCGCCCGCACAGATGCGGCAGCCGCGCCCGGGCGCCCTCGACGTCCCCGGCTTGCAGGGCGCGCCCGATCTGCCGCGCCTCCCGGGCGAGGGAGGTGCCGCCGACGACGGCCCAGGTGGCGGCGGCGGTCAGCGCGACGGACGCGGTACGGGAGGAACGCACGGCGGACGCGGCCAGCGCGGCCGACGCCACGGCACCCCCCACGCACACGGCGGTGTGCAGGGCGCCCCGGCCGCGGTGGTCCCGCCACAGCGCGCGTTCCACGGCACCCGCGGCCCGTCCGAACACGGCGACGGGGTGTCCGCGGCGCGGATCGCCGAGGAGCACGTCACCGAGGAGGCCGGCAGCGGCGCCGTACGCGAAGACGCGATCGGCACCCATCGGGTCAGCCGGTCGTGCGGTCGGTCGGTGAGCCGCTGGTGAACCTCGGTCGGCAGCCGCGCATGGCTATATGTCCTCACTCAGGGTGTCCACGCCCTGGTTCGACGAGACCGGCGGTGAGAGTTCCTGACTCCCGGGGATGTTCTTCCCCGGTCACAGTGGCGGGACCGTGCCGGATTCGCACCGGACTTCCTCTCCTGCCGCCGTACTTGGCTCCGGAAGTCCACCACGCACCGCGAACACCCGTCAACCTGCCGTTGACCTGCGCAGGCGTACTGAGATGAGGCACACACCGCGGGCGCACGGGACGACGAAACCGCCCATCCCGGGACGTCGCGGGGACGGCCCGGGATGGGCGGGTGACGTGCGGGGCCAGGACCCGGAGGTACCGGGCCCCGGGCCGGGCTAGGCCACGATCAGGTAGATGCCGTAGGCCACGGCGGCGGCGCACGCGGCGAAGCAGGCGTAGGCGCCGGTGACCGCGAGGGCCCCGCCGCCGTCGCCCTGGGCCACGGCCCGCTCGCGGCGGGAGAGCCCGGCGATGCCGAGGGTGAACAGGGCCACGAGGCCCACCGTGACGCCGAGGCTGACGCCGAAGACGGAGCCGAGTGCCGCCCAGTCGATCTTCATGCTGCTTCTCTTCCTTCTGCCGGTGACGCCGGCTCAGACGGCGGCGGCCGGCGGCGTCGCCACGGGCGCGGGGTCGGCGGTGGACGCGGATGCCGGGGCGGGGATCGTGGCCGTGAGCCCCTCGGCCGCCGGGGAGGCCGGAGGCGGGGTGACGGCGGCGATGGCCTGAGTGATCACGCCGACCGGCTCCTCGGAGCCGTTGACGTTGGTGTGGTCGACGACCTCGCGGCGGGAGATCTTCCAGATCGCGGCGCTGGAGGCCACCAGGAACGCGGCCACGAGCCAGGTGCCCCAGTCGCCGAGACGCGTCACGGCCTCCGCGCCGGCCGCGACCAGGGCCGCGGCGGGCAGCGTGAGGGCCCAGGCGACGGCCATGCGGCTCGCGGTGGACCAGCGGACCACGCCGCCCTTGCGGCCCAGACCCGCGCCCATCACCGAACCGGAGACGACGTGCGTGGTGGACAGGGAGAAGCCGAGGTGGGAGGAGGCCAGGATGGCGGTGGCCGCGCTGGTCTGGGCGGCGAAGCCCTGCTGCGGCTGAAGGTCGGTCAGGCCCTTGCCCATGGTGCGGATGATGCGCCAGCCGCCGATGTAGGTGCCGAGCGCGATGGCCAGGCCCGCGGACAGGATGACCCAGGTGGGAGGGTTGGAGCCGGGGGCGAGGGCGCCGCCGGCGACCAGGGCGAGGGTGATGACACCCATGGTCTTCTGCGCGTCGTTGGTGCCGTGGGCCAGCGAGACCAGGCCGGCGGAGGCGATCTGTCCGGCACGGTGGCCCTTCTCGGCCGCCTTGCCGTGCGAATTCGACTTGTTGCCGATGCCGTACGACAGCCGGGTCGAGACCAGCGCGGCCAGACCCGCCACCACCGGGGCGGCGACCGCGGGGATGAGGACCTTGGTGACCAGGGCGCCGCCGTGCACGGCGCCGAAGCCGGCCGAGGCGATGGTGGCGCCGATCAGACCGCCCATGAGGGCGTGCGAGGAGCTGGAGGGGAGTCCGACCAGCCACGTCAGCAGGTTCCAGAGGATCGCGCCCACCAGGGCGGCGAAGATGACTTCGGGACGGATGCCGTTCTCGTTGACGAGACCCTTGGAGATCGTGTTGGCGACCTCCACGGACAGGAAGGCGCCCACCAGGTTCAGCGCGGCGGACATGGTCACCGCGACCTTGGGCTTGAGTGCACCGGTCGAGATGGTCGTGGCCATCGCGTTCGCGGTGTCGTGGAAACCGTTCGTGAAATCGAACGCGAGTGCGGTGACAACCACCATCGCGAGGATCAGCGAGAAGCTTTCCATTTACCCAGGCAATCGTTCGAGCGTCATTGGCGCGTTGAACGTAGGTAACCTGAGTGAACAGAAGATGAACTGAGTCGGTCATCGCGGTGTCTGTTCCTGCGGTGCCATGGGAAGGACCGGTCGCTCGCGGTTGGCGTCCTGGCAGGATCGGCACATGAGCGAACTCGGGGAGACGGCGCGCGCCTGGCAGGCGCTGGTCGCGGCGGCCCGCCGCACGGTGGCGGACGGACTGGTCGTCGGCACCTCCGGCAACGTGTCCGTGCGCGTGGGCGACACCGTCCTGGTGACCCCCTCGGGCATCCCCTACGACCGGCTCACGGACGACGACGTCACCGGTGTCGGCCTGGACGGCCGGCAGGTGCTCGGCACCCTGGTGCCGACCAGCGAGCTGCCCATGCACCTCGCGGTCTACCGCAGCACCGACGCGGGCGCCGTCGTCCACACCCACGCCGTGCACGCGACGGCCGTCTCCACCCTCGTCACCGAGCTCCCGCTGATCCACTACATGTCCGGCGCGCTCGGCGGCCCCGTCCGCGTGGCCCCGTACGCCACGTACGGCACCGAGGAGCTGGCCGGGAACATGCTCCGCGCCCTCGCCGGCCGCACGGGCTGCCTGCTGCGCAACCACGGCACCGTCACCTACGGCGCCACCCTCGACCAGGCCTACGACCGCACGGCCCAGCTCGAGTGGATGTGCCGGGTGTGGCTGGCGGCGTCCGGCGTCCCCGGCCTGACACCGGCTCTGCTGACGCCGGAGCAACTTGCGGAGGCGGGGGAGCGGCTGCGGGGGTACGGACAGCAGGGGCAGGGGCAGGGGCAGGGGCAGGGGTGAGCGCGGGAGCGGAAGCCGGGGCCGGAGTCGGGACCTGAGGCCCGGGGCCGGGGCGGGAGGCTGCGGAGAGGCCTGGGGAGGGCCCGGAGACGGCCCGGGACGGCCCGGGGACGGTGGCCGCGTGTGCGGGCGGTGCGGGCCGTGCGGGAATGAGCGCGTGTGCGGGCGGTGCGGGCCGTGCGGGAATGAACGCCGCTCTTCATGGAACCCGCGCGGACATGTCACCCCGACCCTCCGTCCCACTGGCCGGTGACCGGGTGCGCCAGGACACTGGAGCCGTGCCCACAGTCAAAGCGACGGCCGCGGCCGTCACCGCTGTCCTGGCGGCCGGCGCGGCGAGCGTCGCCGCGGGCCGGCTGGCCAGCGACGCCGCGCTCAAGGTGCTCCCGGGCCGGCCCCTGCCCACCGAACCCCGGCTCACCGTGCACGCCACGGCCGCCGGCCAGATCAGCCTCACCCGTGACCTCGCCTCCCTGCGCCCGGGCACCTACGGCCTGGCGGGCAACGGCTCCCACGCGGTGGTCGGCCCCGTCCTGCCCACCGCCCCGCACCGGCCCGACACCGTCGTACGCCGGCTCGAGCGCGTCACCCACGGCACCCTGCACCGCGGCGACAAGGTGTGGCTCACCCCGAACCTGCACGTCGGCAACCCGCGCACCGCCCTCGGCATCGAGCACGCCGACGTCGACGTACCGGGCGAACTCGGCTCCCTGCCCGCCTGGTTCGTGCCCGGGGTGCGCGAGACCTGGGTGATCGCGGCGCACGGCCTGGGCAGCACCCGCGAACTCCCCATGAACATCCTGGCGTTCCTGCACCGCCGGCACTTCCCGGTGCTCGCCCTCGCCTACCGCGGCGACCTCGGTGCGCCCCGTCCGCCGGACGGCCTCAACCACCTCGGCGAGACCGAGTGGCGGGACCTGGACGCGGCGATCCGCTACGCCGTGCGGTACGGGGCCGAGCGGATCGTTCTGCACGGCTGGTCCACCGGGGCCACGATGGCGTTGCGCGCCGCCACCCGCTCCGCGTTGCGCGACCGGATCACCGGACTGGTCCTCGACTCCCCGGTGCTCAACTGGGAGGTGACGCTGCGGGCCCTGGCCCGGGCGCGGCACACCCCGGGACCCCTGCTGCCGCTGGCGGTGCGCGCCGCGCAGGGGCGCACCGGTCTGTACGGCGACCGCCTGGCCGGGGCGACGGACCCGGAGGGGCTCACGATGCCGACGCTGATCTTCCACGGCCCGGGCGACCAGGTGGCTCCCTGGCAGCTCTCCCGCCGCCTCGCCGACCGCCGTCCCAACCTGATCGCGCTGCACACGGTGCCGAGCGCTCCGCACGGCGCGATGTGGAACGCCGACCCCGAGGGCTACGAGGAGGCCCTGCGGCGCTTCCTCACGCCGCTGATGTGAGGCGGCGGCACGGTTCCGTTTCGCCGCCTGTCACCCGCTGGGGGACCGGAGTACGCCCAGGTCCCGGGGACCCTTCCGGAACCGGCTGAAAGGTGCCCCCCCGGGTGTCCTCGCGGCCTTCCCTTGGCCTTCTCCATCGCCCGCCGTGACATTCCGTTTGGGTTTTCGGACCGTCAACCGGAAGACTGCACCCGTGACGTCCCGTATCCCGCGCGACTCCAGGCTTCGCATCGTCCGCCCACGACCCCTGGCCGCCGCCCCCAGAGCCGTGAACCAGCGGCAACCGCGCCGCCACGCCCCGCGCCCCCCGGAGGGCACTCCGGCACCCGCGGTGCTGGCCAGAACGGCGCGCTCCCTTCTGGCCGGGGCGGCCCGCGTCGCCCGCTGGGCGGACGCCGCCCTCGGGCCCGGCCGCGGGGGGCCGACCGCCGACGACAAGGCCACCCTCTCCGACGCGACCACCGAGAGGGCGGCCGCCGATCTCGGCCTGACCGCCGCTCAGGTCCGCGCCGACTGGGACACCGCCCGGCTCTCCGGCCTCATCGAGGTGCACGGCGACAACGCCCGCCCCGGCTGGCGGCTGCGCGCCTGGGACCGCGACGACAGCGCCGTCCTGCGCGGCTGGGTGGCCCTCTTCGACGCCTGGTCGCTCGCGTGCCCGGAACCGGAGGGCCACGAGGCGGCCGCCGTCGCCGAGGTCGTGTCGGCCATGCCGCAGGTCCTGTCCTTCCTCCAGCTCTCCGCCGGCCCCGTCCCGGTCGACCAGCTCCTCGACCTCCTCCGCCAGCGCGTCACGGAACTGCGCACCGACCGCTGCGAGGTCTCCTACACCCCGGACCCCGCACCCGGAGCCACGGACCCCGCCCCCGCGCCGGGCGCCGCTCCCGACCTGGAGAGCGGCCTCCGGGCGGCCCCCGCCGCCGTCACCGTCCCCGGCGGTGGCGCGGCAGCCCCGTCGCCCGAGGGCGCCGTGCCCGGGGACATCGCGCCCGCCACACCTGCGCCGGGCCCCGCTCTCCGGGTGGCAGCCCCTGCCGCCGGGGTGAGCGTCGTCTCCGACCTCGACGGTGCTGGCGCGTCCGGTACCTCGGCGGCCACGGACGCGGCCGCCGAGCCCGGCGCCGTCCCCGGCCCCGAGGCCGTCCTTCGCGTGGCCCCCGTCACCGCGCCCGTCGCCGGCTCCGACACCGACGGTGCGGTGGTCACGGCCGTCGCGCCCGAGTCCGGCCTGTCACTGTCCGACGCCGATGCCGGCGTTTCCCCGTCCGGGCCGCGGGCCGCGGTGCCCGGCGACGGGGGTGACCCGCTGGCGCCGCTGCTCGGGTGGGCCCTGCGGGCGCTCGCCGCGGTGGGGGCGCTGACCGTCGGGGACGGGCAGGCCACGCTCACCCCGCTCGGGAGCTGGGCGGTGTGGGTGAAGCTGGAGCAGATCTGCGTGGCCGCGCAGAGCCCCGCCGGGAACATCGAGCAGTCGGCCGAGGACATGCTCCGCGGCTGCGCCCAGCTGCGGCCCAACGCGGCCCGGGCCGAGTACCGCGCCTGGCTCGCCGCCCGGCCCGTCGGCAGCGCCGTCACCGAGCTGCTGGGCGCCGCCCGCGGTGAGGACGCCCTGCTGCGCGGGCTCGCCTTCGAGGCGCTGCGGGTCGTCGGCGCGCCCGCCGAGCCCGACGTACGGGCCGTGCTCGCCGAGTCGGCGCTCAGGCCGTACGCCCTGCTGTGGCTCGCCGAGCACGACGGCGTCGACGCGGAGGACGCCCACGAGCTGCTCACCCGCGAGGAGGCCACCTGGCTGTGGGTCGACACCGCCGCCGCGGTCACCGACCACGGCGAGGCCTCGATGCTCGTACGGCACCTTGAGGCCGCGGTGCAGCCGACCGTCCCGATGCTGCTCGACGAGGTGCGCACCGTGGGCCACCCCCGCACCGTGCAGGTGCTGGTCGCGCTCGCCGCCGCGCACCCCGACCCGGCGCTGGCCAAGGCCCTGCGCCGGGCGGCCTTCCAGGTCCACACCGGAGGCAACTAGGCCCCCGGGGCCGCGGTGCGGTCAGCCCCCGACGCGGGGCGCGTACGTGCCGAAGCTCCAGATGTTGCCCTCGACGTCCCGGGCCATGTAGTCCCGGGAGCCGTAGTCCTGGTCGGTCGGGGGCATCAGGATCTCCGCGCCGTGCTCCGCCGCGTGCCGGTGGTGGGCGTCCACGTCGTCCACCACGACGTACACCCCCGCGGGGCCCGCGCCGCGCATCGCCTCGTCGAAGCGGCCGCCGCGGCCCTTCGAGCCCAGCATCACCGCGCCGTTGCCCTGCACCAGCTCGGCGTGGTGCACGAGGCCGTCCTCGCCCTCGTACACCGCCAGTTCCGTGAAGCCGAAGGCCTCCGTCAGCTGCTTGACGGCCGCCTTGGCGTCCGCGTACAGCAGCGTCGGGTAGATGCTCGGGCGTTCGCCGGCCGTGTCCGCCATGCCGATCACTTCCCTGTGAGTCGGTTCGCACCGACGAGTGCGGTGCGCCGCCCAGTCTGGCACCGGCCACTGACAGCGCCCCGGCGCGAACACACCCGGAAAAGCGCTTGCCCGCCCCCGTTAGAATGTCCCCCATGGCCATTCTCCTCGTGCATTAGACCGCGGGTACGTCCTCAGCCGCCCACCCGCCTCCCTCCCCCGAGCTCTACGAGCAGGGGGCGCCCCAGCCCTGGAGTCTGTCCGTGATCTCCGCCTCCGGCATCGAGCTGCGCGCCGGTGCCCGCGTCCTCATCGAGTCCGCCACCTTCCGCGTCGCCAAGGGCGACCGCATCGGCCTGGTCGGCCGCAACGGCGCCGGCAAGACCACCCTCACCAAGGTCCTGGCCGGCGACGGCATCCCGGCCGCCGGCACCGTCACCCGCTCCGGTGAGGTCGGCTACCTCCCGCAGGACCCCCGCACCGGCGACCTCGACGTGCTCGCCCGCGACCGCATCCTCTCGGCACGCGGCCTGGACACGCTGATCCGCAAGATGCGCGACAACGAGCAGCGCATCGCCACCGGCAAGGGCTCCACCCGCGAGAAGGCACTCAAGCAGTACGAGCGCCAGGAGACCGAGTTCCTCACCAAGGGCGGGTACGCCGCCGAGGCCGAGGCCGCCACCATCGCCGCCGCGCTCAACCTGCCCGACCGGGTGCTCGGCCAGCCCCTGCACACCCTCTCCGGCGGTCAGCGCCGCCGGATCGAGCTGGCCCGGATCCTGTTCTCCGACGCCGACACCCTGCTCCTGGACGAGCCCACCAACCACCTCGACGCCGACTCGATCATCTGGCTGCGCGACTACCTGAAGACCTACCGCGGCGGCTTCATCGTGATCTCCCACGACGTCGACCTGGTCGAGACGGTCGTCAACAAGGTGTTCTACCTGGACGCCAACCGCGCCCAGATCGACGTCTACAACATGGGCTGGAAGCTCTACCAGCAGCAGCGCGAGGCCGACGAGAAGCGCCGCAAGCGGGAGCGGGCCAACGCCGAGAAGAAGGCCGCCGCGCTCAACGCGCAGGCCGACAAGATGCGCGCCAAGGCCACCAAGACGGTCGCCGCGCAGAACATGGCCCGCCGGGCGGACAAGCTGCTCAGCGGCCTGGAGGCGGTCCGCCAGTCCGACAAGGTCGCCAAGCTCCGCTTCCCGGAGCCGTCGCCCTGCGGCAGGACGCCGCTGACCGCCGAGGGCCTGTCGAAGTCGTACGGCTCCCTGGAGATCTTCACCGACGTCGACCTGGCCATCGACAAGGGCTCCCGCGTCGTCATCCTCGGCCTGAACGGCGCGGGCAAGACCACGCTGCTGCGCCTGCTGGGCGGGGTGGAGCAGCCCGACACCGGCCGGGTCGTCGAGGGCCACGGCCTCAAGCTCGGCTACTACGCCCAGGAGCACGAGACCCTGGACCCGGACCGCACAGTGCTGGAGAACATGCGCTCGGCCGCTCCCGACATGGACCTCGTGGAGGTCCGCAAGGTGCTGGGCTCGTTCCTGTTCTCCGGCGACGACGTCGACAAGCCGGCCGGGGTCCTGTCCGGCGGCGAGAAGACCCGCCTGGCACTGGCGACCCTGGTCGTCTCCTCCGCCAACGTCCTGCTGCTCGACGAGCCCACCAACAACCTCGACCCGGCCAGCCGCGAGGAGATCCTCGGCGCGCTGCGCACCTACAAGGGCGCCGTCGTCCTCGTCACGCACGACGAGGGCGCGGTCGAGGCGCTGCAACCGGAGCGGATCATCCTGCTGCCGGACGGGGTCGAGGACCTGTGGGGCGCGGACTACGCGGACCTCGTCGCCCTCGCCTGACCGAACAGGCGATCAACGGCGTATGGATCATTCGGCCCATCGGTGATCCACCATCTGTGTGAGATCTCCTCGTATCGAGGTGTGTCCTCCATCGATTTCGCGGCCGAGCCCTTATGTGCCAAGGGCTCGGCCGTCGTGCGTCTCTGACCAGGCACTTCGCGGAAGAACCCGAACGGCGGTACGGACGCCGAGGCGCGGAATGACGGATTCCGCTTGTGGGGATGTGCTCCTGTCGTCACGGGTGGGTCTCACGGACCTTGCCGAATGGGTGGCCATCGGGCCCCGGAGGGGTGATCATGAGGGGACCAGAGCGCACTTCCCATGAGGAGGCACGGGTGGCCGAGACTCTGAAGAAGGGCAGCCGGGTGACCGGCGCCGCGCGCGACAAGCTCGCGGCAGACCTGAAGAAGAAGTACGACGCCGGTGCGAGCATTCGGGCGTTGGCCGAGGAAACCGGCCGCTCGTATGGCTTTGTTCACCGGATGCTCAGCGAGTCGGGTGTCACGCTCCGTGGGCGTGGCGGGGCGACGCGGGGCAAGAAGGCCCCGTCGGCCTGAAACCGCGGGCGGCCCACCGGCTTTCGACGGTGACCACCCGGTCGGTTCTCCGATCGGCCGGGTAGTTACTGTGCAGTCACTTATGATGCCCGCGAGGGCATCCACGATGACCGCACCCGTCGGAGGCGCACCATGGTCCCGCCCGAGCACGACCTCGATCCGGTACTCGACAAGGACGGCGTACGGCTCACCGTCGACGACTCGATCGCCACGGTGACGCTGACCAACCCGGCCAAGCGCAACGCGCAGAGCCCCGCTCTGTGGCGGGCGCTGACCGAGGCCGGTCGGCTGCTGCCGGGCTCCGTCCGCGTCGTGCTGCTGCGCGGTGAGGGCAAGTCCTTCTCCGCGGGGCTCGACCGGCAGGCGTTCACGCCCGAGGGGTTCGACGGCGAGCCGTCGTTCCTCGACCTCGCGCGTGGTTCCGACGCCGAGCTGGACGCGACCATCGCCGAGTACCAGGAGGCGTTCACCTGGTGGCGGCGCAACGACATCGTGTCCGTCGCCGCGGTCCAGGGGCACGCCATCGGGGCGGGCTTCCAGCTGGCACTGGCCTGTGATCTGCGCGTCGTCGCCGACGACGTGCAGTTCGCCATGCGCGAGACCAGTCTCGGGCTGGTTCCCGACCTCACCGGCACACATCCGCTGGTGGGCCTGGTCGGCCAGGCCCGCGCACTGGAGATCTGCCTCACCGGCCGGTACGTGGGCGCCGCCGAGGCGGTGAACACCGGGCTGGCCAACCTCGCCGTGCCCGCGGACCAGCTCGACGCGACCGCACGGGACCTGGCCGCGGCGCTCCTCGCAGCGCCCCGCGACGCCGTGGTCGAGACCAAGGCGCTGCTGCGCGGTGCCCGGGAACGGTCGTACGAGGAGCAGCGCGCCGCCGAACGCGAGGCGCAGGCCCGGCGGCTGCGGGACCTCGCCGGCGCCGGCGACTGACGGCGCCGCCGCACCGGGCGCGCGATCGCGCCCGTCCGCCTACCGTGATTCGGGACGGCGACCGAAAGGACGTACGGCGATGACCATGGAACAGGACCGGACGAGCACCCCCGAGGGCGAGCGGGAGGTACCGGAGACCACCGCGACCCGCAGGGCACAGGCGACCCGGCGCGGCCTGGGAGACCCCGCCACCCGCGGGCGGACCACCATCGCCGACGGGGTCGTGGAGAAGATCGCCGGGATGGCCGCCCGCGACGTGGTCGGGGTGAGCGCCATGGGCGGCGGGTTCGCGCGGACCTTCGGGGCCGTGCGCGACCGCGTCCCGGGCGGTACGAAGTCCGTGACCCGCGGTGTGAAGGCCGAGGTCGGCGAGGTGCAGACCGCGCTCGACCTGGAGATCGTCGTCGACTACGGCGTGTCGATCATCGACGTGGCGCGGGCGGTCCGGGAGAACGTGATCGCGTCGGTGGAGCGGATGACCGGTCTCGAGGTCGTCGAGGTCAACATCGCCGTCAGCGATGTCCAGCTGCCGGAGGAAGAGGAGGAGGAGATCGCGCCGCGCCTCCAGTGACCCACCGGTCACCACGGCGGCGAAGGACCGATGACGGGGGCGAGCGGACGACGGCCCGGCGACGGCCGAGGAGTTGAGGAGCGCGCAATGAGCATGGCCGTGGCCGGCATGATCGCCGGTATGGCGCTGGGCTTCGCCGGGTATTTCGGCGGCTTCGGCGCCTTCCTGCTGGTGGCGGCCTTGGGCGCCGTCGGCTTCGTCGTCGGCCGGTTCCTGGAGGGTGACATGGAACTCGGCGACTTCTTCCGCCCCCGTGACCGCCGGAGGTGACCCGCGGTGAACGGTGGGAACGGCGAGCCGGGCACCGTCCCGGCCGGCCTGCTGCCCGGCGAGCGCGGAGCGACGACGATCGCCGACCGTGTCGTCGCCAAGATCGCCGCCCGTGCGGCCCGTGAGGCGCTCGGTGCCCTGCCGCCGGACGCCGCGCCACCGGACGCCACGGTGGTGGTGCGCCACGACGCCGCCCGCGTCCGGATCGTCCTCGACCTCCCCTACCCGAGCGACATCGGCGCGTGCTGCGGCGCGGTGCGTCGCCAAGTGGTCGAGCGGGTAGGCGCGTTGGTGGGAATGCAGGTGCCGGAGGTCACGGTCCGGGTGGAACGGCTGCATCCGGCACCCGCGAACGGCACGGCACAGGGGAGGACGCGATGAGCGAGCCCCAGGGCTCGGAGGGCACCACACAACGCCTGCCGGTCATCGAGAAGGACGACACCCTCGGGTGGCCGGCCGACCCGGACACCGACGGCCCCCCGACCGCCCAGGACGGCGGGGACGGCCGCCGCGGCCGGTTCTGGTCGCCGCGGCGGGTGCCAGCGGGCATCGTCGCCCTGCTGCTGCTGATCGTGGCGGGCGCCTTCCTGTACGACATCGCGGCCGTCCGCGCCGGCCGGCCCGGACTGCGCTGGCGCCGGGAACTGGCCCGGCAGCTGGCCGAGCGACCGCTGGACGACACCTGGGTGCTCGTCGGCGCGGGTGTCACCGCGGTCCTCGGCCTGTGGCTGCTCGTGCTGGCGGCCACTCCGGGGCTGCGCCACCTGCTGCCCATGCGGCGCGCCCATCCCGACGTGCGGGCCGGGCTGCACCGGGACGCCGCCGCGCTGGTGCTGCGCGACCGGGCCATGGAGATCGCCGGCGTACGGTCGGCGCGCGTGCGGCTGCGCCGCCGCGGGGCCGACGTACGCGTGGTCTCGCACTTCCGGACGCCGGAGGAAGTGCGCGCCGACCTGGACACCGTGCTCACCGAGGCGGTCCGGGGACTGGGCCTGACCCGGCCGCACGCCCTGACCGTGCGCGTCACGCGGCCCGGACGGAAGGGGTGAGGACGTGCTCAGGATCGTCCACAGGGTGCTGACCGGGCTCGTCGGGCTTGTGCTGCTGGTGGTGGGCGGATCGGTGCTCGCCGTGGGGGTGGGCGTACGGCCGCCCTCGTGGTGGATCCACCGCGGCCGGCACGACGTCCTGCTGAGCGCCGCCGAGCGGACGCGGTGGCGGGAGGCCGGCTGGTGGTGGCCCGCCGTTCTCGGCGCCCTGGCCGTCCTGGTGCTGCTGGCCCTGTGGTGGCTGGCCGCGGTGGTGCGCCGGCGGCGGCTCGGCGAGGTGGTCGTCGACACCGGGGACGGCGAGACGGCCCTGCTGCGGGGCCGGGCCCTGGAGAACGTCCTGGCCGCGGACGCCGAGCAGCCGGACGGCGTCGCCGGCGCCCAGGTCCGTCTGACCGGCCGCCGCGGCGCCCCCAGGATCCATGTGCGGCTCCTCCTGGAACCCCATGCGGACCCGGGAGCGGTCCTCGACCACCTCACCGGCCGGGCCCTCGTCCACGCCCGGGACTCCGCCCGTCTCGAAGCCCTTCCGGCGGAGGTGCGGTTGAGGGCGGTGAGGCATCGTGCGGAGCGGGTGACCTGACCCGGCCCGGTGTGGTGCCGGGCTCAGAACCCGTGCCGGGCCCCGCCGTCCACCGGCAGCATCACACCGGTGACGTAGGAGGCGGCGGGCGACAACAGGAACGCGGCCGCACGGCCGAACTCCTCCGGCATGCCGTACCGGCGCAGCGGCACGCGGGACTCGGCGGCCGCCCGTGTCGCCTGCGGGTCCGCGGACAGCGCGTCCAGCTCGCGCACGCGGTCCGTGTCGATGCGGCCCGGCAGCACACCCACGACCCGGATGCCCCGCGGTCCCAGCTCGTCGGCGAGGGACTTGGCGAACCCGGCCAGGCCGGGCCGCAGCCCGTTGGAGATGGTCAGCCCCGCGATCGGCTCGTACACCGACCCGGAGAGAACGAACCCGACGACCCCGCCCGGTTCCAGCTCGGCCGCCGCCGCGCGGGCGAGCCGCACCGCGCCGAGGAACACCGACTCGAACGCGGCCTGCCACTGCTCGTCGGTGTTGTCGGCGACGAAGCCGGCCGGCGGTCCGCCGACGCTCACGAGCACGCCGTGGAAGCCGCCGAAGTGTTCCCGCGCCGCCGCGATCAGCCGCGTCGGCGCGTCGGCGTCCGCGTTGTCCACGGCCACCCCGACGGCGTGCGGCCCCAGCTCGGCCGCCGCCGCGGCGACCCGCTCGCCGTCCCGCCCGGTGATGACCACCTTCGCGCCGTCGGCGACGAGCTCGCGCGCGGTGGCGTTGCCCAGTCCGCGCGTGGAGCCGGTGACGACGTACACCCGGTCCTTCAGTCCAAGATCCATGGGCCTATCCTGCCCGGTCGCTCCGGCACGGGGCGAGGCCGGCGGGGACGTCCGCCGCTACACGGCTGCGGGTTCCGCCTCCGGCGCCGCTTCCTTCGCCGCCGCCTGCGCGCGCTCACGTGCCTCGCGGCGCAGCAGCACCACCCAGCCGACCGGGACGCCCGCCGTGAACAGCCACCACTGGATGGCGTACGCCAGGTGCGGGCCGATGTCGCCGTGCTCCGGGGCGGGCAGCAGCCGCGGGCTGCCGCCCTGCGGCGCGGGCGAGGTCAGCTGGACGTAGCCGCCGAGGACCTGCTTCCCGAGCCGCTCGGCCTGCTGCGTGCTGCTGATCAGCATCACCTGGCGGTCGGGCAGGCCCTTGACGTCCTTGATGCCGCTCGCCGCGGTCGTCTCGTCGGGCATCAGCCGGCCGGTGACGGTGATCTCTCCGCGCGGAGGCGCCGGGATCTTGGGGAACTCCGTCTGCGAGGCGTCCGTGGGGACCCAGCCCCGGTTGACCAGGAGGACCCTGCCGTCGTCCAGGACGAAGGGGGTCAGCACGTGGTAGCCGATGTCGCCGTTGTCGTTGGTGCGGCGGCGCACGACCTCCTCGTCCGCGGTGTCGAAGTGCCCCTTGGCGGTGACCCTGTGGTAGAGGTCGGCGTGCTTCACGGTGGCGCCGGGCGAGGTCAGCGACTCGGCCGGCACCGGCCGCGCGGCCAGCGACTCGGCGATCACCTTGTTCAGCGCGACCTTGTGCTCATGGCGGTGCAACTGCCAGAAACCCAGCCGGATCATCGTCGGGATCAGCGCGATCGCGAGGATGGTGAGGATCACCCACTGGCGGGTCAACAGGAAGCGGTACACCCCACGACGGTACCTCCGCGGCCGTGGGGTGTTTTCGGCAGGGGTGTCCTCAAACGCGGTCGACGATTCCGACCCTCCCCTCGGCGCGGGCGCAGTGCGCGCCGCAGTACCAGTGGCCCTCGACCTCGACGCCCTGACCGATGATCTGGACACGACAGTGCTCGCAGATCGGTGCCATGCGGTGGATCGCGCAGGCGAAGCAGTCGAAGACGTGCACCGAGTTCTGGGCGTGCACCTCGAAGGTCATTCCGTAGTCATTGCCGCATACTTCACATCTCGCCATGCGCCACAGGGTGAGCCGTGCCCGCGGCGCGGGCGAGCGGACCGTGGGCGAGTCGCCCGGTAATCACCCGTACGCCCGTCAGCGGCCCTCCGCCGGTTCCACGTCCCTGAGCAGCTGCCCGAACGCCGCCTCGTCCACCACCGGAGTGCCGTACCGGCGTGCCTTGACCACCTTCGACGTGCCCGAGTCCGGGTCGTTCGTCACCAGCAGGCTGGTCAGCCGGGACAGGCTGGTGGCCACGTGCAGCCCGGCCTCGGTGGCCCGGTCCTCCAGCAGTTCGCGGTCGGTGGAGGTGTCCCCGGAGAAGGCCACCCGCATGCCCTGCCTGAGGGGCTTGCCGTCCTCGTACCGACCCGGGTTGGGGTACGGGCACGCGGGCCGCTTGCGTGAGGCGCGCCAACTGCCCGCGCGGTAGCCGCCCGACTGCTGCCGGGGCACCGGCCGGTCCGACCACTCCGTCAGCGGCCGGCACTCCAGCAGCGGCAGCCGCACCCCGCCCGCCGCCGCGGCCCGCAGGCTCGGCCGGAACGCCTCGGCCAGCACGCGCGCGTCGTCCAGCGCGTGGTGCGCCCGCTGCTGCACGACGCCGAAGTGCGCCGCCAGCGACTCCAGCTTGTGGTTGGGCAGGGGCAGGGCCAGCTCCTTGGCGAGCGCGATGGTGCACAGCCGCTGCCGCACCGGCGCCTCGCGCTCCGCGCGCGCGTACTCCCGCGCGATCATCTGCCAGTCGAACACCGCGTTGTGCGCGACGAGCACCCGGTCCGCCAGCCGCGCGGCGAACTCCTCGGCGATCTCCGCGAACAGCGGAGCGCCCTCCAGGGCCTCGCTCGTCAGTCCGTGGATCCACACCGGTCCCGGGTCCCGCTCGGGGTTGACCGTCGTGTACCAGTGGTCCTCGACCTCGCCGCGCGCGTCCAGCCGGTAGACCGCCGCGGAGATGATGCGGTCGTCGCGGGCCAGTCCGGTGGTCTCCACGTCAACGACCGCGTATCCCTTCGGATACGCGGCCGGCCACGGTGTGTGGGGCAACCCTGCGAGCGTGCGGTCTTCGAGCATGGTCACTGAGGATACGGGCCGCGACTGACAGCCTCGCCCACCGGGCGCCCGGGGGAGCCGGCGAACGGCCTCCACAAGGACCGGGGGTGCGCCTCACGGGACATCAGGAACCGTGCGGGGACAGGACGGACGAACCGTGCGATCCTCCGTCCTGTGACGGAACCAACGCATCACGAGCCGCACGGCGGCGCGCTCGGCGCGCGGCTCAACTGGCTGCGCGCGTCCGTGCTCGGCGCCAACGACGGCATCGTGTCCACCGCGGGACTCGTCGTCGGTGTGGCCGGTGCGACGGACTCCCGTTCGGCACTGCTGACCGCGGGGCTCGCCGGTCTGCTCGCCGGGTCCATGTCGATGGCGGCGGGGGAGTACGTGTCGGTGTCGACCCAGCGGGACTCGGAGATGGCCGCGCTGGCCCTGGAACGACGGGAGCTGCGCGAGCAGCCCGAGGCGGAGCTGCGGGAGCTGACCGACCTGCTCCAGGCCCGGGGTCTGACGCGTGACGTGGCCAGGGAGGCGGCGGAGCAGCTCACCGAACGGGACGCACTGCGGGCACACGCGAGCGTGGAGCTCGGCATCAACCCCGACGAGCTGACCAACCCGTGGCATGCGGCCGGGGCGAGCTTCCTGGCGTTCACGGTGGGCGCGCTGCTCCCCCTGCTGGCGATCGTGCTGCCGCCGGCGGCCTGGCGGTTGGGCGTCACCGTGGTGTCCGTCCTGGCCGCCCTCGTCCTCACCGGCTGGAGCAGCGCCCGCCTGGGAGCGGCCGCGCCCGGCCGGGCGGTGCTGCGGAACGTGGCCGGCGGGGCGCTGGCCATGGCGGTGACCTATGTGGCCGGGACCCTGCTGGGCGCGGTGGGGGCCTGACGCCCCTTCGTCCGACGGGCCGGACGGGTCCGCTCACCAGCGGATCGGCAGCGGCAGCGCCGTCAGCAGCCCCGACACCGCGACGACCGCGCCGAGGACGGCGACCTCGGCGCGCGCGGGGGCGTACGCGGTCAGCGGGTCGGGTGCCCGCCGCAGCCGGATCCGCGCCCACAGGGCGAGCAGGGCGACACCGGCCACGAGGACCACCTTGGCGACCAGGGTGCGTCCGTACGCCGTCGCCGTCAGCTGATGCAGCACCGTGTCCGCCGGCATGCGGCGCAGTGTGCTGCACACACCCGTCGCGGTCACCCCGGCGAGCGCGGCGGCCGCCACGCGCGCGTAGCGGCCCAGCAGGGCGGCGCCCGCCGCGGCCCCGCGCCACAGCCGCAGTGTGCGCAGCGCGTGCAGCAGACCGCCCACCCACAGGGCGCCGCAGACCAGGTGCACGACGGTCAGCAGGGAGCCGGTGAGTGGGGTGGTCTCGGTCCCGGGGTGCGCGCGCAGTGCCTCGGCCACGACCACCGCGGCGAGCGGCCACAGTTGCGTCGCCGGGCGCCGGGAGAGCGCGCACAGGCCGGTGAGGAGGAACGCGTTGACCTCCAGCAGGGCCAGTGCCCCGTCGCGGGTCCGGTGCAGGCCGCCCACGTCGATCTGGGCGGGGCTGTGCGGGACCAGGTTGCCGGTGGCCACCACGGAGGCGAGGCCCAGGGCGGCGAGGAAACCGGCGGCGGCCGCGCAGAGGGCCCGACTGCGGGGACGTCCGGCCGGGGCACCGGGCACGCGGCCGGCCAGCCGGTTCACGAACAACTCGCCGACGGGGACGCAGAGGGCCGCGAACAGCACTGTCCGCAGCACCGCGGTGCCGCCGGCTCCGGGTGCCGCCGCCTCACCGGTGCCGTGCAGGGCGGCGGACGGGCCGAGCAGGGGTATGAGGGCGGCGAGCGCCACCAGGACGAGGACGGTGGCGGCCCGGACCGTCGCGCCGCGCCGCCCGGTCCCTCGCGCGTCCCCCGTCCCGGCGGCCGGTCGTATGAGCGTCACCCAAGGATCTTCACCAACCACCCCGAAAGGGGCAAGCGCGCACGGCCAAGTGGGGGAGCCCGATTCCGCCCGCACCGCCGTGGCGCGCTCCGTCCCGGGCGGTTCCCGGGGCCATGTGCCGTCACATGCCCCGTGCCCGCGTGCCGCCCGCTTCGGTCAGGTCCAGACGGGTGCGTCCGTGCCCCAGGGCCCCGGTGGGCGGGGCCAGTTCGTCGGGGCGTCGGTGAAGGCGACGGGTGGACGGGCGTGGCGCAGGTGGCCGAGCCGGCTGGTCGTTTCGTCCAGCCAGGGGCCGGGGCTGTCGTAGGCCGGACCCTGCACGGTGTCCGTCGCGGGGACCGTCCCGGTGCCGGGCCGCGTCAGCCAGGATGCCGTGCGGGCCAGGGCCAGTCGTACGACCTGGGTGCCGCCCTCCCGCGTCTGCTCGGTCAGGGCGCGCAGCACCGCCGCCGCCAGCAGATAGCCCGTGCCGTGGTCCAGGGCCTGCGCGGGCAGTGCGCCGGGCTGCTCCGGCGACCCCTCGGTCGCGGCGATTCCGGTGGCGGCCTGTACGAGGCTGTCGAAGCCCCGGCGTCCGCCCCAGGGTCCGTGACGGCCCCACGCCGACAACTGCGCCACGACCAGTCCGGGCCGCCGTCCGGCCAGCGCCTCGGGGGAGAGCCCGAACCGGTCCAGGGCGCCGGGCCGGTATCCGGAGACCACGACGTCCGCCTCGGCGAGCAGTTCCTCGAAGAGGGCCCGGTCGACCGCGAGGTCCAGTACCGCCGACCGTTTCCCGAAGCCGGTGTCCGCGTGCAGGCCGGCCTCCTCGGGACGGTCCGGCGCGTCCAGGCGCAGCACGTCCGCGCCCAGCAGGGCGAGCGTGCGGGTGGCGACGGGACCCGCGAGCACCCGGGTCAGGTCAAGGACGCGCAGCCCGGTGGCCGGCAGCAGGGGAGCACTCGCGACGGGCGGCAGTACGCGCGCGTGGGCCTTGTCCAGCCGCTCCCGCTCGACCAGCGGCCGGGCGGCGACGGCGACCCCCTGTTCGTGCGCGGCCCATTCCTCGGGGGTGCGCAGTGCGACGGCGAGGCCTCCGGCCGCGTACACGGCCTCCTCGACCTCGTGCGCGGACCGCTCGGCGAGTACGGACGCGACCCGCTCCACGTCGTCCGGCACGTCCAGCGCCCGGAGCAACGACTCCCGGTGGTGCGGGTAGTTGGCGTGCGTGCGCACCCAGCCGTCCGCCGTCCGCCAGAACCGCGACAGCGGCGCGAAGGAGACGGGTGCCTTCCCGTCCACCAGCAGACGCCGTTCACTGAGGAAGGCCGTGGCCACGGCGCCGTCGTCCCCCCGAACCGCCGGCACCGCGGCGAGCCCCGCCCGTCGTGCGCCGAGTTCGGCGGCGGCCAGGGCGCAGGCGGACACGCACGTACGTGCCAGCTCCCGTACGGGAAGGCGCGCTGGGAGCGCGCCTTCCCGCTGTACGGTGGTGACCCGCGACAGGAGGGCGGGATCGCCGCCCAGCGCGGACCACGCGTAGGTGATGTCAGTCATGACCGCACTGTGCGGTGACCGGCCGACATCTCCCGTGTCTACTTGGTCACGGCGTTGAGGGCGTTGACCATGCCCTCGCCGTAGAAGGCGTTCTTGCCCTTGCCGCCCTTGCACACGGCGTCGATCTTGCCGTCGCCGTTGATGTCGTACGGGGTGGTGCACTCCTTCTTGTCGGCACCCTGGGTCAGCAGCGCCTTCACCTGGTTCGGCTTGGCGTTCGGGTGGGTCGACTTGATGAGCGCGGCGACGGCGGCGGCGTGCGGCGAGGCCATCGAGGTGCCGGCCATGTAGCCGTACTGGCCGCCCGGCAGGGTGCCGAGGATCAGGCCGCTGGTGGCGGGGGCGTCGGGCCGCTGGTAGGAGGTCGAGTCGCCGCCCGGCGCGGTGACGTCGATCATGCCCTGGCCGTAGTTGGAGAACGACGACTTGATGCCCTTGGCACCGACGGAGGAGACCGTGACGGTGCCCGGCAGCATCGCGGGGATGTCCAGGCACTTCTTCGGGTCGATCACCCGGTCGCCGGGGGTGGAGTCGTTCGGGCTGCCCGGGTCGAGGATGGTCTTCCCGGCCAGGTCCCAGTTGTCGTTGCCGGCGGCCGCGACGTTGACCGTGCCCTTGCCCTCGGCGTACTTCGTGGCCCGCGACACGGCCTCGACCAGAGCCTTCTGGTCGGGGTCGTTGGTGCAGTTGAAGTTCCACGGGTCGGTGTAGTAGCTGTTGTTGGTGATGTCCACGCCGTGCTCGGCGGCCCAGACGAAGCCGCACACCACGGCCTCGGTGTAGAACCAGCCCTCCGGCGTCGACACCTTGATGCCGGACACCTTCACGCCCGGGGCGACGCCGACCATGCCGACGCCGTTCTTCGCGGCGGCGATCTCACCGGCGACGTGCGTGCCGTGCGCGCTCTCGCCCTTGTTCGGCCGCCAGGCGCCGTCCGCCGTGTTCGGCTTGCCCGACACGCAGTTCACCGAGGCCGCCCGGTCGAAGTTGGCGGCGAGGTCGGGGTGGGTGTCGTCCACACCGGTGTCGATGACGCCGACCGTGACCTTGGAGCTGCCCAGGGTGACCTCGTGGGCCTTGTCTGCCTTGATCATCGGCAGGTCCCACTGGAGGCCCTGGAGCGGCTCCTGGGCGTCGGTGGACGCCTCGGTCGCCGCCGCCAGTTCCGCGCCGGTGAGCACCTGTGGCGCCCACATCTCGGTGGTCGACTGCGGGGACAGCGGAGCGGTCCGGGTGGCGCCGGCCGACTCGACCCCCTTGTCCTTGCGTATCTCCTTGGCGAAGCCGGCGTTCGACGAGTGGACGACTATGACACCGATCTGGTCGTACGCGACGACGACCGACCCGCCGGCCTTGCCGATCGCCTTCTGAACGGCCGCGGAGCTGTGGCCGGGACGGACGTTGACGACGTAGCTCAGCGCGTCGCCGTCTGCGGCGGCGGAGATGCTCGCGGCGGCCGCCTGCGGACCGGCCTCGGTGGCGGAGGCCACGTTCGGCAGGAAGGCGAGAGCGGAGGCGACGGCCATCCCGAGCGGGATGGTGACGGTACGCCGGTTGAGGCGAACGCTCATGTGAACTCCAGTGTTTCGGACCATTGCGGTGCGGCATGCCCGAGGCATGCGAGGCGTGGGGGGCGCTTGTGGAAGTGACGGGCCGTGCCGGTCACTTGATCGCGCGGAGCGCGTTGACGAGGCCGAAGCCGTAGAACCCGTTGCGGTTCTTGTCGCCCTTGCAGAACGAGTCGACGACGCCGTCGCCGTCCGGGTCGTAGGGCTCGACCGGGCACCCCGGGTTGTCCGCCTGGGCCTTGAGAAGGGCCAGCAACTGGGCGGGCTTGGCGTTCGGGTGGGCCGACTTCAGCAGCGCGGCGACACCGGCGACGTGCGGAGCGGCCATCGACGTGCCCTGGAGGTAGCCGTACCGGCCCTCCGGCATGGTCGACAGGACGCGGCCGTTGCCCGACGGGGTGTCCGGGATCTGGTACTTGTCGCCGCCCGGTCCCGCGACGTCGATGACGCCGTCGCCGTAGTTGGAGTAGTACGACTTGAGGGTCTGCACGCCGGTGGCGGCGACCGTCACCACACCCGGCAGCTGCGCCGGCACGTCGAGGCACTTCCTGGGGTCGATCGTGCGGTCGACCGGGGTCGTGTCGTTCGGGCTGGATGTGTCGAGGATCGACCTGGCGGCCAGGTCGTGGTTGGAGTTGCCCGCGGAGGCCACGCTCAGGGTGCCCTTGCGCTGCGCGTACAGCTGGGCCCGGCCGACCGCGTCCAGGACGGCCTTCTGGTCGGCGTCGTCCTTGCAGTTGTAGAGCCACGGGTCCACGTAGTAGCTGTTGTTGGTTATCTGCACGCCGTGGTCGGCGGCGAACACGAAGGCGCAGACCACGCTCTCCGGGTAGAACGTCTCGGTGTCCGGCTCGGCCACCCGTATCCCGGAGACCTTCACACCCGGCGCGACGCCCGCGACGCCCGTCCCGTTGCGGGCGGCGGCTATCTCACCCGCGACATGCGTGCCGTGGTAGTGGTCGGGGCTCGCGGGCCGCCAGGCGCCCGGCGAGGTGTCCGCCTTGCCGCCGACGCAACTGGCCGACTGCTTGGCGGAGAAGTTCGGCGCCAGGTTCGGGTGGGTGTCGTCGACACCGGTGTCGATCACGGCGACGGTGACCTTCGGGCTGCCCGGGTTGATCGCGGCGGCCTTGTCGGCGCCGATGGCCCGCAGGTCCCACTGCTCGGCCTCGAGGGGCTCCTGGGCGACCGGGCCCTTCGGGTGCTTCGACGGCTCGGCGGCCTTCTTCAGCCGTGTGACCTCGGCCGCGGAGAGGTACTCCACGGCCCCCTCGTCCGTGGTCTCCGACGCGCGTAGAGGCGCGGTGCGGGTGGCGCCCGCGGAGTCGACCCCGTGGGCCCCGCGGATGGTCCTGCCGAAGTCCGGGTTCGCGGAGCGGACCACGATGACGCCGATCCTGTCGTACGTCGTCACGATGGTGCCGCCGGCCGCGGCGATGGACCGCTGCACCTGGGCGAGGGTGTGGCGGTCCGTCCCGGTGTTGACGACGTAGGCCATGACCGGCGCGTCCTTCGCCTGCGCAGCCGAGGCCGCGCGAGGTGCCGCCGACGCCGCCGAGGGCAGGAAGCCGAGCGACGCGGTCAGCGACAGCGCGACCGGCACGGCAAGGGCGAGGCGGCGTCTGGAACGCAGATGAGCCATGGGATCCCCACAACATCCGGGTACAGACCGGCAAGGGCCGCAGGTGGCAGCCCCGCAGGTACATGACGGGTGGTGCAGGGTGAAGCTATCTTGCCGCCTCCCCCACCAGCAATGACTTAGCAATGACTTGTTCAGACCGGTTGCGAAACAACCAACAGGACTTGAACCGGTCACCGCGTGGCGCCGTGGACCTTGGGCGGGGAACCGAAGCACGATCGGGCCCCCGTCCCAACCGCATCCGACACGCGAGGAGACCGACGTGGCCACCGAGACACCGCCACCCTCGAATACCCAGGCCCCACTCCCGACCACCGAGGAGTTCGTCGCGGTGCGGGACAGCGCGGAGTTCGGTGAACTGCGCCGCTCCTACCGATCCTTCGCCTTCCCGCTGACCGTCGCCTTCACCGCCTGGTACCTGCTGTACGTGCTGCTCTCCAACTACGCCGGCGGCTTCATGGGCACCCGGCTGTTCGGGAACATCAACGTCGCCCTCGCCCTGGGCCTCGCCCAGTTCCTCACCACGTTCCTCATCGCCTGGTGGTACGCGCGGCACGCCGCCGCCAAGCTCGACCCCAAGGCCGAGGCCATCAAGTCCCGGATGGAGGGCACCGAATGAGCCCCGCGACCGCACCCGTGCTGACCCTCGCGGCCGGTGAGGCGAGCCAGCACCGGCCGCTGATCATCACCCTGTTCTCGGTGTTCGTCGTCGCGACCCTCGTCATCACCGTCTGGGCCGGCCGGCAGACCAAGGACGCCGCCGACTTCTACGCCGGCGGACGGCAGTTCACCGGCTTCCAGAACGGCCTCGCCGTCTCCGGCGACTACATGTCCGCCGCGTCCTTCCTCGGCATCGCCGGCGCCATCGCGCTGTTCGGCTACGACGGCTTCCTGTACTCCATCGGCTTCCTCGTCGCCTGGCTGGTCGCCCTGCTCCTGGTCGCCGAACCGCTGCGCAACTCCGGCCGCTACACCATGGGCGACGTGCTGGCCTACCGGATGCGCCAGCGCCCGGTCCGTACCGCGGCCGGCACCTCCACCATCGTCGTGTCGATCTTCTACCTGCTGGCCCAGATGGCCGGCGCCGGCGTCCTGGTCTCCCTGCTGCTCGGCATCACCAGCGACGGCGGCAAGATCGCCATCGTCGCGCTGGTCGGCGTGCTGATGATCGTCTACGTCACCATCGGCGGCATGAAGGGCACCACCTGGGTGCAGATGGTCAAGGCCGTGCTGCTCATCGCAGGCGCCCTGCTGCTCACCTTCCTGGTCATGCTGAAGTTCAACTTCAACATCTCCGACCTGCTCGGCAAGGCCGCCGCCAACAGCGGCAAGGGCACCGCCTTCCTGGAGCCCGGACTGAAGTACGGCGCCACGGGCACCACCAAGCTCGACTTCCTCTCGCTCGGCATCGCCCTGGTCCTCGGCACCGCCGGTCTGCCGCACATCCTGATCCGCTTCTACACCGTCCCCACGGCCAAGGCCGCCCGCAAGTCGGTGATCTGGGCGATCGGCCTGATCGGCGCCTTCTACCTGATGACCCTCGCGCTCGGCTTCGGCGCGGCCGCGCTCATCAAGTCCGACGAGATCATCGCCTCCAACAAGGCGGGCAACACCGCGGCGCCACTGCTCGCCCTGCACCTCGGCGGGGTCGACTCCAACTGGGGCGCGATCCTGCTGGCGTCCATCTCCGCCGTCGCCTTCGCCACGATCCTCGCCGTCGTCGCGGGCCTGACCCTGGCCTCGTCCTCCTCCTTCGCCCACGACATCTACGCCAACGTCATCAAGAAGGGCACCGCCTCCGAGAAGCAGGAGCTGACCGCGGCCCGCTGGGCGACCGTCGGCATCGGCGCGGTCTCGATCGTCCTGGGCGCCCTCGCCCGCGACCTGAACGTCGCCGGACTGGTCGCGCTCGCCTTCGCCGTCGCCGCCTCCGCCAACCTGCCGACGATCCTTTACAGCCTGTTCTGGAAGCGGTTCACCACCTCGGGCGCCCTGTGGTCGATCTACGGCGGCCTGGTCACCGCGGTCGGCCTGGTGCTGTTCTCGCCGGTGGTGTCGGGCAAGCCGACGTCGATGTTCCCCGACGTCGACTTCCACTGGTTCCCGCTGGAGAACCCGGGCCTCATCTCGATCCCGGTCGGCTTCCTGCTCGGCGTCGTGGGCACCCTCCTGTCGAAGGAGACGCCGGACGACGCCAAGTACGCCGAACTGGAGGTGCGCTCCATGACGGGCACCGGAGCGCACTGAGCGCCCACCCGTCCGAGCCGGCCGCGTCGTAGATCCCTACGACGCGGCCGCGCCGTATCTCGTGACTTCCGGCGCTGTCGTTGTCAGTGGTGTCACGTAGGCTCACAAATGACGGGAACTCCGCGTGGTACGCCACATGGACCGAGACGAGGGAGGGGGCCACATGCTCATCGACACCTACGGCCGGGTGGCCACCGACCTGAGGGTCTCGCTGACCGACCGGTGCAACCTGCGCTGCACATACTGCATGCCGGAAGAGGGCCTGCAGTGGCTGGCCAAGCCGACCCTGCTCACCGACGACGAGATCGTCCGCCTGATCGGCATCGCCGTCACCTCCCTCGGCATCACGGAGGTCCGCTTCACCGGCGGCGAACCCCTGCTGCGCCCCGGCCTGGCCGGCATCGTCGAGCGGGTCGCGGCGCTCGCTCCCCGTCCCCGGATGTCCCTCACCACCAACGGCATCGGACTGAAGCGCACCGCGGCCGCCCTGAAAGACGCAGGCCTGGACCGGGTCAACGTCTCCCTGGACACCCTGCGCCCGGACGTCTTCAAGGCGCTCACCCGCCGGGACCGCCACCACGACGTCATCGAGGGCCTCGAAGCCGCCCACGCGGTCGGCCTGACGCCGGTGAAGGTCAACACCGTCCTGATGCGCGACCTGAACGCGGACGAGGCCCCCGACCTCCTGGCCTGGGCGGTGGAGCACAATTACGAGCTCCGCTTCATCGAGCAGATGCCCCTGGACGCCCAGCACGGCTGGAAGCGGGAGGGCATGGTGACCGCGGCCGAGATCCTGGCCTCGCTGGGCACCCGCTTCGAACTGACCCCCGAGGGCGCCGGGGAGCGCGGCTCGGCCCCGGCCGAACGCTGGATCGTGGACGGCGGCCCGCACCGCGTCGGCGTGATCGCCTCCGTCACCCGCCCGTTCTGCGCGGCCTGCGACCGCACCCGGCTCACGGCCGACGGCCAGGTCCGCACCTGCCTGTTCGCCACCGAGGAGACGGACCTGCGCGCCGCGCTGCGCTCCGGCGCCCGCGACGAGGAGATCGCCGACATCTGGCGCGTGGCGATGTGGGGCAAGAAGGCGGGAGCGGGCCTCGACGACCCGTCGTTCGTCCAGCCGGAGCGGCCGATGTCGGCGATCGGCGGTTAGGCGCCGCCGCCCACGCCGCCGTCCGCGCCGTTCCCCGCCTCCCACTCGCCGAAGGGGACCACGTCCTTCAGGAAACCGCGCACACCGAGGAACTGCGACAGATGCTCCCGGTGCTCCTCGCACGCCAGCCACGTCTTGCGGCGCTCCGGTGTGTGGATCTTCGGGTTGTTCCAGGCCAGCACCCACACGGCGGCCACACGGCAGCCTTTGGCGGAGCAGATCGGGGTCTCGTCGGTCACGGGTTCATCTCACAGCCACGGCGCACAAGGCGACGCCGAGCAGCCACGGGGGGAGCTGCCCGGCGTCGGTCTGTCGCTCCGACGGGGGATGCGGAGCGCGTAGGAAGTATGTCACGGGTAACCCACAGCCCGGCACCGGAACAACATGATTGATCTGAGCTTTTCCTGAGCTTCCGGAGATGCTGCCGTCCGGCCGCCGGGACGGTCCAGGTCAAGCGCTCTCGCGCGGCTCGCGCGGCGCCCCGGCGGCGGAGTCGCCCGCCGTGTCCTCCGTGGCGGACCGGGCGAAACCGTCGTCGCCGCCCGGCGGCGTGATCATGGGTTTCAGCGGCATGGTGACGAACGTCGACGGCAGCTTGGGCGCGCCCTCCCGACCCGCGTTCGCGATGACCACGGCGATGTAGGGCAGCACGGCCCCGAGCACCAGCGCCACGATCGCCACGTACCGTTCGACGTTCCACAGCGCCACCGCGAGGATCACCGACGCCGTACGGATCGACATCGAGATGACGTACCGGCGCTGCCGGCCGCGCACGTCCTCCTGAAGGCCCGTCCGGGCTCCCGTGATCCGGAACACCTGGGCATTGCCCTCGCCGTGCTCTTTCCGCATCACCCGTCCACCATTCGCCCGTATCGGACAACTCCCCGGCCCGCGTCCGGCCGTGACCGGTCGGGACAACGGCCCGCACACACTCCACGTTACGCCGCGTTCCCGGCGCCCACGAGGGCGGGGCCACCGTTCTGCCTGCGTCAACGGTCCTCGGCCCGCGTCCCCGCGGCCCCCGGCGGCCGCGCCCGGGGTGCGACGCGGCGAAGCCGCCCCGACACTGGGCGTAATGCTCACGTCGAGCGGGACGAGGAGGCAGCCATGGGCTGGTTGTGGGCGATCATCGTGGGACTCGTGCTGGGGCTGATCGCGAAGGCGGTCATCCCGGGCAGGCAGCACAGCCCGCTCTGGCTCACCACGATCTTCGGCATGCTCGGCGCGACCGTCGGCAACGCGGTCGCCCGCACGGTCGGGGTCGCCTCGACCCGCGGCATCGACTGGAGCAGGCACTTCTTCCAGCTCGTGGCCGCGATCGTCATCGTCTTCGTCGGCGACATGGCGTACATGGCGTTGTGGGGCAACAAGAAGCGGCAGGACGCCCAGCGGGCCTAGGGTCCGCGCGGTTGCGCGGGACGGCCGAAGGGGCGGGCCACCGGAAAATCCGGTTGGACCGCCCCTTGACGCCTGAGCCGCGTCCAGGCTCAGCCGCTCGTGACCTCGACCGCCGCCAGGTTCTTCTTGCCCCGGCGCAGCACCAGCCAGCGGCCGTGCAGCAGGTCCTCCGTGGCGGGGACCGCGTCCTCGGCGGTGACCTTGACGTTGTTCACGTAGGCGCCGCCCTCCTTCACCGTGCGGCGCGCGGCCGACTTGCTGGGCACCAGGCCGACCTCGGCGAGCAGGTCGACCACCGGGCCCAACTCGGTGACCTGGGCGTGCGGGACCTCCGACAGCGCCGCGGTCAGGGTCCGCTCGTCCAGCCCGGTCAGCTCGCCCTGGCCGAACAGCGCCCTGGACGCGGCGATCACGGCGGCCGTCTGCCCGGCGCCGTGCACCAGCGTCGTCAGCTCCTCGGCCAGCGCGCGCTGCGCGGCCCGGGCCTGCGGACGCTCCTCGGTCTGCCGCTCCAGCTCCTCCAGCTCCTCGCGGGACTTGAAGGACAGGATGCGCATGTAGCGGGAGATGTCCCGGTCGTCCACGTTCAGCCAGAACTGGTAGAACGCGTACGGCGTCGTCATCTCCGCGTCGAGCCAGACCGCGCCGCCCTCGGTCTTGCCGAACTTGGTGCCGTCCGCCTTGGTCATCAGCGGCGTCGCGAGCGCGTGCACCGCCGCGTCCGGCTCCAGCCGGTGGATCAGGTCGAGGCCCGCCGTGAGGTTGCCCCACTGGTCGCTGCCGCCCTGCTGGAGCGTGCAGCCGTACCTCCGGTAGAGCTGGAGGAAGTCCATGCCCTGGAGGATCTGGTAGCTGAACTCGGTGTAGCTGATGCCCTGGTCGGACTCCAGGCGGCGGGCCACGGAGTCCTTCGTCAGCATCTTGTTGACCCGGAAGTGCTTGCCGATGTCCCGCAGGAACTCGATCGCGGACAGGCCCTGCGTCCAGTCGAGGTTGTTCACCATCACGGCGGCGTTCTCGCCCTCGAAGGACAGGAACGGCTCGATCTGGCCGCGCAGCCGGTCCACCCAGCCGGCCACCGTCTCCGGGTCGTTCAGCGTGCGCTCGGCGGTCGGGCGGGGGTCGCCGATCAGGCCCGTGGCGCCGCCGACCAGCGCCAGCGGCCGGTGCCCGGCCTGCTGGAGCCGGCGCACGGTGAGCACCTGCACCAGGTGCCCCACGTGCAGTGACGGCGCCGTCGGGTCGAAGCCGCAATAGAACGTGACGGGACCGTCCGCGAGCGCCTTGCGCAAGGCGTCCTCGTCGGTGGACAGGGCGAACAGCCCACGCCACTTCAGCTCGTCGACGATGTCCGTCACGGTTCTCGTGTCTCCTAGATGCGGCTCGGTGCGCGCTCGGTGCTCTTCGGGCAGTCGGGTGACAGCCGACTACGAGGTTATACGCCCTGACTGACAGAGCTCATGTTGAATTCCGGTACGCGCAGCGCCGGCATCGCGGCCCGGGTGAAGTAGTCGCTCCACTCCCTGGGCAGCGTCTTCTCGGTCCGCCCGGCCTCCGTCGCCCGGCCCAGCAGGTCCACCGGCGACTCGTTGAACCGGAAGTTGTTGACCTCGCCGGTGACCTCGCCGTTCTCCACGAGGTACACGCCGTCCCGGGTCAGGCCCGTGAGCAGCAGCGTCGCGGGGTCCACCTCGCGGATGTACCACAGACAGGTGAGCAGCAGCCCCAGCTCGGTGTTCGCGACCATTTCCTCCAGCGAGCGGTCCTCGCCGCCGTCCAGGATCAGGTTCCCGGCCGCCGGCGCGAGCGGCAGCCCGGTCAGGGCCGCGCTGTGCCGGGTGGTCAGCAGATGCCTCAGCTCGCCGCCGGCGATCCAGTCCGTCGGCGCGACGGGCAGCCCGTTGTCGAACACCGACTGGTCCTCGCCCGAGGAGTGCGCGACCACGAAGGGGGCGCACTCCAGTCCGGGCTCGTGCGGATCGCTGCGCAGGGTCAGCGGCAGTCCGGTCAGCTTCGCCCCGACCCGGGTGCCGCCGCCCGGCTTGGAGAACACCGTCCGCCCCTCGGCGGCGTCCCGGCCCGAGGACGACCACATCTGGTAGATCAGCAGGTCCGCCACCGCCGTCGGCGGCAGCAGCGTCTCGTACCGCCCGGCGGGCAGCTGGATCCGGCGCTCCGCCCAGCCGAGCCGTACGGCCAGCTCCGCGTCCAGCGCCGCCGGGTCGACGTCCTTGAAGTCCCGCGTGGAGCGCCCGGCCCACGCCGATCGGGTGCGGTCCGGGGACTTGGCGTTCAGCTCCAGCGTCCCGGCCGGCTGGTCGTGGCGCAGCCGCAGGCCCGTCGACGTGCCCAGGTAGGTCGACACCATCTCGTGGTTGGCGAAGCCGTACAGTTCGCGGCCACCGGCACGCGCGCGTGCGAACGACTCGCCGAGCGCCGGCGCGAAGTCCGCGAACACCGCGGAGGAGGTCTCGGCGGGCGCGTCCGTGAAACCGGGGGACTGCGGTACGTCCGTGACCAGCGGCTGGGCGTCCTCGGCGGGCCCGGCCCCGCGTGCGGCGGCCTCCGCGGCCCGCACCAGAGGCTCCAGCTCGTCCTCGGTCACGGCGGCCCTCGACACCACACCCGAGGCGGTGCCTTCCCGGCCGCCGACGGTCGCGATCACGGTGAGGGTGCGGCCGCGCGTGACACCGTTCGTCGTCAGCGCGTTGCCCGCCCAGCGCAGATTGGCGGAGGACTGCTCGTCGGCGATCACGACGCAGCCGTCGGCCCGGGACAGAGCGAGGGCACGCTCGACGACCTCGTGCGGCTTGCTGGTACGCGGGCTCATCGACCGGCCTCCTGCGTGGTGTTCAGAATGTTGACGCCCTTGAAGAGGGCCGACGGGCAGCCGTGGGAGACCGCCGCGATCTGGCCCGGCTGTGCCTTGCCGCAGTTGAAGGCGCCGCCCAGCACGTATGTCTGCGGGCCGCCCACAGCGGCCATGGAGCCCCAGAACTGGGGGGTGATGCCCTGGTAGGCGAAGTCCCGCACCTGCCCGTCGAGGCGGCCGTTGCGAATCCGGTACGCCCGCTGACCGGTGAACTGGAAGTTGTAGCGCTGCATGTCGATCGACCAGGACCGGTCCCCGACGACGTAGATCCCGCGGTCGACGCTTCCGATGAGGTCCTCGGTCGACAGTCCCGCCGGGTCCGGCTGGAGCGACACGTTCGCCATGCGCTGCACGGGCACATGGCCCGGGGAGTCGGCGAAGGCGCACCCGTTGGACCGCTCGAACCCGGTCAGCCGCGCGATCCTGCGGTCGAGCTGGTAGCCGACCAGTGTGCCGTCCTTGACCAGGTCCCAGGACTGCGCCTCGACGCCCTCGTCGTCGTAGCCGACGGTGGCGAGTCCGTGCTCGGCGGTGCGGTCGCCGGTGACGTTCATCAGCTCGGAGCCGTACGGCAGCTTGCCGAGCTGGTCGAAGGTGGCGAAGGAGGTGCCCGCGTAGGCCGCCTCGTAGCCGAGGGCCCGGTCCAGCTCGGTGGCATGGCCGATGGACTCGTGGATGGTCAGCCACAGGTTGGAGGGGTCGACGACCAGGTCGTATACGCCCGCGTCGACGCTCGGCGCGCGCATCTTCTCGGCGAGCAGCCCGGGAATGCGCTCCAGCTCGTCCTCCCAGTCCCAGCCGGTGCCGGTGAGGTACTCCCAGCCGCGCCCGACGGGTGGGGCGAGGGTGCGCATCGAGTCGAACTCGCCGCTGGAGTCGTCCACCGACACGGCGGTGAGCTGCGGATGCAGCCGCACCCGCTGCTGCGTGGTCACGGTCCCGGCCGTGTCGGCGTAGAACTTGTTCTCGTGCACGGTCAGCAGCGAGGCGTCGACATGGTCGACCCCGTCGGCGGCGAGCAGCCGCGCGCTCCACTCGGCGAGCAGCGCGGACTTCTGCTCGTCCGGCACGGAGAACGGGTCGATCCCGTACGAGGACACCCAGGTCCTCTCGGCGTGCACCGGCTCGTCCGCCAGCTCCACTCGCTCCTCTGCCCCCGCGGCCCTGATGACCTGCGCCGACAGCTTGGCCATCGCGACCGCCTGCGAGGCGACCTTGGCGGCGGCGTCCGGCGTCAGGTCGACCCCGGAGGCGAACCCCCAGGTCCCGCCGTGCACGACCCGCACCGCGTACCCGAGGTCGGTGGTGTCCGACGAACCGGCGAGCCGGGCGTCCCTGAGCCGCCAGGAAGCACTGCGCACCCGCTCGAACCGGAAGTCCGCGTGCTCGGCCCCGAGCGAACGCGCGCGTGCCAGGGCGGCGTCGGCGAGGGGACGTAGGGGCAGGGCGAGAAACGACTGATCGACTTCATGGGGCACGGGTGGACATCCCTTCGGGACTTGCCTGTGGTGACCATCGGAGGCAGTGAACCACGTCTCGCTATTCGGGCTCCCCTGAAAAGGCTGGAGCGTGAGAACGGAAAACCACCGGCGAAAGGAGGGTGGCGGGGCAGTAGGGTGGATCAGTTGCGTGGTCCGTCTTCCGGAGGGGGTCTGCTTCGCGGACGTGACATGCGACCAAGCGGACGCAAGGGATCAAGGGGGCTGACCTACCCATGGACGTCTTCGGTGTCCATCAGGACCTCATCGCCGAGTACGAGGCGTTCACCAGCTCCCTCGTCGCCGTACGAGACCCCGACATCGAGAGCCACCTCGCCGGCGAGCGTGAGCGCAAGACCCGCTGGCCCGACCCCAAGCTCGCGCTGAATCCCACCTTCCGCAGCGGCGGAACGGTCGCCTCGCTGTGCGACGACGGTCTGCTGCACCCGATGTGCCGGGAGTACTTCCGGCACAAGAAACACCCCAACGACCCGGGCAGCCGCACCCTCTCCCTCCACCGGCACCAGCGCGAGGCCATCACCGTGGCCGACCGCGGAGACTCGTACGTGTTGACCACGGGTACCGGCTCGGGCAAGAGCCTGACCTACATCGTGCCGATCGTCGACAAGGTGCTGCGGAACCCGAATCCCGACGGGATCTCGGCGATCGTCGTCTATCCGATGAACGCGCTGGCCAACAGTCAGCTCCACGAGCTGGAGAAGTACCTCACGTGGGGCGTCCCCGAGGACCGCCGCAAGGTGACCTTCGCGCGGTACACCGGCCAGGAGGACTCCGAGCAGAAGCATCAGGTGCTGCGCAAGAAGCCGGACATCCTCCTCACCAACTACGTGATGCTGGAGTACCTCCTCACCCGCCCCGACGAGCGGCGGGAGCTGATCGGCGCCGCTCGTGGCCTGCGCTTCCTCGCCCTGGACGAGCTGCACACCTACCGGGGCCGCCAGGGAGCCGACGTCGCCCTGCTCGTCCGCCGGCTGCGGGACGCCTGCGAAGCACCCGCCCTCCAGTGCGTCGGGACCTCGGCCACGATGGCGACCGGCGTCACCTTCGCCGAGGCCCGGGAGGAGATCGCTGACGTCGCCACGCGCCTGTTCGGTACGAAGATCGAACCGGAGCGGGTCATCGGCGAGACCCTGGAGCGTTCGACCGACCCGGGACCCGACGCCGTACCCGGAGTACACCCCCGCGAACCCCTCGCCGACGCCGTCCGTCGCGCCGCCGCTGTACCAGACGAGCTCCCGCCCGAGTACGAGGCCCTGAGCCGCGACCCCCTCGCGGTTTGGGTCGAGGACACCGTGGGGCTGGCCGTCGAGGAGCCCAGCGGGCGGCTCGTCCGCCGCCCACCGCTCACGATCCCGCAGGCGTCCGGGCTACTGGCCGACGCGAGCGGGGAGTCCACCGAGGTATGCCACCGCGCCATCGAGACCGTGCTGCGCGTCGGCGCGAAGGCCAGGCACCCGGAGCTGGACAGGCCCCTGTTCGCCTTCCGGCTGCACCAGTTCCTGTCCAAGGGCGACACCGTCTACGTCAGCTTCGAGCCACCCGGCCGTCGCCACCTCACCAGCCAGTACCAGACCCGGGTCCCCGACCACCGCGACAAGCCGCTCGTCCCCCTGCACTTCTGCCGCGACTGCGGCAAGGAGTACCTGGTGGTCACCCGCCCCGCCGAGCACGAGGGTGCGGTGTTCGAAGCCCGGGAGGACCCGGACGCCCCGGCCGCCGACGGCGACGGTTTCCTCTACGTCAGCGACGACCGGCCCTGGCCCGACGCACACGACGAGGAAGCCGTGTTCCGGCGCCTCCCGGCGAGCTGGGTCGAGACGGACGACGACGGCCGGTCGACGGTCCTGAAGGCCCGCTCCGGAGATCTTCCCGAGGAGGTGTGGGTCGGCCCGGACGGCCGGGCGACCGAGCCCGGCACGGGCCTGCGCGCCTGGTGGATCGCCGCCCCGTTCCGCTTCTGCCTGCACTGCCGCACCTCGTACGAGCAGCTGCGGCTCAAGGACCTCGCCAAGCTGGGCACCTTCTCCGCGGAAGGCCGCAGCTCCGCCGTCTCCCTGATCAGTTCCCGCGTCGTGCGCTCCCTGCGCGACCAGCCCGACCTGACGAAGAGGGCACGCAAACTGCTCACCTTCGTCGACAACCGGCAGGACGCCAGCCTCCAGGCCGGCCACTTCAACGACTTCGCCCTGGTCAGCCAAGTACGTGGTGCCCTGTACCGGGCCCTGGAAACGGCGGGGGAGCAGGGGCTGACCTACGACCGGCTACCCCAAGCGGTGTTCGAAACCCTCGCCCTCCCGCTGGAGACGTATGCCAAGGCGCCGACCGCCAAGTTCCACCAGCGCGACCTTGCCCACTCGGCCCTGCGCGAGATCCTCGCCTACCGCGTCTACGCCGACCTGGAGCGCGGTTGGCGCGTCACCATGCCCAACCTCTCTCAGACCGGCCTGCTGCGCTTCGACTACACGTCCCTCACCGAGATCGCGAGTGACCTCGCGTGCTGGGAGGGCTGCCATCCCCTTCTCACCGGTGACACACCCGCCCACCGCGAGCAGCTGGCCCGCGACCTCCTCGACGAACTCCGGCGCTCCCTCGCGGTGGAGGTGGGCTGCCTCACCCAGGAGGGCTTCGACCGGCTCGGCAGCATCAGCCAGGCGCACCTCGTGGCTCCGTGGGCCCTCTCCCCGCGCGAGCCGCGTGTCCGTTCCCGCCTGGCCTACGCGGGCCCCGGCCGGACCGGTGCGGCGGCCGACACCGTGCATCTCAGCGGACTCGGCGGATACGGCCGATACCTGCGTCGCATCGGCCAGTTCGCCGCCCTCCCCGGCCAGGCGGGCAAGCGCATCGCGGTGGCCGACGCCGACGCGGTCATCCGCGACCTGATGCGGGTGCTGCGCGAGTGCGGGCTGCTCGCCGCCGTCCCGGACGAGCGTGACGGCTCCTACGGCCACCAGCTGCGCGCCTCCGCCCTGCGCTGGCTCCCCGGTGACGGCACGAGACCCGAACCGGATCCGGTGCGCAAGGTGACCGACGCGGAGGCCGACGTCCGCGTCAACCCGTACTTCCGCGACCTCTACCGTGCCGGGGCCGCCGGACTCACCGGCATCAGGGCGCACGAGCACACCGCGCAGGTGGACGCCACGACCCGCCGAGTCCGTGAGGACGCGTTCCGCGAAGGGGACCTGGAGATCCTCTACTGCTCGCCGACGATGGAGCTGGGCGTGGACATCGCCGAGCTGAACGCGGTCGGCATGCGCAACGTCCCCCCGACTCCGGCCAACTACGCGCAGCGTTCCGGACGCGCCGGCCGCAGTGGCCAGCCCGCTCTCGTCACCACCTACTGCTCGACCGGTTCCCCCCATGACCAGTACTACTTCCGCCGCCCGGGTCTCATGGTGTCCGGCAGTGTCACCCCGCCCCGGCTCGACCTGGCCAACGAGGAGCTGATCCGTTCCCACGTCCACGCGGTCTGGCTGGCCGAGACGGGCGTCCACCTGGGCAGCCGCCTCACCGACGTCCTCGACGCGGAGACCGCGGACGAGGAAGGCCGATGGCCCCTGAACCTGCTGTCGCGGGTGCGCGACGACCTGGACAGCGAGACCGCCCGGCTGCGCGCCATCAGTCGGGCCACCGAGGTTCTCGCCCCCCTCCACGACGAGCTCTCGGGCTCCTCCTGGTGGTACGAGGGCTGGGTCGAGCGCACCGTCCGCCAGGCGCTCGGCAGTCTCGACGAGGCGTGCGAGCGCTGGCGCCGCCTCTACCGCACCGCGCGCAGCGAGGTGGAACAGCAGCACCGCCGGGCCAACGACCTCTCCCTCAGCCGCAGGGACCGCGACCTGGCCGCGGGGCGGCGGGCCGAGGCCGAGAACCAGTTGAAGCTGCTGCGCAACGAGGCCGACAGCGGGTCGTACACGGACTTCTACACCTACCGCTACTTCGCCTCCGAAGGCTTCCTGCCCGGCTACTCCTTCCCCCGCCTGCCCCTGGCCGCCTACGTGCCCGGGGAGCGGTCGGCCGGGATCTACGGGCAGCGCAACGGCGCCTACATCCAGCGCCCCCGCTTCATCGCGATCGGCGAGTTCGGCCCCGGCGCGCTGATCTACCACGAGGGCAACCGCTACACCATCGACCGCGTGACCGTCCCGATGGGCGACCGTCCCGGACAGGTGGCGACCAGCGACGTAAGGCTGTGCGAGGCCTGCGGCTACTGGCACGACCGCGTCGACGGAGCCGACCGCTGCGAGAACTGCGCCGTCCCGCTCCACCGCACCCTGCCGAAACTGATGCAGCTCACGCAGGTGCACGCCGAGCCCCGCCGCCGGATCTCCTCCGACGAGGAGGAGCGCCTCAAGCGAGGTTTCGACCTGCGGACCGTGTATCGGTACGCGCCCGGCGGCGCCCACCAGGCACAGGTGCGCGACACGGACGGGGCGCCCCTGGCGGAGGTCACCTACGGGGACTCGGCGAGTGTCCGCGTCCTCAACCTCGGCTACCGCAAGCGCGACGCCCAGGACCGCTCGGGGCAGGGCTTCTGGCTGGACCCGGTCAGCGGCAGATGGCTCTCGGAGGGCAAGGCGGCTCGTCTTGCCCAGGAGGAGTCCGCGGAGGAGGAGTCGCTGGCGTCCTTCGACCGCGCGCAGCGGACCCTCCAGGTCATCCCCTACGCGCAGGACACCAAGAACATCGCCGTGGTGCGGCTGGCCGAGCCGGTCGACGACCTCACCGCCGTCTCCCTGCGCTACGCGCTGGAGCGCGGGATCGAGGCGCACTTCCAGCTGGAGGACTCCGAGCTGGAGAGCGAGGACCTCCCCGACGCCGAACGGCACGGCCGGACCCTCTTCGTCGAGAGCGCCGAGGGGGGAGCGGGCGTACTGCGCCGCCTGTACGACGACGAGGACGCCCTCGCCCTGGTGGCGAAGGAAGCCCTGCGGATCATCCACTACGACGAGGACGGCAAGGACCTCGACCGGGCCGACGGCGCGGCCGAGCGCTGTGAACTCGGCTGCTACGACTGCCTGCTGTCGTACTCCAACCAGGGCTTCCACCGCCGCATCGACCGGCACCGCGCCGCGCCGTGGCTGGTGGCGCTGGCCCACTCCCGCACGAGGGACGAGTCGCGCCCCGAGCCTTCGACGACGGCACCCGCTCCGCGCCGGGAACCGGCATCGGACACCCCCATCGAGGCGTTCGTGCGCCTCCTCGCGGACGGCGGTCACCGGCTGCCCGACGAGACGGCCACGGACGTCGCGGACGCGGTCTTCCACCTCCCCGGAGCCGAGGTCGCCGTGTTCCTGGAGTACGACGGGGCACGGCGGCTCGGCGAGCAGGACGAGTACCGCATGATGGACGACGGCTGGCTGGTGATCAGGGCCGGAGCCGAACCCGACTGGAAGGACACCGTGCGCGCATACCCGGACGTCTTCGGCGTCGGCCGCGACCACAGGGGAGGCGACCGATGAGCGCCACGACCGACCGGGCGCCCGGCACCCTCGTACGCGCCCGGGACCGCGACTGGGTGGTCCTGCCGGGCAGCACCGAGGACCTGGTCCTCGCCCAGCCCCTGGACGGGGACCGCGAGTTCGTGGCGGCCTTCTTCCCGGACGAGGTCCATGAGCCTGGCTTCGGCCTGCCTCAGGCCCTGCCCGGTGAGGCCGGTGACTTCGCGTCCGCATCTCTGCTGCGCACCGCCCTGCGTATCGCCTCGACGGCAGGTGCCGGCCCCTTCCGCTCCCTGAACGCGGTCGCCGTCGAGCCCCGCCGCTACCAGCTGGTGCCGCTGATGATGGCGCTGCGCATGGACCCCGTACGCCTGCTGATCGGCGACGACGTCGGCATCGGCAAGACGGTCGAGTCCGCGCTGATCGCGAAGGAACTCATGGAGCAGGGCTCCGCCCGCAACATGACCGTGCTCTGCTCGCCCTCGCTAGCCGAGCAGTGGCAGCGCGAGCTGCGCGACAAGTTCGGTATGGATCCCGAGCTGGTGCTGCCGTCCACGGCCGCACGGCTGCAGAAGGCGATCGACGACCCCCACCGGTCGATCTTCGACCACTACCCGGTCACGGTCGTCTCCACCGACTTCATCAAGCAGGACGAGCGCCGCGACGCGTTCCGCCGCCACTGCCCGGACGTGCTGATCATCGACGAGGCGCACACCTGCGTGGGCACCGGCGGCAACGAGCAGCAGAAACGGTACGAACTGCTGTCCGCGCTCGCCGACCGCACCGAGCGCGACCGCCACCTCATCCTCGTCACCGCCACCCCGCACAGCGGCGACCCGCAGGCGTTCGCGAAGCTCACCGGTCTGCTCGACCCGTCCCTGCGCACCCTGGACACCAACCGGTCCGCCGACCGCGACAAGCTGGCCCGCCACTTCGTGCAGCGCCGCCGCCACGACATCAAGCGGTACGTCGGCCAGGACACGCCCTTCCCCGAGGACCGGGACACCCAGGACGCCCTCTACCGGCTCGACGCCGACTACGCGCGCTTCGTCGCCGACATCCTCGCCCACACCCGCCACCAGGTGCGCGGCCCCGGCGGCGACCACCGCCAGCGCATGTCCTGGTGGACGGCGCTCACCCTGCTGCGCTGCGTCCTGTCCTCGCCGGCCGCGGCCGCCGCCACCCTGCGCGCCCGCTCCCTGATCGCCGCCACCCGCACCCCGGCCGAGGCCGACAAGCTGGGCCGGGCCGCCGCCTTCGAACTCACCGACGACGAGACCGCCGAGGGCATGGACGTGGTGCCCGGCTCACTCCCGGACAAGGATGCCGCCACCCCCGGGGGGCCTCGCAAGGGACGTACGGGCGAGGCCAAGGCCCTGGCCGGCTTCGCCGACCGGGCGGACGCCCTCGCCGGCCCCACGACGGACGCCAAGCTGCGGATCCTCGTCGACCGGGTCAAGCGGCAGCTGGTCGACGGCTACGACCCGATCGTCTTCTGCCACTACATCCCGACCGCCGAGTACGTGGCCCGGCACCTCAAGGAGGAACTGGGCCGCAGCGCCAGCGTGGAGGCCGTCACCGGCACCCTCCACCCCGACGCCCGGCAGGCCCGCGTCGACGAGCTGACCGCCCGGCGCGGCCGGCACGTCCTGGTCGCCACCGACTGCCTCTCCGAGGGAGTCAACCTCCAGGAGCACTTCGGCGCCGTCATCCACTACGACCTGTCCTGGAACCCCACCCGCCACCTCCAGCGCGCGGGTCGCGTCGACCGGTTCGGCCAGCCCCGCCGCCGCGTCCGCGAGATCACCGTCTACGACACCGACACCGGCATCGACGGACTCGTCCTGAAGGTCCTTATCCAGAAGCACAAGGACATTGCCGACCAGACCGGCGTGGCCGTCCTCGTCCCCGACCAGGGCCGGGGCGTCCTGGAGGCCCTCGCCAGCGCGCTGCTGCTGCGGGGCGAGCAGCCCGAGGGCCAGCTCACCCTCGACTTCGAGGACGACCCCGACTTCGGCCGGGCCCGCGAGGCCCTCCACAAGGAGTGGGAGTCGGCCGCCGAGCGCGAGTCGAAGGTCCTCACCAAGTTCGCCCACTCCGGTCTGCGCCCCGAGGAGGTGGAGGCCGAACTGGACGCACTGCGCCAGGCGTTGGGCGACCCCGGCGACATCGCCACCTTCACCCGCGAGTCCCTGGCCCAGCTGGGCGCCCAGCCGATCGGCGACGCCCGCGACCGGGGCTTCAAGGCCCCCGTGGATCCGCTGCCCACCGGCCTCAAGCACGCCCTCGGCTTCTACGAGGACGCCGACCAGATGGCCGCGCCGGGCGGAGCGGCCAAGGCGAAGGCCAAGGGCCGTGCCAAAGCGACCGCCCGAGACCTCGTCTTCCGCGAGGACCTGCCCGTCGCCCGCGGCGAACACGCCCTGTCTCGCACCGACCCGGCGGTGCGCGCCCTCGCCCGGTACCTCCTCGACGCGGCCGTCGACACCGGCCTGCCCCCTGAGGAGCGCCCGGCCCGCCGCCTCGGCGTGATCCGCACCCGCGCCGTCGACCGCCGCACGGTCCTGCTGCTCGCCCGCTACCGCTTCCGCCTCACCCTGCCCGGCCGCACGGCGAGCGACGAACCGCGCGTCCTGGTCGCCGACGACGCCCAGGTCCTCGCCTGGCGCACCGGTGACGACGGCGGCCGCACCTGGCTGTCCGACGAGGAGACCGCCGCCCTGCTCACCGCCACCCCTGATCTCAACACCCTGCCCGCCCTGCGCGACCAGCAGGCCACCCGCGCCGCCGCGGAACTTCGCGAAGACGAGATCAAGGAACATCTGGAGGCCCGCGGCCTGCTCCTCGCGGACCGGCTCCGCGAAGCCCACCAGCGGGTCCGCGAGGCCGCCGGCCAGCGCGGCCGCGAACGCGGCGCCGCCGCCGTGCGCCGCATCGACGTCCGGCCGTCCGGCGACCCGGACCTGCTCGGCGTGTACGTGTACCTCAGCGCCCCGGCCGCACAGCCCCCCGCCTCCGGAGGAGACCGGTGACCACCCTCGCCCCCGACCGCCTCCCCGCCTCCGCCGCCGTACGCGTCGAGGGCGGCCTGCTCTCCGCGGACCTCCTCGCCAAGATCCGTGCCGGCGACCCCGAACTGCCCGGCAGCGCCCCCGCCGACTACGGGCTCGGACGCGGGGTGCGTATCGAGGACGCCGCGAGCCGCAAGTGGAACGCGCTGCGCGCCGCGTACACCTCCCTCCAGGAGGAACTGAAGGAACTCGACGGCAAGGCCGACCCCACCAAGGCGACCCGCGTCTGGCTCCTCACTGTTCTGGAGGAGCTGGGTTACGGCCGTCTCGCCGCCCGGCGCGGCGGCATCAAGCTGCCCGGCCGTGAGCCGTACCAGGTCAGCCACCAGTGGATGGACCATCTCCCCGTCCACCTCCTCGGCTGGAGCACCCCCCTCGACCGCTGGTCGGCGGGCAGCGCCCGCGTCCCGCAGTCGATGATGCAGGAGCTGCTCAACGCCTCCCCGGACCACCTGTGGGGCATCCTCTCCAACGGCCGCGTCCTGCGCCTGCTCCGGGACTCCACCGCCCTCGTCGGCTCCGCGTACGTCGAGTTCGACCTCGAAGCGATCTTCGGCGGCGGAGACTTCTCCGACTTCCTGCTGATGTACGCGCTGCTGCACGCCTCCCGCCTGGAGCTGGTGCCCAAGCCCGAGAAGAAGCGCCGGGGCGCGGCGGCTGCGGTGGCGGAGGACGAGGAGGACGCCGACGAGGAGGAGGCGGCCGACGGCCTCGCGGCTCCCGACGAACTCCCGCTGACCCCCGCGGACTGCCGCCTGGAGTGGTGGCGCGACTTCGCCGTGGAAACCGGCATCCGCTCCCGCAACCTCCTGCGCGACCAGGTCGCCAAGGCGCTGAACGTCCTCGGCACGGGCTTCCTCCAGAACAACCCGCACCTGGCCGAGGCGATCACGGCCGGAGGCCGCCGCGCCCTCGACGACTTCCACCACGAACTCCTGCGCCTCGCCTACCAGCTGATCTTCCTCTTCGTCGCCGAGGACCGCGACGCGCTCCTCGAACACCCCGGCCCCAGGGCCACCAAGGCGGAGGTCAAGGCGAACCAGGCGGCACGCGAGCGCTACAACCTCTACTTCTCCACCGCCCGCCTGCGCCGGATCGCTTCCCGCAGGAAGGGCGACCACCACACCGACCTGTGGCAGGGCCTCAAGCGCGTCCTCGACGCCCTCGGCGCCATCGGCGGGGAGCCCGCGCTGGCGCTGCCCGAACTCGGCGGCCTCTACTACCTCCCCGAGCCGGACGAGATCGACCAGGAGGCCCAGGCCACCCGCCTCCCGGGCAGCCCGGAACCCCTGCGGGCCGCGAAGCTCCCCAACGAGCGCCTGCTGGAAGCCGTACGCCTGCTCTCCCGCATCAAGGACAAGGGCCGCACCACCCGCGTCGACTACCGGCACCTGGGCGCCGAGGAACTGGGCAGCGTCTACGAGTCGCTGCTGGAACTCGTCCCCGCCCGCGAGCCGGAGAACGAGCTGTTCGAGCTGAAGGACCTCGTCGCGGGCAACAAGCGCAAGCTGACGGGCTCCTACTACACCCCGTCCCCCCTCATCGAGAAGCTCCTCGACACCGCCCTCGACCCGGTCATAGAGCGGTACGCCGCCTCCGGCGTCCCGGACCACCTGCTGAAGATCAACTTCGTCGACCCGTCCTGTGGCTCCGGCCACTTCCTCGTCGCGGCGGCCCGACGCATCGCCCTGCGGTACGCGGGAATGCAGCACGGTGAGAGCCAGCCGGCCCCCGAGCTGGTCCGCGAGGCGATGGCCAAGGTCGTGCGGCACTGTGTCCACGGCGTCGACATCAACCCGCTCGCCGCCGAACTGGCCAAGGTGTCGCTGTGGCTGGAGTCCCTGACCCCCGGTGAGCCCCTCGCCTACCTGGACGACCGGATCAAGACGGGGAACGCCCTGCTGGGGGCGACCCCGGCCGTCCTGGAGAAGGGCATCCCGGACGGCGCCTTCGAGAAGCTGGAGGGCGACGAACAGAAGGTCCTCACCGAGCTGCGCCAGCAAAACGACCGGGAACGCAAGGGCGCGGAGCACCTCCCGTTCGCCGAGCGGGTCGTGCGGACGAGTACGGCGTCCGTGCGCGTGGCGGCGGAGAAGATCGCCGGGATCGGTGACCACAGCCTGGCCGAGGTGCGCCGGCACGCCCGCGCCCACAAGGAGTTCGAGAAGCAGCCCGAACTGCGGCACCTGAAGCGGGTCGCGGACGTGTGGTGCGCGTCGTTCCTGTGGCCCAAGCACAAGGGCGTCCCCGCGCCCATCACGACGAACGTGCTGCGGGCCGTGGAGAAGGACGAGGAGGACGGGCCGCTGGAGGACGAGGGCGCTGAGGCGATGCTGAGGGACATCGTCCGCCGCAACCAGTTCTTCCACTGGCACCTGGAATTCCCGCGCGTCTTCCGGGTGGAGGAGTACGAGGCCGACGACGTCAACCCGGAGACCGGCTGGCAGGGCGGCTTCGACGCGGTGCTGGGCAACCCGCCGTGGGAGCGGGTCAAGATCCAGAAGAAGGAGTGGTTCGCGGCGCGGGACGAGAAGATCGCCGCGGCGGACACGGCCAGCATCCGCGACCGCATGATCGAGGCGCTGGCGACCAGCGTGGACGAGGAGGGCCGCCCGAACGAGGGCGACCGCCAGTTGTACGTGGAGTACCAGTTCGACCAGCGGGAGTCCAAGGGGCAGGTCACCATGTACCGGAAGTCGGGGCTGTTCCCGAAGACCGGCTTCGGTGACGTGAACACGTACGCCGTCTTCGCGGAGAAGGCGCGGCAGCTGATCGGCCCGGAGGGGATGGCTGGGCTGGTCCTGCCTACGGGGATCGCCACGGACAAGACGACGGCGTCGTTCTTCTCGGATCTGGTGGAGAAGCGGCAGATGGTGGCCGTGCTGGACATGGAGAACGAGGAGAAGCTGTTTCCGGCGGTCACCAACCGGGTGGCGTTCTGCCTGTTCACGATGGCGGGCCGCGACCTCGCCAAGCATTACCCGGTCGTGCGGCTCGCGTTCCGTGCGCGGCGGCCGGATCAGTTGGACGCTCGCGAGTTCACGCTGGATGAGGAGGGGTTCAAGCGGATCAATCCGAACACGCGGACGGCGCCGGTTTGTGAGAGTCGGAGTCATCTCCTCGTGTTGGAGGGGGTGCACGATCGAGTGCCGCTGCTGCGGCGGCACGTCAGTGGTGGCCCGGCGGATCCTTGGAAGCTGGGTAATGGGCCGTTTCTCCGCATGTTCGACATGGCCACGGCCTCCAAGAAGTTCCAGTCTGCCGAGACGCTCTTTGGTCAGGGTGGAACATGTGACGGCACGGTCTTTGTCAGTGAGGATGTGCGCTATCTGCCTCTGTATGAGGGGAAGTTCCTCCACCAGTTCGACAGCCGCTTTGCGACGTTTGAGAACGCCACTCAGGCCCAGATCAACAAGGGCACCCTCCCGAGGCTTGATCACGAAGCTCACCGCGATCCATCTGCCGTTCCACTGCCACGCCATTGGGTTGCTGAGGGTGACGTCGAGGAACGACTGGCCGAAGACAGATCTGTTCCGCGCAAGGCGTGGCGGCACGGATGGCTAATGGGCTGGCGTGATGTGTGCCGGGCATCGGACGATCGCACGGTAATCGCGACGGTGCTACCAAGGACGGCTGTGGGGCACACCCAGCCAGTGATGTTGCCAATGTCTGCGGATGAACCGATGTATGCGCTGCTGGCCAACCTCTCCGCTTTCGTGTTGGATTTCGCAGCCCGTCAGAAAGTGCAGGGCGCCCACCTCACGTACACCTATCTGGAGCAGTTTCCCGTCCTGCCTCCTGCCACCTACGGCCTCTCCGCCCCCTGGACCCAAGACGCTCCCCTCGCCGACTGGATTCGCCCCCGAGTCCTGGAACTCTCCTACACCTCCTACGAGATGGCCCCCTGGGCGAAGTACCTCGGCGACGAGGGGCCACCCTTCGTGTGGGACGAGAGGCGTCGTTTCCTCATGCGTGCGGAGCTGGACGCCGCGTACTTCCACCTGTACGGGATCGAGCGCGCAGACCTGGACCTGGTTCTGGACAGCTTCCGGGCGTTCAAGAACAAGCAGCCCGCCGTCTTCCAGGACACGAAGGACGAGATCGTCCGCGTCTACGAGGCGATGGCCGAGGGGCGGCCCTTCACCCACCCCTCCCTCACCCCGCCCCCGGCTCAGAGCCTGCGCCACCCCCCTGGTACCAGTCCGCTGACTCGCGTGATTCCGACCGGAGGCCCTCCGAAACACCCGACCGCACCAGCGGCCAAGAAGAAGCGGCGGGGCAAGTCCGCCCCCGATCAGTTGGGTGGAGGCCTGTTCGGCCTGGACGAGGTCGAGGGCGGCGACATCCAGCTCGACATGCTCAATCTGTTCGGCGAGGACGAGCAGGAGTAGGACACTCGGACACAGACCAGCGGGCGGGTACGGGACCAACTCCCTTACCCGCCCGCTGGCGTCACGTACGACGCGAGCTCAACCGTCCAGGGACGCGCCGGCCGCGAGTGCCGCGAACGCCGACCAGGCGGTCGGCGCGACGACGAGAGGACGGATGCGCTTGTCCTTGGAGTCGCGGACGTGGACGGCCTCGGGACGCACGGCGACTTCGACGCAGTTGTCCCCGTCTCCGCCGCTGTAGCTGCTCTTGAACCAGTTCAGCTCAGGGGTGGTTCTCATAGCGCTCCTCGCATCCGTTCCAGGAGGTTCACCGTAGCCCGGCAGTCCAAGGCTTGGGAACGCAGCTTGCCATAGCGCTGATGGAGGACACTCACCTCGCCGGGTTCTGCAATCAGACTGCTCGATCGATGCCCTTCGATGTAACCGAACCACTGGTGTCCCGGCGTTTCGGCCATGTACAGCTGACCATCGACTCCGCAGTGGTCTTCTTGATTCAGCGGCATGATCTGAATCTCGACGTTGGTCATGTCGCCCATGTTCAGCAGGTGGTCGATGACAGCCCTGGTGACCGATGCGCCGCCGACCCCGCGCTCTAGGATGGCCTGTTCGATGATGAACGCGAAGGCGGTGTTCGGCCGCTCGGTCAAGAGTGTCTGACGCTCAAGTCGTGCGGTCACCTTGCGATCGATCTGCTCCTGGGTGAACGGCGGAAGTTGACGCTCGAACACCGCCCGGGCGTACCCCTCTGGCTGCAACAGCCCAGGAACCGCCCGGCACTCATACGCATACAAGGAGATCGCCTCCTCCTCGATGCCCGCCCACTCCCGGAACCACGAAGCGAGCCCCGCTCTCCGCGTCAGGCTCTTCGCCGCCGCGGTGAGGACCTTGACCGCGACCGGCCCCAAGATCTCCTCCGCCCGCGCAGGCAGGTCCGCCGGCGGGAACCGCTTCCCCTGCTCGATCTTGGCGACGTACGCGGCCGAGTACCGCACCCGCACCGCGAACTCCTCCTGCGTCAGGCCGGATTCCTCCCGCAGCGCCTTGAGGACCGCGCCGAAGGTCTTCAGACTGTCGGAGAGTTCCGCCTCCGTGCCGTTCGCGCCGCCGTTTCCGCCTCCGCCGTGGTCCGCCCTCATCGCCGCGTGCCTCCCGTGTCCGCGCTTTCACGCCTCGCTCAACCCCGCCCGACCCGCCCGGGGTCACGGGGAGTTACCCACCCAGTCCAGAGTGTGCACCGATACAGCCACGCCTGTATGGGTGTCGTGCCTGTTGGAGGCCGGGAGTGGCCCGGAACGCTGGCCGCATGCCAGCACCACGGGCCCAAGAGGCCGTTACCGTAAGTGTGTTCGTCCAGCGGTTCTCAGCCACGCGCCGGGGCGCGCGCCTCGCCCGCAGGCTCGCCACCCACCGGCTCGACCTGTGGCAGCTGCCGTACGGCAGCCCCGCCTCCGACACCGTCACCCTCGTGGTGGCCGAACTCGCCGCCAACGCGGTCCTCCACGGCCGTGTCCCGGGGCGCGACTTCGAGCTGCGGCTCAGGTACGACCGGACCGCGGGCCTCGTCCGCGTCGAGGTGTCCGACACCCACCCCGGTCACCCGGAGATCCCCGGGTCGGCGACCAAGCCGTCCGAGGGCACAGATGGTGGGAGAGGCCTGCTCCTGGTGGAGGCCGTCGCCGACCGCTGGGGCGTGGACGGGCGGACGGGCCCGGGGAAGACCGTGTGGGCCGAGTGCGCGGTCCGCGTCCCGGACGACCCGCGTCCCGTTCGGCCGTAGTTGACGATCATCTTCCGCAAAGCCCCGCTACGCGTGCTGAGTTATGGTTTCCGTCAATGTCGGTAGGGCCGGGTAGGCTTGCCGGCCTGTTCGAGTTGACGGTCAGCTCTGCGACGGGCGAAGGCTTGTGGAGGCGTACGTGGTCGGACGCGAGATCGCTGCGGCGGACCATCCGAGCAAGGAGGTCAGGGCGGTCCTCAAGCGGCTCGTCGCCGAGGGGTGGACGCTTGCGTCGGAGGCCCACTGGGGCACGCTGTACTGCCCGTGCCCGGACCACCACTGCACGGTGATCCGTGTGGGTTGCACGCCGAAGAATCCCGGCCAGGAGGCCCGTCGAATAGCCCGCAAGGCGAAGTGGTGCCCGCTGCCTCCGGACAACCCGCGTGCGGCCCTCCGGGGCGGCGTTGTCAATTGACAACGCCGCCGGGCTCGGCGAAGCTTGCCACAGGGGGCGTTCCCTGGAGCGAGAGGCGCAGATACCGGACCAGGAAGAGCGAACAGGCATACGCATGGGGGACTGGGGCGTCTATGGAGTATGAATTTCACTTCGTCGTGGACGGGATCGAGGTGGACGACGATCAGGCCGTCGCGATCGTCCACGACACCTTCGACGGGGTGCTGACCCGGCATCGCGGCCGGCACTTTCTGGACGTCTCCGAGAGTGGGGTCAACGCGATCGACGCGGCCCACCGCATCGTCGTACGACTGCGCAAGTCCCTGCCCGCCCTGAGACTGGTGCGCACCGACCCCGACCTCGTCGGCGTCTCGGACATCGCGGAGCGTGTCGAGCGTTCGCGCCAGAATGTCCAGCAGTGGGTGAGCGGCGAGCGGCGGCAGGACAAGCTGCCCTTCCCGGACCCCGAGGGGATCACCGGACGCTCGCCGGTGTGGCGCTGGGGGGACGTCAACGCCTGGCTCGCCCAGTTCTGCGAGGGCGACGAGGTGCACCCGCCCACCCGTGAAGAGGCCCTGACCATCGACTTCCTGCTGCACAAATGGCAGCGCACCCTGGACGACGGCCTGCCCCTGGTGCACTTCACCGCCGCCGAGGCCGGGGACGGCCGGGACGAGGAACGGGAGACCGTCCAGCGGCTGCTGGAGGGCACGCTGGCCCTGCCCGGCGTCTTGGAGCGGCTCGCGGCGATCCCCGTCCCCAGGACGGAGCAGCAGCGGCTCACCGTCGTGTGCGCGGTCCTCCCCGACCGGCTGAGCAGCGTGGTGTCCCGCATCGGCCACGACGAGGTGTGGGCGGTCCTCGCCTACCGGGGCGCGGAGGGCGAGCTGCGGCTCCAGCCCGTCGGCACGGCAAAGGCCCCGGGCGCGGTCCCGGTATCCAGCCTCGGTCTCGGCCGCGATGCCACGGTCGGTGACCTGCTGCTCGTCCAGACGAACGGCCCCGACGACATCCCGGTCACGCCGATCACCCCGGTCGGCCTGGACTGAGTCCGGGCGCCGCAGTCACCCCCGTACCTGCGAAGAATGGACGCCGTGCCCAGCATCACGACCGTCGTCGCCCAGGCCCTGCACGCCGCCGCGACCATCCTGCGGCGAGACGCTCCTCAGGACGGCATGATCTTCCGGGACCTGTGGGAGCGGGTTCTCGCCAGGAAGCCGGGGCTGGAGGCCGACTGGTTACAGGCGGTCGGCGAGTCCGGACAGGAGAACAACACTCCCTTCAAGGACTACGTGAACCGGAACGCGACCAACCTGGTCAAGGCCGGATGGCTGTACCGGGGCGCGCGCCGCTGGCAGCTGACCGGTATCGGAGTCGACGCCCTCGACCGCTGGCCCGACCCCGTCGACTTCTACCTGGATGCCTGTCGGCGCTACCGGCAGTGGGAGCGGCAGCAGCCGTTCGTCTCAGTCGCGATGACCGCGCTGGAGCAGCTTCCGGACGGGGGACACTGGGTAGCGCTGGAAGAGCTGGCCGCAGAATTCACCGTCGACCCCGACGTTCTGGGACCGGTGCTGCGTGGCGCGCGGACACCCGGCTGGTACCTGGCGTCGGGGGAGGACGGGCAGGCGGGCGCCGGACTGCCCATGTGGCCCTTCGAGCGCGACCAATGGCGCACCTTGCTCGACGAGGAAGGGCTGCTCGACCAGGGCCGCAGCAGCCTGGACACCGTCCGTGCCTTACCCGACCGGCGAATGCCCGTCTGGGAGGCGCTGGTGGCCGCCAAGCAGCCACTCGACGACACGGCGGCCGACGAGGATGCTCCCCGCCAGCTCTGGATCGTCCGGGGCGTGGACGCCACCACCGGCGTGCCCCTCGTCCGGGGACCGTGGCGCGACGACTCGAAGGTCACCCTCGACACGGGCTTCCCGCCCCCGACCGCGGCGGCCCGGGACCTGGACAGTGTCCGCAGGGCCGTGGAAACCGCCCTCCCCGCCACCGGACCCGCGCGCAGGGAGGCCGTCTCCCGGGAACTCGACGCCTTCCTCAACCGCATGCGCAAGGGCGACATCGTGCTGTCCACCGACGGCTTCGAGACGTACGTCGGAGTGGTCGACGGCCCTGCCGCCCACAGTGCGGAGCGGCTGGAGCGTCCCGTCGAATGGCGCAACCTGAACAAGCCCCTGGACTTCCTCAAGGACCTGCCCTCCGGACTGTCGAGTGTGGTCCAGGACGCGGACTCCCAGGTCCTGGAGGCCACCGAATACGCAGAGACCGTCCTCGCCCTGATCGGCGACATGCCGCGCACCGCCTCGCTGCCCACGGGCCCGGCCGCCCTGCCCGACGCCACCGCCGAACTGGCCGAAGCGCTCCACCTGCCCGACACGACCTGGCTCCAGGACTGCGTCGAACTCCTCCGCGCCACCCCCCCAGCTGATCTTCCACGGGCCGCCCGGCACCGGGAAGACGTACACGGCGCTCGCCCTCGCCCGCCATCTGGCCGGCGCCTCCAGCGCCACGAACGTGCGCCTCGTCCAGTTCCACCCCGCCTACGCCTACGAGGACTTCTTCGAGGGCATCCGCCCGCGCCTGGGCGGCGGCCAGGACGGCGACACGGGCGGCGGGCTCGCCTACGACCTCGTCCGGGGCCCGCTGCGCAAGCTCGCCGACGAGGCGGAGCGGCGCCCGGCCGAGGTGTTCGTCCTGGTCATCGACGAGATCAACCGCGGCCACCTGGCCAAGATATTCGGCGAGCTGTACTTCCTCCTGGAGTACCGCAACGAGCGCGTCCACCTGCTGTACGGCTCCGACGACGGCCGGGGCTTCCGCCTCCCGCCCAACCTGTACATCCTCGGCACCATGAACACCGTCGACCGCTCGGTGGCGTACATGGACGCGGCCATGCGCCGCCGCTTCTCCTTCATGGAACTGCACCCCGACACCCCACCGGTCGCCGGAGTGCTGGACTCCTGGCTGCGGAGGCGGGCGGAGGAACAGGGCGAGGACCCTGCCGCGTACGACGACTCCCACGCCCGCCTCCTCGACGAGATCAACCGCCTCCTCGCCGACGGCAGCCCCGGAGACCGCTCCTTCCGCGTCGGCCCCTCGTACTTCATGCAGGACCTCGCCCACACGGGCGACGGCGCCCTCGAACGGCTGTGGAAGACACAGATCATCCCGCTCCTCACCGAGCACCACTGGGGCGACGGCACCGACGTGGAGTTCACCTACGGGCTGGACAAGCTGAGGGAACAGCTCGGCATCCTGCCGCCTTCAGGTGAGACCGCCGACTCCGAGGACTCGTGAGCCCCCGCCACACCCGGCCACGGGACTGCCGTGACACCGCCGCGCGCATCCGGCTCGCGGAGGGCGGTGGCTGGACGACCTGGGACCTCACCCCCGCCCAGGTCGCGACGCTCGCCGCCCACGACGGCCTTGTCCACCTGCACCCCGAGACCGCCACGCGCTGGCGTGTGAAGGCCAAGGACCGTGTCGGCTCCGTACGCCTCGGCAGGGGCGACGGCGCCCTCCAGTTGACGATCACCCCCAAGGTCCCGGTCGACCGTCTGCTCCACCTCGTCTCCTACGCCCCCGAACGCGTCGACTTCGATCCGCGCCCGGTCACCGCCGACACGCGCCCGGACCTCCTCCCGGCCCTCGCGCACGCCTTCGTCTCCGCCGCCGACCGCGCCCTGCTGCACGGCGTCCTCCACGACTACCGGGAGACGTACGACACGCTGCCCGTCGTCCGGGGCCGCATCCGCCACGCCGACCAGCTCCGCCGCAGGCCGGGTGTCCCCGTACCCCTGGAAGTCGTCTACGACGACCACACGCCCGACATACCGGAGAACCGCCTCCTCCTCGCCGCCGCCCGCCGCCTCCTGCGCGTGCCCGGCCTCGACCCTGCCCCACGCTCCGCCCTCCAGCGCCTCACCGCCCGGCTCGACGGAGTCCGGCTCCTGCCCGCCGGGGCCCCGGCACCCCGGTGGGCCCCCGACCGGCGCAACACCCGCTACGCCCACGCCCTCGTCCTCGCCGAACTCGTCCTGCGCGGCGCCTCCTACGAACTCGGCGACGGCCGCGAGGTCGCCGTCGACGGGATGCTCGTGACCATGTGGCGCCTCTTCGAGGCCTACCTGGCCCGCGCCGTCGGCGAGGCCCTGCGCCTGCGCGTCGGGGGCAGGCCCGAGTCGCAGGACCGGAACTTCTCCCTGGACGTCGCGGGCCGGCACGTCCTCAAGCCCGACCTCGTGCACTACCTGCCGTCCCCGCGCGACGGGGCGATGCGCCAGGCCGTCGTCCTGGACGCCAAGTTCAAGACCAGACCGCAGCGGGGCGACCTGTACCAGATGACCGCGTACTGCGTACGCCTTGGTCTCGCCGAGGGTCATCTCGTCTACGCCTCGGGCAGGCCCGGAGTCGTGGAGGTACCGGTGGGGGAGGGGCGGCTGAGGATCTGGCGGCACGTCGTCGACCTCTCACGTCCCTGGCGGATCCTGGCCTCGGACATCGAGGGGCTCGCCGGGTCGGTCGACACCGCGCGCAGCGGCGGGGCCACGTGAAAGCGGCGGTGCCCTGGAAGCCGGAGGGCGGTGCGGCCCTCGCCGCTACCGGCCTCTCGTGCTTTCGGCCGTCACGGTTCACGGAGGGGTGATGCCCCGGCGGTACGGCTGAATGTAGGTACTATCAGGGAGGTGTACGCACAATCTGCCCTGCTGTGAGGGGAGCGCGGTATGAGCACCATTTCCGTCCGTGAGTTCTCGTACAACCCCAGCGCGGTCTTCGCCCGCGTCGAGAAGGGTGAGGCGATCGAGGTCACCAGACACGGCAACGTGATCGCGATACTGTCACCGGCCGGCAGTCCCATGGAGCGGTACGCGCATCTGGTGGCGCAGGGAAAGATCAAGCTGAAGCCGATCACCGCCGCCGAGCGTCACAGCATGCCGCACTACGAGGTGCCGGAAGACGTCGACCCCGTGGCGCTGCTGCTGGCCGAGCGCGAAGAGGGCGACCGTTGATCTACATGGACACCTCGGCGCTGGTCACCTGGATGACCCGGCGCAGTCACTGGGGAGCACTGGACGCCTTCCTTCAGCAGCGAGCCACGGAACCGCTCGCCACCAGCACCCTCGGCTTCGTGGAGACCGTACGCACCCTGGACCTCATGGGGCACTTCCCGAAGGCGATGGAGGACCTGGACGCCCGGATCACCGAGATCCTCCTCACTCGGGAGGTGCGCGACGGAGCGGCCCTGCTCGTAGGGCGTCTGAGGACGCTGGACGCTGTCCATGTGGCCAGCGCGATGTCGCTGCGGGACGACCTCACGGCCCTGGTGACCTACGACCGCAGGATGCTTGAGACCGCTCGCACTGAAGGACTGGCCGCGCACGCGCCGGGAACGGCGGACTGACCCGGTGTGCCTGCGAGCCCTCCGACTGTAGGAACCCGACAGGAGCCGGGGAGCGCCACTGTCGGTGCCCGATTGCCCGCCGGCGTGGCCGGACCGATAGGTTTTCGGTGAAGCCGCCTGTCATCGAGGTGTTCGGGCGGGTTGTCGGAATGCTTCAGACCGCTATCGAAAGGGTGATCCGTTGAGCCGCTCGGTTCTCGTCACCGGAGGAAACCGGGGCATCGGCCTCGCCATCGCCCGCGCGTTCGCCGAGGCCGGCGACAAGGTCGCCATCACCTACCGTTCGGGGGAGCCGCCGGCCGCCCTCGAGGAGCTTGGCTGCCTCGCCGTCAGGTGCGACATCACCGACCCCGAGCAGGTGGAGCAGGCCTACAAGGAGATCGAGGCCGAGCACGGCCCCGTCGAGGTCCTCGTCGCCAACGCCGGCGTCACCCGGGACCAGCTCCTGATGCGCATGTCCGAGGAGGACTTCACCTCGGTCCTCGACACCAACCTCACCGGCACCTTCCGCGTCGTGAAGCGGGCCAACCGCGGCATGCTGCGCGCCAAGAAGGGCCGTGTCGTCCTGATCTCCTCGGTGGTCGGTCTGCTGGGCTCGGCGGGGCAGGCCAACTACGCCGCCTCCAAGGCCGGCCTGGTCGGCTTCGCGCGGTCCCTCGCCCGTGAGCTGGGCTCGCGCAACATCACCTTCAACGTCGTCGCCCCCGGTTTCGTCGACACCGACATGACCCGGGCGCTCTCCGACGAGCAGCGCGAGAACATCATGGGGCAGGTGCCGCTCGGCCGGTACGCGCAGCCCGAGGAGATCGCCGCGGCGGTGCGGTTCCTCGCCTCCGACGACGCCTCGTACATCACTGGAGCCGTCATCCCCGTTGACGGCGGACTGGGAATGGGTCACTGATCACCATGAGCGGAATTCTCGAGGGCAAGCGCGTCCTGATCACCGGTGTGCTGACGGAGGCCTCCATCGCCTTCCACGCGGCCAAGCTGGCCCAGGAGCAGGGCGCCGAGGTCATCCTCACCGCCTTCCCGCGGCCCACGCTGACCGAGCGCATCGCCAAGAAGCTGCCGAAGCCCGCCAAGGTCATCGAGCTCGACGTCACCAACGACGAGCACCTGGGCCGTCTGGCCGACGTCGTCGGCGAGGAGCTCGGAGGCCTCGACGGCGTCGTCCACTCCATCGGCTTCGCGCCGCAGGATGCGCTCGGCGGCAACTTCCTCAACACGCCGTTCGAGTCGGTCTCCACCGCCATGCACGTCTCGGCGTTCTCCCTGAAGTCGCTGACCATGGCCTGCCTGCCGCTGATGCAGAACGGCGGCTCGGTCGTCGGCCTCACCTTCGACGCCCAGTACGCCTGGCCGCAGTACGACTGGATGGGCCCCGCCAAGGCCGCCCTGGAGGCGACCAGCCGCTACATGGCGCGCGACCTCGGCAAGCAGAACATCCGCTGCAACCTCGTCTCCGCCGGCCCGCTCGGCTCCATGGCCGCCAAGTCCATCCCGGGCTTCAGCGAGCTGGCCTCGGTGTGGGACACCCGCGCCCCGCTGGAGTGGGACCTGAAGGACCCCGAGCCGGCCGGCCGCGGCATCGTGGCGCTGCTGAGCGACTGGTTCCCGAAGACCACCGGCGAGATCGTCCACGTCGACGGCGGTCTGCACGCCATCGGCGCGTGACGCTGCCGCTGAGCCTCAGCGACGTGTGAGGGCCCGTACCCCGAGGGGGTGCGGGCCCTCCGCCGTTGCCCGGTGCTGTCCTCCGCGGCCGGTTCACCCGGCCGGGGCACTCGGCCGGGCAGTCGGCGTGTCGGGTGTGCACGCTGAAAGTCCGCCCTCACCTCGCGTTCTCCTTCGCAGGACGGCCGAGGAGGTTCCGCTGTGCGTCTGCTCCGCGGCGCGGCCCCACTGATCGTGGCCGTCGCCCTCGCGCTGCCGCTGCCGTACGGGTCGACGCCGGACACACGCGCGCGTGCCGGTCCGCCCGCGGCGCCGGAGCCGTTCGGCGCCGGCTGCCGCACCACCGTCTCCGGCTCCGAGGTGACCGCGTACTGCCACAACCCGTATCCCGGGACCGACCGCGTCAGCCTGCACGTCGAGTGCGACCGCTGGTGGGACATCGGCAGCGACGGCTCCCCGGTGGCCGCGGGACCCGCGCAGACCGTGCGGATGACCGGCCGCTGCTGGAAGAGGGTGCGCTCGGCCTGGGTCACTCACCAGCGGGCGAGGTGAACCGGCCCGGACGGCACAGCAGCGGGTAGCTCGCGGCCTCGGCGGCGGCCGCCTCGGCGTCGCCCGCGCGGATCGCGTCGAGCAGCCGGGTGTGGTCCATGTACGTGTCCGGCGTCAGTGCCGCGCCGACGTCCGCGCGCAGCCAGTCCCGCAGCACCTCGCCCAGATCCGCGTACGTCGCCGTCATCACGTCGTTGTGGGAGGCAGCCACCACCGCCAGATGGAAGGTGGCGTCCGCGGACACGAACGCCTCCGTGTCCCCGGACTCCCAGGCCTCCTCGCGGCGCAGGAACTGCGCGTGGAGCTGCTTGAGGTCCTTCTCGGTGCGCCGCTGGGCGGCCAGCCCGGCCGCGGCCGACTCCAGCGCGGAGCGCAGTTCGGCGATGTGCCGCGGATCGGCCTCGGCGAACCTGCGGTGCATCACGCCCGCCAGCTCGCTGGTCGCCGCGACGTACGTGCCCGAACCCTGGCGGATGTCCAGCAGGCCGTTGTGGGCCAGCGCCCGGACCGCCTCGCGGACCGTGTTGCGGGCCACACCGAGCTGTTCCACCAGCTCCGGCTCCGTCGGGATGCGGGAGCCGACCGGCCACTCGCCCGTGGTGATCTGGCTGCGCAGTGCGGCGATGACCTGTTCGGACAGCGCCGACCGGCGCGGATGGCTCAGTGGCATGGCTCACCTTCGCACGCGGGACCCGGGGGTGGAGTAACCGGCTGTCGACAACCAATCATCCCATGATTCTATGATGGTTCTCATGCCACGCGAGGAAACGACCCGGACGACGACACCGACGACCGGACGCACCCCGGTCCCGACCGCCGCTTCCCGGCCCGTCCCGGAACCGGAACCGCAGGGAGCGCGGGCCTCCGGCGCCGCCACGCGCGCGTGGACCACGCGCCTGCTCGTCGTCGGCCTCGTGCTGACCGCGCTGAACCTGCGCCCCGCCATCACCAGCCTCGGCGCGCTCCTGGAGGAGGTCCGCCAGGGGCTCGGCATGAGCGGCAGCGTGGCCGGGCTGCTCACCTCCGTGCCCCCGCTCTGCTTCGCCGTCTTCGGCGTCATGGCCCCCCGGCTGGCCCGCCGCTTCGGGCCGGCCGCCGTGGTGTGCTCGGGCATGGTCGCCATCGCCGCCGGACTGGCGATACGGCCCTACGTGGGCAGCACGGCCGCGTTCCTCGCCGCCAGCGCGCTGGCCCTCATGGGCATCGCCGTCAGCAACGTCCTGATGCCGGTCATCGTCAAGCGCTGGTTTCCCGACCGGGTCGGCACCATGACCGGGCTGTACTCGATGGCCCTCGCCCTCGGCACCTCGGCCGCCGCCGGGGTGACCGTGCCGCTGACCGGGGCGCTCGGCGGCAACTGGCGGTCCGGCCTGTCGGTGTGGGCCCTGCTCGCCGCGGCGGCGGTACTGCCGTGGCTGCCGCTGGTACGGGACAGGGGCGCCCGGTCCGCCGCGCGGACGCCGGCCGCGCCCGGGGAACCGCCGCGCGCGCGGCAGGCGCAGGCTCCGACGCTGCGCATCGCCCGGAGCCGCACCGCCTGGGCGCTGGCCGTCTTCTTCGCACTCCAGGCCACCGCCGCCTACATCACCATGGGCTGGATGGCGCAGATCTTCCGGGACGCGGGCGTGCCCGCCGGCAAGGCCGGGCTGCTCCTCGCCGTCACCATGGTGATGGGCGTGCCGCTGGCCTTCGTCATCCCGCGCCTGGCCACCCGGCTGCCCCACCAGGGCCCGATCGTGCTGGTGCTCGGCGTCTGCGGCCTGGCCGGCTACGCCGGTCTCTACCTCGCGCCCGCCGCCGGCTCCTGGGCCTGGGCAATGCTCCTCGGCGTGGCCAACTGCGCCTTCCCGCTCGCGCTCACGATGGTCGGCATGCGGGCCAGGACCGGCCCGGGCGTCGCCCAGCTGTCCGCGTTCGCCCAGAGCACCGGCTACCTGATCTCCATCCCGGGTCCGCTGCTGGTGGGCGTGCTGTACCAGAGCAGCGGCGGCTGGGGGCTGCCCATCGCGCTCATGGCCGGCCTGATGGTGCCGCAGATGGTGGTCGGCTACGTGGCGGGCCGCGACCGCACGGTGGAGGACGAGGCGGCGCGCTGAGGCGGCCCCCGGAGACCGAGTTCCGGACGAAGGGTGCGAGACTGGGGCGCATGCAGCCTGTGCTCGACCCGAACCCCAAGGACGGCCAGCGGAAGATGCTGCTCGTCCTCGGCGCTTTCTTCGCCATCTTCGTGATCATCGCCATCGTCGCGACCCTCGCGGCGCCGTGACCCTCCGCCGCCGCGGCCCCGCGCGGCGGCGGCCGCTTTCCCCGTGCCGCGGGGTGAGTCCTGTGACGTCCGCCCGCCGGTGAGGCCCGTCCTCAGGGTCGATGGTGGGGTTATCCCCCCATCCCCTAGGGGGTGAGGGTCAGGGGCAAGTGGGTGGATCACCGGATGGGCCGGGGAGCGCGGATTCCGTAGCTTCGAGATGTGACCGCGCGAGGCGGTCCGCGGACCTCGGAGACCAGCGGAGGCGATCATGTCGGCCCGTACGCACACCCGGCCCCACCCGGCGACCACGGGCGCCGGCGTCGACTCCCGGCTGCCGTGGTGGGCCCTGGCCCTGCCCGTGCTGGCCTTCGTCGCGCTGCTCCTCCTGATAGGCAATCCGGCGGACGCCCAGGCGGCGGGCGGCGACCCCACCATCCCCCAGCTCCTGCGGCACGCCCGGGAACTGCTCGCCCTCTGACTCCCCGCGGGGGCATCCGGTCGCCGCTCCCGCGCACGTCCTCGTGCCGCCCGCCCCGCCCGGGAAGCCGCATGTCAACTCCCTGCGCCCCCCAACCTGTTTCATGCGAAGCTGGGACCCATGAGCGTCGCAGAACCCCGCAGGATTGTTCTCTTCCGGCATGCGAAAGCCGACTGGCCGCAGGTGACCGACCACGAACGACCACTCGCCGAAAGGGGCCGCACGGACGCCGCGGTCGCCGGCCGCAGGCTGGCCGGCACCGGTGTCTCCTTCGATCTCGCCCTGTGCTCGACCGCGACCCGGACCCGCGAGACCTGGAAGCTCGCCGTCCACGAGCTGCCGCACCGGCCGAAGACCGTCTACGAGGAGCGGGTCTACGACGCCTCGCCCGGCGAGCTGATCACCGTGCTCAACGAGACGCCCGACGACGTGCGGAATGTGATCCTCATCGGCCACAACCCGGGCATCCAGGGTCTTGCCGAGGTGCTGTCCGGCTCGGCCGAGGGCGACGCCCGCGAGCGGATGAGCCGGCGCGGGTTCCCGGCCGCCGCGTTCGCCGTGGTCTCCTTCGAGGGATCCTGGAAGTCCCTGGAGCCGGGTGTGGCCACGCTGCTCGACTACTGGGCGCCGTCGGAGTAACCGGGCGGCGGTGCGGGAGGGGGCCGGCGGGGCCGCTCAGCCCTCCTCGTGGGCGTCCGCGGCCTCGACCTCCTCGCGGGTGACTCCGAGCAGGTACAGGACGGTGTCGAGGAACGGCACGTTCACCGCCGTGTGCGCCGCCTCCCGCACCACCGGCTTGGCGTTGAAGGCGACTCCGAGGCCGGCCGCGTTCAGCATGTCGAGGTCGTTCGCGCCGTCACCGATCGCGACCGTCTGCGACAGCGGGACACCCGCCTCGGCGGCGAACCGGCGCAGCAGCCGCGCCTTGCCCGCCCGGTCGACGATCTCGCCGGTGACCCGGCCGGTCAGCCTGCCGTCGACGATCTCCAGGGTGTTGGCCTGCGCGAAGTCCAGTCCCAGCCGCTCCTTCAGATCGTCCGTGACCTGGGTGAAACCACCCGAGACGACACCGACCTGGTAACCGAGCCGCTTGAGCGTACGGATCAGGGTGCGCGCGCCCGGCGTCAGACGGACCTCGCTGCGCACCTTGTCCACCACGGAGGCGTCCAGCCCCTCCAGCAGCGCCACGCGGGCGTGCAGGGACTGCTCGAAGTCCAGCTCGCCGCGCATCGCCGCCGCCGTCACCTCGGCGACCTTGTCCTCGCAGCCGGCGTGCCCGGCGAACAGTTCGATCACCTCGTCCTGGATGAGCGTGGAGTCCACGTCCATGACGACCAGGCGCTGGGCCCGCCGGTGCAGGCCCGCCCCGACGACCGCGACATCGACACCGAGTGCCGCGGCCTCCGTCGCCAGGGCGGTGCGCAGCGGCTCCGTCTCCACGCCGGACACCGCGAACTCCACCGCCGTCACCGGGTACTTGGCCAGCCGGAAGATACGGTCGATGTTGCCGCCGGCCCGGGTGATCCGGGCGGCGATCCGGGCGGTCGCCTCCGCGGTGAGCGGGTGGCCGAGAACGGTGACCAGGGAACGCCCGAGGCCACGCGGCCGGTTGTCGCCGTGGCCGGAGATGATCTCCGCCTGCATCCTCATCGACTCGGCCCAGCTGTGCACGGTGGCCCGCAGGTCGCCTTCCAGCCCGGCGGGCGGCTGTGTGACGAGCGCGCACAGCACGATGCGGCCACGGGTGACGACCTGCTCGATGTCGACGACGTCGACGGAGTAGGCGGCGAGGGTGTCGAAGAGACCGGCCGTGATGCCCGGCCTGTCCTTCCCGAAGATCTTGACGAGAAGGGTGGGATCGGCAGAGGTCTGCGAAGCGCTCATGGTGCTTCCACCGTATCCGGCACCCAGTGCCCCCTGCCCCTCAGGTCCGCCTGCCGGACAGCGAACAACAGATGTCCACGGGACGACGGCCCGGCTGCCACCCGCCCCCGTCGTCCGCCACCAGCCACCCGTCGTCCGGCGGTCACTTCTCCGGAGGCCGGGGCGGCATCGGCGGCAGAGGCGGCGGTTCGCCGTCCGGTGCTCCCGGCGACCGGGGCGACCGGGGCGACCGAGGGGGCCGCGGAGGCCGCCCCGGCGGTCGCGGGGGAGGAAGGGGCTGGGGCGGGGGCTGGGGCGGCACGGGACCGGCCACCGTCGGCGCCCCGTACATGTCGTGCCCCGAAGCGGCCGGCCGGGGCCGCCCACCGCTGCCCGGCGCGGCCGGCTCCGCGCGGTCGGCCGGCCCCCGGTCCTCGGGCGGGTGGGTGTCCCGCGGGCCTCGCAGTCCGCGCGGCAGGCGCAAGTACGGATTGGTGGACGGGTTCGGTGGGCGGTACGGCGCGGCCGGGGCGTAGGGGGTGCCCTCGGTGGGACCGGGCCGGACCTCATGGCCCCGGTGTTCCACGACTGCGGCCGGTCCCGCCTCGCCCCGTGCCAGCGGTGCCGCGCGGCTGCCGGCGGCTCCCGCCGCCGTGGCCAGCAGGGCGCCCACGGCACCTGCGCCGGCTCCCCACACGGCGCCGAGCAGCAGGGCCGTGCCCAGGTGGCCGCGCAGTCCCACCCCGGCGCCGAACACGTCGAGGCCGAGGACGGACAAGGACGCGTCCACGGACACCTCCGTCAGCCACGCGAGCAGCGGCAGCGTCAGCGCGGTGGCGATGCCCAGCCGCAGCGCGCACCGTCCCGCGAAGCCGGGAGCGTCACGGCGGACCGGAGCGGCCCCCGCCGGTGTGCGTACCGCGGTCAGTACGCCCGCCAGCAGCATCGCCAGCACCGCCGCGATGCCCAGCAGCCACACCCGGCCGTCCAGGCCGGCCAGCCGGGACAGCGTGACCGGCTGGTCGGAGTGCGCGGTCAGCAGCCTGTCCAAGGGGTCCGGCAGGACCCCGGCCAGTCCGCCCGTCGCCCTGCCGTCCCAGGGGACGAAGAGACCGATCGGGATGCCGAGCCAGACACCGTTGGGGGTGCCGAGCAGTGCCGCGCCCGCGACGCGCCGGGGGTGGTCGTCGCCGATCGCCGCGTACGCGGCCGCCGCGAGCCCCGCCGCCACGGCGGCCATCAGCACCGTGACGAGCGCCGACACGGCCGGCCGCACGACCCGGTGCACGGCCTCCCAGCCGCGCGGCAGCGGCGTGCGGCGCGAGGCGAGCAGCGCGATCAGCAGGACCCCGGACGACCAGCCGAGCCCGCCCAGCACGGTCGGCGCCGTGTCGACGGTGAAGCCGACCGCCGCCTTGGCGCCGATGAGCCCGCCGATGCGGCCGGGCAGGAGCCCGCCGATGTCCCCCAGGTCACCGAGCCCGGGAATGCTCACGCCACCGGATCCCGCGCCGCCCGGCAGCCCGCCGGGCCCGAGCGCATCCCCGTCGATCGTGACGACGTCGTGCCCCGCCCAGGCAAGCCCGCCCAGCACCGCCACGAACAGCGCCACCACCGCGCCCGCCCGGGCCAGGAGTTCAGCCGGCGCGATCACCACTCCCGCCGAGCGCAAGGACCGCAGGAAGAACCACGACAGCAGCAGCGCACCGACCAGGCTCACCCCGAGTGGCGTGATCTGGAGGGCGGTGTGCGCCTCGGCGCCTTTCAGGCCGAACGCGGACACATCGCCGGACGGCGTGACCGAACCACCCGCCCCAAGTGCCACCACCGCGGCGGTCATCGGTCCCAGCGAGCCCGACGCGTCGGCCCGCAGCAGGTGCAGACCGAGCGCGGCCGCGCCCGCCATGCCGGTCAACGCCCAGCTCACGCAGGCGATCGCGGACAGCAGTACGTCGAGCCACGGCAGGCGCGCACCGTGCCTCACGGTCCCGACGCCCGTGGCAGCGCTCATGGCAGACCCCCCGATCCGCGGCGCGGCCCGGCCGCCGCGCATGTCCCCCTCGCGTGAAATACCACTCTGCGGCCGGGTTTCAACCCCGTCGGCGAAAAGGCGGCCGAAGCGGACGTAGACACTCTTCACAAGGCCCGGCTTTCGGTCAGTGGGCTGAGCCTGAAATAGTTCCCCCCGATGTTCGACATCCCTAGACTCCCCGCTACGGGGGTAACTCGGGGGACAACTCAGTGGGGCATGGAGTGCCGGAACTCGTACTGGAAACCAATGGACGGACCTGGACGCTCGACCCGTCCAGGTCCTACGCCCTGGGACGCGATCCACAGGGGGACATCGTGTTCGACGACGCCAGGGTCTCCTGGCGTCACGCCACGGTCAGCCACAACGGCCGCAGTTGGGTCATCGAGGACCACGGCAGCACCAACGGCACGTTCGCGCAGGGCCGTCGGGTCAACCAGCTGGAGCTCGGACCCGGTTCGGCCGTGCATCTCGGGAACGCGACCGACGGGCCCGTGCTGAGCCTCGCCGGCGCCGCGGCCCCGGCGGCGACCCCGCAGGCCCAGCCGCAGCAGCAGCCGTACGCGACCCAGGGCGCGAACCCCGGCTGGTCGCAGCGGCAGGAACCGCGGCCGCAGACACCGCAGGCCGACTGGCAGCAGCCGCAGCAGGGCCCGCAGACGCCGTCGATCCCGCAGCAGCAGGGCGGCCCCGGCAGCGCCGCGGGGGCGCCGCCGGCTTACGGCGACCGCAGCCCGACGACCTTCCACCAGTTCTCGCTCGGCCGCGTGATGCGCATCGGCCGTGCCCTGGAGAACGACCTGGTCGTCTCCGACCTCCAGGTCTCCCGCAACCACGCGGAGTTCCACGCCACACCCGACGGCCGCTTCGAGATCCGTGACCTCGGCTCGCACAACGGCACGTACGTCAACGGCCACCCGGTGCCCAAGGGCGGCACGGTGCAGCTCGGCCCGACGGACATCGTCGGCGTCGGCCACTCGGCGTTCCGGATCGTCGGCGACCGGCTCGAGGAGTTCGTCGACACCGGTGAGGTGTCCTTCTCCGCCCGCCACCTGACCGTGACGGTCGACGGCGGCAAGCAGATCCTCAGGGACGTCTCCTTCGGCCTCCCGGAGAAGTCGCTGGTCGGAGTCATCGGCCCGTCCGGTTCCGGCAAGTCGACCCTGCTGAAGGCGCTCACCGGCTACCGGCCCGCCGACCAGGGCGAGGTCCTCTACGACCACCGCAACCTCTACAAGCAGTTCGCCGAGCTGCGCCAGCGCATCGGCCTGGTCCCGCAGGACGACATCCTGCACAAGGAACTGGCCGTGAAGAAGGCCCTGAAGTACGCGGCCAAGCTGCGCTTCCCGGCCGACACCACGGCGGCCGAGCGCGAGGCCCGCATAGACGAGGTGCTGCGCGAGCTGAAGCTGGACGTCCACAAGGACAAGAAGGTCACCTCCCTGTCCGGCGGCCAGCGCAAGCGCGTCTCGGTGGCGCTCGAGCTGCTCACCAAGCCGTCGCTGATCTTCCTGGACGAGCCGACCTCCGGTCTCGACCCGGGTATGGACCGCGACGTCATGCAGCTGCTGCGGGGACTCGCCGACGACGGCCGCACGGTCCTCGTCGTCACCCACTCGGTGGCCGAACTGGCCCTGTGCGACAAGCTCCTTGTGATGGCGCCGGGCGGCGCCGTGGCCTACTTCGGCCCGCCGGAGGAGGCGCTGAACTTCTTCGGCTACGACACCTGGGCCGATGTGTTCTCCGCCTTCGAGAACTACCGCGACTACGACTGGGCCGGCCGCTGGAAGGGTTCGCAGCATTACCAGATGTACGCCGCGGACATCGACGCCGTCGAGCCGCAGTCCGTACACATGCCCCCGCCGGCCATCAAGCCGCCCAAGCCGCAGGGCTGGGGCTCGCAGCTGATGACCCTGATCCGGCGGTACGTGTCGGTGATCGCCTCCGACAAGGGCTTCCTGGCGCTGTCGGTGATCCTGCCGGCGGTGCTCGGCGCGGTCAGCCTGCTCATCGACCACAACCGCGGTCTGCTGGTCAACGAGCAGATCAACCGGACGACGGGACTGCACGTCCCGAACGGCACGGCGACCACGGTGCTGCTGATCCTCGCGGTCGGCGCCTGTTTCGCGGGCGCCGCGAACTCCGTCCGCGAGCTGATCAAGGAACGGGTCATCTACGAGCGGGAACGCGCCACCGGCCTGTCCCGCTCGGCGTACCTGATGTCCAAGGTGATCGTGCTCGGCGCGGTCACCGTGATCCAGGGACTGATGGTCGGTCTGATCGGCTTCTCCAGCCGTGAGATCCCCGAGAAGGGCCTGATCCTGGGCAACGCCACGCTGTTCGAGCTGTGCCTGCCGATCATGGCGCTCGGCTTCACCGCGATGATGTTCGGCCTGGTCATCTCCTCGCTGGTGAAGACCGCCGAGAAGACCATGCCGCTGCTGGTGATGTTCGCCATCGTCCAGGTCGTGTTCACCGGCTGCCTGTTCACGCTGAACGGCACCGTGGGCGTCAACGAGTTCTCGTACCTGATGCCGTCGCGCTGGGCGGTGGCCGCCGCCGGTACCACGCTGGACTTCAACAACATCGCCCCGAACACCGACGACCCGACCAGCACCGACCCGCTGTGGAACCACACGGCCTCCGCCTGGAGCCTCGACATGGTCATGCTGATCGTGCTCGGAGTCGTGTGCGGCTTCCTGGTGGCGCGCTTCCTGCGCCGCCACGAGCCGGAGGTCATGCGCAAGTAGCCGCGCCGCGTCACGGCACGAAGGGCGGCACCCCGCAACGGGGTGCCGCCCTTCCGCGTCTCGTCAGAGATCCGCGCCGGCCTCAGTACGCGCTGTTGACGTTGTCCATCGAGCCGTACCGGTGCGCCGCGTAGTTGGCGGCGGCGGTGATGTTGGCGACCGGGTCGTAGATGTTCCACGACGTGCCGGGGACGTGGTACGTGCGGAAGGTCGGGTCGATGACCTGCAGCAGCCCCTTGGACGGGATGCCGTTGCGGGCGTTGATGTCCCAGTTGTTGATGGCGTTCGGGTTGCCCGAGGACTCCCGCATGATGTTGCGGTGCAGGCCGCTGTAGGAGCCGGGGATGTTGTGCTGCTTCATGACGGCGAGCGACTGACGGATCCAGCCGTCCAGGTTGTTGCCGTAGTTGGTGGAGTACGCGACCGTCTGCGCCTGCGGGCGCTTGGCGGACCGGCTCGCGGCCTGCTTGGCCTGGTGCGCGGACTTGACCTTCTGGGCGGCCGCGGCCTTGTGCAGGGCGGCGGTCCGGGCCTGCTGCGTCACGACGGCCTGCTTCTTGGCCGCGATGGCCTGGACCTTCACGCTCTCGCCCGCCAGCTGGTCGGTGACGCTGGCCTTCACGCCCTGGATCGGCTGGGTGCCGAGCTGCACCGGGGCGGCCGCGACGCTGCTCGTCGTCTCGGCGTGGCCGGGCGCGGCGGAGAAGGCGACGGCGGCCGCTCCGAGGACGGCGACGCCGGCGACGGCGATCCTGCGGGGCTTGGCCAGGGCACGACCGGGAAGGCGGAAGTTTGCGGGCATGGCGAAATAGACCTCTTCGAGTAGCGCGGAGGCCGCTCTCCGGACTGCGGGAGGGGGTCCGTCCCACACAAACGCCGCGAGCGGAAACCCGCGGCGTTGAGCGACGAGAGCAATTCTTAGCTGCCGCAAAATCCGGTGGCAAAGGTGTGACGTACGAAGCTGGATAGTGGAGCGGAACGGACAAAACGGGACAGACTAGAGCGTCTGTGCCGTTCGTGACGGGCCCCTCCGTCTCCTATGTCCGTTCGTACGTGACCTGCGTCCTATGGGTGCCCTCACATCGAGGCAGAGGTTTTCTCACCCCTGGTTGCCACTGCAACGCTCTGGGTGAGCGGATCCCGGCCGGCCTGACGTGGTGCGCGCCCGCGTCCGGGGCCCGTCCGGTACCGGTCGCCGGACCTAGGTCCAGCGGCCCGGGTACGGCCGTCGCGGGGCCGATCCCGACCGTCATCCCCCGCCGGTACCGTGAGGACATGAGTCAAGGCCCCAGGTCAGGCCTCGCCGCGGTGAGTTCCGCGCTGCTGGCCATGAGCAGACACCTCGAGGTGCGCGACGTCCTGAAGACGATCGTCGCCTCCGCCCGTGAACTGCTCGACGCGCGGTACGCCGCCCTCGGCGTACCGGACGACCACGGCGGTTTCGCCCAGTTCGTGGTCGACGGGGTCAGCGAGGAGCAGTGGCGGGCCATCGGCCCGCTCCCGCGCCAGCACGGCATCCTCGCCGCCATGCTGAGCGAGGCCCGGGTGGAGCGCCTCGCGGACCTGCGCGAGGACCCGCGCTTCGAGGGCTGGCCCGCCGCCCATCCCGAGATGTCCGACTTCCTGGGCCTGCCGGTCCGCGACGGCGACGAGGTCATCGGCGCCCTCTTCCTGGCGAACAAGAACGGCGTGAGGCACGAGGGTGGCTGCGGCTTCACCGAGGAGGACGAGGAACTGCTCTCGATCCTCGCCCAGCACGCCGCGATCGCCCTCACCAACGCCCGCCTCTACGAACGCAGCCGCGAACTGACCATCGCCGAGGAGCGTTCCCGCCTCGCCCACGAACTGCACGACGCGGTCAGCCAGAAACTGTTCTCCCTGCGCCTGACCGCCCAGGCCGCCACCGCCCTCGTCGACCGCGACCCCGCACGCGCCAAGGGCGAACTGCAGCAGGTGGCCGCGCTCGCCGCCGAGGCCGTCGACGAACTGCGCGCCGCCGTCGTGGAACTGCGCCCCGCCGCCCTCGACGAGGACGGCCTGGTCGCCACCCTCCGCACCCAGATCCAGGTCCTCGACCGCGCCCACAGCGCGCGTGTCACCTTCACCGCCCGCGGCATCCGCGCCCTGCCGGCCGCGCAGGAGGAGGCCATGCTCCGCGTCGCCCAGGAAGCCCTGCACAACGCCCTGCGGCACGCGCGGGCGGACCATGTCGACGTCACCCTGGACCGCCGCGGCGGCGGTGCCGTCCTGCGGATCACCGACGACGGCACCGGCTTCGACCCGAATGCGGTGCGCCGCGCGGGCCGCCACCTCGGCCTGGTCTCCATGCGGGACCGGGCGAGCGGGGCCGGCGGACGGCTGACGGTGGAATCGGTGCCCGGCAAGGGCACCGCGATCGAGATGGAGGTCCCCGGTGGCTGACCCGATCCAGGTGCTGCTCGTCGACGACCACCAGGTGGTCCGCCGGGGCCTGCGCACCTTCCTGGAGGTGCAGGACGACATCGAGGTCGTGGGCGAGGCGGCGGACGGCGCCGAGGGAGTCGCCCGCGCCGAGGAACTGAGGCCCGACGTCGTCCTCATGGACGTCAAGATGCCCGTCATGGACGGGGTCGAGGCGCTGCGCCGGCTCCGCGAACTCGACAACCCCGCGCGCGTACTGATCGTCACCAGCTTCACCGAGCAGCGCACCGTGGTCCCGGCGCTGCGCGCGGGCGCCGCCGGGTACGTCTACAAGGACGTGGATCCCGACGCGCTCGCCGGCGCCATCCGCTCGGTGCACGCCGGGCACATCCTCCTCCAGCCGGAGGTCGCGGGCGCCCTGTTGTCCCAGGAGGAGAGCAACTCCGGCCAGAGCCGGGGGACATCGCTGACGGAGCGGGAGCGGGAAGTGCTCGCCCTGATAGCCGACGGCCGCTCGAACCGCGAGATCGCCCGGGCCCTGGTGCTCTCCGAGAAGACCGTCAAGACCCATGTGTCGAACATCCTGATGAAGCTCGACCTGGCGGACCGCACCCAGGCCGCGCTGTGGGCCGTGCGCCACGGCCTGAGCGGGTGATCCCGCCCGCCGAGGGCAATTCGGAGGGTCCCGCTCCGGACTGAGATTCATACCGTCGTGGGAATGTCCCCCGGATGGCGCAACCTCCGTGCGGCCCGGCCGTTCTCCAGTGCGTGCCGCGGCGCCTGCCGCGGCGATCACCAGGAGGGGTCAGAAGTGAAGAACCTGAAGAAGGCAGCGGCCGTGGCGATGGTGGCCGGGGGGCTCGTGGCCGCCGGTGCGTCGATGGCCTCCGCCACCGACGGCGCCTGGGCCGGCGGCGCCGCCAAGGGCTCCCCGGGCGTCGTCTCGGGCAACGTCGTCCAGGCCCCGGTCCACATCCCGGTCAACGCCGTCGGCAACAGCGTGAACGTCATCGGCGTCCTGAACCCCGCCTTCGGCAACCTCGGCCTCAACCGCTGAGGCCGCTGAGCCCGGTCAGGCCCTGAGCCCACCACGACCGACGGCCTCCCGGCTCCCCCCGGGAGGCCGTTTCGCGGTCCGCGCGCGGCCTGGACGTCCGTCGCGGCCGTCCGTCAGCGCGCCCCTCGCTCCCGCTCCTCGAGCATCGAGTTGTACGCCGCCACCTGCGCCCGCCGAGCCGTCCGCTCCACCGGCCGCAGCGCGTCCCCCCGCGCCGCCATCTCGGACGCGCTCACCGCACCCCCGTGCCCGTTCCCGTACGCCAGCGAGACCAGCAGCGCCACCCGCCGCGCCAGCTCCAGCACCCGCACCGCCCGCGGCGGATACCCCGGCGCCAGAACCTCCGGCCCGCCCGTCGCCCGGCCACCGCCCCTCAACGAGGCGCTGCGCGCCGACCCTCCCGAATGCTCGGCCCGCGCCCGGTACGCGTCGATCGCCGCCTCCGCCACCGGGCCCGATCCGGCCACGTCCAGCCGCGACAGCACCGACGTCGCCTCCCGCAGCGCCTCCGCCAGCTCCCGCTCGGCCTCGCCCAGCGACGGCACGTCGACCGGCGGCGCCTCCCGCACCGGCAACACGTGCCACAGCACCTCGGCGTGCACATCGCCCTTGGGCCCGGCCTCGTGCAACTCGGGCACCAGCCCGAAGGCGGCCCCGTGGCAGAGCACCGCCTCCCCGGCCTCCAGCGCCCGCGCGTTGAACTCCGGCGGCCCGCTCAGCCCCAGCGGATGCCCCGGCGCGGGCAGCGCCACCCGCAGCGCGTCCACCCCGAGCCGGCGCAGCCGCCCCAGCGCCAGCGTGAGCCCGACCGGACCCGACTCACCGGGCAGCCCTTCCACGCGGTGGACGGCGTCGTCCCCGACGATGGCGAGCACGGCGTCATCCGGCGAGACATATCCGGACAAGAGTGAGTTTCCCCAAGCGGCGAGGCGTCCAGAGCGCGGTTCCGAGAGCATGCCTCCACCCTAAGGACCGGACCGATGGAACGGCCCGCCCGGCTCGTGGCGTAGATTCGGTGAGGGCTGCGTGCGCCCACCGGCGCGGCGGGCCCAGCCACAGGCGTACGCGATGCCGAGACCGGCGGCACACTGCAAGGGGAGACAACGCGCTCATGAGCGATGTTCTGGAGCTTCAGGACGTATCCGTGGTCCGTGAGGGCCGGGCTCTCGTGGACCAGGTCTCCTGGTCGGTCAAGGAGGGGGAGCGCTGGGTCATCCTCGGCCCCAACGGCGCCGGCAAGACCACCCTGCTCAACGTCGCCTCCACCTACCTCTACCCCAGCAGCGGCACCGCCACCGTCCTCGGCGAGACCCTCGGGAAGCCCGGGACCGACGTCTTCGAGCTGCGCCCCCGCGTCGGCGTGGCCGGCATCGCCCTCGCCGAGAAGCTCCCCAAGGGCCAGACCGTGCTCCAGACCGTCCTGACCGCCGCGTACGGCATGACGGCCGGCTGGCAGGAGGAGTACGAGGACATCGACGAGCAGCGCGCCCGCGCCTTCCTCGACCGCCTCGGCATGAGCGACTACCTGGACCGCAAGTTCGGCACCCTCTCCGAGGGCGAGCGCAAGCGCACCCTGATCGCCCGCGCCCTGATGACCGACCCCGAGCTGCTCCTGCTCGACGAGCCCGCCGCCGGTCTCGACCTCGGCGGCCGCGAGGACCTGGTCCGCCGTCTCGGCCGGCTCGCCCGGGACCCGATCGCCCCTTCGATGATCATGGTCACTCACCATGTCGAGGAGATCGCCCCCGGCTTCACCCACGTCCTGATGATCCGCCAGGGCAAGGTCCTCGCCGCCGGCCCGCTGGAACTCGAACTCACCTCCCGCAACCTGTCCCTGTGCTTCGGTCTCCCGCTCGTCGTCGAGCAGGCCGGTGACCGCTGGACCGCCAAGGGACTCCCGCTGTCCTGAACACCGCTCCGCACCCTGTCCGCCGCCACCGCCCCGGCCTAACATGACCATGTGGACAACATCGACGCATGGGTCTGGTGGCTGGTCGGCGCGGCGGCGCTCGGAATCCCGCTCGTGGTCACCGCGATGCCGGAGTTCGGCATGTTCGCGGTGGGCGCGGTCGTGGCCGCGGCCGTCGCGGGCTTCGGCTTCGGCGTCGTCGTCCAGGTGCTCACCTTTGTCGTCGTCTCGGTCGCCCTGATCGCCGTCGTCCGGCCCATCGCGGCCAGGCACCGCCGACAGCGGCCCGAACTGGCCACGGGGGTGGACGCGTTGAAGGGCAAGCAGGCCGTCGTCCTGGAACGCGTCGACGGCTCCGGCGGCCGCATCAAGCTCGCCGGGGAGATCTGGTCGGCACGCGCGCTCGACACCGACCACGCCTACGAAGTCGGCGAACAGGTCGACGTCGTGGACATCGAGGGCGCCACCGCCGTCGTCATGTGACCTCGCACCAAAGGCGACAACAACAAGTGGACCGAACAGGCCACGAGTTGGGCCACGGTCTGTCAGACTCGACCAGCAAGATCTTCAACAGCCGCAAGATCTTCCGAAAGAGCCGAGGCGGAGAAGGGTACGGGCAGCAACGATGGCACCGGTCATCATCGTCCTGATCATCCTGGTGGTGTTGGTCTTCATCGCCCTGATCAAGACGATCCAGGTCATCCCACAGGCGAGCGCCGCCATCGTCGAGCGCTTCGGCCGCTACACACGGACACTGAACGCGGGCCTCAACATCGTCGTCCCGTTCATCGACACCATCCGCAACCGCATCGACCTGCGTGAACAGGTCGTCCCGTTCCCGCCGCAGCCGGTGATCACCCAGGACAACCTGGTCGTGAACATCGACACCGTCATCTACTACCAGGTGACCGACGCCCGGGCCGCCACCTACGAGGTCGCCAGCTACATCCAGGCCATCGAGCAGCTCACCGTCACCACCCTGCGCAACATCATCGGCGGCATGGACCTGGAGCGCACCCTGACCTCCCGCGAGGAGATCAACGCGGCCCTGCGCGGCGTCCTCGACGAGGCGACCGGCAAGTGGGGCATCCGCGTCAACCGCGTCGAGCTCAAGGCCATCGAACCGCCCACCTCCATCCAGGACTCGATGGAGAAGCAGATGCGCGCCGACCGTGACAAGCGCGCCGCGATCCTCCAGGCCGAAGGTGTCAGGCAGTCGGAGATCCTCCGCGCCGAGGGTGAGAAGCAGTCCGCGATCCTGCGCGCCGAGGGTGAGGCCAAGGCCGCCGCCCTGCGCGCCGAGGGCGAGGCCCAGGCCATCCGTACGGTCTTCGAGTCCATCCACGCCGGAGACCCCGACCAGAAGCTGCTCTCCTACCAGTACCTCCAGATGCTCCCGAAGATCGCCGAAGGCGACGCCAACAAGCTCTGGATCGTGCCCAGCGAGATCGGCGACGCCCTCAAGGGCCTGTCCGGAGCCATCGGCGGCTTCGGCTCCCTGGGCGGCGCCCCGGGCGGCGGCAACGCCCCCGCGGCCACCGAGCGCCGCGAGAAGCCGTCCATCGACTGACCCGCCCGGTCCGCCACGGCAAGTGGGGCCCGCCATCGTGACAAACCACGAAGGCGGGCCCCACTGCCGTCCAACTAGGCTGCCGACCGGGCCAGCCAGGAGGGAAGCGCCTCGAACTCCTCCTGCCCCAGGGCCAGAAGCATCGCGTCCGCGGGGGTCGGCTCGAACGGCTCCCGCAGCAGCGGCATTCCCGCCTGCTCCGGAGTCCGGTCCGCCTTGCGGTGGTTGTCCTCCGCGCACGAGGCCACCGTGTTCAGCCAGGTGTCCTGCCCGCCCCGCGAGCGCGGCACCACGTGGTCCACGGTCGTCGCGCGCCGCCCGCAGTACGCGCACCGGTGCCGGTCCCGTATCAGCACACCCCGCCTCGACCACGGTGCCTGTCTTCGGAACGGCACCCGCACATACCGGCACAGCCGGATCACCCGGGGCGCGGGAATGTCGACCTGCGCGCCGCGCAGCCGCAGCTCCGGATGGGTCTGCTCGACCACGGCCTTCGACTGGAGCACCAGCACGACCGCACGGTTCAGCGTCACCGTCGACAGCGGCTCGAAGCTCGCGTTCAGCACCAGCGTGTCCCGCATCCCGGCCCACCTCCCAAGAGCGCCGGCCCACCCCGTGGCGGGCTGGATCAACTCTGGCCGGGCGCGCCGGGATGGACAACGCAATAAAAGTGCCCGCTCCCGGCCACGTTCAAGACCGGAAGCGGGCAAACGTTCAGTGAACGGCGGCCTGCGCGCCGCGCGGCTCAGCCCTCGGCGGGGTTCTCGTACTCACCGATCAGCTGGGCGCGCGCCAGCGTGTGGAAGCGCAGATTGAAGCCCACCACCGCCGGCGAGGCGTCCGAGTCCGGACCGAGCCTGTCCTGGTCCACCGCGTACACCGTGAACACATACCGGTGCGGTCCGTCCCCGGGCGGCGGCGCGGCACCGCCGAAGTCCTTCGTGCCGTAGTCGTTGCGCGCGTGCACCGCGCCCTCGGGCAGCCCCTCGAACTTGCCGCCGCCCGCACCCGCCGGAAGCTCCGTCACCGACGCCGGGATGTCGAACAGCACCCAGTGCCAGAACCCGCTGCCCGTCGGGGCGTCCGGGTCGTAGCAGGTCACGGCGAAACTCTTCGTCTCCGGAGGGAAACCCGCCCAGCGCAGCTGCGGGGAGGTGTTCCCACCCGCGTGCACCTGAGCGTCCCCGAGCGTCGCGCCCTCCCGGACGTCGTCGCTCGTGACCGTGAAGGACGGCACGGGCGGATGGAAGTCGTGGGGGAGCGGCCGCCGCTTGTGCTCGGTCACCTCGGTACCTCCTGATCGGTTCCTGGATGATTCCCGATCAATGATCCCACCTGCCTCGACTACGCTCGTGAGCCGTGATCGCGCCCACGTCCCGTACACCGCTGCCCGGAGAGTTCTTCGACCGCCCCTTCGTGGAGGTCGCTCCCGATCTGCTGGGCCGCGTCCTGGTACGCACGACCCCCGAAGGTCCCATCATGTCAAGGCGGTCAGCATGAACATTGTGGATCTTGCTCATCCCGCCGAAGAAGTCGCCCCCAAGCTGCTCGGTGCTGTCCTCACCCACAAGACACCCGAGGGAACCGTGAGTATCGCCATCACGGAGACCGAGGCGTACTCCGGTTCCGCCGACCCCGCCTCCCACGCCTATCGAGGCAGGACACTCCGAAACGCCGTAATGTTCGGACCCGCGGGACACCTGTACGTCTACCGTTCTCACGGGCTGCACTGGTGCGCCAACGTCGTCACCGGGGCAGACGGCGTCGCCACAGCGGTGCTGATCCGGGCAGGCAGGGTCATCGAAGGGGAGCACCTGGCTCGCGAGCGGCGGGGGAACAAGGTCGAGGGTCCACGTCTCGCGCGGGGGCCGGGGAACTTCTGCCAGGCGCTCGGCATCACGGCAGAGCACAACGGCACCGACCTACTGACAGGTGCATCGGTCGAGCTGTCCGAGGGCGAGCCAGTACCCGCGGCACTCATCCGGGTCGGTCCTCGCGTGGGCGTGAGCAAAGCCCATGACTGGCAGCACCGCTTCTACCTCGCCGGTGATCCAACAGTCTCGGCGTACCGACTGAGCCCGAGAGCCAAGCCAGCCGCCGGAGCCTGAGCCGCTGCGCGCCTGGCTCGCGGCCCCCTCGGTGAGTCGGCGCGGAAGTCGGGCCCGAAGACGCGTAACCGCTCGCGAGCTTGGCGCGTGATACTCCGCGTTCACTTCGCCGCCGATGGGCCGATCGTCCCGGACACGCAGGCTTCGGTCCCGGCCGGCTGGCCGCGCTGCTGGGCAAGGACGGCAAGCCGTTGTCCGACCAGAGCCCGCGCAACGCGATGGCACGCGCCAAGGTGATGGGCCTTGTGTCGCCTCGTTCCGGTGCCGCCTGCCTCACGCTTCCGGCCAACGGGCGGCCTACCGGCCGCCATAGTCGCGGTGATCAACGACAGTGCGGCCCGGTAAAGGGGCCGACAGGAGCAAACTGAGGTTCCCCCGTTGCTCGGGAGGGGCTGATCAGCTGGGCAGAGCGGGTTGGCGGGGTTTCAGGTTCGCTCGTTCGGCCGCTGCCTGCTCGGCGTAGTGCTGCTCTCTCGGCCACCGCAGCGCCAACGCCTGTCTCCTCGGCCAGGTCCACCAGCTCGACCAGGTCCCGTGTCGTCCGGTAGAGGCGGTCGTAGTGCCTGACCACGACAACATCAGCCATACACGTTCGAACCAGCTGGACCACGCGCCTCCAACCTTCACCGCGGGCCGACACCCTGCGGCCCTCAACAACGCGGAACTTCGACGCCGAAGAGTCCAACTTGGGTCGAGGGCGGGACGAGCGGAGTTCTGCTCCGTGCCGCCGAGATCGTCGAGGGCGCCGAGTCGGTCCGCGCCCGCCGCCTCTCGGCCCGCAACGGCCCCCGCACCGGAGTGGCCGGCGAGGGCGGCAACGGCGACGTCCACCCGTGGCGCTTCTGGGCCGCCGACGACCCGACGGTGAGCCCGTACCGGGCCCATACGCCGAGGCGCCGCCGAAGCTGACGGCGGGAGTTGACTCGCCCGAGGAAGGTGCGTAACGTAGCCCAAGCCGCTGAACCGGGTACGGCGATCGCCTGCAGCCGGAGCGGCCAACCCACTACCAACCGAGAACCCCTTCGACGGGGTCGTCTTCGGTGCGCTCGCGTACCCGAATTCGAACTCGCGGGACTCGATTATGAGTCGCCAGGGAAATCGGCTAACGTAGTGAATGTCGAAAGGCCGACGGGCGGAAGTCCGAAAACCCAAGACGAACCCCGCTGACTGGGGGTCAGGTCGAGAAAAAAGATCTGATAGAGTCGGAAACACCGAAGGGAAGCGCCCGGAGGAAAGCCCGAGAGGGTGAGTACAAAGGAAGCGTCCGTTCCTTGAGAACTCAACAGCGTGCCAAAAATCAACGCCAGATATGTTGATACCCCGTCTCCAGCATCCGCTGGGACGAGGTTCCTTTGAAAAAACACAGCGAGGACGCTGTGAACCGAGGGGACTATTCCTCCCCTCCGGTTCCGCTCTCGTGCGTGTTGCACCGGCAGTATTAATTTACTGGCCGAGTAAACATTCACGGAGAGTTTGATCCTGGCTCAGGACGAACGCTGGCGGCGTGCTTAACACATGCAAGTCGAACGATGAACCACTTCGGTGGGGATTAGT